>CAKRUB010000003.1 GCA_934402375.1 uncultured Acetatifactor sp.
AATTCCTCTCAGGTTTTGAAAAGATTGTATCAGAAAAAGTGGGGGCATGACAGATACGGATGATTACCTGCTTACACTCTATCCGCATAGTCCTGTTTTGTGTAGACCTCATCTTCAATTTGCTTATCTTTCCCAGTCTGCACTATCATCAAATCGAGGTGTTCAAATTCGTTCGGATGTATTTTCTTTGCGACATCACTTCCGGCCTGATCTCCATCCAATAATACAAATACTTTTCTTGGAATTTCACTTATTCGATCAAGATATATCAGAATAGGAATAATTGAATTTGCCCCTTTCCCAACATACTTATAATCAATGCTTACTTCCGTTCCATTACCTATGTCAGCATATTTTCCATAGCGAATTTGTGGAATATCTGCCTTGTCTTTTAGTATTTCAAGTAAATAATTCTTATCTGTCTCACCTTCACATACAATAACATATTCATAGTCATCTATGTCATCAAGCAATCCATAATTTTTTAATACTTCATATTTGTTTTGTCTCGAAAAAGTTTCTATCACAGAATACTTATTTATCTCTATTCCATTTTTACTTCTTTGATATTCTTTTTCCTCTTTCAGTTGCTTAATATAGTGAAAACAATATATCGGATTATTTATCTCCTTAAGAAAATCTCTTGAATGTGATGTCAAAAACATTTGAAAATTATTAGTTCCTTTAACATTTTCTTCCAATACACCTTTAACTTTTTTAACAAGTAAAGGATATAAAAACGCCTCTGGTTCATCAAGTAATATTACCTTATTTTCTCTGGAATAGATTTCATTAAGCAAAAAAAGACTAAGCATAATGAGAGATGCTCGTTGAACACCAGCTCCTTTGTTTCCTATATCCTGCACATAAGAATCATCTAATTGTAACTTAATGTTTTCTAACAAAAATCCTGTGATTTCTTTTGAAGAGTTTATGCTTAATTTCGGGGTAATCCCCATATCACGCATTCCACTAAACTGATTAGCCAAACTAGCTTCTATACTATCAATGTTATTTTCAAAAGTCTTCATCAACTCCTTATATTGTTCTTCAAATTTGTCGATGGTCTTCTGTATCTCTTTACTTTGCTTTTTGAAATACTTTAAAATCAAATCATTAATAAGTGAATTAGTTTGTCCCTCTATATCTTCATCTGTTGTACTTAAATAAATACACTTGACGCGTCCCAAAATATATTTTTTAATTTTCGAACTGCTGTCTAATTTTTGAGCTACTTGGTCATCCTTAGAAGTAATTGAATACCTCTGATCCTTTTTGTCATTATTAAGATCACATATAATACTATATTTAACAGTTCTACCAGGAAACATTTCGTCATCTTCGAATTCAATACTAATCCTAGGATCTTTAGATTGCCCACCCGTAAGCTGTTTAATAATATTTCTATCACATGATACATCATATGTATCCGCATTAAAAAACAAATAAATTGCCCTTAATACATTAGTCTTTCCTACATTGTTCTTTCCTACAAGCACATTAATACTTTGTAAATTGGTTAGCCTATTGCCTGAACTTCTAAAAGATCTATAATTCAGAATTGTAGCACTATTTATATGTATCATATCTTACGTATCTCCTTGATTATAGTCGTATATGCATTTTACCCGCTAAGTTTTCTTCTCTTATCCATTTCAAGATATCCTCAGTAAGATCCAATATAGTAGCATTACCTTCACTTACCATTTTAAGAAATGCTAATATTGGAGAATCTTCATCAAACCCTAACTCCTTCAAAAGTCCTTCTGCTTCATCCATACCTTGTTTCAAATAGTTATAATTCTCAACAACAGAATTCCAAGCAGAAGCCTTTTTAATCTTATTTGCAGCGTAGATAGCATTTTTTTCATCCTTTAAAATGCCTTTTATTGTATCAAGAAGACTAAGCGTATTTTTTGTATATTCTGTGTAAAACAATGCCCACTCCTGTCCAATAACAGCATATATTTTCTTTGATTCTGATGAAATGGACTGCGTCGTAGCATTATTCGCCGCACCAGACTGAACAATCTTATCACAAACTCCGATAAAACTCTTCAATGTACTTAAAACATTGGAAGAAGGCCTAAATGTAGAATTTTCAACAGCAAGATTGACTTCATCAATCATTTGTTTCAAATTAATAATCAACTGTTTAAAATCATAATCCGCTGCCGCTTGTTTCTTAGTGTCTGCAGAGACTTTCTCCATTTCGCGGACAGATTTCATATCAATAATGCATTCATTTAATGTATCGATTAACATACCGTCCCCTCCAATCTTTCCAACACTTTACTACACTCACTAATTGTAAGCCTTTCGTTATCAAATACGTTTTGCGAACCGGATGGATTACTACCGCCTCCAAGTTTTTCTCTTCTCACAGTGAGTTCAGCTTGTATCTTGGCCATATCAGCAACAACTTTCTTTAATAATTGATCCAATTTTTCTACCTTTCTTATCGGATCCTGTGAAAATGCCAATATGCAATCCAATGCATTTGTAGTCTTCTGTGCAGCAACAATTTCTTTAATTGCCTTACTTGTTGACGTTGAATATTTTTTTACTTCATCAAATAACTCCTGATCATACTTTCCAGGCAACTTGCTGTCTTCAGCAGTTCTATAAAATTCAATGATTTTCTCAACCATATCCTCGATATCTTCATCATCAATATCCGTTGTCCCGAAGTTATTTTTAATTGTCGCCATTACTTCAGCAGCTTTTGCAAGTTCATCTTCTTGAACCTTATTTAAACGTCCTAAGATTTCTCTAAGCAAATCTCTGGCATCCCTTCGAGGCTTAACCGGATCAACAGCATCTAATACTGCATCGTCAATAGTAAGCCTTTCATTTTTCACTAACCGTACCATCGCATCAAATTTTTCACGGTCAAGAAATACCTGCTCATGACTCTCTGCCTGAATGACATTACAATATTGAATTACTGTTTCCCTATTAATTTTGTCACTTTCATTTCTTGTTACATACGCCGCAAGTTTATTCCATGATTCTGAATGCGAATTTACGCCAAGATTTCTAATATCATTTTCAATAATATGATCTGATTTAAGTCCATCAACCGTAGTAGCTTTTGATAATCCTAGGAGAATAATGCGATAATATTCCGACATCACAGCACATTTAAAATAGTCAATATCATTATTCTCAAATGTAGTAATTGACCTAATCAAAGGTTCTTTTATTTTTTCTGTCCAAACTTGAACTTTATACACTCTTTTGGCAGCACCGTCGAAATTCCAACTTCTTTTTCCCAAAACATTCCATTCTAAAAAAGCTTCAATAATAGCCTGCGTATCTCTGTCAGCTGGTAGCTTATAAAACATTTGATCTTCGCCTCGCTTCTGTCTCTCTAAACCAACCAGCCTATCCTTAACTCTTTTTATCTTATTTATATTATCCATTGAAACGCCTTCTGCTTGCCAATCAATAGCTGAATATAAATAATTACACATGTCCTCCCTTGCTTTAGAAATTAAAGCCACATTTCCTGTGGTTGGACCAACGTTTATAGTTCCTCCTGAAATCCAATGCTCTATTATCTGTAAACTTTCGTTTAATTGTGCTCTTTCATCCTGAACTCTCTTTTCAGCAGCTAATTGTTCTACCGTTTTTACAACACTATTTTCTTTCTTTTGTTCTGTATCTGCCTTATTGTCTCTAATTGGTAACTCGGCAGCCTTCTTTTTTTCAACCCTTTTACCCGTTATAAGAGGCAACGACATATCTTCATAGACTTTTGTCGATAAACCTGCAATGTATGTAATTCCATCATCAACATATGTCTCTGTCGTTCCATTCCCCCATACACACATAAAAAGATACAAGCGCTCAAATTGCTCATTTGTTGATGTTACCTTTTGTATAGCTTCACGTAGCGTAGATGTATTTACCCTTGTATTAACAATCTTAAATCCCGGAAAACCACTAAAATTCCATAATGCATCTCTTATTGTTTTCTCTATCACATCTCTCAAGAAAAATCTAGGTGTGCGATATCCTTCTTGAAGTAGATTGTTATACAAATAGACAATAGATTGTTTTGAGAAAGGAAATAGATTTAACTTTTTACCCTCCTCAGTGAGTGCGCTGTCCCAGCCGTCACCTTCAACCATATCATGAATCGGTAGGGAAGACTCTGGTGCACCATTAATAACCCAATTTTCTATGACCTCTTTTGGAAGAGACATAGCATTTAGATATCTTCCAGCAAATTCACATAAATCTTCTTCATTAGCGCCAAAAACATCATCCGGAATAACAATGAAATTATCTACACGAGCTTTGTAGTTATCACGAAAGTTTGTTGTATAGTACTCACTTGTTGTTCCAATGATTGAGGATATTCTACACATTCCTTCCTGCGCATAATCGCCTGTATGAGGAGTAGATAAAACATTCAATAAAGCTTCATTCACCCCTGTAAATGCAGTTATATCTTCTATTAGCAAAGTTAATGATTTCCCTTGTAATTTGAGTTCTTTTCGTATTTCTTTAAAAACCTGTTCAAAATCACCAGATTCCAAACCAGCACAACTTTGAATAACTGTATCTACTTTTGAATTAAGATACTTAGCAATATCCGCGGGGAGATCTTCCTCTGTATATAATTTATCTAAAAATGATACAAGTTTTCTTTCTCCTCCTGCATGTTCCACTTTATCACAGAAAGCAATGTCTACTATAAAATCTTCCTCAAAGAATTCCGGTTTCACATCCCTATTATCTGCACTTCCACCTTCAGCCACCTTGGCAAATATACGTTCAATCGGCCCGTTTTCATCCATCAAACGGTTTTTAAATAATTCGTTATTAAATAACAAAACTATTCTTCGTCTATCAGAATTACTTAAATAATCTACATTTTCACCGTTATCATCTTCTATTTCCTGAATGAATTCATGATAGATTTTATTCTTCAATTTGCTCTCGCTTATAGTAGCAGTCGCATTGACAAGTCTATCATATAGGTCTTTATTTCTAATGGATGCTACTTCCGGCTTTTCAAGCAATTGTTTTATTGTCCCTTTAAGTGTATTGTCACTTCTCCTTACAAATAAGACAACTTCGTCATCCGGCTTTTGTCTCTCAATTTTCGCATCAAACCATCTAATCAAATGTGATTTTCCCGCACCACTTGCACCAATAACAAGAATAAATTGATGTTGATCTTTTGCATTTAAAACTATCTTTTTGTATATTTGTTCTTCTGTATATGCTTTTGACGGATTCCCAGACCCATATACCTTTTGAAGCTGAATATTCTTAAATGGTACGTGAGTTGCCAAAAAATCTCCATAAGAGCTTGTAATAGTATCAATACGAATAACTTCTGAAAGTCGTTCTTTTGCGATGGATATATTCATTTCACCCCTCCTATCGTAATGTGGGTAACGATGTCGTCCTCATCATCGCTACTCATCGGATACAGTGACCATATTTCTTGCGCATCAGATCGGTGTTCAACAATAAGCACTCCAAGTTCATCTAACATTCTTAAGCCATTGGAAAAACCAAAGTTCAACTTTTTCGTCTCAAAAGCATTTTTTAAAACGATATTTGCATAGGGCTGTATTACAGAAACGAATGCATCTATTGTGTACTCTGTGTTTTTCTTAATTTTTAACCCCTCTATAATATCTTTTATAAAAATACCAGTATTAGGCAAAATAATCCCTGCAACCTTTGTCTGTGGTTCATGTAAATACCCTAACCCCAGAAATGGAATCCAAAAACGCCAAGCTCTCATATCATCTTCAACAACTTTAACTCCAATTTTAGTACTCATTAAATCACTCATTTTTGAAACGCTACTGTGTTCAAGAACTTCTATATCCATGTCAAAATAGACCTGCGTAACTTTATAAAACAAACTGTCACACTGTATCTCCCAATTTAAATTGATGTATTGGCGCATTATATCCGGAGACTTAACAATAGACTTATCTACGGCCAAATATATATTATTCTCTTTTTCATTAATCAGCATCAATTCACTAGCTGCCGCTTTAACATCCCCATAATACTGTGTTTTCCCCCCCAACTGCTGTGGCTCAAGAGATTTTTTCAATACAGCATCATCTACAGGTTTAGATGCTACTGCTCTACATAATGCATATACTCTTTCAGGAATTGCAGTAGTTTTCATTCTGTTTCCAAACATTTTTCCTACATCCTTTCCAAAATATAACTATCTATCCTTGGTCCTTCAACCATAGCAGATATTGGCTTTTGAACCTTCTGAATAAAATAATCTTCTTTGACAATATGAATCAATCTGATATCGTTATTCTTATACTTTCTAAGTGTTGAGCAAAATTCATATGCCTTATCAGCACCAGAATTATATAAAGCAACAACACCACCCGAAATATAATAGCTAGATCCCTGTGAACAAAGTTCACGATATTCCTTAATTCCAATAATCATTACATTACTCCGCTTATTCATATTGAGAATTAAATCAAAACCATTTTCAATGCCAGTATCTTCAACTACAATTATGCTAGCACCCGCATTCACATAACGATTCATCAAAGAAAAATCATCCTCTTCACCTATAACCAAAACCTCGTTTTCCCCTTGACACAGTTTATTTAATTCCGGAGAGATTATTTTCTTAGGCTCTTTTACAGGTAATAATAATGGAAACTTTCCTTCCTCCATCATTTCTGGATACTGATGTTTTGTGCAACCACCGCAATACATAGAAACTTTATCATATGTGGAATAAAACATTTCTGACCAGCAAATTCTGTCACTAAATTCTATTCCATTTTTTATTCTCTTAAGCTCCTTTTCAAAACCAACAGATTCCCTATCTCTTATATCTTTTATAATCTGCGGTACAACTAATGATTCACTACGCAATGAATCATCCAATATATCTATTCGTATTTTGTAGCTTTCATTGCTTGCGTCATATACCATTGACTTAATCGAAATCAAATTATGCCTTCTCAGCAAAAGGATTACATAAACATTCCACTGAATATCCAAGGCATTACCCTCGTTATCCGTTCCTTCTTTTGGCTTTACTGATGTATCGATTATAATCATTCCCTTAAACCACGAAGTTTTAGGACTTTTATACATGAATACCCATCTTTTCCAGATAGTTTCTGGTTTCAGCACAACACTCATTCTTCTGTAAGCAGATTCAATATCATCAACTGGATTTATGCACATTACGCTCAAACTCACCAAACCGTCTCTTCCACCTCGACCAAGTTCCTGATAATACTGGTTTGGAGTATCAGGTATATACAAATGCAAAACAGTTCTTACATCTCCTTTGTCAACTCCAACTCCAAATGCAGATGTCGCAATAATCAAATCTATTTTGTTTTCTGTCCAGTCCCTAATGATTCTTTCTCGCTCAGCAGACTTTGTATTTCCTGTGAATGTCTCCAAGTTATTCAGACCTGCGGAAATAAGTGTCTTCTTAATTTCCTCCGCTTCTTTCGGTGAATTGATATAAACAACCATTGGATGTGGCAATTTCTTCACCAATTCAATCATTTTTCGTCTTTTATCCGAATAACTTTTTGCTTTCACAAGTGCAAAACGCGGCTCACGCCTCAATGCATCACACCTAACCTCGATCCATTTTCCGGTCGATGCAAACATCTGCCTCAGTTTCACTACTGCCGTTTTCGTATAGGTAGCAGATAATAAAACGGTACGAAGCTGTGAATTAACTACCAATAGTTCATTTCTCCAAGGCTCAAGACATTGATAATCAACTCTGAAAAAATTTCCCCACTCAATTACAATGTGAGCTTCGTCGACAATTAGATTCTTGAGATACTTTTTTGCATTAGCCTCATCTATTATATTCACAAATTCCGTATTTCGAATAAGTGCCTCTGGCGATATAAATAACAGCCTTGCTGTCTCAGCTTTTATTGCGTTTCTAAGCGAATTCTTACGTTCTAATTCGATGCCACTGTAATAACAAAATATTTCATTATCAGCATTATGATTAATATTGTTCTTAGCATTACGCACCTGGTCTATTGCCAACGATACAGTTGGAACAATAACAATCGTTAAGCCATCCTGCTGATACGCCATTGTTTGTGTAATTAAGCTTTTTCCACCACCAGTTGGGAGTGAAACCAAAGTAGTATATCCCTCGGGTGTATTGAGAGCTCCAAACACTGCCAATTTCTGCTCTAAAGATTTGAATTCCTTATAGTGAGTCAGATTGTAAATATACGCATTATTACCATAGAATACATCATTCTGTTTTTCCGCAGCATTTCCTACCTTCTTTCTTTGAAAAGCTTGATCAACGAAAAAAGAATCAATATATTCTGGCATTTCAAGACTTGCATAGTACAGTCCATCTGCATTTTTCATAATGCCATACTCATTATCTGGAGAAATCACTCCCTCTGAAACAGAAATCTCATTCTGAAAAACTAACAAATAGTTCCTTAGAGAACACAAAAAGACATCCTTACCTGCAATTCCAGCCTTGAACTTATCAAAATAAGCAATTAATCTCTTTGCCGTATTGTATCTGAAACTATCAATGGCAGAACTCCCACCCGACAATTCTGGCATACTTCCACTAGCGTTACCATTTATGTAGTTTTCAACGTAGGCCTCAATAACCTTAGTATCCATTATTTTTTCACCATCCAAACGAAACATGCCGATTCTAGTCTAACAGTTGGTTTTGTAAGACTTTCCAATACAACATCATATATTTCTTTCATTTTGTCATAATCTCCAAGTTCTTGATTATAGTATTCTGAAGTAGCAATCATTGAAGTAAGAATTCTATCCATCTCTGCTTTGGCTTCTGCGGTATGTGATTGCTCCCTCAGTGCCTTCAAAGCCTTATCTTTACTAACCTTCCTTGATTTTTTAACCAAATCATCCCATCTTTCCTGCGGATAAGCACTTCTAAAATAATCAATATTAGCTGCTCTATGCTGGGAGAATACATGTAAAAATCCTTCATTCCTACTACGTCTTCCAAGATGATCTATATCATCCTTACTGCTTTCAAAGTCACGTTGCAACATAAGATTGAACTCTCTTATAACCTTTTCATCTGCAATATCACCCTCTGCGCGAATTCTTACAGGAACCTGAACTTGCTCAACAGCCAGATAATTTCTAAATGCACTCAAGTACGAAAGAGGGACTCCTTTTTCAATCAATAATCTTTCGTTAGGATAAAGTGACCATGTATAAACAAATCCTGTCCAATTAATGCTTGCCCTCATTGCAAATGCAGCGGCCTGACCTCTACAAGATCTCATAGCATTATCTACAATACAATCAAATATGTCGTCTCCCGGCGCAAAAAAGTGGATATAGTCATTTTCAATAGCTTTCTTTCGGCTAAATGTGCCATCAATTGATCGACTATAGTGGGATGTCTTTTTATCTTGCTTATCCTGCCGCAATTCATGTATCTTACTAATAAATTGATTTTGTCTCTGTGCAAAATAGGAATCCCAATTCGGCGGGATAAGTAATGAGTTTTCTGCTGACTTTGTAGAAAAAGAATTGTCGTTAAAACTTATAACTTCATCTTTTTCTACAACATCTCTAAAGCCAGAAAGCATCGCCCACTGGAGCATTGCATCTGCAAACATTTTATTTTCATTGCGGTTGTAATACTTAACCAGACTAATTAACTCCTGATTCATCGGTCTGTAAATGTAAGCAGCCGTGTCAAAATGCTGTTCTTCACGAACTTCTTCCTTAAGTCTTTCTGATCTGTCAATTACATTCTGTATTTCATTTATTAATCCAAATCTAAAATCTTTAATGATGGCAGATACTATCGCATTATTAATATCATTCATGATGATTTCCAGTCCACTCAATGAATGGTTAAATATCTTCAATCCATTATCCCAGAACTTAAACAATTCCTCTTCTAATGTTTCTTCCGCATATGGAACTACTGACACAATAGGTCTTCCACTTTCTCTTCCCATACGATCCAGTCGACCAATTCTCTGCTCTATTGCATTTGCATCCCACGGTAAATCAATATGAACTACATAGTCCGCGCATTGGAAGTTTCTACCTTCTCCACCTGATTCATCACAAAGCATAATGGTACAATTCTTATCATTCTGGAATTTGCAAACATTAACCTCTAATTCATCAGTAGACATGCCCCTTCTAAAGCAACTGAACCCGTCTTCGGTATAAAAATCAGCAAGCATTTCCTCATATAATTCAAAAGTTTCTCTATAATTTGTAAATAGTACCACCTTGGAATCAGTTGCATATTCATCAAGATAGTACATCGTCTGAACTATTCGAGAAGTATGTTCTTTCGGTTCATCCAGAACATCCACTATATTGTCAGCAATATCTTGCTCATACATCTTCCATCTACGCAGGTTCTCTCTTAATCTATCTGGGATGATAACTCCATCTGCTTCCAGATGCCTTACCTGCTGTTCAAATGCCCAGGGTGAACTAAAGAATGCGCCAAAAAGAGGTTTGAATATCTTTTCAAACTCTTCCTCAGTTAATTCTTTTTCAGTAATCCATGTCACTAAATCTTGGTATGCTCCATATTCATAAAAGTTTTTATCCGGATCCAAAGCATATGAAAGTGAAGTCAGTTGTCGCTCTGGTAAATCCTCAAGCGTATCTCTTCTATTTCTGATTATGTTCTTCTCAATCTGATAATTTTCACACAGATATGAAATAGCCACTTTAAAATGATGGAGTCCCAAATCTTCGTCAGCAAAATCCGCTTTCTCATACATCTCTTTGAGCATTTCATCGGCAACAATTTTGTAAAGCTTCTTAAAACCACTCAAAATATCCTCGTAAAAATCCTCACTATCTTCATTATCATGTGGATCTTCTTCTGCTTCTAATGAGTCTCTTATAGCCTCATCTAAATCTTCGATATTTGACAGTACCATTGCTGCAGCTTTAGTAATATTACCTTGTTTTTCAGCCAATTCATCAAATTGCTCTTTAGTACACGAATCATACTTCTCCGGCAAAATCAAACGAAGCAGATCCAGATAATCGGACCTTTTCTGCTGAACTGGAGTTGCGCTTAATAAGAGTAAATTAGATGTATTTCTACTTAATCTATGAAATGCCTCATAATAGGTCTTATACCTTAATAACCTGTGTGCCTCATCAATGATAGTAAAGTCCCATTGACCTTTGCATTCTTTTTCAGCCGCTGTCTCAAGTTCCGCAAATGTAATATGATTATTATTTTCATTTTTGCCTTCATACAGATCAAACTTTAAGAATAGTTCTGTTTTCCATTGTTCTAACAATGATCCCGGAACAACAATCAATGCATTTACATCACTATGTCTTGAGAAAAAAACTTTCAAAATTGATGCAGCTTCTATGGTTTTACCCATACCAACCTCATCAGCCAACATATATCTACAGACTTCTTCCTGAAGACATCTCATAATGGATTTAAGCTGATGCGGCATAAGAAAAATCTTACATCCTGCCAACTCCTTAAATCCCATAATTGAATTATCAAGAACATTCATTGTCTTTGTAACAATACTTCTACCAAACAACCAGCAAGGATTTTGAAATTCATAATGTTGCAACTGAGAAGCCGGATCCACCTTACCGACAGTAAAAGGTGCCACAATCCTATTTTCCGGAATGCAAACCAATGATTTGTCATACAGATTTTCAATATAATAATCATAAAATTCGTCTTCCTTTTTTACGCAAGAAACAACCTTATACTTCTCCTTCTCATACAGAACAATTGACCCAATAAAAAACTGGCATCTTTGCACCATCGAAGTTGGAAGTGGGGCGGTTTGCGGGAAGTTATCGTAGTACACTCGATAATTAAATGGGTCATTAAACACAACCTCGACAGTATCTGCGAAGCTATCTATTTTATTAATCTGCCCCATCAAAAAATCACGCGGATTAATCATGTCATGATCAATCGGACAGCGCACATACATCTTCTCTAATAACATAGTCTCACCCTTTCATCGTTAGTTTCTTCCATACTTGTATGGTTCCAAACAAATCTCTCTTACCGCACAATACTGACACCACTCGTCACAAGATTTTTCATACCCCGCTGCGTTAACACGATTACTAGCCAATCTTGTTTCTATTTCCCCTTGAGGAACATCCTTGAAATATCCAGAGAAAGCTCCATCCCCATTACCTAATTGAAGATATATAAATTCTTCTCGTTTTTTCATATATATATCATCTATTGGACTTATCATAGGGAATGTTGTATTGTTCCTTAACACACTTTTCTGCAAATATTTTTTTGCATTCGTAATAATATCCATACGCTCAGTATGCATATCTTTTACAAACTCAAATTTTCGTTCCAGCTTTCTGTACTCGTCATTTAAGGTAACAAGCAGCATATCTTCCGTTGCAATCTGACCTTGAAGCGTCACCCTAGCCGCGTTCTCCAACAATATTTCCAAATATTTTAAGAGCAAAAAATGATCTCTGAACACTGCTCTCTTTTCGATTGTAGATTCCAAAAGGAATCTATATTTACAAATCCGATAACGATAGAAATCATATTGTCCATAGTTGTTAGTTGTATCAATATCGAAACGGAAACGCCTTACTGCTTCTGGTAATATTCCAGCAGGTTCTGTTTTGGGATATGTCTTTTTTGCCTCAAGAATCTTCAGCAAATAAAACATCTCATTCTCTCTGTCATCAACATTTTTTACATAGCTTAGTTTAAACTTAACCCTATTAAACTGAAGACCATATATTAACGCATAACGTTTAAAATTCTTATATTCTCTTCTGGATTTAACGTAAACCTGATACTTCCAATCTATAGGATCCTGTGCAACTTCAAAGAAAGTCACATCTAAAGGCCATGGAAATCTGTCTCTACGAGTCACGTTTATATCATTATCCGAAAGACATGCAAAGTGATATACAATATCTTTATTTTGTTTTCTGCTCTTTAATATATCACCGTCAATCTGCTCAAAATCTCTGACAATCCAATTGGCACTAATGCCCTTCTTAGCCTCTTGTTTCAGATAATATGCCATCGTCTCTTTCAGAACATCAAAAGAACTGGTAGCATCAATTTTATCTACTTCTTCCAGTCGAATGAGAACACGCTTAACGACATCTCTAAATTCCTCCTCTAAGTCTTCTGCCTCAAGTATTCTTGTTTCAAGAAACTCTTTTATTCTCCTATAAAACTTTTTAAAGTTATTTTCTGTATCTTCAAAATCAGCATAAAAAGGCTTTGTAATTTGATCTAATTGTTCAAGTGCAGCAACCAGTGTATCTATTTCCTCTGATGTAACATCAAAGTATACCAATCTACTTCCTATACGTTTTTCAGTCGCATCTTTCTCTGCTTTTCCAATTCTCTTCTTAAGTTTTCCTAATAAATCTATAATCTGCTCTATTGTATCCGCACGTACAAAGAATTCTTTTGTTCTATTGAAAATAGAGTAAAGCTTTCCCGGAGTTTCCTCTTTTATAAATCCCGAATTCAGACATTCAACAATATCATTCATGTTTTCAATCTGAATTCCACCTTCCTCTGCATTCCACATATTGGTGATGGAAAGGAAAAAATGACCAAGCGGGTATGTCAAAAAATGACGTTCGCCAAATTGTTCAGGATAATAAATTTTGAGAATGTTATTTACACTGTTATTAGCCGCATAGAATTGTTCCTGCATATAATACAAAGTGGATCTTCTAGTATCTTTATCTCTTTCCTGACGTTTCAATGCATCCTCAAACACCCCTGCAACATAGCTGGCAAATTCTGTATTGTTATCAAACTCCAGAACTTCAAAAGGACATTCTTCTTCATTTTCTTCCGGATGTCCTTCTATTAAATTTGCCATTCTATCTGCTAATAGATTCCCCTCATAACTATTTGCCTGTAATGGGTTAGGCTTAAATTCATTAGTAAACTGACTCTTAATAGGCAAATCAAATGATGAATATACGTCTATCCATGTTTGATATACATTCTTATACTGCTGCTGATAATTAAATAAAAGAATCACTCTTTTATACTTCGCTACCAAGTCAAGTGTTTGGAGAATCATTGGCGAAAATTGATGTACTCCATGAACTACAATCGTATCAACATCAACAGCACTTATATCAGCTTCTTCACGCTCAAGTTTCATTCCCTCCCGAATTGCATTTTCAATATCACTCTCAGAAAAATGTCTTTTCAACGTAAAAGCATGAACAAGCTCAGATTTACTTATTATTCTGTAAATCTCAACCAGATAACGTTGCTCTTCGGTCATCAACTCAGTTCGCATTTCCTCAATGCTCATATCTAATTCAAACAGAATGCGTAAACTATTGCTGAGCTGTTTTCTATTGAATCTTAATGACTGCTTAATCTTCTCTTCGTTCTCTGCAATATTCAATCTATTGATAGCTTCATCCATTATTGTATACTGCTTGATTTTGCATTCGCTACTCTCCCAATAAGCAAAGAGTCCTTTTACCAAATTCTCAACCGTAGACACCTTGCCAGCTGTCATCTCTTCATAGGTTCCCATCATTCCGTTCGCCATTGTCTGTGACACACAAAAATGAGGACAATTCTTTATGGAATCCCAGTATAATTCTTTATTTATTTCATATGGATTACTGTATGTATAAATAGAAAATGGCATCCCTTATACCTCCAAAAACCTACTCCAGCTCATGTTGGATTTTTTATCTGCATCTTTCATCCAGATACAATTTCTTATTGCCCTGGTCAATGCAACATAAAGAATTCTTGCTTCCTCACAGATTCGCTGACCAATCTCTTCCTGCGAATCATAATTTGAGTTACAATCTTTTTTATTTTCATCGACCTTAATGGAATAGGCCAACTTTGAACTACTGTAATTTACATCCGTATTAGCCTTTTTCAAATTATCAATGGCCTGAGCTGTAAACGGTAATATTACAGTTCCATATTCCAATCCCTTAGCCTTATGAACCGTTGTACACAGAAACTTAACTCCCGTTGGGTCTTCTGTGACAGTTCTTGCAAGTTCCTGCTGCTTAGTTAAAACATTAATCTGAATAAAGTTTGCAATAACTGTTAACGTCAAATAGTCAACACTATATGACTTTATAATCTTCTCAATCAAAAGCTCATAATTAGACTTATAAAATCTTTGCTTATCAATATCATCACTATATTTATTCCATGGTTGCAATTTCTCAAATATAGTCTTAAGAACAACCAAAACTGGATTTGCCTGAGCATACGCAACTAATCCGTTCCAAGTTTTATTCATTCGTGCCATGAAATACCTATCTAACGCATCAATCAGTTTTTCCGTCTGCGCCTTCTTTTCTTCATTTTGAAGTCCCTGGTACCAGAGTGGCATATCTACATAATTTGACTCAATAAAGTTAACAAGACACACCGGATCATCAGGATTTGTCAATGCCATAAGCAACTTACAAAAATCAATAGTAGAATCTAACTGGTATAAATCTCCACCAACTTTTGTCTCAATTTCTATCTCTTCGTCCAGTTCTTTACATCCTTTTATGATGGTTTCAATCTGCCAATTTTCTCTTACGAGTATAGCAATTGTCTTTTCTTCCTTGCTTAACCTTCTTGTGTTTTCTAATTCAAGAATTTTACCTTTTTCTCTTTTTAATAATCCAAGTAAAACTTCTAATTGTTCATCATTTTTCCCATGGAATGGCACGCATTCAAACAACTCTTCTTCCTTTGCTCCGCCAATCAAATTACTTACCAGATGATCCGCATCAAAAGTATACGGCAACCAAGCACTGGCCCCCATCCTCTGGAAAATCTCATCCATTATTTCAAGCAATCTGGAATCCGTTCTATAATTTGTATTAATTGTATGTTCTTCCCACTTATCCGGAGTCGCATTTAATCTCTTAAACGCACTTATTGTCGCTCCACGGAAACGATAAATACTCTGTTTCAAGTCACCTACAACAAACAAATTACAATTCTCACCTATAAGCTGCTGTATCTTCAAAAATGAATCTATTTGTGCATCGTCAGTATCCTGAAATTCATCAATAAAAATATATCTATAATCTAAATGTGTCTTTTCCTTATCTTTCTGGTTAACAACATCATTCAGAATAATCATTGTCTCCCTTAAATCAATCTTATTATTTTCTTGTATTCTAGTCTCATACTCTATTTCTGCAGCAATAATAACTTTCACTATTATTTCATTAAAAAATGGAAGCAATCCCGGCGCTTGACCTAACTCATCTTCTTTGATTTTCTTTATATCAATACTCTTGTTATAAAGTTGGTTTGAGAACTCTACCAACATTCTTCTGAACTGATATAAGGGCAACTTTATTTCATTGATAAAGTTTGGATTTTCATCTTCTTTCTTTGCAATGAAAGCATTCAAATACTTTTCATATATCTGCTCTTTTACATAGTCTCCGGAAGTAATTGCAAAATTATCACCTAATCCCATTTGCATGGATGCTTCCTTAATAACCTCACGGGCAAATTTATGAATCGTCGAAATACGCATAAAATCCGTATCTTCAATGTATTTCAAAAACTTAGGATTAGATGTCAAAACGAAATAGTTAATAAACATCCGCTTGAGTCTATTCTTCATGTTGTCCGCTGCATCGTTTGTAAAAGTAACCATAGCAACATCATCAATCAAATTAACCGTTGGATTTTCATATTTATTACAGAGGAAAGCAATTCTTGAAACCATCGAATATGTTTTTCCGGTTCCTGCTCCCGCTCTAACCAAAATATTCTTTTCCGGTGATACGTGCTCGATAAAATACTGTTGAATATTAAATGTACTTTTCTCCGCCAGTTTTTCTAACAGCTGTTTTTCTTCAAACGAGCAGTCTCCCTCATAAATTGTTGCAGGTTCTTCCAACATATCTGCCAAGTCTTCTACTACATACAATTCAAAATTAAATATTCTAAATGTGTTATTTTTTACAACAAACTCATTTTCCGCATCTCTTTGTAATTTAAGATTATTCTTTTCCGCTAATACTCCTTTTTCGTTCAATTCTCCTTCCAAAACATAGAGAATAGAATCTGCCATATCTTCAGAGGAAACAAAAATAATAGTTTTTGTGCCTTTCAAATAGCTATCTACGATATCATGAATCTGCTTTTTCGCAAGTTTCTTGGCATTGGCAACTACCACTGAATACGGAACTTGACTGCTAAGTTCTAAAGGCTTTTTCATCTGAAAATGAGGTTCAAAGTGCTGTCTGATTTTTCCCATCAAATCATCATCCATTTCAGCATGAGGAATGGATTTACACTGATTATATGCATTAAGCAACTTATCACCTAAACGAATTGGATCTGACAAATCTTCCTTAAAAAGAGTCAGTGCCTCTTCCGATACAATATTTAACCTTTTATCGTAATATTCCTTCTTTGAAATAAAAGGATAACAAACCAAATCAAATATCAATGGACTAACATTGTACTTGTCGCTTATTAAATTTAGTAACCCAAATCTGTAAGCTCTCGCTTGTTTCTTTGGAGATTTCTCAGGTTTGTCATATCCCTGAATTATTATTTCATCTACGCCAGCTACATCAAAAATACTATCTGCTAGCCAACCTTTTACCTCAATAATAATCATTCCAACATTCTTCATTAGAACGCAGAAATCGAACTCTCTTCCATTAACCTCGCGGCTGTTGTATACAATAGCCTCTCCAGGAAGATTATCAGCAAGGCTCACCCAAACTTTACCTTCGCCTTTATATTCAGGTTTTTTATCTATCATCATTGCCATGATGCTTACCCCCGATACGTATTACTCAAAGAAATCCTCTTTAATCTTATATACTGTATAGGTCTGAACTTTTTCTAAACCAATTCCATATTTGATCATCAGTTCCGTGAGCAAATCTCCATCTATAAGCTTCAAACTCTTTTGCTGTTGTTTCTCAGCATAGTTTCTTGCTTCTTTTGTAAATGTGGCTGTTGTTATAAACACACCTTTGTGAACATCCTGCATTGCTCCAACAAAGGCCTGCAGCAGTGGCCTGCCAATAGTGTTTCCACTATCATTTCTTTTTGCCTGTATATATATCTTACTTAATCCAAGCTTATCCTCATAGATAACACCATCAATTCCGCCATCATGTGATTTACCTAACACATGACCAGATAATTCGTCGGATCCATATCCCATTTCACGCAAGAGACTAACCACCAACTGTTCAAAGAAACTTGGATGGCAATCTAAAATATGATCTAAAATCTGACGCTTAATATTGTTTTTATAAAAAAGATAGGTAAGATCTATTTTTTCTTCTGGTAATAAATCGTCCCCTGATACAGATTTGTTTTTCTTTTTAGGTTCTTCTTTTTCAATCTGCCCTTCCTGATTTTGCTTCACCAATGCATAAAGGTTTCTCGTTCCCTTTTGACCAACAATGGTAAAGTATTTGACTGGTGATGCCCCTGGAAAATCTAATCCTTCGCAATGACATCGTAGTTTTGCATTGACTGCCGCCTCTGGATCCTTTGCCCCAAACTGGTATAAGTTCCTCTCTTTAATTTTTAAGTATGCTTCTTTATATGTTAACCTCTCATTCTCTTTAAGAACTTCAACCAATGCATCTACAATTCTCATACATTCACCTTCTACAATTCTTCTCTCAATATCTTTATCAGCTGATTGACCTCTTCCTCTGTTGTATATTTGTTTAATGATATTCGTAACACCTTTGCAACCTTATCTTCCATTCCTAATGCAGTTATTACATATGATGGTTCCCCTGCGCTACACGCAGAACCAGTCGACAAAGCAAATCTGTCACTAACACGCTTAATGAATCTCTCGTTATTAAAATCCTTCTTATCAACCACTATGCTTATAATTCCAGGCAATCTATTATCTGATTTGTTTGTCAAAGAGATATCCTGTATTGCTGTTACACCAGCAACAAGCATCTGATCGAGGCGTAAGATTCTTGTTTCATTCGCAGCCAAATCTCTTAATGCGATTTCTGCTGCCTTACCAAATCCAACAATATTATGAACAGCCAAAGTACCTGCTCTATAACCATTCTCCTGTTCTCCACCATGCATGAGTGCTGTAATAGGCGGAATTCCATATGCATCACTCTTTACAAAAGCTGCACCGACTCCCTTGGGACCATAGATTTTATGCGCCGAACATGATGCAAAATCTAATCCTAAATCATGAACGTCTATTGACACTTTTCCAATGGCCTGTGTTAAATCAGAATGAATAGCGATCCCTTTCTTTGCACACAACTTGGCAATTTCAGAAATATTACTAATGGTTCCAACTTCGTTATTTACATAGATGACAGATACCATGGCAGTATTACTCTTAATTGCTTCATCTATTGCTGCAACCAGAATTTCACCAGTTTCAGTAATACCAACAAAGGAAGCCTCATAGCCTCTATCCACTGTTTTTTTGCCGCCAAATAAAGTCACCGTCGGGTCATTATTGGAATACAAATCACCATTGAGATACTTGCACGTATTCAAAGTAGCCTTATGTTCCGCAACTGATGTGATGATATGATTTTTTCCATCATCATAATAACGTCGATAGTCCATATACCCTTTGATGATAAAATTAGTGCTTTCCGTTGCCCCTGCTGTGAAAATAACTTCTTCCGAATTAGCTCCAATCAGCTTTGCAACATTGACACGTGCATCTTCTACCGCATTATGAGCATTAACCGCCTTACAATAGTATTTACTTGAAGGATTTCCATATTCTTCCCTAAGATAAGGAAGCATTGCATCCAACACTTCTTCATCCACCGGAGATGTTGCACTATTATCAAAATAAATCATACGGTATCTCCCACCCCTAATACTTGAAGTATATATTTATCCATATTTCCTGCATGGTTATACATATCAAGTAATAACTCACTTCCTCTATCAATATGCGCCTTTACATATTTAGGAAAGAATTCCTCTTCCTGTAAATATCTTCCTTCAACTTCCTCAATTAGCACTTTAAAGTATGTTTCATTATCTCCGGTGATTGTCTGCCTATTTAAATCCAGTCCATCAGAATCCGATTCATAATCTGCTACAGACGTATTTTCCTTAAGCGACCATGCAATAGCATGCTTCACTAGAGTATATGGCTTATAATTTGTTCTATTTTCCAACTCTTGGAATATTTCTTGAGTTCTCTTTGAAGTTTTTAATCTAAATATCATTGCTTACACCTCGAAAAAATAATGGTTTTCAACAGTAGTTCTGTTTTGACTTTCATCATTTATAAGAAGGTATTCCTTGGCGATATAAGGCTTGATAATCTCGTAATACTCTTCGTTGATTTCTTCATCTGTTGAAAGAATAACTACCTGTTTACTGATATTAGGGAAAAATTTCTCTGATATCTCTCTTCTATGATTAGCATCAATACGTGCATAAGGAGTATCAATAATAAACGGTATATCCTGACCTGATAATTCAATAATTGCCCAATACAAAGACAATATAAATATCTGTCGTTCTCCTTTTGACAAGCGACTGATATCAATGCGTTTAAATAAATCAAGCTTTCTTTTCTTCTTTTCAGCCTCTAATGCTTGCTGCAACTGTGGCACTGTATCAACTTTATACTCATTGCGTAGAAGTTCCATTCCCTGCTTTCCAATTTCCTGTGCAAAAACATCTTTACCAAGATTCTTTATCAAATGAAGAATCTCCGTAGTAGAATACTTCACATTCTGGTAAAGATTAAATTGGAAATCATCTTCAACTTCAATATGCGTAATCAAGTTATTCTTTCTATATATATGCTGTAACTTGGAAACGATAAGTGTTTCAAGATTACGCTTAATTGATTCCGATTTGCTTTCAAGCATTGTTCCCATCATCTGGGATAATCCTGAACTCAATTCAAATACATGCTTATTCTGAGCACTATCCTTTATGCCCTGAAAAGCACGATCCCTTTGTTGAATTGCCAGCATCATCTCTTCTTTCGTCGTTGTCAAACGCATCTCTGACTCATGAATTCTTGATAAAATTTCTTCTTTCTTTCTCAGCAAAGCATTCTCTTTTTCAGCAAATTTTCCTGCATCTTCATCTGTCATGGCACTTTTAAGAATTCGATTGATTTCCATTGTTCTGTCGGCGGCTGCTTTTCTTTTTTCAACCAATTCAACCATCGCTTCGGTGTCAAAGTCATCAATTGCCGAGATCATTGCATTCACTCTTCCAGAGTCTTCTCTAGAGAGATCATGAACAGGTTGTGCCCCTTCTTTAAATCCTTTAGGCTTAAACTTTTTAAGCAAGAACTCCATCAAGGCATCAACTGTAGCATCACTTACTTCTTCACTCTCATTTAGCGTATTCTTAATCTCCTGCCTTCTAAGCTTTTGCTGAACGTAATAGTAAATTTCACCCTTTTCTTCAAAATCCAACTGATCAGAAATTCTACCTGTAAAATCTCGAAGGATGAAAAATGGCATTAATCCTTCAACAAACATTTTAATTTTTGTAAGTGCTTCTGTTTTTGTATGCTCAAACTCCGAGAATTCTTTGGCAAGCGTCTGATGCTCAACCTCAGTTATTCCACCCGCATTTTTGAATGCCGTCTCAACTTCAATTAATTCAGTCTCAACCTTCTCTAATTCGTCTTTGTCAGTTGCAATTTGAGACTCAAGTTCTGTATAGCGTGTCTCGATTTCTTCAGCTTTTTTTCTTAGTTCTTCATACTGCGCATATATCGCTTCTTCATCTGTTCCCTCAGCTTTTCCAGCATATCCAGTCGTATACTTACGAATAATTTCAAAGATATCTAATCCGCACAGCGTGTATATCGCGTTTTTAACATACGAATTATATGTACTTGTAGAAAAAATACTTCCAACTTCCTCACCATCAAACAAGAAAAATTCGAACAAGTCAGGCGGAATCATTCCCTGCAAATAATTCTGAAAATATGACAGTTCCTGATCCTCAAGCAAATGACCATCCGTTTTAACATAATACTTTTCCTCTAGCTTCTGCATCGTATAATCCCACTCTCTAGTAATCTCATATTCCTTGACTTCTCGTTCAACCATTAGTGACACTGATATCTGAACACGTGCCTCCACTACATCTTGTTGAAAAGCCTTTGAATTAATACAGTCTTTTATTTTTGCAATATACTTTGGGTTAACACCTACGTAGCCAAAAGATAGAGGTCCATACAAAGCAATTTTTATAGCAGTAAACAACGATGTCTTTCCCGCACCATTCTTTCCACCAATCAAAATTATATTTTTATTACTATCATCACTTGTAAAATCAAACTCATTCACTCCCTCATAGGAGTTGAAATTGTATAACACTATTTTATTTATTTTCATCTTCAATCTCCTTTAAGATTTCATGATGAAGCCATTGCTGATTAAGCAAGCGCTCCATTGCATCCTTCATAATTCTTTGGTTTGAAAAGTTTTTATTATGATAAATAGATAAAATTATATTTCTAACTAAGTCAAATGGTACATCATTTGTTGCTGCCAATTTTTCCAATTCATCAACAGTCTCTTTATCAATCAGTGGTTCTTTATACTGATACCAAGGTAATTTTTCACCGGTAAGTTCTTCATACAGTTCAACAAGAGTTCTTCTTGAAAGATCCAACTCATCGTCCCATATCTCATCTATTGCTTTAAGTTCTTCTTGGGTAATAAGCTCATAACCCATTTTTTGCTGTGTTTCTATGAGCTTAGTTAATATGAGTTTTCTAGCTTCCCAAGTAAATGGTCCATAACCCATTTCACCTGTTTTTGTTTCATAAACAGTACCATTTCTACGCTTTTTCTCACGGTATTTATCTTCATCACGAATACTCATAATCCAGGTTCTAAATTCTGCTAAAGGGATTAATTCTCTATGACCACTTCGAATAAAACCATTTAATGACTTATCATCCTTTACAACAGTACACACCCAACATCCAAATCTTGAATTACCACATGACTGTGTCTGACCTCCTGCATGAACACCTGCAAATGGGCATTCTCCACTATCCGCATCTGCATACAAAGACACAAGTTCATTATTATTAGATCCCCACGGAGTTTTCCCACCATCAAGTCTTAATAAAACATCCCATACATCATCAGTCGTCAGTTCTACAATAGGATTGTACACATATGCATCCTGAATAGTCTCATGTCTATTCATCAGACGATTTGCTAATTCTCTTCCTTCGATACGCCTTCTACGTGCTTCACTTTCAGCCTTACGCACACCCAAAAGAACAACTACTTCTTCGCCTTCTTTTTTAATAACATCTCTGATATAGTCAGCACTAGGATTTATCTTTAATCTGTCTGTACACCATCTAAATGTTCCATTCATTCTAGGAGTCGGAAATCCCCTGCCAATAACATTAGCCCAAAAAGAGTTGTCTGCCGGGGGAGTTACCATAGTTGAAATAATTGGCAAATCATCATTCTCTGCTGCTTCCCCAAGCAACTTATTCATCTTACTAAGATAAATCTTAATTAGCGGATTCTCTATAAGTGTGTCAGAAGAAACAATATAAACATTCTTGTTTCTTTCTTCTTTAGGAAGAGTCAACAACATCTTATAAACCAATTCAACGACGGTTGTAGAATCTTTTCCTCCGCTATACCCAATTACCCAAGGGCGCTTATCTGATTGATATACATACTTGATTTCTTCAATCAGTTCCTCTAGCGTGTTTTCATTAAAATAACTATTCGTCGCCATCGTTGCTACCTCGATGCTGAGCCACCTGGCTTAATAATCCAAGACTCAGCTCCTTTCCTTTGTCATCCATTTGTTTGATATAACTGATAATTTTCCGTTCCACATCATCTGCGTCATCACCGAAAAATTCTCTGCCCACCAACTGATCAAGCGATATATTATAAATATCAGCAAATTTTTTAAGCTGTTCAATATCCGGTGCTGTTACGCCTCTTTCAATGTTACTGATAACTTGCTGAGAAACATTCAACATTTCAGCCAGTTCTGTCTGTTTGAATTTTTTACTTTTTCTAATTTCTGCTAAGCGTTTTCCTATCGTTTGCATGTCTTTCATACTCCATCACAGTAAATGATACAAAAAGGCATAATTCGCCCAGTGTGCATAGCCATACTAAATACAAATTATACACAAATATTGCAATAAGTACAATTAATTTATGTATTTTAATGCTTGACTAACATTATTCTTGTATTTTATAATATATACAAACTTTTTGTTAGTTTTAGACATGCTAGAAAGGAGAAAAACAAAGATGATTTGTAAAAAATGCTTAGAAGAACTTACCTCTGGTAATGTTTATCCATCAGATCACAGATACTGTACAAAATGTGGCACAGAGCACACAGCATATCTCTCTGAACGCAGACAAACATTAGCATCATTACGTGAAATGAACTTAGAATCTAAAATCATCCAGACAAAATACTTGATAAAATGTGCTGTTATGGAATTTGGTCTCGATAAGGTGTATATTTCATATTCCGGCGGAAAAGACTCAACCGTGCTTTCTCATATTGCAAAAAGTATGTACCCCGATATCTTGCACTTATTCGCAAATACAACAAATGAATATCCCGAAACCATTCAACATATAAAATGGGAAAAAGAAAAAAATGGTACAAACATTATTACTGTCCTCCCAATAGACTGTCACGGAGAACTTTGGACATTTAAGAAAGTAGTCGAGCGATATGGATATCCTATGTTCTCCAAAAGAGTATCTAATGCCATACGCACCTATCAGCATGCACTTTCTGAACGCACCAGACAAAATTCACAAAATTACATCGACCGGAACTTTAAAAAGTATGATAAATATAAAGAATTGCCAATATCTGATAAGTGTTGTGATAAATTAAAAAAAGAACCGCTTCGCCGAAAAGCAAAAGAACTTGGATTAGAATGTGCTATCTTAGGTATCCTTGCTTCCGAAAGTTATCAACGTGAAAAAGATTGGTTAGAGCACGGATGCAACGTATTCCATGAGCGGAATGATAATCATAGTCGCCCATTGTCTTTTTGGACAGACGAAGATATTCTCCAGTACATTGCTAAATACGACATTAAAATTCCCAAACTCTATGAGATGGGTTATACCAGAAATGGATGTATGTATTGCGGTTTTGGGGTCCATTTAGAATCTGCCCACTGTAACAGATACCATAGGCTTAAGCAAACACATCCTACTCAGTATTCATACTTTCTAAACAATTTTGGGCATCTCATGCTTGATTTTGAAATTAATATTGCTTAATGTTAAAGAACCTAAGGGCGAAGACGGAATTTTCTCATTCTGAGTCTTCGCCCTATCTAACTCATCACTGATTACATCCGCTCCACATCAAACCAATACTCCAACACATATCCCAAAATATCTTTTGCATCCATACAGAACTCAGCAGCAACCTCTCTTATCTCATCGGTAATATTCTCCATATTCTCTTCTTGGAACTTTTCAGTCTCTTTTCCATGAAACAGAAATTCGCTGATTCCATTTGGTGTTGCTCCAAGTTTTTTCATCAATCCTTGCAAAGCATGATTGTCAATATCCACCCTTGCTCTAAGGTATCGTCTGCCAGTTAATCTGTGCATTACCTGCGCCAACAACGGTAATGCTTCCGTTCCATCTAACATGCTTTCAAAGCCTTCTGCCGTATTACTAAAGCCAAAAGCGGACTTACTGAGTTCTCTTCCTCTGGTATCAATTGCCCTCACATAATGCATCTCGCTGCCAATATCGCATCCTAATATCAGCATGTCATCACTGACAAATGAAAGCTTATCGTTTTTATCAAACTTACCTCTGGTTTCCAACTCATGCCAAGTAGATGCTTTTAACCCTGCCTTAATAGTATCAGCTTTTGCAATAATATCCTGCTGTTCAAAAATGTTTACAGATAAAACTTGATTTTTCTTCTTTGAGCCTTTAATATTCATTATAGATACCTCTTGTATTCGTTAGATTTTACCAACTTGCTAGGTCAGTAATAATCTAATTTTACTTGAGGTATTTTTTTCGTCAATCTCTTGACCTATTTAAAGTATACAGGAAGCTTTCATTCCTTCATCAATGATCCGTGTTAATTTTTCACAGGTCTCCAAATAATCCCTGTGTCCCAGCAAAAGCATTTTATTTTCCATCCTGCCCAATGCTTCCTCAAATCTCTCCGCATCTTTTTTTCGTACTTTGCAGAAAATAATGCGGTATGGGCTGTCCTCCCTGACCATCTCACAGCTACACTTCAGCTTCACCTTGTTCTGCACAAACAGTTGATCCGCAAGGTAAGAACTGTGATCCACATAGGCATAAGAATCATTCAGCAAAGAAAATGTTTTCATCTTCCAAAAATTGTTCATTCTGATATCTCCACTCTAAAAAAGTGAGAAATCCGAAGATTTCTCACTGTCTGTGCCTGAAACCGAACCTCCGCACGCAGTTTCCTGCAGGTTTTTAAGCAGAACAATACTAAGGATCTCCAATTATCTGTTAAAAGCAATGAACATTATTTCATAACGGATAACCGATAACGGATAATCAATAATCCTGAACCTAAACCTCATACTGTCGATAAGTTTTATGGATGCTCTGCTTCGGGAAAATATTATATTTCGACCTCAAACTGAACGGTCTGATTGTACTTATCCAGCGCCATCTGCATCTCCATGATTGCCTTTGAGACTGTCTCGTACTCCCTTTTCACCAGCTCCAGATCGTAATTGATATACCGGTACTCGGGAACAACATTTCTGGACACATACGTCTGCTCCTCCCTCGCCTTCGGAAGCTGCTTGCGCATCTGGTCGAGCACGGCTTTTCTCTTATTCAACTGCGCCATTTTGATAAGAATCGTATCGATACTCATCTCCTTTTCACCTACCGGAACCTTTGCCGTGGCATTTGTCAGATTAAGTGCATGCTTGATAATTGCAATCCTCTCATCCAGTTCCGCAATCGTGGCAGCTACCTCCAGATAGTCATATTCAGGAATCACAGGCTCCTCGTTAATGGAAGCCACATAGGTACTGGATGTCACCTCCTTGTTTACCCAGAATGCCTTATCCTCCTCCAGACTCCTGATCATTTTATTTGCATATGCTGACGTCATCTTCTGCATGTCGTATCCTCCTCTTTTTAGAATCCCTTGCTTTTTTCTTATTTTAAAACAGTAAATGCTCTTTGTCATTGAACCCGCAGTTTAAACCTCAAAAAGTTCCATAAACGAACAATATCCCCGTCAACGACGAGGATATCTTCAATACTGGTATGCAGTAACCTGCTTAAGATTACAAAATTGTCCAAACTCGGTAATGACCTTCCCGAAATCCATTTGTAGATTGCCTGAGGATTTTCAAATCCCATAGCACCCTACACGTCCCTCACGGTGTAGCCATTTTCCGCGAGCAGCTTCTTGATCTGTTTTCCTGTCTCCTTTTGCCGGATCGACAAATACATTGGTTCCATCTTCGTACCTCCGTAATTTTACTCCATCCCGAATCACGACTATCTGATGCCAGATACTTATTATATCGGATACAAGAACAAATTGCATTAACCTTATGGTTTAAAATCTTATCATCCTTTCCAAAGACTTACATTTTGATTGGTTCTTCGTGGATATGCATTTATATATTTTTGTGCTCGCTCTTCTGCTACTTCCCCGCCACCCGGATACTTCTTTATCCCCTTAAGCAATGCAGCAGGTTTTCTTTAATCAGATTGCTTATTGCCAAGCTCCTTGTAAAAGTTTCTTTTCTGTCTTAGACTTCATATACTGAATAAATGTATAGGTACTTCTGCATTGTTACCAGCGCTCACAATCTTTCAGATTACTTCGATGATACGCTCTTCCTGTTTCGTCATGCGCACTTCCTAGATAATCACAAACATCTTGTTTACAAGCTCTGTCATTGCACTTCCGATTTCATCTGCCAGCATTACCATGAATACTTCTGATTCAAAAAATGCCTTGAACTGCGCCTGCATCTTACGAATTGTCTCATCATAGGTAAGATATGAATGTTACGATTATTTCAGAATTGAAGCTGCAAGATTCCGGCAACTAAACAGGCAACAAATGATATAACTAATATTATATCAATAAAACAAACGGCTTTAACATCTTCCCTTGCCAGTTCTTTTGCCATCTTCAAAATATTCATCTTATCCATAGTTTCGTTTGTTGTCATCTCTGTCCCTCTAATCTATATCAAGGTATTCTGTAGGTAACATATTTTTCCCCAATGTGTCTTCACTGATTCTGGATGATTTATATACTTTTCTATCCCAGCTTTGAGCCTTTTTATCATCTCCATTCAAAGTACAGCTTACAATATAATCGCCGTTTTGTACTAGTAGCGGAATTTTCTCTTTATACATTTCCTGTAAATCTATCTCTTGTTCTGCTTTTCTAATTTCCTGTATGACACCTGCACGTCCGCCCTGACTCCTTAACTGTTGTGCAAACAGATTTATTTTTTCATTTAATTTATCAATATTCTGGTACTTGCTCTTAACTTCTTTCCAAATCTCCTGATCCGTTCCCATACCGCATTCCATAAGGCAGTCACTCATGGTATTATATAGTTCACTATCCAGGTTTTTTTGGATTTCTCCTTTTTCTGCATTAAGCTCTCTCGCCTCTTCCAATGCCCACTTATACAATTTTTTATAGTTATATTTTTTGACCAGATACACAAAAAATGCGATGGCATTAGCTATCAGGAAAACGATTCCCACACCCCACAACATAATATATGGATAACCCATTTTGACATATAAGAAACAACTTCCCACAACAATAATTCCACAAACTATTATTATCAAAATAATATCTACATTATCTCTGATAAAATCAATAATTGCACAGATAATACCCAACACTATTAATCCGACTATAATTATGATAATTGTTTTCATAGGCTTTTAATCCTCTTCATCCTCCGGTCTTTCAATTTCTACTACATATTTCCCGGTTTCATCCATCAATTCCCGTAATTCTTCTTCCGCCTCTCCTTTCAGTAAATACAGTGGGTATTCTCCTGTATTTTCACACTTGCTGTATGTACCGTCCTTTTTCATATAAAATACAGTCACCTTTATCAGGATTCTCTGGGACTGTGTAAACGAAAAAATGGCTTTCCCTCCCAAAAAGTTCATGCCACTTACTGCATTCCTATGTATTTCAGCGTCAATGGTATCTCCCACAGATTCCATAAATGTTTCAAATGACACCTTGGGCGTCACTTTATCTATGGTATTTTCTATGACATTTATACCCCGAAAAAAATTTGTTAGCAACATCAAAATTCTCCTTAGTGAGCTAACTGGTTTTCCAATTCCTCTGTAAATTCGTATTCTGTATTTGTTACTGTCATCCTTTGCCGATATTCTTCCGGAATTTCATCAAGTTGTACTGTCTTTTCAACAATAGTCTCTTTCCATTTTGTTCCTATCTTGGCATAGTTTTTGGCAATCTGTTTTCCGGTCCCTTCCATTTTGGCAAAAAAGATTTTAAATCCCTCTATACTCCCCTGAATCATCGTCTTAATCTTATCTAAAATTCTGCGAAGCCAGGCTACAATTTCATTCCAAAACGTTGCAATAATTCCTACTCCTACTATAGCTCCCGCTGCAAGTAATGCTGTTACTATCATATGTTTTGTCCTTTCTGCTGCTTCAACGCATATTCCTCATCAACGTCTCTTACCGTTACCTTTATGTTTTCATCGGTCGTTGGCATAGCGTGATCTTTTTTGGATTGAATAATTTTTTCAATCGTTTGACATACACATTTCTGATCTACAATATCTTTTTTGTCAGATAACGTTTTGAGTGCTGCCAGCCACACACAGTTCGCAATATCACTACCTGAAATGCCTTCATACTTTTGGGAAAGGGAATCAATATCACATTGTTCCGGAACCCCGCATAACAGGTAATGCTCCCAGATTTTCTTTCTCTGTTCGCTTCCGGGTAAATCAAATCGAATTTGGAAAGGAATCCTTCTCATAAACGCGAAATCAAAATTCGATATAAAATTAGTAGTAAATACTGCAATTCCGGAAAAATCATTCAAAATATTAAGTAATACTGATTTCGTCTGATTTACACTTACATCATTGGATGTTGTCATGTTGGTAACTCTTTTACTTAACAGTGCATCCGCCTCATCAAAAAGCAATACTGCCTGCTGTTCCTCTGCTGTCCGAAACAATTGCACAAGATTTTTAGAAGTCTCACCCACATATTTTGATTCTATTTCTGCATAATTAACAACAATAATCTTCTTTCTCAATTCACAGGCAATTGCATGCGCAGCCATTGTCTTTCCTGTTCCCGACTCCCCGTATAAGTTAATAAGAAGTCCTCGTCTTTCTGGATATACCCCCCTCATTCCCCATTCATCCATCAACAGTTCTTTATACTTGTCGAATGCTATCGCATTTTTCAAATCCGCAAGTACATCTTCTGCAAGAACAATATCCGATAACCGATATTTGGGGAGTTCAGCTGTATATTGAGAGACTGTATTTTCTCTTTCTTTTTGGGAAGCGGAAACTACCATATTATCGCTTGTATTGCTTTTATAATTTAAAGGCATCTTTCTTTTTCTTTCTTTTATTCAATTTTTATGCTCTTTCCCATCTGGGAGCATGTTTTCCAGTTGGTGATGCTGGACATTTCCCTTGTACAAGAGGTGTAATGTTGGGCGTTCCTCCCGTAGGTGTCCCCGCCGCTCTCGTAGTTCCGACTTTTCCACAAAACTGACATACTGGCTTATAACGTAATGATGGCATATTTGTTCCTCCATTTTTCTGATTCATAAATAATCTGTGTTTTGTTGTTACTATATACATAGTAACTCTGTGTATGTATTCCGTCAAGAGATTTTTTTTAATTTAAAACTTTCCACTTAGTCCTGATGATATTCCACCATGAGCAAAAACTTCCATATACGGCATCGCACTTGTTGTAAGTTACTCCCCGCTTACCTGCAAAAGCAATCGGTAAATATGGTCTATAAATCATGTTTCAGAGTACGGAAACTCAATCTTTGAAAAATGTTCTTCAAGATAATCCCAAAAGAAAGGAGCGCCACGAAATCCAAATTGTCATAGTCGTTCCTCAAACAATTCAGATAAATATCACTTCAGAGCCACTCCTTATGTCAAGCTCCCGAACCTCTTGACATAAGTCGCCTTCGCATGTGGTTTGAAGACAACACGGCGATCCTATGCCGGGGCACAGGTTGCCTTGACGAACAAGTCTACCACATACTACTCATGTAAAGAGCTTTGTGTTATTTTCCGAGTCACTTCTGGTCACCAGTCCATTTATATTACCGCCTTTTTCAAATTGTTCTTTGATTTTGTGTAATATATAAAACCCCATCAGACAGATTTCTCTATCCAATGGGGTTCCAGTTGTCATATCGCCTGATTCCGCATTATTTAGCGTAAAATCGGCGTATTTCAATAACTTATACAAATTTCCATCAATAAGACTTATCTCGTTTTTAGTACAGCTTCGCTCCCGCCGGGATATGGTTATCCACCATCAGCAGGTTCAGCTTTTCCTCACCGTTCTCTTCGCACACAGCTGAAAGCAACATACCACAGGATTCAATTCCCATCATAGCCCTAGGCGGAAGATTGGTAATTGCAATCAGTGTCTTTCCAACCAGTTCTTCCGGCTCATAGAAAGCATGAATTCCAGAGAGAATTGTTCTATCAACACCTGTTCCATCATCCAGTGTAAACTGTAACAGTTTCTTAGACTTCGGTACTGCAACACACTCTTTAACCTTCACGGCTCTGAAATCCGACTTGCTGAATGTATCAAAATCTACCTCTTCCTCAAATAAAGGCTCAATCTTTACATTTGAGAAATCAATTTTCTCTTCTTTGGTCGCAATCTGGTCGCAATTTTCTTTTACAGTGTTCTCAGATGCCTTATTTCCCTTCTTATCAGCATCTAAGGTCTTCATTGTAGGGAAATGTTTCCCGATAATTTATACGCCTTTATAAGCCTTTATTTCCCTATTTCTAGGATGTTGCTTTTTCTTTACAATTTATAAATCTGTGCAAGTCTTTATAACTGGTCGTAAATCAGTCGTAAGTTGGTCGTAAGCTCAGTCTGTGCCAGTCTGCTTCATTTTCTGTGCTTTGAAGTAATCTTCAAAGTTAATCATCTCAGCCTTTTTCAAATCCTTTGTTGCATCTGTATAAATCTGCAATGTGGTTTCTGCATCTGCATGTCCCAGAATATCCTGCATAGCTTTGATGTTAACTCCTGCTTCGCACATTCTCGTTGTGAACGTATGTCTAAGTGAATGATTGCTGAACTTCGGAAGCAATACCGGGTCTTCTTTCCCTTTATCCAGAACTTCATAATTGCAATCTCTAATGATTCTTCTAAGAGCTTTATTTAATGTTCCCTGATGCTGAACGCCACCAAAACGATTTATAAAAACAAAATCGGTATATCCATCAACAACCACATTACATGTAAGACCTATTTCCTCTTGATATGCCTTTTCCATCATGAATGCTTCTTTCACTTTCGGCAACATAGGAATTGTTCTTTCTCCTGCTTTTGTTTTCGGTGTATTAACGGCAAATCCACATCTTTCAGAGCCACCCTTATCAAAATAAACAAGTGTGTGGTTAACATTTATTGTTTCTTCTTCAAGGTCAATGTTGTCAATGTCGCACCACCTAAGTCCGGTAATCTCACCCACACGCATTCCAGTCCACAGCATAACAGTAAAAATAGGATACCATCTGTGATACAGCCCTTCCTGTGCGAGGAAATTTTCAAACAAATCTGATTCTGGAACAGTCAATGCTTTTCTCTTTTCAGAATCGTTATTGTGTGCTCTCTTAAGCTCTTTCAACGCATTATCTGAGGGATTATAACGAAGATACTCGTCTTCTACACCAAGCTCTAATACCTGATGTAAAACAGTATGTACGTTATCAATCGTATTAGCCTTTACATGCCTTTCATCAGCAAGATAATTATAAAATGCCCTTACATCTGAACGCTTCAAATCGGTAATATGTGTATTACCAAAATCCGGCTCTACAAACTGGTTGTACATATACTTGTAATTCTGAAACGTATTAGCCTTTAATCCCTTTTTAAGCTGTTCCCAACGATAATACAAATCGTTGATTGTAATATTGTTCTTATCAGCCCTGATACCATCTAAGGCATCCCGTAAAACATCAATCTCTTTTTCCCTTAATTCATCCAAGGTCTTTGCGTATACAGAATGACGTTTACCTTTTTTATCTCTCCACTTATATTCAAACGTTCCGTTTGCTCTCTGGTATTCACCTTCTTTTAATACTCTTTTTTTATCATCCTTGCGTCTCTCTATTGCCATAAATATTCCTTTCTGACAAATACAGAGTTCACGTTTAAAATAATTATATCAAACGTGAACTCTTTGTCAATTTCAAAAATATTTTCATACGTTTATATTGAGTACGTCTTATCTAAGTATTCATCTAATTTTTTTCTTTTTATCAGACGCTTATTCCCAACCCACAAAACAAAGGGGCAATTTCCAGAATCCGTTATTTCACGGAGCTTATTTATACCAATGTTAAAATAAGCTGCTGCTTCCTCTAAAGTGAGATTTGATTTTTCATATATTGGAACTTCGCACTTCACAACGAATCGCCCCTTTCTAATCAATTTTGTCGAAGATATTATCTAAAATATATTTTTTCTGATTCTTTCTGCTATAGTGATTTTCTTTTGTTTCAACACTCTCATAAATTCCATACTGATTAAGTACCATCTTATGAATATAGTCCATATCAAACTTTAATACCGACGATAATCTGCGAAACAACTGCTCTCCCTTGTCGGTAGTATGTAAATGATAATTCCAATAAAATGTAGCCGGGTCATACGGTGTCGTAATAAAAATTGTTCGACAGGCGATTGCTTTGTTAAAGTATCTGGATGAAATGGCAACCTTGCCCCTAGAGAAAGGATTCAGCAATGCCAACAACTCCGAATATGTAATGACTTCCGGTCGTAATTCATCAAGTATTATCGTGTTCTCTCCTTGATAGAACTGAAATGGGTCTGTTGCAGTAGTCGTTTTATAATATGCTCCTGCTTCTTCTCAGCCAGAAAGCTCTTTCCGGTTTCAGACTGTCCATAAAACCAATGAACCGCAACCTTTTCATCATTTTCTACCATTTCTTTATACAGATTATCTGCCTGCCGGTCTAAAAACAGTTCGTGTGCTTTCCTTATCTTATCTCCTGCCTTGGCATACAAGGAGCCGCTAAGCTGTTCTTTTGCTTCTGATACAGTCATTTCTCCTGTGGCTATCAAATCAAGAATAGCGTTAATTTTATTTGTTCCAGTAATGCTCTCAACTTTCTTAACTTTCTTCGATACCCTAGCAATCAGTTCTGCATAATCAAAATTTGCTCTTACTTCATCACAGGAATACTGATGTTTATGTCTTGCATTGTCAGTTGCATGAATCAGATATGAAAATCCATTTTCTACATTTCCTTTCCAGACTTGCAATCTTTCGGGATTATCCCCAATGTCTTTTGCAACTTGATTTACTGAACGTGCATTATCAAACTGTAACATCATATGTATATGAGCTTCGGCAGGCGTAACATTATCTTCCTTGGTGTCTTTATCATGAAGAATAATCGCAATTCGTTTTGGCTTCATTGTTTGTTCTACATGCTCATATAATTTATCAGGAGTCATACCATTAGGCAAATATGAAACTTGTTGTTCGTACATGAAGTTTCGGCACTTTTTAGGCTGTGATTTATTCGGCATTGTGCCACACTCCTTCCATTTTCTAAGTGTCTGCCACCAAATCTGGCACACTTTAAATTCATGGCTGGGGATAACAAGCCCTCCCCAGCCCCTATTTATAAGGCTTTTTTATTGCTTGGCACTGGCACAGCACAACGCTCTTTCGCTTCGCTCATAGCGTTGTGCCCTTCAGCGTCTCCATAATACAGCGATAATAATGCTGATAGGGCTTCATATTCACTAAATTCAAGGCGTGGAAACTTTACAAAACTGACCCTGTTATTGATACCATCATCAGCACTGAACCAAGCATCACCAGCAGAATACTGTCGTTCTCGCATAACCTCAAGAGCATCACTACTCCATAAATAGCGAGCTTCATTCAAACTCGGCTTAAATAAAATCCTAATACCACACGCATTATTGACCGCCGTTTCCAAGCCACCAGTCCCTACAGATGCTTCCGCAGTAGACAATATCAAGAAACAGCCTGCCGAAGCTCCCTGTGTTGCAATCTGACGCAATAATCCCTGAAAATCAGCAAGACTATAATCCGGTTTTTCTTTCGATGGCTTTTTCGGAAACATATCCTGAATACTAACAAACTCGTCAATGAAAAGTACACAGGGTTTCATTCCAACCTCAAACCACTTAGCCGCCTTTCCCTTCTTCTTGCCGTAATCGTTTATAATTTTCTGCCTTGTAATTCTCAATTTATTGAAAGTGCGAATTGCTTCAAGAATATGTTCTACATCACCATTTATGGATGGTGAAAGAACGTGCGGACATAAGCTCAATTCAGCCGATTTGGGATCAACAATTATTATTCTTGAACCAAAATCGTCTCTTCCCTGTTTAAGCATTGGCAGTAAAAAGGTTGATATTATTGCCGTTGTCTTCCCTGACCTGCTTCTTCCTGCAACAATTGCCGAACTGTTAAGCACATGCGAATAATCAATGTAAACATCTTTTCTGATATACACCTTCGTTAAATCAGAAGGGACATCAGACAAGTCCGCATAAATGCTTTGTTTATAATAGTTTGAAATAACATCTTCAATAAAATAATCTACATACCTGCCAGCAATGTCTTCTTCTTTTGCAACAACTGCATAATTGCCAAATTTATTTCTAAGGCAACCTGATATATCTGTTTCCAGACTAGCCACATCATCAAAATCTGCCGACAGACATTCTATGGTTATTTTGTATCCTCTGGTAGTTTTATGCACTTTAACACCCGGTTCTATCTCACCATCCACTAAATGAAGAGGATTTCCAAAGGACGAATCACACAAACTCTTACGAACCATATACATAATATTTCTTTTATTACTTCTAAAAATATACTCAAAAATAGTGATAACAAATATCAATGCCGAACTGTAAAGCAGTACTTTAATTATTGCAGAAAAATCAATATTCCTATCAATTCGCAATTCCTGTGTTATAACCAATAGCAGTATTTCAGTTGTTTTTACAAAGCCTGCGATAATAAGAAGAAGTCCCCCGAAGATAACCATCTTCGGGGTGGGGGAGCAATATCTCAGATACTTATTTTTGCTCCATCTTCCCATTACTGCTTCTCCTTGGGTACTGCAACGGCAATATCTTCACATTTTACCGAGAGCTGATTACGATACTCTCCATAGATATTCGCCACAACATTTTTGGGCATAACACGGGAATCAATCGGAATATCCACATCCTTTAATACCTTGAACGTAATTTTTTCAAATCTGTTCGTAAACTCCTTGCCATCTTTGAAGGAATACGGTGTTCTATCAACATAGATAACACACTCAACCTTTGTACCTAAATGCTCTTTGGATTCATAGTCCTGATATTCGGACACTCCGGTTACAACAAATGTTTTTCCTTCGGCAAATGCCGCCCAATTAAATGTCAAGAACTGATTAAGACCTTTCATTAGTTAACTCCTTTCTGTCAATACAGCCATCAATAAGGATTTCCGGCACTTTTGCACCTTCATCCACCAGTGTAAATAACAATGAATCCAGTTCATTTAATAAATTATAGGCAATGCCTTCTTCTGGCGGATTAATATCCTTGAGTGCATCAACAATTTTTTCCATTCTTTTTAATGTCTCAATGTTGCTACGCTCTCTAGGATTGTAGTTTGACCTAGGCACATCTTTAGCCTTCATCTCTACCCTATTCTTCTGCTCTGGCTGTTTAATCTTACCATTATGTTTCAATTTGGTTCTCCTTTGAACATGTGTTTTATACATCACATCGTCCTTTCATTATTTCAAGTTCAGCGCTGTTCTTGATGATTTAATTATCCCATATGCCAGAATTTTTATCAATGTAGCTTACACCTTTCGCACTAACATGTAAGTTTACTAAACCCTTGACATTTAAGTGTTTTTATGCTAATGTATATTACAAATATTTCGTATAGCTTACGCCGAAGGAGGAAAACAAATGAATGGTTTATACACGATTAAAGAACTCACCCAAAGCATAATAGATGAATATCAATTAAAGTGCTTCACAGATAATGCATTTGAAGTCTACTATATGCGGATTTATAGAGCATTACAAAAAAAGCAACTTTTAAAAGCTGGAATAGAAAAAATAAATCCAGAAACTAAAAGAAAGTGCATGTATTACACCGAACAGCATAAACAAGCTATACTCTGTGAAAAAACTTTATATGATTATGTTCGCTCCAATTCAACTTCGGAAGAAATAAAAAACAGAAAGCGTTACAATGAACTTCAGAAGGATATTGAAGTAAGAAGAGAAGCTCACATTAAATATTTAGATTCACAGACACAAGATGATGAAAATAGTATCGCTCCTACCATCACTGACCAGGAATTTCAGGACTATAAGAACACTTTAATGCTGACGGCGTTGTTTGAAAGAATCTTTACCCCCATAAATGACGATCTCTTATATAACGATTTATACCAGACCCAAATCATAAAGGATGAACTCAATCTACAGGCGGCAGATATCGAAGCCGAAGAACGTTTACAGCATCCCAATGGTTCTTATTATCACGAAAAAATCGAGTAAGCGGTAGATAACTGTTTTGTCTACCTCTTACTCGATTAAATTATTTCTTTAATATGCTTGAATAGTATTTATCAACACTTTATTTAACTTTGATTATAATACTTACAGAAATAGGTTGCCCTATTGTATCACCGAATATGATAGTCAACAGCGGTACCTAATTCTGTAAGCTGTGTAATCACATAGATGTTAGTGAATCGGTATCACTTTCCAAACGAATTTTATAACTAAAATTTGTATATTTCAGTTACTTCTAATTTACAGCGGTCACCGTTGTAACCTCTGTTCCGTCAAGCGAATACAATTTGTTCTGGCATACGATATAGCCGTCTGATAACCGAAAATGCCTTTGGTTATTGTCCTGTATGTATGCTGTTGAATTCTCTCCTATTCCTGTAAGAGCGGTGCCGTCTCCTAACTTAAACTCTTTGCCCTCCGGTGTTAAGCCTTCCCCTTTGACTGTAAGGATATATCCGTCACAGACACACCTGTTGTGATATAACTCTTCAGCTACAACCGGCTCATATAATTTCTGTCCGTCATTACCTATTACCGTGGTATAGGTATTTCCATCCGCTCCCTCAAGCGAAAGTGATGCATACCTTCCATCATCTGATAACCAGAATTTATCGATTGGTGCACCAAAGTCAGGAAGTGTAAAGCCATCTATACTCGTTATATTATCTCTATAATCCCCTGCACTTCTATCATATTCCTGCTTTGTGTACATAATATAGCCATGATTAAACTCGGTTTCACTATCATAATATTCCTTTCCGTTTGACCTTATGAAATCACACAATGCATTTGCATCACTGATTCCATTATAATCAACTGCATCGCCCATAAGACCTATCCATATACCTAAATCCAAATCAACAAAAGCATTTAAGCCTGCGCATCTGTCTGTACCACAGTCTATGCCAATAGCGCTTACACAAGTATAACCCCCCGGCTGAAGAAGATCAACTGCCATATTTTCATTAACCTTAAGTAGTGACCATGCCCATAACTTACCAGCCCAACTCATTGCATCAGTATAGCCTATATACACTCCCTCAGTCAGGTAGGCATATCTTCTATGCTCCATGGCACCTCTGCCATCTGCATTATAATATGTAGGTATTTCCATTTCTGCAATCTTTTCAAAATTACTGTTTAAAATATATGCTGTAACCTTATTGCCGGCTAATCCGCTCTCAATCTTTTCATATATCGTACTACCATCTCGTGTGAAGCTGATATTATAGTCCTCACTCTGCACCAGCGTATCATTGCACTCATATAACACATTTCCATCTGCTCCCAGTATTATAAATCCCGGATTAGCTGACTGGTCAGAATAAACCACAACTGCTCTTCCATCAAATATATCACCTGCTTTCATTCCTTCTGGCAGTTCATATACAGCCTGAAGTTCCTTGTTGATAAGTACATGCTTTGTCCCTGCGTCACTTGAAACAGTTGCCCATGCAATTCCACCATAAAATCCGGTATCCATCTGCGTCAACTGATACTCTGTCATATTTTTCTCTTCTACGACAGTTGATTCCTCTGTTGTAGGTTCCTCTGTAACATTTTCTTCTGTAACAGGCTTTTCTACTGTTTCTTCTACTCTGGTCTCTTCTTCCACCGTTTTTGCGGCATTCGCATCATCATTTCCACAAGCCACAAGCATCAATGACATCGTACCAATTAGAAAAATCTTATAAAGTTTCTTCATTACAACATTCTCCTTTGTTTTATTTTTCGAATGTAAATTCTCACCAAGTATAGCCCGTATATGGGCAATTGTCAATAGAAAGGCTATAAAATACAATTTTTGCATATTCTATTTTCAAAGGTGAATGCAATAGAAATGATAATATATGATAAGTTATGGAAAACAATGAAGGAGAGGAATATTTCCCAATACAAGTTAATCAAAGACTACCACATAAGCACAGGACAACTCGACAGGTTGCGAAAAAATGAAAATGTTAACAGTTATACACTGAACCAGTTATGTAAAATTCTAAATTGCAGACTTGAAGATATTGCAGAATATGTGGAAGATGAATAGGAAATTTTGTCTTATCTCAAAATAAAAGCCGTAGATGATTAAGAAATCCTCTACAGCTTATTAAAAACAAATGCGACAAAAGGTTTGAATTTACCTTCTGTCGCATTTATTTTTTGAACGTGTTCTCTATATTTGGTCGTAAACCGGTCATAAATTCTGACCTTGATTGTCTGAAACCTTCGATTTTACTGGCTTTATTTATCCAAGCTCAACATTGTGAACTTCTGTAATACTCCTTAGTACAACTTCGCCCCTGCCGGAATATGGTCATCTACCATCAGAAGATGCAGTTCTTCTTCCTCAGAATCCTTAAGATTATTGATTGCTGAAAGCAACATACCACAGGATTCAATTCCCATCATAGCCCTAGGCGGAAGATTGGTAATTGCAATCAGTGTCTTTCCAACCAGTTCTTCCGGCTCATAGAAAGCATGAATTCCAGAGAGAATTGTTCTATCAACACCTGTTCCATCATCCAGTGTAAACTGTAACAGTTTCTTAGACTTCGGTACTGCAACACATTCCTTAACCTTTACTGCTCTGAAATCGGATTTTGAGAAAGTATCAAAATCTACAGTTTCTTCAAACAGCGGCTCTATCTTTACATTTGAGAAATCAATTTTTTCTGCAACTTTGGTCGTAAGTTGGTCGTAAGTTTCTGCTGTATTGCTCTTGGATGCCTTATTTTCCTTGCTTCCACTGTCTAATGACTTCATTGTCGGGAACAGCAGCACATCCCTGATTGCAGGGGAATTCGTCAGCAGCATTACCAGTCGGTCGATGCCGTATCCGATACCGCCTGTGGGTGGCATACCGATCTCCAGCGCGTTCATGAAGTCCTCGTCCGTGGTGTTTGCCTCTTCATCGCCTGCTGCCAGCGCAGCCTCCTGCGCCTTGAAACGCTCCCTCTGGTCGATGGGATCGTTGAGCTCGGAATAAGCATTACACATCTCACGTCCGTAAATGAACAGCTCAAAGCGCTCTACATAGTTCGGCTTGTCGGGCTTTCTCTTCGTCAGCGGAGAGATTTCAACCGGGTGATCCATAATGAACACAGGCTGAATCAGGTGCTCCTCGACATACTCCTCAAAGAAGAGATTGAGAATATCGCCCTTTGTGTGGCGTGCTTCATAGTGGATGCCCTTCTCGTCTGCGAGCTTCTTTGCGGCATCGGTATCGGCAACTGCGTCGAAGTCCACGCCCGCATACTTCTTGACCGCCTCAACCATCGTCAAGCGCTCAAAGGGCTTTCCGAGATCAATCATTTCCTCAGCATAGGGGATCAGTGTGGTGCCGCAAACCTCCTGTGCCACATAGCGGAACATGTTCTCGGTCAGATCCATCATTCCATAGTAATCAGTATATGCCTGATACAGCTCCATCAGGGTAAATTCGGGGTTATGTCTGGTGTCAAGACCCTCGTTTCGGAATACACGTCCGATCTCGAATACACGCTCCAGGCCGCCGACAATCAGTCTCTTCAGATACAGCTCCAGCGAAATACGGAGCTTTACATCCTCGTCCAGCGCATTGTAATGGGTCTCAAAAGGTCTTGCGGCAGCGCCGCCTGCGTTTGCTACCAGCATGGGCGTCTCCACTTCAAGGAAGCCCTGTCCCTCGAGATAACGGCGGATAGCGCTGATGATGCGGGAACGCTTTACAAAGGTATCCTTTACCTCCTGATTCATGATCAGGTCAGTGTATCTCTGGCGGTAACGGATGTCCGTGTTCGTCAGTCCATGGAACTTCTCGGGAAGGATCTGAAGGCTCTTGGACAGCAGTGTTATAGCAGATACATGCACGGAAATCTCTTCCGTCTTGGTCTTGAATACCTCTCCCTCGATTCCAACGATGTCGCCGACATCAAACTTCTTAAAGTCCGCATAAGCTTCCTCGCCGACGGAATCTCTCGCCACATAGCACTGGATGTTTCCCGGCAGATCCTGTACGTTACAGAAGGATGCCTTACCCATGACACGCTTGGACATGACACGTCCTGCGATGCGGACGGTCTTGCCCTCCAGCTCTGCATAGTTCTCCTTAATCTCGGTGCTGTGATGCGTCACATCAAATTTTGTAATCTTGAAGGGATCCTTTCCTGCCTCCTGCAGCGTTGCGAGCTTGTCGCGTCTTACCTGCAGCAGCTGGTTCAAGTCCTGTTCCTGTGTATTTGTATTCTGTGCTTCTGCCACTTCTGTTCTACCTCACTGATTCTCTTCCTGATTCAGGTAATTGCCAGACTCATACATTTCAGACTATAATTGTGCATCTTGTGCAACGTCACTTATAATAACATGAGTTTCGCAATTATCTGTCTATTAGTTGCTTCTCTGAATCTCCAGTACCTTGTACGCAAAGGTGCCTGCTGCCGTCTCAACCTCAACGGTATCGCCGATCTTGCAGCCGATCAATGCCTTACCTACGGGGCTTTCATTGGAAATTTTTCCCTTGAGGCTGTTTGCCTCTGTAGAACCCACGATCTTATACTCCAGCTCCTCGCTGTATTCAATGTCGAGCAGTCTTACCTTGCATCCGATGTTGATCTTGTCAAGGTCAACCTCATCCTCGACAACGACTTCGGCGTTCTTCAGGATCTTCTCCAGCTCCTCGATTCTCGCCTCAATATCTCTCTGCTCATCCTTCGCTGCATCGTACTCTGCGTTCTCGGAAAGGTCTCCCTGTTCTCTCGCTTCCTTGATCTTCTGGGCGACTTCCTGACGCTTTACGACCTTCAGTTCGTGAAGCTCATCCTCATATTTTCTGAGTCCCTCGTAAGTTAAGATATTTTTCTTTTCCTGCATTTTGCGCACCCTTTCTATGATAAATTGCTCTCATTCATAGCTTATATGTCGAGGGTATTATAACCACTTTTCCCCGCACTGTCAAGAAATTCCCGGTCATCCGCCCCGTCCGTCAGCGTTCCAGCTTCAGATAGCTCTCATAAATCTCACAGACCTTCGCCGCATCCTTCGGATCTGGCATCTCACAGAAGATACGCAGCAGCGGCTCCGTGCCGGAAAATCTTGCAATGACCCAGCCGCCATTCTTGAAATAAACCTTGGAACCGTCGAGGTAGCTTACCTTTTCAATCTCAAACGGCAGCTCGGGAAGCTGCTTGTCCTCCAGCAGGATCTTCTTAATCTCCGCCTTCTTGTCATTATTGAAGTGGTAATCACGCTCCTCCATCTGGATGCTGCCGAATTCCGCCTCCACATCCGCAATGATCTGGGACAGCTTCTTGCCGGACGCAGCAATCATCTCAACGAGCAGCATGCCCGCATAGATGCCGTCCTTACCCTTGATATGTCCCCTGACAGTAAGTCCGCCTGACGATTCTCCGCCGATAACGGCATCCGTCTCGTTCATCTTTGCGGAAATATATTTGAAGCCGACCGGAACCTCATAGCACTTCTCGCCGAACGCCTCGGCAACTCTGTCGAGGACATGTGTGGTACAGATATTGCGCACCGCAGGACCCTGCCAGTTCTTGAACTTCTTGAGATAATAATACAGCACAACCAGAATCTCATTCGGATGAAGGAATCTTCCCGTGTCATCAATAATGCCCAGTCTGTCCGCATCTCCGTCCGTTGCGATACCGATGTCGTAATGCTTGTCCGTCACATAGGTCTGGAGCATGTGCAGCGTCGCCGCGGAAGGTGCGGGCAGTCTGCCGCCGAACAGCGTATCATGTCTGTCATGGATGACCTCCACCTCGCAGCGTGCCGTCTGCAGCAGTGTGCGCAGCGAGGTCTCCGAAACACCGTACATGGGATCAAGGACAACGCGCAGTCCGCTCTTGCGGATGACATCCATATTGATCGCCGCCATAATATTATCCAGATATTCATTCAGCGGATAGATTTCCTCGATCAGCCCCTGTGCCTTCGCCTCATCATATTCCATCTCCGCAACAGGCTTTTCCACCTTTGCAATATAGCTCTCGATCTCGCCCGTCTGGGTCTCGTCGGCGTCGCGTCCGCCCGCAGTGAAGACCTTGATGCCGTTGTAGATCGCCGGGTTATGACTCGCGGTAATCATCATGCCGTAGGCGAAATCATGCTTCTCCACATAATACATAACGAGCGGGGTCGGTGAGGATTTATTAATCAGATAGGATTTCACTCCTTCTGCCGCAAAGACAACTGCCGCCCACTGCATTGCTTCCTTGGAGAGGAAACGTCTGTCATAGCCCATGACAATGCCATTCTTCTCAACGCCCTCATGCTTCATCTTATCGCAGAGCGCCTTCGCCAGTGTCTGAATATTCTCCTTCGTGAATTCATCTCCGATGACGGCTCTCCAGCCGCCTGTGCCAAATTTAATCATAACCTTTTCCCATACCTTTCTCTTTTATGTAATTCCTGTTTCTCTTCTCTAAAGTTCCCCACTGTCTTTTCAACGATTCATAGTCGACCTGGGGAGCCTGACGCCCCATTCGCCTCCTTTTCTCGTCTATTGATGTAAAGTCCAGCCATAGACTGTTCTGTCCGAGCTCTCCCGCAAAGAGTTTTTCCTCTTCCGTGAAATCCAGCACACAGACCGCCCCTGCAGACATCAGCCGCAAGGTACGGAAAGCCCTCTCCCCCTCCAAAGGACAGACCGTGATTGCCAGACCATACTCCGTATAAAAATCCTCTATGTCCTCCTGTACACTCTCCGTGAGTTCCTCCTCCCGAAGATACCATTGCAGGCTTTTCATATGCCGGGCAAGCTGCCTTAAAACTCCAAAAACGCATTCCGCCGTGCCCAGCAGAATAAACTCAGAATATCTGCCGTCCACTCTCCCGAGCAGCGGCTTCACCCACCGGTAATCCTTATAGTCCCTAAATTCGGGGACATTCCAGAGCATCCCGAAGCAGCCGCCAATCCCCGTTCCCGCATCCGTCAGGAACTGCAGCCCGTCTTCATAGACACACCAGAGTCTCCCTGTACCGCCAGCCTTCTCCGCACTGTCCAGAAGCTCCCGGATAAAGCGGCTCATGCTGTCCTCAATCGCTTCCCTGCGGATCTCATATTCTAAGCACCTTCCGGCATATTCCTGCCGTATCTGCCATTCCTCCCGGGCTCTGCGCTTTTCCTCACGCTTCGTCGCAAGCCAGCCCCGGATGCCTCCCCGGCATAAAGCCGATGCCGCGCCCATCCCGTCCGGCACGCACTCAGCACCTTCCTCGGGCTCATGCCCCGGTCTCTCCGGCAGCCGCCTGCCGAACCAGTTGTCGGCGTTCGCTGCGATTCCCGCCTTGACGAAAAGGTAGTCCTCACAGTACATCATCTGGAAGCCGTCCTTGTCCGCTTCTTTTTTCCGATACAGATAAATAATGGTGTCCATGCCCTAAATATATGTTGCGGGCGGCGCTGCTATGCCTCGAAAATTTCCTCCACTCCGGCAAGCAGCTCTTCCATGGTCTCCATGGAGTTGATCATACCGCGGAAGTGTGCGGAATGAGGCATACCGGTCGTATACCATGCAAGATGCTTCCGCATCTCCCGGACTGCCGTGTACTCGCCCTTACATTCCATCTGCAATGCGGCATGGCGGAGAATGACCTCCTTTTTCTCCCTGCTGTCCGGGCGCGGCAGCCTCGTGCCATCCTCCATGAAGCGCACCACCTCACGGAAGATCCATGGATTCCCCTGTGCGGCACGCCCGATCATCACACCGTCGCAGCCGGTTGTCTCGAGCATTGCCTTCGCCGCCTCCGGGCTGTCCACATCACCGTTCCCAATCACGGGAATCTTCACTGCTTCCTTCACCTGCCGGATGATGTCCCAGTCAGCCTTTCCGCTGTAATACTGCGCTCTAGTCCTTCCATGGACGGCAATCGCCGCGACCCCGCAGCTCTCCGACAGTCTTGCGATCTCGACCGCGTTGATGCAGCTATCATCAAAGCCCTTGCGTATCTTGACAGTCACCGGTTTTTTCACCGCCCTGACAAGCGCTGTCAGAACCTGCTCCGCCAGACGTGGATTCTTCATCAGCGCCGAGCCTTCTCCATTGTTGACCACCTTCGGCACCGGGCAGCCCATGTTGAAATCCAGAATGGAAAAGGGTCTGTCCTCAATCTTCGCTGCCATCTGCTCAAGAATTTCCGGGTCGGAGCCGAAAAGCTGCAGGGACGCCGGGTGCTCCTGCGGATGGATCGTCAGAAGTTCCTCTGTATTCTTATTGTTGTAATAGATTGCCTTGGCACTGACCATCTCCATACAGACCAGCCCCGCGCCCATTTCCCTGCAGAGCAGTCGAAACGGCAGATCCGTCACCCCTGCCATCGGAGCCAGAATGACATTGTTGTCCAGTGTCACATCACCGATCTTCAGCTTCTTCACATCTCTTCTCGCTATTTCTGATTTTTTTCATAAATGATGCGGAGTCCTTCCAGCGTCAGATAGCTGTCATAAATGTCGATTGCGTCCGTCTCGTCCGCGATCAACCTGCCGAGACCGCCTGTCGCCACGACACGCAGCTGCCCGATGCCGCTCTCCTCCTTCACCTTACGGATAATATATTCTGTCTGACCGATCTGTCCGTAGACCAGCCCCGCCTGCATACTGCTAATCGTCTCCTGCGCAAGAATCGATTTCGGCTTTCTGATCTCGATGTTGGGCAGCTTCGCCGTCTGCTTCCAGAGCGCCTCAGAGCTGATACGGATTCCGGGAGCCGTGATGCCCGCCGCAAATTCGCCCTTCTCCGTGATCAGGTCATAGGTGGTTGCCGTTCCGAAGTCAAGCACAAGCACCGGACCGCCATATTTCTCATAGGCAGCCACAGCATCCACGATTCTGTCCGCGCCGATCGCCCTCGGATCCTCGGTCACAATACGGATTCCGGTTTTTATGCCGGGTCCGACATTGATCGGTCTGGTATGCGTATATTTTACCAACGCGCCGATCAGAGAGTGCATGACATCCGGCACAACGCTCGCCACGATCGAACCCTCCAGCTCCAGCGCTTCGATGCCTTTGTTTTTCAACAGCTGTGTGATGAACACGCCGTATTCATCGGAGGTTCTGGGTTGCTTCGTCATCATGCGGAACGTGGCTCTCAGCTCCTGCCCGTCATAGACGCCCAGCGTCATATTCGTATTTCCCACGTCAATCACAAGTATCATGGCTCACCTCCGCTCAGTCCTGTTCACTTAAGAATCCCGAGACGTCCTCCTTCAGGATAAATATCCTGTAGTACAGACTCAGCGACTCAAACAGCTCCTGCCGGTTCCTGCGGACCTCGCCGACCAGCAGACCGCTCCCGACCTCATCATAGTAAATATCGTCCTCCTCCGCCTCGGTTTCCAGAACGACGTTTCCATCCTCCTCAAAGCTGATGGTAAACACACCGCCTACCTCCTCGGTAAACAATACACAGATGATATGCAGCTCCTCCTTGATGGACTCAGGTATTCCCTTGAACTGCTCATTGAAGTAATATTTCTTTTCATATGCGTTTGCCCCACAGAGCACTATCTTCTTCTCTTCCATCCTGCCTCGCATTCTGTCCTCTCAGACGGCAATCCTAGACATAGCCGTAAATTCCTCTGACGGATACCTCACCGGCATAAACCCGGCTGACACTGCCGTCCTCCATGCTGACCAGAAGCTCACCCGTGCTGCTGATTCCCTGTGCGACACCCTGAAATTCTCCCTTGGGATCAAGGACACGCACCTCTCTGCCTCTGTTCACCAGCATTCCGTTATACTCCGTCAGCACACCGGACAGATCCGTAGAGCTTTGGAATTTCTCATAGTATTTTTCAAATGCCCGCATCGTATTCGCAACCAGAGCTGCCTTGGATACGCTTCTGCCGCATTCCGCCTCAAGGCTGGTCGCGCTGGCGGTAAGCTCCGGCGCAAACTCCTGTATGCCGACATTGATGCCGACGCCGATGACGACATAATGAATGAACTCTCTCTCGACACTCATTTCGGTCAGGATGCCGCAGACCTTCCTTCCGTTGACCACAATATCGTTCGGCCACTTGATGCCTGCCTCGATGCCGCAGGTCTCCCGGATGCCCTCCGCCACGGCAAGCGCCATAATCAGCGTCACCATGGATGCCTTGTCAGGCGCATACTCCGGTTTCAGAATCAGTGTGAAATAGACATTGATGCCCGCCGGGCTGTTCCATGTCCTTCCTCGTCTGCCGCGTCCCGCCGTCTGCATGTCCGCCACAAGCAGCGCCCCCTGCGGTGCGCCGTTCTCCGCGTCCAGCTTTGCCTGAACGTTCGTGGAGCCGATCTCGGGATAAAAGGTGACGGGGTGTCCTGCCCACTCCGTATTCATGCGGCTCTCCAGCTCGTTCTGTCCGAAGACCTCTGTCTCGGGCAGAAGGATATAGCCCTTATTCTTCACCGCCTCGATGTGGTAGCCTTCCTTTTTCAGTTGGTTGACAGCCTTCCACACGGCAGTCCGCGAGACGCCGAAGCGCTCGCAGAGTTCCTGACCCGACAGATAACCGCCGCGCTCCCTGAGAAGAGCCAATATCTCTGCTTTCATTCCCTATCCCCATCTCTTTCCGGCAGATCGCTCCGTCGCACTGCTCCTCTATGCCAGAGTTGCGTACATGACCGCCTTGATCGTGTGCATACGGTTCTCAGCCTCTTCGAAAACAAGAGACTGCTTCGACTCGAAGACCTCGTCCGTGACCTCCATCTCCGTAATTCCGAAGCGCTCACCCATCTGTGCCCCGATCTTCGTCTTTAAATCATGGAACGCCGGCAGGCAGTGCATGAATACGGCATTCTCGCCCGCATTATCCATAGCTTCTTTGTTGACCTGATAGGGGGACAGCTCCTTGATGCGCTCCGTCCACACCTCATCCGGCTCTCCCATGGAAACCCATACATCCGTATAGACAACGTCGGCTCCTGCCGTTCCACTCTTCACATCCTCTGTCAGTGTGATGCTGCCGCCGGTCTTCGCCGCGATCTCCTCACACTGTGCCACCAGCGCCTTATCCGGGAAATACTTCGCCGTCGTACATGCGACAAAGTGCATTCCCATCTTTGCGCACGCAACCATCAGGGAATTTCCCATATTGTAACGGGCATCTCCCATATAGGTGAGCTTTATGCCCTTAAGATAGCCGAAATGCTCACGGATTGTCAGCAGGTCAGCCAGCATCTGGGTAGGATGGAACTCATTTGTCAGTCCGTTCCAGACAGGCACCTTGGAATATTTTGCAAGCTCTTCAACAATGTCCTGACCGAAGCCGCGGTACTCGATGCCCTCGTACATGCCAGCAAGCACTCTCGCAGTGTCCGCAATGCTCTCCTTCTTGCCGATCTGTGATCCGGTAGGATCCAGATACGTCGTTCCCATTCCAAGATCATGTGCAGCCACCTCGAATGCACATCTGGTGCGGGTACTTGTCTTCTCGAAGATCAGGGCAACATTCTTTCCGCGCAGACTGTCCACGGGAATCCCCTTTTTCTTCTTCTCCTTCAGCTCCGCCGCCAGATCCAGCAGATAGACAATCTCCTCCGGTGTAAAATCCAGCAGCTTTAAGAAATCTCGTCCTTTTAAGTCCATCACACACCCACCTTTCAATCCCATGAATCTGTACGCATTTCAAACTCACAAATCCGCGCTGTCGCGCTTCACATCCTGCCTCGCAGAATATTCGTTCGTTAATGGCGCGAGCAAAACAAATGTCCGCCTGCGCAGCCGCTTGTTTTGCTCGCGTATACATTATTGTACCACAAAAAACCGGCGTCCACAAGGGGCACCGGTCTTTTTCGACTAGCTGTATTTACTTGTTTGTTACTGTTCACTCCGTTCACAGCAACACGCTTCGCGATGCACACAAAATGCATTTTCAATGCATTTTGGCGCCTGCAAGTCTCGCAAAATTGCATTTCATGCAATTTTGACTTCGCGGAATATGGACTGTGAACAGTAACTACTTATTTCCAACCTCTTTCCATGCGGTTGCAAGGCTTGCAATGCCCTGCAGCTCCGCAGGAAGAAGAATGGTGTTCGCCTGGCCGTCGGCAACTTTCTCGAACGCCTCTAAGCTCTTCATCTTCAACACTGCCTCGTCGGCTCCCGCTTCCTTCAGCATACGGATACCATCGGCATTCGCCTGCTGTACCTTAAGAATCGCCTCAGCTTCACCTTCTGCCTCGCGGATCATCTTTTCCTTCTCGGCCTCTGCGCGGAGGATCGCGGACTGCTTCTCAGCCTCCGCACGAAGAATCGCGGATTCCTTTTCACCGGTTGCAACCAGAATCTTCGCCTGCTTCTCACCTTCTGCCCTTGTGACAGCTTCACGCTTTTCACGCTCTGCCTTCATCTGCTTCTCCATGGCATTCTGGATCTCGGCAGGAGGAATAATGTTCTTAAGCTCCACACGGTTCACCTTGATACCCCAGGGGTCGGTGGCAATATCCAGTGCGGAACGCATCTTTGTATTGATTGTATCACGGCTGGTAAGCGTCTGATCCAGCTCCAGCTCACCGATGATATTACGAAGGGTGGTAGCCGTCAGGTTCTCAATCGCCATCATCGGGTTCTCAACGCCGTAGGTAAACAGCTTGGGATCGGTGATCTGATAGAACACGACCGTGTCAATTCTCATCGTAACATTATCCTTGGTAATAACGGGCTGGGGCGGGAAATCTGCCACCTGCTCCTTCAGATTCACTCTTCTTGCAATCTTGTCAAGGAAAGGCATTTTTACATGGAAACCTACAGACCATGTTCCCTGATATGCACCCAGACGCTCAATAACGCATGCCTGCGCCTGCGGAACAATCTTCAGGCAGGATACAAGGATTCCAAGAATCAGTACAACTAAAACAATAACAATAGCCCACATGGCAACCTCTTTCTGTACTGTTAATGACAGTACGCTCTTAATCTTAATTTATGTCATCCCGGTGCGGTGCTTCAACGTTCCGGCTCGCGGGACTCCATCTCCTCCATCTGCGAAACACTCATCGGCTCCTGCACAGTCGGCTGCGCGGATCCCTTCGCCAATGTCTGCTCATCCAGTCTTACGATCAGCTTCACACCGTTGATTGCAACGACGTTCACTACACTGCCAACCGCAATCCTCATCTTATCGTCACAGCTTCTTGCCGACCATTCCTGACCGCCGACCGTTACCTGCCCGATTCCCTGCAGATTATCGATCTCTCCCGTGACAATCGCCTGTCTTCCGACGATGCTCTCCGCATTTGTCTTGACACGGTCCTTGTTGAAGTACTTGACTGCGATCGGCCTCGTAAAGAACAGCAGCAACAGCGATACCGCAAAAAACAGAATCACCTGCAGCCAGATCGGCGCATGCAGCAGAGCCGCGAAAATCGCCACCAGTGCACCACCCGCAAACCATATCGTAGTCAGTCCGAGCGTCATCAGTTCGACAACGATCGCAATAATCAGGAACACAAGCCAGAAAATCATTACTTCATTCATCCAATCACTCCCCTTCTTAAACTATTTGGCTCCCTCATCACTCATGTAAGGTTATTATACTAGGTGCGAAGAAAAGGAAGCGTCCCGCAGGGACATTTACTTTTCGAGCCATGGCTTTGTATAATACGCCACGAAGTGGCGGCAAGACAGCTCTGCTGTCTTGCATTCTGCGTCAGCAAAATTATTATACCTTAAAAATAAGGTGCGGGCAATCTGTTTCTTCGCACGATAGGAAATCTTATAGTTCAAAAAGGGCAGTACCGCGAAGTCTCCGCAGCACCGCCCCGATAGCGCATGTCAAAATTTAGTAGAACACATGATTTCCGATTACAAGACCCTCACGACCGTTGACACGGCGGAAGTGGGTCAGATCCCCGACATTAGACACACCGGAAATTGCTTCCTCCGCTGCACGGATACAGCTCTCCTTGATCTTACCGGACTCATACACTCTGTTTACCTTGCCGCTCATGGCAGGTGTAAACTGACCCGAAGCATAGATTACACCGTGAATACTGTTAGGGTACGCTCCGCTTCTGACACGGTTCATGACAACCGCGCCGACAGCCACCTGTCCCTCGTAGGACTCACCGCCCGCCTCGCACTGAATCAGTGCCGCAAGCAGAAGCGTGGTATCTGCGTCTGTAGTGTATGCGCCATAGTTGACATGACGTTTTGCTTCCCTCTCCGCAGCCTCACGAGCCTTGATTTCATCTATCGTCTCACCGGCATCGATCAGGAAATCCGTCACGACATACTCCGAGGAAACATAGCCGTCCACGCCGTCGTAATCAATGCATACCCAGCCGCTTCCGTCATCTCCCTCAAGTACCTCGACAATCTCACCCTTCGGAAGCAGTCCGTAGACCTCAGCCTCCGTACCGGGCTCTTTTCTGACACGAAGCGTTTCCGTGTCCACCGTGGCGATCATCTTGCCGACATCGTTTGCCAGTGTCAATGCGTCGTCTCCGAACAACAGGTATTCATCCGACGCCCACCCGACGATGTTTCCCGACTGGAGCTTTGTCCAGCCGTCTCTTCTGTCGAGAATCGTTCCTCCACAGTCCTTGTATAACTTTCCTACCTTGTCTGCCGTCTCGCTGGCATCCGCTCTCACATTCAGAGCAGTCTTCACGTTTGCCATGACCAGGGTCGTGGCACGCTCTTCCTTCTCCCAGAGATTCAGATTCAGTTCCCTTGCCGTGGCATTCACGATCTCTTCGGAGTTTGTCACTCCGGGATTCAGCAGGGCAGCCACGCCCCCTCGCATATCCTCAAGAGAACTATTCTCGCCAGCCTGAACGGTCATATCCGCATACAATGCCGTGAACAGGAAACACAAAATTCCCAGCACCGCAGCAGACAACCTTCTGCTTATCGTCATATTTCCCTCCGTACCTCCTAATAAGTCTTATTAAGAATTGTTGCCCAATCTTAATAAATTTATTACAAAGTTGTTAAATTTATTACGGAAGGTATCATAGCAGACAATTTTTTTTTTGTCAAGTCCGGTCAAAATCAGGCAAATTTTCTACCGTTCGGTGTCTAGCAGAATCTCTATCGGCACTATGCGCTCAATGTCCTCACCGCTTCCCTCAGTCCAGATAAATGTAATCTTAAAGTTCTTTCCCGCATTTTCTCTCACAAAATCAGCCTGTTCCGGCGATTGCGTCAGATCCGCATAAACGAAATGCTTGTATTGCAGAGCATCCTCCGCACCTGTGAGTTCAAACACAAATACGCCGTTATTCTCCTCCATCATATCCGTGCCATAAAATGTGTGGGCACTGTTGTCCGGCTCACTTTCCGATACTACAGGCTTTGACGAAACGGAGACCACGCTGTAGCCGTCGAAGCAGCTGTCGGAATTCCGGACCAGCTCAGCCGTGATTTCATATTCATGCACTGACTCTGTTCCGTCGTACCCCACCTCAAAGGCGGCGGTGACGATCACGCCATCGTCCTTACACTCAAACTCATATCCCGTGATCCTGCCATAATTCAGGAAACTCGCAGTATCATATCGGTCTATATAGCCGTCAACATATGCCGAAAAATCTACCTCCATATTCGTGAGGGAATACTGCATGTAATTCAGCTCGTCCACGCTGATCTTTCCGCCATTTTCGTCCGAAATGCTGTCTAAATAATCAAACGAGACTCTTGCATTCTGTATGAATCTCGCAATGAAGGTTTCCTTCCAGTCCTCGCTGTTGACCGAGGCTTCATTAAATTTCTCATAAGTAAGCGCCAGCTGTGTAATCGCGGTCTTTAAATTTTCGCCCATGGAAAATTCCGATGTTTCTTTCGCAACCTCCGCAGTTTTCCTTGTTGCACGATATAGGAACTCAACATCTTCCGGAGAAACTTCTCCGTAATACACCGCCACTTCATCCGTGCTATACTCCAAAATGTAATAGCTGAAAACAACCGTATCGTCGGAAAATACTGCTTCAGGATACTTGATATAGATTTTGTTATCTTCTATTGCCTGTATGTTAGACGAATTAGCTAAAAAGCGATAAGAGGATTCCGATTCATAATCAAATATATCATATCCTCCGTCTGCCTTTTTAATGATTAACCTGCCAATTCCATAATCCGAAGGATACTCATATTCCCCGACCAGACTCTCCAGCTTTTCCTCGTAATTTACTTGCTCGTCTTCAACCTTTTCCGCCTGCCCACACGCAGAAAGCACCAGTATCATAACCAAAACCGCCAGTACCGTTTTCCTCATCTATCATTCCCCTCCCCGCCGCTACTGCTTATCGTTATAAATATACACCACCCTCACATCCCACGCAATACCGTCCCCACCTGATAGTATATTACAGGAATCGTATGCAGAAGCCGCCCGGCTGCAGCACCCCATCCTGCAGCTTACGCGAAAACAGAATTTCTCCCTCTCCAGGCCGCAGGACGTTGACATTCTCCTCCCCTGCATTGACAAGAATTTCCAACCGTTCGCTCCAGCCGATCTTCTGGAACTGAATCACACGCGGGTTCTCATATTCTGCCGGAAAATGAAAGTTGCGCTCCCGCATGAGCGGCTGGGTCTTTCTCAGTCTGATCAGCTTCTTCACGAAATCAGTCTGCTCCGCGAAGCATCCCCGCTCAATGTCCTCCCACGGCATACACCGTCTGCAATCCGGGTCAAAACCTCCCTCCATGCCGATCTCCGTCCCGTAGTAGATGCAGACACTGCCCGGCATGGTAAACAGGAGCATCAGCAGAGCGTCATACTCATCTTTTCCCGCCACGACGTTACGCAGTCTCTGCGTATCATGGGAATCGAGCATGTTGAAGAGAACATCATTCGTCTGCTGCATATAGTTGGTGTAGCAGCGGTTGATCATATACTCAAAATCCCTGCCGGTCAGGCTCTTGTCGATGAAGAAATCCTTCATGCTTCCGGCGAGCGGATAGTTCATGACAGCATCATACTCATCTCCTCTCAGCCACGCAATCGCATCGTGCCAGATTTCCCCGAGAATATAAATGTCCGGCTTGATCGCTTTCAGTGCCGTGCGCAACTCCTTGCAGAAGGTGTGCGATATTTCGTTGGCGACATCTATTCTGATACCGTCCACATCATACTTGCGCACCCAGCCGCAGACGACGTCCACCAGATATTTCCTAACCATGGGATTGTTCGTGTTCAGCTTCGGCATACCGTCAAAGAATGCGAAGGTATAGAGCTGCCCCTTCTTCGCCGCCTGCCAGTTGGAATCGAGCGGCCATTCCCGAATCATGAACCAGTCGTAATATTCCGAGGCAGGTCCCTTTTCCAGCACATCCTGCCACGGTTTAAAGCAATAGCCCGCATGATTCAGCACAGCATCGAGCATGATTCGGATTCCTCTCGCATGCGCCTGACTGACGAGCTCCCGCATAATGTCATCGTCTCCGAAATGCGGATCGATCCGCTCATAATCCGTCGTGTCATATTTATGGTTGGATGGAGATTCATTGATCGGTGTGAGATAAAGCCCTGTCACACCAAGCCCCTGAAGGTAATCCAGCTTCTGTGTAATCCCTTCCAGATCGCCGCCGTAAATATCCCTGTGCCCCTGAATCGGCTCACATTTCCACTCCTTTACCCCCTCCGGGTCATTCGCCCGGTTGCCATTGCAGAACCTGTCCGGGAAAATCTGATACCAGACAGTCTCGTTTACCCAGTAAGGCGTCCTGTTCACATCCGCCGGATTCAGCCATGGCATGGTAAAGCACTGGCGGCTTCTCCCGAGCAGATGCATCTGCTCCTCGCTGACGAAGCCGTCCTCGAAGTAATACCATTTCTCCGTTTCCGTAATCAGCTCAAAGTAATATTTCAGTCTCTTAAAGGGCGGTATGATCGTCGTCGTCCACCAGATCTGGTTTTTCAGATTCTTCTTGTAATGGATTCCCGCCTTGTCACCATTCCACTCCTCCCCGCCGCCTAAGATACCGTTGGCAAACGGATCTCCGTAAATGATATTGACCTTTTTCACATCATATCCGGTCTTCAGATTGATGATAAGCTGGTTGTCATCCAGCGCATAGCAATAATTGTCTGTTGCCCTGTGAAATACTGCTGCAAATTCCATGCTTCCCTCCCAAATATCCCTTATCTTCCCGATAAATCTATGTTTTCCTGCTCAGAAAACGTTTTCCGTTTACATCTCCTATTCTACACTGTATCATGACAGAATGCAAGTCTGTTTTTCTGCGTCTATCCTTTGACAAATAGCGATCATATTTTTATAATAACCTCTGTATAAATGCCCACTGGACATTTACGCCCCCCAGCTTTCAACTAACAGTTGTGCAGAATGCACCTGACCACAAGCAGCGCACTCTGGAGCCGCCGGTGCTTAGATGGCGTACTTTGACATCTTACGCACCGTTGCGTGCGGAAGGTAGCGAAAGCGTGCCTGCGGTGGTCTGTGCATTTTGCGCAACGTCACTCGCGCAAAGAACGTGCGCAGAAATGGAGAATAAACATGGCAAAAATCAGCGGCAGTCACATTGCAATTCCGACAATATTAAAGGTAGAAGCAGGAGCACTCGACAGGATTGGCTCATATTTACGGGAAAATAATTTACAGAAGGTTGTGATCTACTTCGGAAACGGTCTGATAGATATGTTCGGTCAGAAGGTTTTCTCCTCCCTGCGCGACGCAGAGGTTGAGGTGCTCGAGTATTGCGAGCTGGACACCGTGGACATCGACGACATCATCCGCATTGCCTTCGCGCTTCCCAACTCGACGCAGGCAGTCATCGGTCTCGGCGGCGGCAAGGTCATTGATGCGGCAAAATATATGGGCTTTCTGCGGAAGCTGCCCTTTATCAGCATTCCAACCTCGTCCTCGAGCGACGGCTTCTCCAGCGCAAGCGCGTCCCTGATCGTCAACAAGAGACGTACCTCCGTACCCGCGCGTCTCGCCTACGGCATCATCGTGGATACTGATGTCATCAAGAGCGCACCGGATAAATTTCTCTACTCTGGAATCGGCGATATGGTGTCCAAGATCACGGCACTCTACGACTGGCAGTTTGAAGCGGCACACGGCGCTTCACAGGTGAACGACTTCGCAATGATGATTGCAAAGAAGGCGGTGAACAGCTTTGTGCGCACCCCCTTTGAGTCGATCCATGACAGTCTTTTCCTGAAAGAGCTTCTGGACTCCCTCGCCATGAGCGGCATTGCGAACGAGATCGCGGGAAGCAGCGCACCCACCAGCGGCAGCGAGCATCTGATTTCTCATGCGCTGGATAAAATGCTGGAGATGCCACAGCTCCACGGCATTCAGGTCGGCATTGCAACCTACCTCATGAGCCGCGTGCATGACCATCGCTATCAGAGAATCAACACCGTCTTCACGCAGACAGGCTTCTGGGATTATGTAAGCACGTTGTCCCTAAACGTCGAGGACTATCTCGCGGCGATCGACCTCGCCCCCTCGATCAAGCCCTTCCGCCACACCTATCTGCACGAAGAACAATACCGTGAACTTGCCAAGAAAATTCTGGTTGAGGATGAGACGCTGAAAAAGGTCTTCCACATCGCTTAACCGGAACGGCATTACATATTCTTTGACTTTTCAATACATGCTTCCATAGCGTCCATCACGGCTGCGCGGAAGCCCTTCTCCTCGAGTACCTTGACGGCCTCGATCGTTGTGCCTCCGGGTGAGCAGACCATGTCCTTCAGCTCCCCGGGGTGCTTACCTGTCTCAAGAACCATCTTTGCACTTCCCAGAACGCTCTGCGCCGCAAATTCATACGCCTGCTTTCTCGGCATTCCGGCAGCAACCGCCTCGTCCGCCATCGCCTCAATGAACATAAATACATAAGCCGGAGAACTACCGCTGACGCCGACAACGACATCCATCATTCTCTCGGGCACGACGCTTGCCTTGCCGAAGGCTTCCATCAATCCGACAATCCGTTCCAGCTCCTCTTCGGTGACACCGGCTCCGGCACAAATTCCCGTACAGCCCTCCATCACAAGTGCCGGAGTATTCGGCATACAGCGCACCAGCTTCAACTCCGGTCTTCCGAACGCCTCCCGCAGATAAGCCAGCGTCCGACCCGCCGCAATGCTGACAATCAGCGTCTCCGGTCTTACGACATCCCTGATTTCTTCTATGACCTCCGACAGAAAAATGGGCTTGACCGCAAGGAATAAGACGTCTGCTTCCTCAGCCACCTTTTTGTTTTCAGAAACAGTCGTTATGTTAAATCTTGTCATAATTTTTTCGATGGTTGCCGTCGTCTTTGCGGAACCAATAATGTCACCGGAGGTCACAAGACCTTTCTCCAGCATTCCTCCGATCATTGCCGTCGCCATGTTACCCAATCCAATAAAACCAATTTTCATTTCCTTTTCCTCCTAATCTTTATAATGTAGCTAATTATAAAACCCCAAAATTTCAGGCAACGTCACTTTTTAATTACCCATTCTAACCACATTCCTCTGCCGGTGTGCCTCATACATCAGCAATGATGCAGCGATTGCCGCATTCAGCGACTCCACGCTTCCCTCCATGGGAATCTTGAGGTAAGCCTCCGCCATATCCGCTGTCTCCCGGCTGAGTCCGTTTCCTTCGTTTCCGATCAGAAACGCCGTCGGCTCCCGGAAGGAAAAGCTGTCGTAATACCGCTTTCCGGCAAGATGTGCCGCATAGGTGTGAATCCTCTTTTCCTTCATTTTCGACAGCACATCTGAAAGAGTTTCTACATATATAAAAGGGACTCTGAAAACAGACCCCATCGTGGCGCGGATGGTCTTCGGATTAAAGATGTCCACCGTCTCCCGGCTCATGATAACACCCGTGATTCCAGCACCCTCCCCGGTTCGGATAATGGTGCCGAGATTTCCGGGATCCTGTAGGTTCTCCAGCACAACCAGAAGCGGCATGGGCGCATCCAGCAGCTCGTCCAACGTATATTGCGGCTGCTCCACCACGCACAAAATCCCCTGTGGCGTCCGTGTGTCAGACATCTTTAAGAAAAGTTCATCCGTAACGACCTCATAGCCCACACGCCCAAGCTTTTCCCGGTACGCCGCATCTGCCGCCACACGTTCCGCCGCCTCCTGCGAGAGATAGACCTCGCGTATCCTGTTCTCCGGCGCCTCCTCGAACATCTTGAAGCCCTCCGTCAGGAAAACTCCCGCATTCCGCCTCTCCTTCGCCTTTGTCTGCCATTGTATCACCTGTTTCACCTTGCCGTTAGAACTACTGGTAATCATAAGCCTCCTATACTAAAGACGGCTGTCCTGTGAAAGGGCAGCCGCGTCTTCTTTACTCATCCGATTCTTTTAAATTGTCAGCAGACGGGCAACCTCGAACTGATATTCATCGATTCCCTTTTCCATCTGCAATGCTTCCTCAATGTCAAAATCAACAAACTCGCCGTGCTTGTATCCGACAACGCGGTTTGTCTTTCCCTGAAGCATAATGTCAACCGCATAAGCGCCCATGATAGATGCATAATAGCGGTCGATCGCTGTGGGATTTCCGCCTCTCTGCATATAGCCGAGAATGGTAGCTCTGGTCTCAATGCCCGTTGCTGCCTCGATTCTCTTTGCCATGGAAGTAGAATGTCCGATTCCCTCCGCATTGATGATAATGTGATGGGTCTTACCCTTCTTACGGCTGTCAATGATGTGGTTGATAATCTCCTGCTCATTGTAATCATACTTCTCAGGAATCAGAATGTCCTCTGCGCCGTTGGCGATTCCACACCAGAGAGCGATATATCCGGCGTTTCTTCCCATAACTTCAATAATACTGCAACGCTCATGGGAGGAAGAGGTATCCTTTACCTTGTCAATCGCCTGCATGGCTGTATTCACCGCCGTGTCAAAACCGATTGTATATTCTGTGCAGGCAATGTCAAGGTCGATCGTTCCGGGAAGACCAACTGTGTTGATACCCAGTCTGGACAGCGCCTGTGCGCCGCGGTAGGAACCGTCTCCTCCGATTACCACGATGCCGTCAATGCCATGCTTTCTACAGATTTCCGCACCCTTCTTCTGATATTCCGCCTTTTTAAACTCAAGGCATCTGGCTGTACCGAGTACCGTACCGCCGCGCTGAAGAATATCGGAAACATTGCGCGCTTCCATATCTATGATCTCTTCATTCAACAGACCGTTGTAGCCTCTCTTGATACCCTTAACCTTTAATCCTCTGGAAAGTGCTGTTCTAACCACCGCACGGATGGCTGCATTCATTCCCGGAGCGTCTCCTCCGCTGGTCAGCACTGCGATTGTCTTTATCTCGTTTGCCATATCTTACCTCCTGATGATTTCTCTGTCAAAACTTCATCATTCTTCATTTGCCTACTCTTGAATAGGTTCATTTTAACGCTTTTCCATGAGGTTTTCAATAGGTAGTTGTTAGATTTTTAACGAGTTTGCACGGTTTTTACATTTTCCTCGCCAAAAAGCCCCTGCAGCCTCTGCATCAGTTCCTCATCCGCATGTACGCGGCGGTTCGGCGGCAATACCTTGATGCCTCTGGTACTTTTCAGGAAGATAACCACATCATCGTTCCCATCCGAGTCCGCAATGGCATCAAGCAGCTCCTTCTCACGGGTGAAATAGCTCTCCGCATCGGGAAACTGAATCCAAAGTCCGGCGGGCATCCTCCCACTCTGTCTCCCTGTTGACTGACTTCCGGCAGCGCCCTGCACCGGCGTCCTACCCGTCATTGTCCTTCCGGAACTGTAGTTTCTCCTTCCCGTTCCGCCGAAACGACCTGTCGAAAAGGGACTCTCCTTTGCCTGCGCCGCCTCATCAAAGCCGACAATCTGCTCACAGATCATTTTCGCATCCTTGTCTTCCTCCACGGAGACACGCCCCTTCACAAAGATCTTGGCATCCTCCGTCAGCAAGGAGCCGTACTTCTCATAGTCCCTCGGGAAAACGACAATCTCCACCGTTCCGACAAGATCCTCCAGCTCCAGAAAAGCCATCACCTGATTTGTCTTTGTATACTTGACCGTCTTGTTCGAGATCATACCGCCGACAATCGCGGTGGACTGGTCCGCCACACGCACGGTGTTCGACTCTTCCTCGAGCGCAAAATCGTTCGTATTATTCGTGATATATTTCTGCCACAGCTCCTGATAGCTCTCCAGCGGATGTCCGCTCAGATAGATTCCGAGCACCTCTTTCTCAAACGCCAGTTTCATCTCTTCTGTGTATTCCCCGACCTCCGGCATTCGGATGTCAAATTCCTCCTTCTGGGCATCATCCGCTATGTCGAAGAGGGACATCTGCCCCGCAAGGTTACCCTTCCGATCCTTGATAATATGGTCGAGTATCTGAACATAAACGCTCATGAACTGCTTTCTCGTTCCGCCAAGGCTGTCGAGTGCGCCCGCCTTGATAAAGTTCTCGATTGCACGCCGGCTGAGATCCTTGTCCGCCATTCTCGTGATGAAATCCTTCAGATTCGTAAACGGTCCGCGCCCTCTTCTCTCTGCGACGATCGCCTCGATCACCGGTCTGCCGACGCCCTTGATCGCCGTCAGCGCATAGCGCACCTTGCCATCCGTGACGGAGAATCCGCTCTGTCCCTGATTAATATCGGGCGGCAAAAGCTGAATCCCCATATTTCTACAGGTCAGAATGTACTCGGAAACCTTCTTGGGATTATCGATTACCGAAGTCATGAGCGCCGCCATAAATTCCACCGGATGATAAAACTTCAACCATGCCGTCTGCAATGCCACCACCGCATAACATGCCGCGTGGGATTTGTTGAAGGCGTACTTGGCGAAATCCATCATATCATTATAGATGCCGCCCGCAATCTGTTCACTGATTCCCTTGGAAACACAGCCCGGCACTCCCTCCTCCGCGTTTCCGTAGATAAAGTTTGCCCTCTCCTTCTCCATGACCGACTGCTTTTTCTTACTCATGGCACGGCGCACAAGGTCACTCCGCCCCATGGTGTAGCCGCCCAGATCGCGCACAATCTGCATAACCTGTTCCTGATAGACGATACAGCCGTAGGTGGGCTTCAGGATCGGCTCCAGCTGTGGACAGGAGTAGACGACCTCGTCATGATTATTTTTTCCTTTTATGTATCGCGGAATGAAATCCATCGGACCGGGCCGGTACAGCGAAATACCGGCAATGACATCCTCAAGGCTCTGCGGTCGCAGCTCCTTCATGAAGTTCTTCATTCCCGCGCTCTCCAGCTGGAAGATTCCCTCCGTCTTTCCGGTTCCGATATATGCCAGCACCTGCGGATCGTTGTAATCGATATTGTCAATGTCCACCCGCTCACCCGTCGTCTGCTCGATAAAGTTCACCGCATCCCTTATGACCGTGAGGTTACGCAAGCCAAGGAAGTCCATTTTCAGAAGTCCCAGCTCCTCCAGCGTCGTCATCGTGAACTGCGCGACAATCGCGCCGTCGCTTCCCCTTGAGAGCGGCACAAACTCATCCGCCGCCTCCGGGCAGATGACAACACCCGCGGCGTGCATGCCGGTATGCCGCGGCAGCCCCTCCAGCCTTTTGCACATGTCGATCAGCGTGTGTACCTGCTCGTCTTCCTGATATAATTTACGGAATTCAGGATTCCTTTCCAGTGCAAGATCAAGCGTGATGTTCAGCTCATTCGGCACCATCTTTGCGATCGAATCCGCAAGCGCATACGGCAGATCCATAACACGCGCCACATCCCGGATAACGCCCTTGGCCGCCAGTGTACCGAAGGTGACAATCTGAACCACCTTCTCCGCACCGTACTTCCGGCTCACATAATCGATGACATCCTGTCTTCCGTCCGGGCCGAAGTCAACGTCGATATCAGGCATAGAAACACGTTCGGGATTCAGAAAGCGCTCAAACAGCAGGTCATAGCGGATCGGATCAATGTTCGTGATTTTTAAACAGTAGGACACGATACTTCCCGCAGCAGAGCCTCGCCCCGGTCCGACCGGAATGCCGTTCGACTTCGCATAATTAATGAAGTCCCATACGATCAGGAAGTAGTCGACATAGCCCATCCTTTTAATGACGCCCAGCTCATAATCCAGCCGCTCACGAAGCGTCTGTCCGGTTGCCCCGGCGGGCTGGCTGCCGTCGCCGTAGCGCTCCGCCAGACCGTCATCACAAAGCTTGTTCAGATAAGTCCAGGAATCGTAGCCCTCCGGCACTTCATAGTGCGGCAGCTTTGTCTCTCCGAATTTGATCTCGACATTGCAGCGGTCGGCAATGAGCTGTGTGTTCTCCACAGCCTCCCATGCATACGGAAAAAGCCCCTTCATCTCCTCCTCGCTCTTGACGAAGTATTGTCCGCCCTCGTAACGCATGCGATCCTCGTCCGCCAGCTTCTTTCCCGTCTGAAGACAGAGCAGGATGTCATGAGGCTCCGCGTCCTCCGCGTAGGTATAATGGACGTCATTTGTGGCAACCAGCGGAATGTCCAGCTCCTTGCTCATCCTGAGCAGCTCCGTGTTCACCAGCCTTTGCTCCGGGATTCCATGATCCTGCAGCTCCAGAAAATAATTTCCCTTGCCGAAGCATGCCTCGTACTTTCTCGCCGCCTTCCTCGCCTCGTCAGGCATCCGCTTTGTAATATAGGTCTGTACCTCTCCGGCGAGACATGCAGAAAGCGCGATGATCCCCTCATGATACTGGTTTAAGACCTCCATATCAACACGCGGCTTGTAATAATACCCTTCTGTAAAGCCCTTGCTCACAATCTTTACAAGATTGTCATAGCCGGTGTTGTTCTCCGCCAGAAGGACAAGATGGTAATACCTCTCCTCGCCGCCGCTTGACTCCTTATCAAAGCGCGAGTTCGGCGCGACATAGACCTCACAGCCGAGGATGGGCTTGATTCCCGCTTCCTTCGCCGCGCGGTAAAAGTCAATGACACCGTACATGACACCGTGATCCGTGATGGCGGCGCTGTTCATGCCAAGCTCCTTGACTCTTGCAACATATTCTTTTATCTTGTTGGAACCGTCCAACAGAGAATATTCCGTGTGGACATGCAGATGTACAAATGCCATGTTATTCCTCATTTCTCCCGATCAAGAAAGGCACCCCCGAAAAACCGGGAGTGCCCTTTTCAGTTACTTCTATATTACAGATTTTTCTTCAGTAAGTCAACCTTATCTAACGCTTCCCAAGGAAGAGAAATGTCGTCGCGTCCGAAGTGACCGTAGCTTGCCGTCTGGCTGTAGATCGGTCTGCGCAGATCAAGCATCTTGATGATTCCGGCAGGTCTGAGATCGAAGTTCTCGCGGATGATCTCTACCAGCTCCTCATCAGAGAGTTTTCCTGTGCCGAAGGTATCAACCATGACAGAGGTCGGCTGTGCCACACCGATTGCGTAGGAGAGCTGAATCTCACACTTCTCCGCCAGGCCTGCGGCTACGATATTCTTTGCAACATAGCGGGCGGCATAAGCCGCGCTTCTGTCAACCTTCGTGCAGTCCTTTCCGGAGAAAGCGCCGCCGCCGTGACGTGCATATCCGCCGTAGGTGTCAACAATGATCTTACGTCCTGTCAGTCCGGCATCACCGTGAGGTCCACCGATGACGAAACGTCCGGTCGGGTTGATAAAGAATTTCGTGTTCTCGTCGATGAGCTCCTTCGGCAGAACCGGCTCGAAGACATATTTCTTAATGTCCTCGTGAATCTGCTCCTGTGTCACATCCTCATCATGCTGTGTTGACAACACAACCGCCTCCAGACGGAAGGGCTTGCCGTTTTCATCATATTCCACAGACACCTGGCTCTTTCCATCGGGACGCAGATAGCTCAGGGTTCCGTCCTTACGCACCTTGGTAAGCTGTCTTGTCAGCTTATGTGCAAGGAAAATCGGGTAAGGCATAAATTCCGGTGTCTCATTCGTCGCATAGCCGAACATCATTCCCTGATCGCCAGCGCCGATCGCCTCGATCTGGGCATCATCCATCTTGGACTCTCTCGCCTCAAGCGCCTTGTCAACGCCCATCGCAATGTCGGGAGACTGCTTGTCCAACGCAACCATCACGGCGCAGGTATTGCCGTCAAAGCCGACCTTGGAACTGTCGTAGCCGATCTCGGTCACTGTCTTTCTTACAATACCGGCAATGTCGAGGTTTGCCTTTGTCGTAATCTCACCCGTTACCAGTACAAAGCCTGTGCAGCATGCCGTCTCGCAGGCAACACGGCTCATCGGATCCTGCTCCATGCAGGCATCCAGAATCGCGTCGGAAACCGCGTCGCAGACCTTGTCGGGATGTCCTTCGGTCACAGATTCAGAAGTAAATAAATGCTTTTCCATAAGTTTTTCCTTTCCTTTCATCAGTCGTCCTTTGCTTTTCAGTAACAAAAAAATCCGCTTACATAAGCGGACCTCAAATCTTTCGATATGCAATCCTCTTATTGTTCGATTCTAACTCGCTCAGGGGGGCACCTTCCCATATGGGGGTTGCCGTGGCTTCATCGATCCTATGTATCTCCACCAGCTCTGAATAAGAGAAGCTCTATGAAATTTTCTATACACAGATTACTATGAACAGGTCATTCTGTCAATATGCATTTTAAAAATAACAGTTCAGCCATAGAGCGGCAGGAGCGGGGTGCTTGCACACAAAGCGCCGATTCTGTCGTTCTATAAGCGGAGCTGTTACAACGGTTATCTCAGCCGGTCTTCAGCTTGAATTTCCGGTAATCCTTCTCCGTCTGGACAAGCTCAATCTGCGCGCCCAGCCCCTGTAGCTTCAGATGGAAATCCTCGTAGCCACGCTGGATATACTTGATGTCGTCCACAATGGTCACGCCCTCGGCTGCCAGCGCCGCGATGACAAGCGCCGCGCCCGCTCTAAGATCCGGTGCGGAAATACTTGCTCCCGTATATCTCTCCACGCCGTCGATGATGGCGGTGTTTCCTTCCACCTTAATATTTGCTCCCATTCTGGTCAGCTCATCCACATACTTAAAGCGGTTTTCAAAAATGCTCTCCGTGACAATGCTCGTTCCCTTGGAAAGCGCCAATGCCACCGTGATCTGCGGCTGCATGTCCGTCGGAAATCCAGGGTAAGGCAGCGTTTTCACCTGCGTATGCTGAAGCGGCTTAGATGCAACAACACGGATACAATCGTCCGTCTCCTCTACCTCGCAGCCGATTTCCAGAAGCTTCGCGGTGATGGATTCCAGATGCTTAGGGATTACGTTTTTCACCGTCACATCTCCCTTGGTAACTGCCGCCGCGAACATAAAGGTTCCCGCCTCGATCTGATCCGGGATGACCGTGTATTCCGAACCGTGAAGTCTGGCAACTCCCCTGATCCTGATGACATCCGTTCCGGCACCCTTGATGTTGGCGCCCATGCTGTTAAGGAAATTCGCAAGGTCTACAACATGTGGCTCCTTTGCAGCATTCTCTATAATTGTCATTCCCTCCGCCATCGTCGCAGCCATCATGACATTAATCGTGGCACCGACACTGGATACGTCCATGTAGATATGACCACCTACCAGCTTTTCCGCCACTGCCTTAATCAGTCCGTGCTCTATCGTCACCTTCGCGCCGAGCGCACGAAAGCCCTTGATGTGCTGATCAATCGCACGCGACCCGATGTCACAGCCACCGGGCAGCACAACCTCCGCGTGCTTATACTTTCCGAGCAGCGCCCCAACAAGATAATAGGACGCCCTGATCTTCTTTAACCCTTCATCTTCTACAACAAGTCCATTGATATTTCCGGCATTCAAAGTCACATGATGCCTGTCCGTGCGCTTTACGAGGACGCCGATATTCTCCATGGCGTCCAGAAGGACATTAATGTCCCGCACATCAGGCATATTTTCAATATATACGGTCTCGTCCGTCATAACAGAAGCAGCAAGAATAGGAAGCGCCGCGTTTTTGGCACCTCCTATTTCCACGTCTCCCACTAATGGATTACCGCCCTTAATTGCGTATTGTTCCATTTATCTATACCTCTGTCTAAGGTCATCACCAAAATAATCATAAAAGATTAAAAAAATCTTAAGACTGATTCTACCATACTTCGCCCTGCTTGTAAACCGAACACACATTCATGGCGTTTCCGGCTGCATTAATTGTTACTGTTCACTCCGTTCACAGCAACACGCTTCGCGATGCACAGCGCCTGCAAGTCTCGCAAAATTGCATTTCATGCAATTTTGACTTCGCGGAATATGGACTGTGAACAGTAACCACTAATTCAAGTATTTCAGCGGGTTGACCTGCGATCCATTGATCAGGATCTCAAAGTGCAGATGCGGCCCTGTGCTGACACCGGTATTACCGCTCAGCGCAATTCTGTCGCCCTGCTTCACGCTCTGTCCCACCGAGACAAGAACCTTGCTCAGATGTCCGTAACGAGTCTGTCTGCCATCCGCATGATTAATGTATACAACATAGCCATAGCCGCTGCCCCAGCCTGCCTTTGCAACCGTACCGCCACAGGATGCATATACCGGTGTTCCGGTCGGCGTTGCCCAGTCAACGCCCTTATGGTAGGTGCTTGCTCCCTTTTTCGGCGCATTTCTCTTGCCGAAATTAGAGGTAAGTCTGCCGCCAGAAATAGGCTTTACATAGGTCGGCGGTATCTTCGTGCCCCGCTTCATGATCTTGGGCACAGCTTCCATGACAATTTCTTCCTTCAATATCTCACGGGATATTTCCTTGTCATTCACAAAGGAAACATTCGCCACCACCTTACGGAAACCGGCGGAAGGCTGCTGAAGCACCTCTGTCTGCGTCGTATACCAGTCATCCACATCGATAATGATGACATCGGCATCGTAAATTTCTTCATAATAATTCTGCTCCACTCTCGTCACCGAAAGCTCCGGCTCCGGAACCGTGATCACAAGCTCCTGCCCGATCTGCAGCGTTGTCCTCTCGTCCTCCAGACTGTCATTCATCTCGATAATCTTATCCATCGGGATATTGACCTTGATCGCAATTTCGGACAGAGTATCTCCCGAAACCACCTCATAGATGCTCGCCGTCTCCTGCTCCATGATGACACGGTCCGTCGCTTCCTCCACAGGCGTCAGCAGGCTCTCCGGCAGATAAGCCTCCACCACCTCGACCTTCTGCTCAAAGTCCATCGTCTGAATGCCGAGCTGATAGTCCCCGAAGGTCTTCTCCCTGCTTGTCACATCCTCGCTGTAGACATCAGCAAGCACAGCAGCGATACCTCCGCACATACTGCCCATCTCATCGGTATCTTCATGGATGGAGACATCCTTTACGCTGGTCGTCAGCACGCTGAATTCTCTTCCCGTATCATAGGTAAGCTCAACAGCAAATTTTCCTTCGCTGTCATACTTGTTAATCGCCGCCTGCAAAAGCTGCGTCACCTCGTCAAGCCCGGAAAGATTGACAATATAGTCGTTCACCTTCACCGTGTAGGAGCGGTGCATCGTCTGGATGATCCCGCCCTGCAGCACTTCCTGCATTCTCGCAAGGACATCCCTCTCGTCGTCCACGACGCCCCAGAGAACCTCTTCTCCCGTAAGCTCCAGATCCGCCTCCATGAACACAAGCTCATTGCTCTGTGCCGCAATGTTTCTCCGCGCCTGAATCAGAAGTTCCTCCGCTCTGTCTCTCTCTCCCACTGTGCCGACGTCCTGCCCATTCACCTTCACATGAAAATAGTTCTCACCTGTCTCCTCAAAGGGTGTGTATCCATCGATGAACAGAAGGCAGATAAACAAAACAAACAGTGTAGTTTTAATATATGTAAATTTATAATTTTTATGATACTTTTTCTTCTTTTCCATTTGTCTTCCAGTCCACGGCCGAGCCGTTATAAAACTTATTCTAGCAATATTTTCGGGGCTTGTAAAGTCGGTTTTCGGGAGATATAGTAATAATAACAGTTCTGTCATTCTACGAGCGGAGCGCCCGGATTATGAAATAAAAGGTGAGCCGCAACGCGGCGCCGGCTGCGCAGCAGACGCTTTTATGAATAATCTCAGAGCTGAACTGTTATTAACTTTCCCGGAGGTATACCATGCCAGATCAGATCATTTTTCACATTGACGTCAATTCCGCTTTTTTAAGCTGGTCTGCACTGGCACAGCTGGAGACCGGCAGTACAACCGACCTTCGTCTGATTCCCTCGATTGTCGGCGGCGATATGAGCACGCGCCACGGTGTTGTCCTCGCAAAGTCCATCCCCGCCAAGCAATATGGGATAAGGACGGGGGAGCCTGTCGTCAATGCCTTTCGAAAATATCCGGGTCTGGTAAGCGTCGCCCCGGATCATGAGCTTTACCGCAGAAAAAGCCATCTGCTCATGGATTACCTGCGGAGTGTCTGCCCCGACATTGAGCAGGCAAGCATCGATGAATGTTACATGAATTATACCCCGATTGCCGCAGACTATGCATCTCCCGAAGCCGCCGCTGCCGTGATCAAGGATACCGTATATGAAAAATTTGGTTTTACTGTCAACGTCGGCATTTCCGACAGAAAGGTGCTGGCGAAAATGGCTTCGGATTTCAAAAAGCCAAACCTCGTTCACACACTCTACAGCTATGAGATTCGTGAAAAGCTCTGGCCGCTTCCGGTTTCGGATCTATTCCTCTGCGGAAAATCCAGTGTCGAAACCTTCCGTAAGCTCGGCATTCTGACGATCGGCGACCTCGCACAGGCTGATCCGGAAATTCTCTCCGCCCATCTCAAGAGTCACGGACTCATGCTCTGGAACTACGCAAACGGGCAGGACACTTCCACCGTCATGTCGCAGCCCACCGAGGCGAAAGGTATCGGCAACTCAACGACAATGGCTGTCGATGCCATCACGCGGGAGGAGTCTGCGAAGGTGCTGCTCAGGCTGGCGGAATCCGTCGGAAAGCGCCTGCGCACTGCCAGAAACCGGGCTGGTCTTGTCTGCATCGAGATTAAATACAACACCTTCCGCTCCGTCTCACACCAGCTTGTGCTGGAGGATGCAACCGCTTCCACCGACGTCATCTACCGGACAGCGCTCAGCCTCTTTGACGAGCTCTGGGACGGCACACCCATCCGCCTCCTCGGTGTGAGAACCGGAAAGCTCGTGGAAGCTGCGGAGCCAGTGCAGCTAAACCTCTTCGACTATGCCGCGCCTGTCTCGGAAAAGCAGCAGAAGCTCGATGCCGCACTTGATTCGATCCGCTCAAAGTACGGAAATAACGCCATAAAAAGGGGAAGTCTCATGACCTCCCCAAAAAATGACCAGACCTGATATTTACTTTTTCCTGACACTGTAACCGAAGGTTCCGAGCTGTTCCCCGCAGACCAGATAGGCGCCGTGGGAATATACAATCGGCTCCGCCTTCTCCAGATGGAACTTATGCTTCTCGTCCATATATTTCTCATCCGCGTGCACGGCGACCACATCCGCCAGAAACATGTGATGCGATCCGAGCGGCAGTATCTCCCTGACCTTGCACTCGATATTTACTGGGCTCTCCGCGATCAGCGGTGCGCCCACATGTTCCGCCTTTAACGGCGTAAGTCCCAGCTCCTTAAATTTATCGACATCCCGTCCGCTCTTCACCCCACAGTAGTCCGTCGCAAAGGCAAGCTCACGCGTCGTCAGATTCAGCACAAATTCTCCCGTCTCCTTCAAAATCGGATAGGAATATCTCTCCGGCCGTACCGATATGCTGAGCATCGGTGGATTCGTACACACCGTTCCCGCCCATGCCACTGTGATGATGTTCGGTCTTCCGTCTCTGTCCGCAACGCTCACCATGACAACCGGCAGCGGATAGAGCATGTTTCCGGGTTTCCAAAGTTCCTTTGACATACCATTCTCCATGATTAGAATAGATTAATTCCCAGAGCGTTCAACACCTGTAATACCGTTCCTGCGAGTGCAAAGACAAGCGCCGCAATTGATACGCCGAGCACTGCTCCCAGCTTTCCGTTAAAGGAATTCACCTTTGCTGTAATCTCCTCGAGCGCCTTCGTCTGCTTTCCGTTCTCCTCGACAACAACCGCCTGCACATTGCGGTACACCTTTACGCATTCCTTGTGAACATTCTCCTCGACCGCCGCAAAGCGCTCCTCCAGCCCGTCGTCCTTCTTGTTCTCCTGCTCAGCTGTCATCTGCTCCAGCACTTCCGAAACCGACTTTGTCACATTATCCAGACTAAGCTTAACCGCGTCCAGCTCTTCCTTTGTCTGATCAATCTTGCTCAGCTGGGTATTGATGCTGTCAAGCTGCGTGCCAACCGCATCAAGCTGGGTATTAAAACTGTCGAAATGGGAGTTCACGCTATCCGCAAGCCCGTTGACCTTATCGTCCGTTGTCTCCGTGTCTTCCTGCTTGATCTCTCTGATCTTTGCAAGACTTTCCTCCAGCAGGCGGCTGATTCCGGCAGCGCTTTCCTGCGATGCTCCCTTCATTTCCTCTGTGCTCTCATCTATCAGCTTGCGGAGCTTGTCAAGACATTCGTTATATTGAGCGACCTGATTCTTTAAACGGTTCAGCTCCTCGGTGTCCGCCGCCGTGTTTGCCTTGATGATCTCCTGCGCATTCAATTTCTGTGCCAGCTTATCCATAAACATATCCATCCGCATTCCTCCAAATGTCTGTCATTTCGATTCAAATTCCAGCCGCCAAAACCTCTTCTGCATGGCTTTTCTCCCTCATCATATCACTTTTGCGCTTTTCTGACAACCAAAACTCCTTATTCATTGCTTTTGTGCAAAATGTATATTTATTCATTTGACACATTAATGTTTTTGTAACATTCACCAACTATTTACATGATGTTCATACTTTATTCATAATTAATTGCTATACTGAACTTACATTAAAGGAAGCAAACAAGATAAATTTTTTCATAATAGCCCAGATGCCGAAAGGTGTCTGGGCACTCCTCATTTTAAGGTTTTTTTCCAGAAAAGAAAAAGAGCAGATTTCCAAATCCGCTCTTTACAGTTTCATTTCTTTTCACTATTTTTCCTGTTCCCTGCTGATGGTAAGAATCTCATCGTTCAGCGACAGCATCCTCGCATCCAGATCGGACACCATCTTCGCACACTCTATCAGCTCACTCTTAATATGCTCCGGCGCATCCCCTTCAAATTTGTAATGGATCTTATGCTCCAGACTTGCCCAGAAATCCATCGCAACCGTCCGGATCTGAATTTCAACCTTCGTATCCACGGTGCGATCGGAAAGATAAACAGGAACCGTCACAATCATATGATAGCTCTTGTAGCCGCTCGCCTTCGGAAAAGTGATATAATCCTTCACAGCGATAACCTTGATGTCTCTCTGTTCACTGATCATGTCCGCAATGCGGTAAATATCGGAAGTAAAAGAACAGATAATGCGGATTCCCGCAATATCGTTTATGTACTTTACCATGTTGTCGATTGTTGATTCATAGCCGTTGCGCTTGAGCTTCTTGACGATACTCTCAGGTGTCTTGATTCTTGCCTTGATGTGCTCGATCGGATTATACTGATGAACATGCTGAAATTCGTCATTGAGGATTTCCATCTTTGTCTCAATCTGCCGCAGTGCGGCGCTGTAGATGAGCGTTACCTCCTTCCAGCTGTCAATTCCCTCTCCATTATCTACTTTTAACTCCATACCTGTCCCCATACCTTCCCTGCATGTACTCTTCCCATGCGGGTGCCATCCCGAACCTGCTTCTCTGTTGCAGTGTTTTTTCCATGTTGCATAACCAGTATAACATAAATACTGACATAAGTGTATCGTATTCACAAAAAATTAATCCTTTTTTAAGAGAACCGTTCTAAGACCTACCTTTTATATCTATGCGGCTTTTTGTGAATTATGCTTGCGATTCGGGAAAATATAAATTAAAATGAGGGCAGAATCGGAAATCCGGCAGACGGATTCCGCAAGGGCAGGAGGACACGATATGTTCCGCTTATGGGCAAGAACCTTTAAAGACAATCATATGCTTCAAGACGTGTGTATTGAAGACGGGAGCAACGAGACCCGCACCCACAAGGTATTTCATGCCCTGGATGAAGTGTGTTCCAAATTCGATTTGAGCAAGCCGATCTGGCTCGACAACACCATTGCGGAGTTCAAGCGCCACCGCAAGGCACGCTTCACCCAGGACAATTTTATTGACTCGATAGACTTCGATTATCTTGAAATTCAGGTCATCGAGGAAGATTAGTCGTCATATCCGTTCGGATTATTCTTCTGCCATCTCCAGGAGTCCTCACACATCTCCCTGATGCCGTACTGGGCTTCCCAGCCAAGCTCCTTCTTTGCAAGACTCGCATCGGAATAGCAGGTGGCAATATCTCCCGCACGTCTCGGCTTGATCACATATGGAATCTTTACGCCGGTCGCCTCTTCAAAGTTCTTTACAATATCCAGCACGCTGTAGCCGACACCGGTTCCCAGATTGTAAATCTTCAACCCCGCCTTTTCCTCAATCTTCTTCAGCGCCTTGACATGACCTACCGCCAGATCGACAACATGGATGTAGTCGCGCACGCCGGTTCCGTCCGGTGTGTCGTAATCATTTCCGAAAACGCCCAGTTCCTTAAGCTTTCCGACAGCTACCTGCGTGATGTAGGGCATCAGATTGTTCGGAATACCGTTCGGATTTTCTCCGATTGTACCGCTCTTGTGTGCGCCGATCGGGTTGAAATAGCGAAGCAGAATCACGTTCCATTCAGGATCAGCCTTCTGGATGTCGGAAAGGATCTGCTCAAGCATGGACTTCGTCCAGCCATACGGATTCGTGCACTGTCCTTTCGGGCACTCCTCTGTAATCGGAATAAACGCCGGATTTCCGTAGACAGTCGCACTGGAAGAGAAGATGATATTCTTCACATTGTGCTTTCTCATTACATCCACAAGAGTCAGCGTACCTGCAATATTGTTCTCATAATATTCCCACGGCTTCTGTACGGACTCGCCAACCGCCTTCAGACCGGCAAAATGGATGACCGCATCAATATTCTCTTTGGAGAAAATCTTCTCCAGCGCCTCTCTGTCCAGAATGTCCGCCCGATAGAAAGGAACCTTCTTACCCGTGATCGCCTCAACACGCTGCAGAGACTTCTCACTTGCGTTGCAAAGATTATCCAGAACCACAACATCATAACCGGCCTGCTGCAGCTCCACCACTGTATGGCTGCCGATAAAGCCGGCACCGCCTGTCACCAAAATCTTCATAGCTCCCTCTTTTCCGCTGGGAATCTTTTTTATTCCCTGCAATGTTTTTTGTTTCCTGCTATTACCTAGGATAAACAAAAAGTCCGTATTTCTCAATACTTATATGTTGCCAGAATCTGTCATAATGTTGAATACGTTACTGTTCACAGTCCATATTCCGCGAAGTCAAAATTGCATTTCATGCAATTTTGCGAGACTTGCAGGCGCTGTGCATCGCGAAGCGTGTTGCTGTGAACGGAGTGAACAGTAACTTGACTACAGTGTGACACCGTTTTTCTGGAGGAGTGCTCGGGCACTGTCCACGGAATCCACGCCGACACGGTTTTTGATCGGAGCAAATTCCTTCTCACGCACTACCTCATAGGGCAGACAGCTCTTCATCTGGTGAATCATGTCCAGCACAAGGCTCTCAAACTTAAAGCCATTCGGCTCCTCCGGCTGCACATGCTCTCCCGTCTCGTTCAGGTACGGAATCTTCTTCTCCACGATATGCAGAGGCAGACTGTTATTCAGAATTTCAATGAGCTCGGGCACGCGGAACAGGTAATTCAGTATGACGCCAAAGTAATACGCCGGATCACCGTTCTCGTCCTTCGCATTCATCAGCTCCTCCGTCAGTTCATAATACTCTACGATTGACGGTCTGCCGTCCTCAAGACACATTACACCCACCCTCTCGTCGGGTGCATTCTTTCTCACCACCTTTGCGCCGACCACACAGTTCTTCTCGATTGTCGCGCCGATAAAGCAGGGGTCTGCGATCCTCTGGAGCACATTGTCAACAGAGAATACATTCAGCCATTCGATGCCTTCCTTCTGCACCAGTTCCAGCAGTCCGGCATTCTTCATCGAGATGAACCAGCCGCCATTTCCGTTGGGAGAGGTGGACAGCTTTCCCTTTTCCTCCATGTAAATCTTTCCGTTATAATCCGTCGCGGCAGCCATCTCCTGCATGAAGAAATGCACATACTCCGCCTTGTAGCCGAAAAAGTCATGCTCCTTCAGGAACTTCACCGTTGTCTCATGATTCTTATCGCTCGTCATGACGAATAGATGAATCCAGCGATCCGCCTGACGCACGACATCCATCAGATTATTGATCAGACACTCAAATATGTAAAGCTCTCTGGTCAGTCCGACATTGAACATTCCCTTGGGATTATCCGAGCCGAGTCTGGTTCCCATGCCGCCGGCGAGAAGCACCGCTCCCACCTTGCCCTCTCTGATCGCCTCCAGTCCAGTCGCTGTAAAACTCTCTCTGTTGGCATCTATCTCGGACAGTTGCATTGCCGCAAGCGGTGTGATCACTCCCTTGCGCGCCAGCTCCTCACGATGTCTGCACGAGTCCAGAATGCTCATGTCCGTCGCCTCGATCTGCTCCAGAAGAGCCTCCTTCTCCTTCTCGTTCAGCTCCCCATAATATTTCAGGACATGCTCCTGTCCGTATTTTGCAAGTTTCTCCTGCGCCTGTGCTAAAGTCATAGTCATTCTCCCTTGATTTTATTAATTTCCGAAGAGGATCTTCCACACCCTTCCCCGCTCTCTTTCAGTATATCAGAACTTTCCGGGAGCGGCAATGCATACCGATGTAATTAAGGAATTATAGCAATAATTAATAAAAAAATCTTCATAATTGCACAGTCAGAGCTCCAGTCCCGCAAAGAAATCCGTTGTGGCGGGCGCCTGTGCCATCCACTGCAGGAAATACGCCTTCATCTCCGGGAACTCCTCTCCGATGTCCTCCAGAACCGGGCAGAGATTCTCCGCATTCAGACCGCCTAGCTCCGCGAACAGGCTGTAATAGGCTCTGTCGTTGCCTTTCTCGCGCAAAATGACCTGCCATGCCTCCTCGCTCCCGCAGCCCTTGGTATGGGCAGTTAGATAGGTTTCCAGCTCGCTTTTAAGCGGCTCAGCCAATCCCCACGGATGGAGCAGTCTTAAAAAAGCCAGCCTCGCCTTTTCCCTGCGCCTCTCGCTGACATAGGAGAACACGTCCGTGCTGCCGTAGTCCTCCTCACCGCAGAGCACTTGTCTCGAAAAGCCCTCCTCATCCGAGGTGTGCAGCACTGCTGCCAGCTTCGCATCCCACTTTCCAAGCCACTCCACGCTTCCCACCGCAGGCGGCTCCAGAAGATAATAAGCCCCGAAGTCTTTCACTGCCGCTGCCAGCAGCTCCGCCGTCCACGAGAGCCCGCCCTGCCCTTCCGGCTCACCGGCAACCTGCGACGGTTCCCCATCCCCATACAGCACAATCCTCTCCAGTCTTGTGCAGTCTAAAAAGACCGCCTTTCCAAAGCAAAGCTCCCTGCGCGGAAGCTGCATCTCCTTTAGTCCGCTGCACGAGGCAAATGCCCAGTCGCCGATCTCCCGCACCGTTTCGGGAAGTCTCACCTGTCTCAGGCTCTTCCTGCTTAAAAACGCCTTCTTTCCAATCACCGCCACCGGAAGCCCTTCGATCCGCTCCGGCACGGTAAGCTCGGCTGCCTGCCCATGAAATTCTACGATGCACACAGCCCCGTCCTGTATCTTATATTTCAGGCTGCCGCCCTCAAGCTCCCATTCTCTCTCCTGCATAATCACTCCAGTTTCAGCTCTGCGATCTCCGACCTGATCCGGTCGCTGCGCTCGCTGAGCATCAGTTCCTCATTGTGTCTCTGATAGTCCGGGCAGCCAAAGGTCGCTATGAACTGCGCCGAGGTCGTATGCACCGTCAATTCCGTCACGAGAAGCAGCATCTCGTTCCCCTCTGCAAACGCTTCTTCCGCAAAGACAAAGAGCGCATGCAGCTCGCTCTGTACCTTCGCGGTCTCCTGCTTCATTCTGGCAACCAGCTGTCCGTATCTTGTCTTCAAGAACTCATATGCCGCCGCATTGTCCCGGGGCGCGCTCATCATCAGTTCCTTTCTGCTCTCCTCAAGGAAACGGATCACACTGCGGTGCTTCCTTCTGTCCGCATCCGGCAGCGAATTTGCGCTCTGCAGATTTTCCAGAAGCTTTTTCCTGCCCTCCGCCTGTTTTTCCAGCGTGGCAAGTGTCTGCTCGACAGTACCGCTGTCTGCGGATGCCCCGATCGTCTTTAAGGGATTTCTGAGATCAGACAGGAAAGCCGCCTGCTCCATGATCTGTCTCATATCAGCCTGTACCCTGTCAAGCAGCATTCCCAGCAGCGACAGTCTCTCGTCAAACGCTGCTGCCTTCGCTCTGGCAATCGCCTGCACTGACGGATTTCCTTCCAGAATTTCGGAGATTTTATAATCCCTCTTGTACTTATTATATAGGTCGTAGTACGCGGAAAATTCCTTCACGACCCTTTCATTCCGGAGATATTGTCCGATCAGGGACTCGTCCACCGGAAGCTGCTCATCCTCGTACAGCGTCAGAATCTCCGAGAGATCCTCCCAGCCTCTCGCCGTCACATAGCTGCGCCCCTTCGTTGTCATCTCCATCACATAGAAGTGTTCCTTCTTAAGGTCGAGATAGCTGATGACCGCATTATGGATGCGACGCTCCACCGCATATTCCTTCCAGACGCGGTACTCCGGCTCCACCTCCAGCAGCTTCAACCTGTCCATTGTCACAACGTCAAATTCCCTGACCGATTTATTGTACTCCGGCGGGTTTCCTGCCGTGACGACCACCCAGCCGTCCGGCACTCTGTGGCGCCCGAAGACCTTGTACTGTAGAAATTGCAGCATGGATGGCGCCAGCGTCTCAGAGACACAGTTGATCTCGTCCAGAAACAGAATACCCTCCTTCATGCCACTGCTCTCCATCGCGTCATACACCGACGCGATAATCTCGCTCATGGTATATTCGGAGACGCTCACCTTTTCACCGCCGTAGGTCTTCTCCGTGATAAACGGAAGCCCCAGCGCGGACTGCCGCGTGTGGTGCGTCATGGAATACGCCACAAGGGCAATGCCCATTTCCTGCGCAATCTGCTCCATAATCGCCGTCTTTCCGATGCCTGGCGCACCGAGCAGAAAGATCGGACGCTGCCTCACAACCGGCACACGGTACTCTCCGAACTCGTCCTTTTTCAGATATAGATTTACTGAATTTTTAATATATTCCTTCGCCTGCTTAATGTTCATTCCGTTCCTCTTCTTCCAGCTCCTCGCTCTCCAGAATCACCTTCATGCTCCACGGCGGCACCGCCGCCCTGTTTTCGTCCTCGTTCAGAAATGCAAATATCACCTGATAATCCGGCATCTTCTCCGGGTATATCCCATAGCCGTCCGTAAAATAGATCAAGCCCTTTAAATTTGTAAACTCGCCCTGCTGCCGCAGCTTTTCCGTATATTGGAAAACCGGACGGAAATCTGTCGCGCCGAAGCCTTGCAGCTTCCCGTATTTCATAAAGGTCTCAAATTCATCATCATTCGTGATCTTCGTGTCGCTCTGCACCTCCTGATCGCATTGCAGGATGTGGATATTGACCTTATGAAAGAAATTCTCGCTCGCCTTTAAAATCGAATAGGTCTTCTGCAGAAATGCCCTGACAATGCCGCCGCGGCAGGAGGCGGAGGTGTCAATCGCTATGATGAACTCCCTGACCTTGTTTGTCTCCTTGTATTCCAACGGCTCGATCAGCGGCAGATTGCCGTAATGCTCCAGTCCATAGGTATAGTAAATATAGTCAAATTCCTCGTCGTTGACCGTGATGTCCTCCCCCATGACCGTGAAGCGCCGGAGAATCTCGCTGTAATCATAGCGGTCCCTTGTGCTCTCCTCGAGGTTGCGTTCCAACGCCTCCGCGCCCGTTCTCGCCTTGGTGAAGGATTTCAGATCCGCCTTCACTCTCTCGCTGATCTTCTTCCACTGCTCCTGCGTCACCTCAAGCTGCTCCGCCGGCTGCCACAGGTCGTGGTAATCCCTGCGAAAAAGCCGCCGCAGTTCTTCCCTCTCGCCATTCGTCAGCGGTTGGTTCCGAAAATAGCGGTACAGCCGCTCCGCCGTCAGTCCGCCAGCATCTTCCTTCAGCACCTTCAGCTTTCTCTCCGCGTCCGCATCCTGCTCCAGCGTTACCCCGCCGAGCTTCATCCCGATGATCGTGCTCTCGACGGCAATGTCCGCCGCCAGATCCCATTTTTCCCTGTCCAGCTTATCATAGCGGAAGCTGTGGAAAAAGATGCAGTGAAGCAGCGTATGCAGATAGCTCCTCGCAACCAACACCGGTTCTCTCTGGTAGCATTGCAGCACATACACCGGATCGTAAAACAATGTCTGCCCTTCCGTGGCAAAACACCCGCTTCCGCGCTTTTCCTTCCTCGCCAGCTGTGCCAGCGGCAAGTCAAAAAAACGCAGGTGCATCAGAAGCTCATCATGCGCCAGCGCCATGATTCGGTTTGCCAAGGATGAAATCTTCTCTGCGTCCTGCTGCATCGGGTTCCTCACTTTTTCTGTAAAATTCTATCTGTTTTGCGGATGTTGCACATCTACTCGCTAAAATATGACTATTTAGACTTTTCGGATTTTCTTCTGCCGCCAACTCGGTTTCTTCATTTCATGTTTTATATTTTAACATTCTTTTAACTTGTATTCAATGATCTCAAAAAATACGCAGAAACTCAAATGGAAGTGAAATTCTATTTAAGTTATTTTAATTTTTTTCATTTAAATTTGAGATTGTTTAATGCATTTTACGCAAAATACCGTTTCCCGACCTGTCTCTCCGGTCAGAAAACGGTATCATTCATGCCATATGTCTGTCTTTTTCCTGCGTCGCCAACCCGCCGCGGATATGTTGCTCGGACTTATTGACGTCCAGCACCTGCCGTGCCTGTTTGGCAAGCGTCGGATCAATCTGCGTATTCCTCCCATTTGCTCATTCAATTCTTCTTCGGGAATTAGTTCATCGGTGTACATCTCCATGTATTTTTGCGAAATTTACAAAGCTTGTAGCGTAATTATTTCAACATTATAACATTTGTTGTGTCTCAATATTATACTTTTTTGCATCTATCCAGTCCATTATTTGTATTTTATTTTCCTCTGACATATTTTTTCCAAAAATAATTTTCTTGGGTATTGGTACAGATATCAACTTTCCTTTTTCGCCATCTAGCACCCCAAGGGTTTTTGTAAAACACGCATATCTCCATTCCAATTGCTCACTCCATGGCTCTCCATTACTTCCCACTGAATATTTAGTAAATAATTGCATAAATATCATATATTGCTTATTATTACATTCCCTTATATCCATTTCTCTTTTTAAAGAATACGAAACTGGCACAAGCAAAAGATTATTTGAATTCATTAATTCTACAAAATCATATTCGATGCAAAATCCCTTGTATTCATTTGCATATTTTTTCCACATATATTCATTTTCTGAGTTTTCTGAAAACGAACACACTAGGCTATCCATTTTGCTTGTCTCAGCAATTGTAGAAACATCCCTTTTATACTTTGGATTTTTAAATTTTTCATTTTGAGTTGCCATCTTATCAATGACAGAACAAACGGCATCTACATTCCTTATCCTAAATCTCGCATCTTCTTCATCATCAAGATATATAGCTCTACTAATCCATACTTTATTTTCTTTCAATGCATCAATATCCCGCTGCTCTCCTGCTCTATATTTGAACAAACTTTTGGGTGTATCAACCGCAAGCAGTTTATTCGCAATAGCTAGTTCATTATCCATCAAAGCATTAACAATCTCTCTTCTTAATTGTTCTTTCATAACACATTCCCTTATTGTAATTCTTTTCAACATCTTATACGCATAAAACCATTCCTTATATTACCTGGTTTTTATTCTTTTCCTCCACTAATCTATGTGCCTTTCTCTTTGTCCAACAACTGCTCTTCAAAAAACTTATAACCTGTTGAATTCCTTTTTCTGACCGCAGAAGTTCGCATATTACTCGCACATCATAAGGTATCGGTTGATAATAGACCCCATTTTCATTATAAGTTTTCATCACATGCCATATTGTCATGCACCTTATACACCCCTACCTCTTCTTTTAATCTCCCCCACCAGCCTATGCACCGTTGTCGCCGGACACATCTCTGATGGCTTCTTTTTACCTTCCCGTTCGCACTGCTCCAGCTTCTGTTGCGCTATTCGCATTGCCTTTTCCTCATTTCCCACACGGCAAATTTTTTCATACATCTTTTCATCTGCCTTGGAATACTTCTGACCCGTTTTATTCTCATATACTCGTCCAAACTCAAAACAGCATGTCCATGAATCTTGAATTGCCGGCATCGCGCCAAAATAGGCATACATCCATATTTCAAAGCAGGGATTCGACCATCCCACTTGTATACCTCTTTTCTCTGCTTCAGTGATAATTTCATCATATCCTATTACTTGATCTCTGTCAAACACAATCCAAGGAATACGATATTGTGCCTCATAGGCTGTGAGTTCCAAGCATTTATCAATCATACTTCTTGTCTTTGTTTCCACGACTTTAATGACAAGTTTATTTCTAACTTCTTCCGGCAATGATTGATGCAGTCCTGTAAAAAAACAACGTTCTGTCCCTTCTGTGTCTGTAACGATCAAGTAATATCCCAATTCCGGTACTTTGAGCGTTCTTCTTTGTTCTCTGGATTTTCTGTTTCCTGTTCTATCCCCTTTTGCCATGCTCAATCTCTCCGTTCCACTCGGTCGGTGCTGAACCTATATCCCCCGGGCATTGAGCACTCTTAAACATATCAATACTCTTTAAGGTCGGAATAGCACCATACTTACCAATCAAATAATTTTTTTCATAGCTTTCATCCTTGCGGATACGCGCTCCATCCTCATCAATAAAATCAGCAAGAGAATACAACATTGAAACGCCTCTGTCATCCTTTTCGACAAACCATATCTCATCACGACGCAGCAACTGATTAGACAATTGCCAAGTATCGTGCGTTGTAAACACAAGCTGTGCGTGATTAACGTTGATGTTCGGGTTTAGAAAAGTAAGCAAGAAATTTCTTACTAAAAGCGGATGCAGACGAGCATTTAATTCATCAATGAAAAATACACTTCCCTTTTCCAGTACTTCCTGTAACTCCGGATAAAGAGCAAACATCTTCAATGTTCCCGCCGACTCTGCGCCTAAAGGTATCTCAGCCATCTCGTCAGAATCAATTTTCTTATGAAGTGCATTAATCTTATATTTTTCTTCTTTTGATTCACCATCACTTGGAACTTTTTCTACTCTGAAATCCTTAATATGTTCATCAAAGGACGCAAAGTATTCTACTACCTTCTGCTGAACATTCTTATCATCCACGAAACCTCTCGGCAATCTGCGCGATAAGAAAAAGTTAGTGACAGGGTCACCAAAATCAGCAAATTCATTTGTCAAAAACCAATCTCTGATTGCCTTACATTTGCTAATTTTTAACTTAGCTCCTAAAGAAGCAATCAACACCTGCTTTTCAAGCGCAATCTTTATATTATCCCTGCTGTTCTTCGGCAAGCCTGATAAATCTAATTCACTGTCAGAATTTCCACGATAAAATACTGTACTGTACTTTCTAGCAGTCTTAGCCTTAGAATTCAGCCATTCCTCTGTTACACCCTCTTTATCAACGCAGAATCCATAATTATATGTCTTCTCGTTCTTATCTCCGGGAAGCGTAAAATATACTTCAAAACTTGATTCTGCATCCTCTGATGTAGAATCAAACAAAAACGGCGTTGGTCTATACTCCTCAAACTTCTCTTCCTCATCTCCATACTTGAAGGAATCCGCCACATACTCAGCCATATACTCAAATGCACTGTATATATTTGACTTACCACTTGCGTTTGCTCCATAAATAGCAGCAACTGGCAGTATCTTTTCACTTCCGATGGTCATAACTCTGTCAGAAAATTCTGTCATCTTTGTAGCAGACAAATCCAGAGTCGCCTCTTCTCTAAAGGATTTAAAATTTTTAAAATTAAATTGAATCAACATACTTACTACCTCATTTTTCTTTCTATTCTCTATTATATACACTTTCGTCATAAAATCAACATATAAATGCGGTTTATTCTCATTTGCGCGTTGTTTTTTGATGATATAAGTTTTATTCCGACAAGCAAAATACCGTTTCCCGACCTGTCTCTTCGGTCAGAAAACGGTATCATTCATGCCATATGTCTGTATTTTTCCCGCGTCGCCAACCCGCCCCGGATATGTCGCTCGGACTTATTGACGTCCAGCACCTGCCGCGCCTGCTTGGCAAGCGTCGGATCGATCTGCATGAGCCGGTCTGTGACATCCTTATGTACAGTGCTTTTTGACACCCCAAACGCCTTGGCTGTCTGCCGCACAGTGGCATTGGATTCAATGATATAATTCGCAATGCTGATAGCACGCTCTTCAATGTAATCCTTCAAAAGAATACCCCTCAAGAATCTTTTTTACAATGTATGAAAGATTCCCGAGGGGTATGCAATGAATTGTTAATTTAGTTTGTTTATTCGCTTGATAATAGCCTGCCAATACATTCTATCCTTCAATACTCTGATAACCGTTACCGTTGTATCTTCAACAACGAAGGAAATCAAATATGTACTGTATGGCTTGTAATAAATTTCCAATCCTTCTATAATATAAATATATCCTGTTTTTTCGTACCCCTCCGCAAAAGGATCCAATGCTTTGATTACAGCCTTTATTTTTCTGGAAAAATTTTCCGCATATTCCCTATACATAAAAGTCTGCAATATATAAGTCTTCGTATTTTTAATATCTTGCAAAGCATCCTTCGACAAGACAATTTTATATTTTTTAGGTTTATCCATATACTATATCTTGTCGATTTCCTCCCATGCTTCTTCAATGGTGTATACCTCACCATTTTTCATGCTCTGCACTCCTTTTGCCAACTCCTGATAGAGCGCATCGAAAGCATCTTTCTCCGTATAGTCATATGTGCGATTATTTACTGTTGTGTCTACTGCTGCTAATGGTGCCATGGTATCACTCCCTTCCATTTTGCCATACGGGTGCCGGAAACGGTTTCCTCCATATGTTTTGAGCCATGATCGGAATTGTCCGGCGCACCGGCATCCGGGACGCCCCCAATGCTATCCATCACAGAATTTCCGTCTGCTTCTCCCGCCGGATCATTTTGTCCGTCAGAAATGTATTCCGAAATATGCGGCGTTACATCCGTTGTTTGATTCTGAGCCTGATTATCCTCATGCATGACAGTAAACTGCTCATCTGATACAAAGGTAATCTCTCCCGCATTCCTGTCTGCTGTATTCAACAAATTGAAAACCGAAAGCGTTGAAGAAAAGGAAAACGGGCACAGAAGTCTGAACAACACGATTCCCCACAATGCGTAGGAAAAAGTCTTGGGGGCTCTTTTTAACAGGAGACGTACAAGCATCACGATAATAATGATGATGCCGGCGGCAATACTCATATTCAAAATTCGGAAAGCAACCTGATTCACAATCATGGAACCAACTTTCTCCAACATACCCTATTTCTCCTTCTTTTCCTGAATGATGGAAATCAGTTCTTTGATCTCCGCTTCCGATAGCTTTTTTCTGGAAGTAAATGCCGCCACAAATGCAGGCAATGATCCCTGAAAAGCCTCCTCCACAAATTCTTCGCCTTGCATTCCGAAAAATTCATCTCTGGAGAGCACCGAGGAAACAATTCCGTTTACATTCTGAAAGATTCCTTTGTCGCACAGCTTCCGAAGGACATTATATGTCGTCGGTCTTTTCCAATTCAGTTCTTTACTGCATATTTCCGCCAACTCTCTGGAGCCTATCGGTTCATTCCTCCAGATTATCTCGGCAAAACGCGTTTCCACTACCCCGATTTTTGAATCTCCCATGTACGTTTTCCTCCTGTTTATTTCCAATAAACAATTACAGTTTATTCGGAACAAACAGCCTTGTCAACACTTATTTTCCTCATTATGCTAAAAGCACTCCCTGATATCTACCCGAGAGTGCTCTTGCTTCCGTTCTATTTAATTCTTCATACTTCGTTCTATATTGTTACTATCCTGTCCTATTTGAAAACATTATTATCCTACTGCCGCACTTACATTCTTGGCTGTATATGGATAACTGTCGGCATACATAGTCTCCGGAGCAATATCAATATCTCCGTTCATCCATGTCATAACGCCATGAAAAATCTTAAAATCTTCTAATACCTTTTCATCTTTCAATGGGCTAAACGCAGAGCCCTTCAGCAGAGTTGTGTCAAAAAGTCTTTGCTCTCCCGTAGAAAATGTGAGCAATAACATACCCCCGCGTAAAACCTTTGCTTCTTTTATTTTGATATTCTGTGTTTTCTCTCCTGCGTAACATACATCGTCAATAATATACATTCAAAGCACCTCCCATAATAATCTTTGTTTTTCTCTTGTTAACTCGCTTTTTCTCATATTTTCATTATATCTTTATCCATTCTTCCGCAGACTTACTTGAATCAAGCAGCATACACCCTGCAAACTGGTCTTCGCTTTCCGCATCAAACGCTAATATCTCTTGACAAAATTTCCATATGCCATCTGCGTATGTAGGATTTGCTTCGGTCATTTCGATTTGCTTCATCAGATCATCTCCTTAACCACCAATTAAATTTCAAAATCCGGAATAACTCTATTTTCGACACACCTAAGGATATTTAATACCTCTCCCCTTGCTCTTTTGATACCTTCCGATGTATTCATCCAATTATCTCGCCTTGTATTTTCATCATCAGCGGGACACGGAATTATCTCAATGTGTTCTGGGAATAGGTATCTTGCGAGAGCCAAACTTCGTCTCATATGATATGTTGTCGTTACCATCAGTACCCTGCTCACTCGGTTTAGCCAAAATACTCTCTGCAATTCCATCATTGCACATAGAATATTTTCAACTGTATTTTGCGATATATTTTCTATAATTATATTTGTTTCAGGAATACCTAATTGCAACGCTTTGTTTTTCATATGTTGCGCTTCCGTCATTTTTCCTTCCGCAAACTCTCTTAAAGCGCCTCCACATAACATTACTTTATTGGATCTACCTGTATTATAAGCATTTGCCGCCACTGGAACTCTGTACTTGGCAGCTTTTATACTCCCTAAAACAATAATACAATCAACTTCTTCTCCAGTATCGTTCAAATTCTCGAATAATATTCTATCAATTATGTCATTGGTCAAATCTGCCTCTGCAATTTTTGATACTCTCATATTTGCCATCTTTCCCTCTATATATGTTGTATTTCTTTATTCTCGTTAATATATAAATCTTTCTATACCTTGGGCATACTGTACTTAACGCTACATTTCACATTATACCAAAAACACCCTCAAGTTTCCACCTGAGAGTGCTCTTACATTCCCCTATTCAATTACCCAAATCACCCTGCCTCCGCACCGTTCTAAACTGTTACAATCTTATGTATACAGTGTTTTTCGCCCCCCGAACGCCTTGGCTGTCTGCCGCATAGTGGCGTTGGACTCACCCCTCCCCTGTTCCGTTTTCCTTTTCTGCCACAATGACCTCCACACCCTTTTCGCCAATGGCGGCAAGCTGGTCATCCACACAATCCCAGTCCGTAATCAGGCAGTCGAAATTTTCCACATCACAGACCTTCACAAAAGAATCCACGCCAATTTTCGCTCCGGGAAGCAGTAAGCATTTTTTCCTGCTGTTCTTAATCACCGTTCTCTGAAATGCTGCTGTCTCATCGGTACCATTCGACAGACCGAAATCCGCAGTCAGACCGGCTCCGGTAATAAAGCACAGATCAAAGTGAAGCCGGCTGACAAAATCATTTGCAAGACTGTCCACCACAGAACCGCTCTGCCGCATTTTGCCACCTACCAGATAGACATCCACATTGTCAAAGCCCCTCAATTCTCTGCCAATATCAACCGAATTCACGACCACCGTATAAGGAATCTCTTTCGGCAGATATGACAGCATAATATATCCAAATGAGCCCCCTGTAAGATAAATAATGTCGTTCTTGTGAACCATACCCGCTGCAATCCGGGAAATTTCCCGATAATTATCATGAACGGGCATTTTCTCAAAATTTCGGTCTGCCGGAGGTCTGACGCTGACTTGACTCGCCGTAATCGCGCCTCCATGAGTTCTTTTACACATTCCCTGCTTCTCAAGCAGGCGCAAATCCCTGCGTGCCGATTCGTCAGATATACCGTACTTTTGGGTTATTTCAGCGATTGTTACCTTCCCATCCAGCCGCAACTTTTCAAGAATCTCATTATGTCGTTCCTCGATAAACATATTACACCTCCATAATTGTTTTTGTGTGTTTCCAGTTCCGTCATCCACATAATACAACATTTTCGGTAATATGTCAACATTTTCGGTAATCAATATTCATCAAATGAATCTACATTTCCTAAAACAACTCATCCAGCAGCTTATAATATCTGTTCTTCTCTTCATCCATCTCAATCCCCAGTTCGTCCAGCAGCATATATGGCTCAAACTGGAAATATGCTTTTCCTCCATTGTATTCTCCCGAAAAATTGCTTTTCAGACTACGCAGTACGATTGCGATGTCCTGCCATCTGTCAGCAGGCCCCATCTTGCCAAGATCAATGAATCCACAAATTTTACCCTCATTGACAAACAGATTCGGCAGGCAGAAATCTCCATGCGTAAGGACAATATCCTCTTGCGGACGATTCTGCTCCAGCCAGGCAAGCAGCTCCTCCGGGTTTTTAAAACCGCCCGGGTCAAAGGTTTCCGGCTCCACATTGTCTAAATCCACCAGATGATTTTCCACATTAAAGCGTGCAGCCTTCAATCGCTCATCCAGTCTGCTCGCCCTCAGAGGGCATTCGTTCACATCCACTGCCCACAGCATTCTGAGCATATCCGCCGCCAGCCTGATTAACCGTTGTGGCGAAGTCAGGAACTCTTCATCACAAAGCATTTTCCCCTCCAGCCTGCTCATCAGGGTATAGGCTGTCCCGTTCTCCACATGATACATCAATATTTCCGGAACCGGTATGCTTCCTCCGAGCCACTTCACGATCGCGTCCTCATTGTCGGCCTCTATCGTCCGGGGTTGAATTTTCAGGACATATTTCTGAAAAATAAGCACTTCCGAACCCGACATTCCCGTGGTATTTCTGCTATATGGCTCATCACCGAGAAAATCTCTTATCACTTTGGGAATAAAAATATCCTTTCCCATCACCACAACCGTATACCTCTCCTGTACATCCTCAACACCGGTTCTTCGGAATCCGTTTTTTAGCCAGAATGCTTCACTTTGCGGATTCCCTTTTGCAAAGCCGAGCCGGATATACAAATAACCGTTCCCGCGCAGAAATGTTTCACATTCCTCAATGATTTCTGTTCCGATTCCTTTTCCCTGAAAGTCTTTATTCATCATAAAAAAGCCGATAAATGCAGTGTCCTCATTTGGATATTTTAAAATCAAGTCCATCACTGCCACTAGCTTTCCATCCAGAAAGTAACCAACATAATACTTATCTTCATAAGTTGTTCGTGGCGGCAACGCCTTCATATCTTCTAAAATGCTTTGTCTCGTCGCCATAGGTGGGCAATGCTGAAAAAAGAGGGGATTCTTCTTCATCAACTCAAGAACTTCATTTACATCTGACTCGTCCAATTTCCTAACATCAAATTTCGCCGAAAGATTTTGAATGTTTTTCATGTGTGTTCTCCTCTGTCCGTTTTCAAATCAATCATATCTGTCACGAGCAATTCCGATTATACCAAAAACACCCTCAGGTTTCCACCTGAGAGCGCCTATATTTTTGTTGCTCAGGAACCTTCTTTACTGCCTGAAACTTTCCTGATACATTCCGATAATCTCAGTCCATGATCGGCAGATGATTCAGACAGGGTGGCAGATGCATCATGTGATGCCCTGTCATAGGCGTCAAAATCATGCCCCCTCTTGTCAGCCTTCCCCAAAATACCAGCAGCCACACGGAGCGGAAGTCGGTCGTCACACCGCCCTCCTCCAATATCCTCATCACCCACTCCTCCGGAACCATGGATTTTATCTGCTCCAGCGTGAGACTTTCCAGTATGCAGCGGGTATTCCTTCCGACTGCAAGCATATAGTCACGAAGCGCCTCTGCGTTTATTTTCTTTCCGAAGTCAATCGCTTCATCCAGCTCCAGCGCATTTCCTGTGTCCGTAATACAGGCTCCGATCCTTTCCTGCCAGTCCCTGTCAAATAACTGGTTCTGATTCATCATCAGAATATTGCTTACCAGATCCTCGATTCTGTAGGTATGCCAAAGCTGCCAGCACAGGGGCACGGTCTGGGTTCCGGCATAATGCAGATCAACCTCCCAGTCCTCCCTCGGCACCAGATCATTCTGATGTCCGGCAAGCATGTAGTCCAACACATAATCGGCAAGCGTCTTTTCCGTGCCTCCCGAAACTTCGGCAGGATGAACCATTGCATGAACCTCTAAGGTCAGCTTCCTGATCTTATCAATGTCCTCCCCCTGCAATGCCTCCTGTAATTCCTTGTACTTCTCTTCATATGCCGCATATAGTTCGTTTTTCGTCATATAGTTTCCCCTTTTATCAAAATTGTATTTTACCATTTTAAGCAACCGTACAACCCACAAATTCCCAATAACAGTTGCACACGATGCACATGTCCACAAGCAGTGCACTCTGAAGCCGCCGACTCCTGTGCACTCCTTAATCGCAGATAAATCCATAGATATTCTCGATCTCATCCTCTTTAAATGTCTTTTTTGCCATCCGCCACATTGCTTTTGCATGAATCCTGTCATGCCAGATAAACCGGCGCAGCACCTTTCTGACCGACCATGTTTCACCGTAGCTTCCTTCCCGCAGTAAACCGTCTAAAAACCCCGGTGTGTTCTCCAGCCGTTCAAAGCCCCTCCTGCGGCAGTCGCAGATCGTACCGTCGTTATCCGTCTCAATTCCGATCTCACCAAAATAATAGCTGTTGACGTTCTTCGTATGTAGGTACATCTCTTCTGCCGTGCGCGGAAGCTGCCCGTAAAAGGTCTGCCGAACCGGCAATGCACTGGCATTTTTATCAGGAATGCTCTCGTACAGTTTCAAAAAATCCTCCGCAGATTTCAACGCCAATTCCTTGAGACTATGATACTCCTCCAACGTAAGGGGAGCCTTTTCCGTCTCAAACAGCACATCACTGTCTGCATCCTTAATCTCCAGCTCTGAGGGCTTCTCCTGCACAATAACAGTCTCAATATCTCCCGGCATCTCCTCCCCCAGCCACTTATAATAAGACTGTATTTCCCCGGGCATCTTTGCAAGCGCCCGTTCCACGGATTCTCCTCTGGTAAATGCGCCCACACAATTCTCTGCATAAAGCAGACTGTTGCTGCCGTTATGCTCCCAAACACATTTTATCTTCATACGTTTTCCCTTCGCCTTCTTGAAAACAACCTATTTCCCGCACAAAAACATTCCTGACGACTTATGTATCATTATGCTCCCATCCCGCTCTATCCTGTCCTGCAGCAGTTTTCGGAATTCATCTCCTCTACGGTCGAGGATGCAGGGCGCATTCCCCGGATAGGAATAGACATAATTATAAATTGCGTCAACATTATCCACCAGCAGGTCATTGTCCTGCTCCATACATTCCACCTGAGGAAAGAACTTTTTCAATTGCGCCTCTCCATTCTCCAAATGGAAACCCTCCGTTATGGATGCAGACGGCATTTCGAGTCTTTCGTCAAATTCCTTCACCAGCTCATGCAGCTCCCTCATATGGGTATCACCCACTGTGGAACAGCAGAAATGTCCTTGCGGCTTCAGTGCTGCAGCTATGGTTTCGAGACATTTCCTTCTGTTCACGACATGATACAGCATATGGTTGGCAATAACACAGTCGAACTCCCCCGTTGGAAGTTGAAGCGCGTCCGCGTCCATGATCCGGTATTCCACCTGAATTTCCTTCTCTGCCAAAAGGCCCTCGTACTCTTTCAGGCAGCATCTTGTCTGCTCCAGCATTCCTTCAGAGCGGTCTGTCAACAGCAGTTGCAGCCTTTCGGGCAAACGATAGATATTCTCCCGCCACAAAAGGCCCGTGCCACAGCCAAGCTCCAGCACCTTGTCTCCCTGTTTCAAAGGAATTCGCTCAAACAGCCAGTCCATCCATCCCTGCTCGGAGGTACTATAGTTGTGCAGCTGAATCCTTCGTTCCAGATTGGCAGAGGTTTCATACTGCTGCCGCACCTTCTCCTCATCCGTCAACAGCCCCAAAAGCCGTATCAGATAATCCCACCGTCTGGTTTCATCACCCTTTTCCATAATTTCAATCGTTTCAACAAGTTCATCCAACTGCTTTTTACGCTGTATCAGCAATTCTTTCTGACGGGAAAGCTGTTCCTCAAAACTCATCGCATCCTCGTCCTTCATCAGTCCCTCGATCTGCTGCAAAGAAAAGCCCAGATATTTTAACATCAGAATTTTTTGAAGTGCCGCTACCGAAGCCTCGTTATAGTAACGGTAACCCGCCTCTGAATGAGCCACCGGCTTCAACAGTCCCTTCGCGTCATAGAAACGAATCGTCTTTAGAGAGACTCCTGCCAGCCTGGCAATCTCCCCCGCTGTATACATTTTTTCTTTCATCTGTTTTCCTCCATTCTTTCCCACGCCTTTGCCGGGAAAACTCCCAAGTGTCATTGAATCCCGCAGCCCAGCCTTAATGTGTGCACACTGTCAACCTGCATTCTCATCGTAATGGATTCCCTTAGGGGAGGGTCAAGAGCTTATTTCACACTTGCAAAATATTTCATGAGAATCTCCTTCATAAACTGATACCTTCTTGCATATGAATTCTCTATGCGGATTAATTCAAATCCATGTTCTTTACATATCTGGTTCTTTTTCCTGTCCCTTTCCATGACAACAGCCTTTTCCTGATGCTCCCTGCCGTCCAGTTCGATTGCCAGAATCGGTATATCAATTTTTGTCCGCGGCTGCCTCTCATAAACAACAAATCTGAATATCTTCTTTTAAAGTATCCGCCACATCATAATAGGAGCCTTCTATCAAGCTGGAAGATAAGATAGAATCAACAAAAGTATTCAGCTGCATCGTAGAAAATTGCCCCAGGTGTAACCCCTCCACCCGGAGCATTTGCTTCACAGGATTCACATCAATAATACCGATCCAATACTTCGTTATCTCTTCCTGCTTGTTTTTATACTCAATGCTGAGCCATTTACTCCCATGTATTGCCCGAAAAATGTCGAGACATACTGAACTTCGCCCCATTCACCAATGAATCATTCAGTCTTACTCAAAAATATTCTTCTCCTGCACCTGACCATAAGTCGTAACCAGTGCATCTCTGTACGCATCCTTCATCCGAAATCCATCCGACAATTCCGTCCCCCGTAACTCAATTAACTGCAGGCGCGCAACATATGGTGTGGATGGGAAATTATAATATCCCATCTGATCTCCAGATACAGGATAGTAAATCACCTCATCTCCCAGTAAAGTCTCATTAGCATCCCTCCATGCATAGTCAGGACTACGCAGCTCCGCAAAATCCGTTGTCAGCACATATTGTACCAGAGGCTTCAAGCAGCATAATACGCACACCAGCATCACCAGACTAACAAGTCCATTAGGTAACCTGTTCTTCTGAATACTCGCCACAATTTGTCCAAGCATCAAAAGCGGCAGTAAAATCAAGAAAACACTTCCATACCTCGGCAACGGTGAACCAACGAACCACAGTCCAAAGCAGGAAATAACAGTCGCAACAATCAAGAGAAAACCCCAATCCTTCTTTGCAATTCCCTTAAAAATCCCCCATGCGGCAGAAGGGACAATCAAGGCAAGATTGATATAAAACATCTTTCGCATTATGCTCCCCAGACTCTCCAACCATACTGGAAGCCATTCAGCCATCGGAGCATTGCTCCGGTATACATCTTTCAGCCCCCACCCCCATGCCTTAATTTCATTTCTGTCAAAGAGCAACGTGTATTTCGGCATTTTCCAGTCCACCCGAAACAGATCCAACTCAGGATACGGATACAGCAGGTAGCCCGATATCAGAACATTTCTTGTCAAAAAGGGAGCTATGATAACTGTGCCAAGAACAATATACGCAGCAATCTGCTTCCAGCTCTTCTGTGCAATCAGTCTTGTCGCAGGCAAGACTGTCAGAAGAACAATCATCCCCGCCGAAAGTTTCACTGTCACTGCAAACACTCCCAAAAGACACAATACGGCATATGGCGCGTTCCGCTTCTCGCCATTCTCCCAATACTCCGTCCATTTTATCAGAATATATACGACAAGCCCCAGTGCCAGAGTATCCGAACCCGGAGAACTGATCATACAGCAATTCTGTCTTTCAAAAAGATATATAAGCATAGTAAGTCGCATGAAATCAGACGCAAAAAACTTTTTCTTGCCAAATGCTTTAAACGTGCAAACCGTATATCCGGCAAGCAGAGCCACAACGAATCCATTTACACTATGAAGAGATTTTCCAAGCAGAAATTTCAGACTGAATAATGCTTGTAAAGAAAAAATAGAACTGTTGTAAGCTAAGCGATTATGTAGGTTGCCAAGTCCGGGAACTATGCCGTAATCTTCAATCCATCGGATACTCTGTGCATGATAAAGGTAAGTGTCATAATGCTGAATCTCCGTGGCAGAAAGTATCAGACTCATTCCAACAACCAGTGCAAGAGGAATCAGAATAAAAAGAAGCCGTGGCATTGAGACCCACTCGACGATCTGATGTATGATTCTCCTTCTCCAGATAAAGAAAATCAATATATCAACCGCAAACAAGGCTATAGATGCCGCAGCTCCCACCTTATAGAATAAGCTGAATGTCTGTGCATATACCGTCAGAAAACACAACCCCATCATTAAAATAACATCAACAGATTTTTCCCCATATCCACTGACCTTTTTTATCAACTGTAAAGCAGCAAAGCCACATAAAAAAGCAGATACACCAATCCATAACCAACTAAAAAGTATCTGTAACATTACTCTCCTCCTTCACAGACTGCCGACTAATTTATAGCAGATTCCCGTTGATAATTATAGCATCCGCCATCATTTCTGACAATTATTTTCTTCATACCACTTCAGCAGCTTTGTCGAGAACCTTGCCTGATGAAGGTAGATGTGCCGGTTGTCTGCATCCGAGGAAAAATACTGCCCATAGTAATCACAGACGGCAATCTGATAAAAGAAGAGCGGCAGCAGCATCTCCCTGTCATACGCATTCAATTCCGCATAACGGCAGTATTCCGCAACATACCCGGAAAATTCCTGTAGATCAAGCTGTCCGCCCTTACAGGACGGCGCCGCATAGACAAAGGATCTGGTAATCTCCCATATGACTGGATGAACACAGGCTGTCGTCCAGTCGATGACCGCATTGATGTGATCCTCCCCGCAGATAAGCTGGCTCATAAAATAGTCACCGTGCGTGGGAAGACAGGTCAGTCTGTCAAGGTCAAACTCATACTTCGGAAATCTCTGCATGAGACCGATCCGATACTGAAGCTCCTCCGCCGACATTCTGTCCCTGTTAAGCGAATAATTTTTCCCATCCTGACTTCTGTTGACCAGATAATAATCAAACAGTTCACGTCGCAGCATCCCCAAAGGTATGAAGCGTGTTCAACAGCTCGTTAAACTCTCTCTCCGTATAAACCTTATCCGGTGGAATCCGGTCTGCCAGATAGGCCAGCACCAACAGCTTCTTTTTCCGTTTCGGCGGCATCAGCGTGACTCTCCCGTCACTGTCCAGATAACCGCGTATTTCATTTTCGTTCATTTCTCTTACTCCCATATCCTTGTATAGACTGCATTCTCTCTCTTTAAAATCCCCTCGGCAATCATATCGCGTCTCAGTGTACAGAAATCGTCATGATAGTCCGCAATAATGATGTTCACCTCGCGCTCTGTATACGGCTTTCCCGGTTCAAAACCCTTTGCAATTTCCTCGAGCACAATCCGTTCCTTTTTCCGCTGGCTTGGAATGCTTTTCAGCTTTCCGTATTCAAAAAAAGCACTGATAACCTTTTTGCGGTACTGTTCTTCTCTTTCCTTCTGTAAAACCGAATCGTCCGATTTCTCCTTGAGAATATCCAGAATCGAAGTCTTAAAGATGTCCTCATTGATCGAGTACATCATATAGTACTGATCCTTCCTTGATCTTACCGCTCCGGCATCCTCGAGCTTTTTCAGATGAAAAGAGATGGTCGGCGCTGTCAGATTCAACCGCTCCGCCAGCCTCTCCACATACATTTCTTCCTGTATCAGTGACTTCAATATCTGAATTCTGGATTTATCTGCCAGACATTTAAACAGCTTGATTGCTTCCGCTTCCGTCATCTTTCAGCTTCCTCTCTTTTTCCGAATCATTGCCGTGCATTCCCTGTTTGCAAACCCACTTTACTCTGCGTCTGTAAGGCTTTGGAACTTCTCCAACACCTCGGCGACCGCCTCCAGCTTCCGGGTCTCCATAATGACTTTGCTTTCATCGCCGTGCTGTTGCGCAACTTGCTTTGACATCTGCCACTGATCCGCGATGCGCTTTACCATCTCCGGGAACATTTGTGCCACTTTCTCCAATTCCCCGCTGCACTGTTTCTCGGCTGCCTCGTACACACTCTTGCAGACATCATAGATATTCAGCTTCGCCCGAAAGAAATTGCTCTCATCTCTCCGGTTATCCTCACAGAGCTGCTCTATCTGTTTCTGACATTCCGCCTTGCGCTCTTCCAGAAACGCCAGAAAATCCATTTTTACTTTTTCCATTGTCAATCTACCCTCTTCCCGTTTACTTTGATGTTTATCTAATTGATACATTGATCATAAACCCATTTATTTGAATTTGTCAATATATTTTTATAGGTATCTAATTAGTTCGCTTATTAGCACATCATCTAATCATAGAAAAAACGGCTGTCGGAAGCAAAGCTCCGCAACAGCCGGTTCAGTATAGCCTTCCCCTTAAAGATCAGCGAGACAAGGAACAGCGAGCCTATCGTGGCGAACAGCATCAGGAAGACGACAGCGATCGCTCCGACCGGGCCGCTGATAACCGGAACAAGCCCGAAGCCAAGCCCCATGATCGGTGCGGCAATAACCATTGCCGCCGCAAGCGCCGCCACGATGATTCCCAGCGCAAACCACTTCCCGGAATGTCTCCCGAGATCATGAGTCCCCTGTCTGTCTTTTCAAGCTCGCTGATTGCCAGCTTTTCCTTCGTAAACAGTTCTTCGTCCTTCTGACTGCCCGCCAGACTGTCAAACGAAAGCGCACTATCCTGTCTGTAATATTCAACAAGCTCCGACTGGTCAGCCACCTTTCCCGATGCCACGGCCTTCGCAAACTGCTCCTTCAGTTCGCCGTACCGTTTCGCGTCGGAGGCGACAAAGCCTATCACCGGAATGCCGGTGCGCCGGCTGAGCTTATCCACGTCAATGTGAATCCCCTTCTTTTCCGCCACATCCATCAGGTTCAGCACAAGGACGACCGGAATGTTCGTTCCGATAAAATCCGTGTACATATAGAGCGACCTCTCGAGCTGCGAGCTGTCAACGAGGATTGCCACGAGATCAGCCCGCCCTGACCTGATATAATCGGCAGTAATCTTTTCTTCATCCGAACCCGCTGAAAGGCTGTAGCTTCCCGGAAGGTCGATCACATCATACTCCGTCCCGTTATGGATGAATCTGCCCTCCTTGCGCTCCACCGTTTTTCCCGGCCAGTTGCCCACATGCTGATGTGCACCCGTGAGTCCGTTAAATACGGTTGACTTTCCCGAATTGGGCTGTCCAAGCAGAACAATCATCTTACTCATTGTCTTTTGCCTCCTTCTATCTCGATCCCCTCGCAGTCCTTCTTGCTCAAGGCAATTACAGAATCCCTGCAATAGAACAATACCGGCTGTCCCTTCAGATTCTGGATCACCTGTACGGCACTGCCTTCCACAATACCGATTCCGATAAGCCTTGACAGCAGATGATGACTTCCGCTCACAGAGCTGACAGTTCCGCAATATCCGGCGTTTGCTTCCGATAATTTCATGCTCTCATTTCCTCCTCATGCATTTTGTTATGGCGAACACGATTCCTCATCTTATGCATCCAGTTCGCTTCAACTAACTCAAACAGTTTAATAGAAACAGACAAATATATCTATATCTCTTCGGGTCAAAAAGGTCTGTTTAGCCATTTGTTTTCATATGGATTGCAAAAAAGGCAAAGGAAATGCTGACCGCAGATCTCAGCAGTCATCTGTCCATGAAGGCTGTCTCAGAGACACTGGGTATCAGCGAGACCAGCCTGAAAAGATATTTCCGGTCCGTATTCGGCATGAATGTATCTGCCTACATGAACGAAGCACGGATGAAATATGCTGCGGAACGGCTCTCCTCCTCGAAGGACAACATCTCGGAGATTGCAAAGTCCTGCGGCTATGTGAACCAGGGGCGCTTTGCGAGCATCTTCCGAGAATATTACGGGATGAAGCCGCTGGACTACAGGCGGAAGACAAACTGCTCCGCATGATTTTTATTTCGTTAATTACTTTTTCTCACGCAGATAACGTTTCAGCAGAAATGCGCAAAAATAGGGAAATGTATATATGTTGTCGTTAAATCCGATATTTTTGCCGCACAGCTTGATTCCCCATGAAATATCGCTGTACTTCTCTCCGCGGATCAGCGTCCGCAGCGATTTTGCCCTTCCGTCGGTCGCTTTCACTTCCACCGGTACCAACATCTGGGCTGTCCGAAGGAAAAAGTCTTCCTCCAGCGTCGAATCCTCCCGCTTATAGTAATACAATTCGCACCCCGACTTCACGAGTGCCTCGCCGACTACGTTTTCATAAAGCGCTCCCTTATAGACACCGAGGTTTCTGTTTGCACGCAAATCCTCCTGTGCCTCCTCATCCAGCATAGCCACCAGTAATCCGGTATCCCTCAGATAGATCTTATACTTTTCCGTATCATAATTACCCTTTAAAGGAAGTTCCGGAAAAGTCAGGCAATAACAAATGTTAATGATCCCTGCATCGTTCAGCCAGTCAATGCAGCCACGGTAATCCTTAAATCTGGCTCCCGGTGCCACCCCGGAAATCTGAAACTTCTTGTTCTCCTTTGCCAGCTGTGCCGGAATCCGGTTGAATACATTCAGGATTCGTGTCTGATCCAGACCCTCCGCATATTTTCTGACATCTTCCTTGTAATCGCCGATCAGCTGACGTTGAAGCTCCAGCGTACCCTCAAAGGTTCCTTTCTGAATATAGCTATTCACGACAGCCGGCATACCCCCCAGAATACAATAGTCGAGAAAAAGATTGCTGCAAACCGCCATCGTCACCTCACTTAGAGGTGTCATATCCAGCATATGCCTATAGACATCCTCTATAAATTCGGTATCATATCCCTTTGCCCACAAAAACTCCTCAAAGCTCATGGAAAACATCTCATAATCCGTTTTATATCCGACACTGTTGCTCTCTATAATCTTATAATTGATTCCTAACAATGAGCCACTGCAAATCACATCATATCTTCCATCCAGCTTAAAAAATTTAAGAGTCGTGGCAATATCTGCAAACTCCTGTATTTCATCAAAAATAATTAAAGTTTCCTTCTCAATGAATTTTTTGGAAGGGTCAATCCTTGAGATATTTTTCACCACATCTTCGGCGCCATATCCGTCTGCCGTTATCATTTTGTATTTCTGTTCTTCTACAAAATTAATATAGATAACACTTTTATAATACATTGCGCCGAATCGGCATATAGATTCCGTTTTGCCGATCTGCCGTGCCCCCTTCACGATCAACGGCTTATGATCCGGATTATTCCTCCATGTTTCGAGATATATGTCAATCGTTCGTTTCAGATAAGCCATAAAATATCCTCCGTGACCATAGTATAAACGATTTTTCTTGATTTTACAACTTTTTTACAAAAATCAGAGGGAACTTTTTTATTGGATTCACAAAAAAATGAGGGAACTTTTATTTAAATGCACAAAAAAATGAGGGAACTTTTCAGTTGTCCCTCATTTAAAGTTTTATTTTTTATCTGTGTCTCCACGTCGTTCTGGAGAAAAGAATTAAGATCGGGAAGATTTCCAGTCTGCCGGCAAGCATGTCCATGATGAGTACCAGCTTGGAAAAAACGCTGTACGACGCGAAGTTCCCCGTCGGCCCGACCAGCTCAAATCCCGGCCCGATATTGTTGAAGCACGACACGACCGCCGAAAAGTTGGTCGTGATCGAGAAACCGTCGATCGAGACAAGCAAAAAGCTGATTCCGATGATAATGACGTAGGCGGCAAGATATGCGTTGGTGTTCTGCAAGATCTTCTCCTCCACCGGCTGACCGTTCACTCTCACGACCTGTACCTTCTGGGGATGCACCACCTGACGGACGCTCCTGTGAAGGCTCTTCAATACGAGAATCGCACGCCCACACTTAAAGCCGCCGCTTGTACTGCCCGCGCTCGCCCCGATAAACATCAGGCAGAGCAGGATTGCCTTGGAAAAGCCCGGCCAGAGATCAAAGTCCGTCGTCGCAAATCCCGTCGTACTCATGATCGTTGCCACCTGAAACGCCGCGTGACGAACCGTCTCCCCGAGCGTGTCATAAAAGCCCCTGAGGTTCCATGTGATCAGCAAAATCGATCCGGCGACAATTCCCAGATACATGCGCAGCTCTTCGTCCTTAAATACATTTTTCACCTGTTTGATCAGAAGCAGATAATAGCAGGTGAAATTCACCCCGAACAGCAGCATGAATACCGTGCAGACATTCTGGATATAGGGACTGTAGCTCGCCATGCTGTCATTCCGTATGCCAAAGCCGCCCGTGCCCGCTGTTCCGAGAGCCGTACAAACCGCGTCAAACAGCGGCATACCTCCAAACAGGAAAAAGATTACCGCAAGAACTGTGAGCACAATGTACAAGAGATACAATATTCTCGCCGTCTGCCGCATCCTCGGCACCAGCTTCTCCACATTCGGTCCCGGGCTTTCCGCCCGCAGAAGATGCATGGTAAATCCGTTGTCGCTCCCTCCGACTGAGGAGATCGCCAGCAGGAAAACCAGCACGCCCATGCCGCCAAGCCAGTTCGTAAAATTCCTCCAGTAAAGAATGCCCTTCGGCAGTCCCTCCACCGCCGGAAGAATCGATGCTCCGGTCGTCGTAAAGCCGGAGACAATTTCAAAGAATGCATCGACAAAATGCGGCGTCACTCCCGATATATACAGGGGAAGGCAGCCCAGCAGACTCATGATGATCCAGCTGAGTCCTACGCAGGCAAGTCCCTCCTTCGCATAAAACGTCTTCTTTGAGCCGCGGCATAGCCCTGTCAACAGCCCGGCAACCGCCAGTATGATGAACAGCGTCCAGAGATACGCCCAGACGACATGATACTCCTTTCCGATCAGGCTGATCAGCATTGCGGGCACCATAAATGCCCCCTCGATCAAAAGTATCTTGCCGATAAATCTTCCTATCATTTTATAGTTCATGGTCTTTCACCTGTTATTCAAAAATATCGTTGAGCTGATAAATACCCTTTTCACTGTTTGTCACAATGATAACGGTATCACCCTCCACAAAGCTGGAATCACCGTTGGGTATCTCAAGTCCTGCTCCCTTTGTAATGCAGACCACAAGAACGCCCTTCTTCAGCCTCAGCTGCTTCAGCGGCTCGCCGCAGTGCTGTGTACTTCCGTCCACAACAAACTCCAGCGCCTCCACCTGTCCGTCTGCGATCGTATGCATTGTCAGCGCCGCACCGGTCTGATTCTTCATAGCGCGCACATAGCGGACAATTGTATTGCAACAAAGCTCCTTCGGGCTGATCACGCTGCCCAGCGCGAGATTTCCGAGAATATTCGTGTTATCCATACGTCCAAGCTTTGTGATGACCTGGGGCACACCGCTGCTTGTGCCATAGATGGACACGACCATGTTCAGCTCATCCAGTCCGGTCAGCGTCACAAGGGCATCGCAGTCCGCAATTCCCTCGCTCTCCAGGAGGAACTGGCTGCTTGCATCCCCATGTATAATACAGGCATCCGGCAGCATGGCGGCAAGCTGGTTACACCGCTCGAGATCCCGCTCGATGAGCTGCACACCGATACCGCTGTTTTTCAGCTGCTTTGCCAGATAATAGCTGACCCTGCCGCCTCCGCAGAGTATGACTCTCTTGACCTTATGCGTGATGATACCCAGATTCTTCAAAAGCATCGTCAGCGTATCCGCCGGCGCGGTGACAAAGATGCGGTCGCCCTCGCGCAGAACGAAATTACCGTCCGGCGCTACTGCCATGCCGTTGCGCAGAACCGCGCAAACAAGGATCTTGCACTTGACGATACTGTTCATGTCATTCAGCGCCACATTGCAGAGCTTGCTGTGCTCGTCAAGCCGCAGCTCGACGATCTCCACACGCCCCTTTGCAAAGGTATCTCTCTTTAAAAAGCCGGGATAGCGAAGCAGTCGCGCCATCTCCGTTGCCGCCTGCTTCTCGGGATTTACAACCATAGAGAGTGCAAACATATCACGCATCCCATAAATCTGATCCGTATACTCGGGATTTCTCACCCGGGCAATCGTATGGAGTTTCGGATTCAGCCCGTGTGCAGTCATACAGCATAGAAGGTTGATCTCATCCGCTCCCGCAACCGCGATCAGAAGATCCGCCTCCTTCACTCCCGCCTGCATCAGCACATCCATGGAGGCGCAGTTCCCCTGCACCACCATGACGTCATACCGCTCCTCGCTGGACTCCAAAACCTTCGGGTTAGAATCGATCAAAGTCAGGTCATCCCCCTCGGCGGAAAGCTGTCTTGCCAAGGTTGCTCCCATTTTACCGTCTCCGGCAATAATAATTTTCATTTTTTCCCGTACCTGTCTTCCTTAATTATTGCACGATTCTCCGCACTGAGAGAATTGTTCTGTACTGCGCCCGGCTCACCTTGATGCCGGTCCTGGCGCTGCTCGCGTGAACAATCATACCGCTCCCGATATACATTGCCACATGCCCGTCATAGCAGATGAGGTCGCCCGGCTGCACATTGTCATAAGAGACCTCCGTCCCGGCACTTCTCTGCAAATAGGAGGTTCTCGGTATGCTGTAACCGAAATCCTGATAAATTCTGTAAGTAAAGCCGGAGCAGTCCGCACCGTTCGTCAGGCTTGTCCCACCCGACACATAGGGATTGCCGACAAACTGACATGCATACTTTGCAATCTTCTTTCCCAGATCGCTTCCGGATGCCCCCTCAATAATCGAGGTGTAGTTCGTGGGGGCTATCGTCATATTCGCAGCATTCTGGGCTGTCTGAAGCTGTTTCAGCCTCTGCTGATCCTGCTGTAAGAGCTTCTTCGCCGCAGCCGCCTGTTGCTGTGCCTTCTTTATTTCCGCATCATAGTTGGCGGATTCCTTCTTTTTCTTTGCGAGCTTTACGTCCAGATCAGACTTGAGGGCGTTTAACTGCTCCTTGTCCGCTTCCAGCCCTGCCTTGTCCTGCTCCAGCCCGGACTTCTCCTGCTCCAGCTCCGCCTTTTCCTGTTCCAGCCGATCCCACAGATCATGTACCAGATTCTTCGTCTCGATAAAGTCATTCAGCCGATCCATGCTGTACTCATAAACCCGCTCCACATAGTCCATCTGGTTCAGAATGTCAGACAGTCCCTTGCCGGACAGAATGGAGGTGAGATAGGAGACGTCGTTATTCTCATACATCATGCGGGTGCAGTCCATCATGCTCTGGCGCTGCTTTTCCTCTCGCTCGACGGAGGCTTCATATTCCGCCTCGGTCTCGTCGATCTGTACCTTTTTCTCGCCAATCTGGACTTCCTTGCCGGAAATCTCCAGCTCCTTCTGACCAATCTGCTCCTCCATCACGTCGATGCTCGCCATCGTATTAACGATTTCGGCGTTCAGATCCGCTATCTGCTCTTCGATCAGATCCTGCTCATCCTCAAAGCTCGCAATCTGCCGGTTAATCTCATTGATCTCGTTCTGGTGCTTATTGATATTTTCCTGAATCTCCCCGATTGTGGTCGCCCCGGCAACCATCGGCTCCGAGGACAGCCAGCCCACGGATGCAGCGGTCAGACTAATGACTATTATGCAGTTTATGTATTTTTTTATGTTTCTGTACTTTAATTTTCCCATAGAGAAAGCATACCACATTTCGGTATGCTTTTCATCTGGAAATAAATAAAATTTTCTTAATAAGTGTCCTGTTACAGATCGCAGTTATTCACAGTTCTCGGGAACGGAATCACGTCGCGGATATTGCCCATTCCGGTCAGATACATCACGCATCTCTCGAAGCCGAGTCCGAAGCCCGCGTGTCTTACGGAGCCGTATCTGCGCAGATCAAGGTAGAAGTCATAATCCTCCTTCTTCAATCCGAGCTCTTCCATTCTCTTCTCAAGAACCTCCAGTTTATCCTCACGCTGGCTGCCGCCGATGATCTCGCCGATTCCGGGCACAAGGCAGTCCATTGCGGCAACCGTCTTGCCGTCCTCGTTCAGTTTCATATAGAATGCCTTGATCTCCTTCGGATAATCCGTCACAAAGACAGGGCGTTTGAAAATTTCCTCGGTCAGGTAACGCTCGTGCTCCGTCTGCAGATCACAGCCCCAGAATACCTTGTAGTCAAACACATCGTTATGCTTCTCCAGAAGCTCAATCGCCTCAGTGTAGGTCACATGTCCGAAGTCAGAGTTTGCCACATGCTCCAGTCTTTCGATCAGCCCCTTATCCACGAACTGGTTAAAGAATGCCATCTCCTCAGGCGCATTTTCCAGCACATAGCGAATGACATATTTCAGCATACCCTCCGCGAGCAGCATATCGTCCTTCAGATCAGCAAATGCCATCTCCGGCTCTATCATCCAGAACTCTGCGGCGTGGCGCGTCGTGTTGGAATTCTCCGCACGGAAGGTCGGTCCAAAGGTATATACATTCTTAAACGCAAACGCATAGGTCTCGACATTCAGCTGTCCGCTGACAGTCAGATTTGTAGCCTTTCCGAAGAAATCCTGACTGTAATCCACCTTACCTTCCGCTGTCTTCGGCACATTCTCCAGATCGAGTGTCGTCACCTGAAACATCTCTCCTGCACCCTCGCAGTCACTTCCGGTGATCAGCGGCGTGTGCACATAAACGAAGCCTCTCTCCATGAAGAAGCTGTGAATGGCATAGGCGATCAGTGAACGCACACGGAACACTGCCTGAAACGTATTCGTTCTGGGGCGCAGATGGGAAATCGTGCGCAAATACTCAAAGGTATGACGCTTCTTCTGCAAGGGATAATCCGCGGTGGAAGAGCCTTCCACGAGCACCTCCGCTGCCTGCATCTCGAAGGGCTGCTTCGCATCCGGCGTTGCCACGATCGTACCCGTGATTACAAGCGCCGCCCCCACATTCATCTTACAAAGTTCCTGAAAATTAGAAAGCTTCTCGCCGTAAACCACCTGCAACGGCTCAAAGAAGGTTCCGTCATTGATGACAAGGAATCCGAAATTCTTGGAATCCCTGTTGCTGCGAACCCATCCTCCCACTGTGACTTCCTTGCCAATGTACTGTTCCCTGTTCCGGTACAGCTCTCTGATGTCTGTCAAATCCATAACCCTTAGCTCTCCTTTTTATTTATTTTCGTTAATTGTTGTTCTTTCCTTGAGGAATTCCAGAACCTTTGTGTTCATATAATCGTTCCGGTAATCCTCCATTGTATTCGGGCTTACATACTCTTCCACAGATGCATAACCCGCCGCATCAGCCTCCTCCTGAAGATTCGACTGCAGCTCCTCGTCGCTGATATTCAGATCCTCCCGGTTGGCAATCGCCTGCAAAATAAGATCCTGCTTCATATATTTCTCGGCATTCTCACTGATCACCTTATCGCTGCTCGCACCGTAAAAATAAGTGGTATATACATCGGGAGTCACATTATAATAGGACGCATATGCCTCTATGAAGCTCTGCCATGTATCGCGGTATGGCTGAAGGATCTCCTCAGGTATATTATCCTTGAAGACACATCTCTCAAACAGCTGATCCACGATTGCATTTTCGACCTCAATCTCATAGTTAGAGTACAGATAATCATAGGCAGACTGTCTGAGCTCCTCCACCGTGCTGACGCCGTCCAGCTCCATGCTCTTCACGACCACATCCTCCATCTCGTCAAGAGAAAGCTCAACAGGCTGGATGCAGTTTACCGTAACCGTGAAGACAACCGGCTGCCCTGCCAGCTCGTCATTATCATACCCCTCCGGAAATGTAAGGTCGAGATCAACCGTCTCGCCCGGCATAACGCCCACCAGACCGTCCTCAAAGCCGTCGATGAACTGACCGCTGCCGATGGCGAGACTCGCATTCTGTGCCGTGCCTCCCGCAAAGGCAATGCCGTCCTTCTTGCCCTCATAGTCAATGATGACCGTATCTCCCACAGCAACCGCGCGTTCCGTAATTCCGCCGTGCTCCGCGGTGACATAGGGCAGATAGGACGAATTGATGAGCTGCATCAGCTCGTCGTCATCCACGCCGATGGTGTCCACTGAAATATCAAAGCTGTCATACTCTCCGAGTGTCACATACTTGTCCACCTTCAGCTGGTTCAAGGGCACATCCGTCGCGTCCCCGCAGCCTGTGAGCAGAGCTGATGCCGCCAGAGCTACAAATAATCCTAAAATTTTCTTTTTCATAATAACCTCGTTTCTTCCCTTATTTATAGCATCACATTCTTCTTTTATATCATAATGCGAAGGATTTTGCAATTACAACAGCGGGGAAAGCAGTCTGCACGTCTGTTCCATGAACCGCACCTTCAGCTTTCTCGCCGCGTAGGCATCGCGCGTCAGCCTCGTGCAGTGCGGGATGTCCGCGAGAAAAAGCCGCTCCATCTCGCGTGCCTTCCTACGGCTGTAGACCACAACATTCACCTCAAAATTCAGCGCAAAGCTGCGGATGTCCAGATTTGCCGTCCCACAGCAGAACGCCCTGCCGTCCACAACAAGACTTTTGGCGTGCAGAAAGCCATTCTCATAGATGTAACAATTTGCCCCCGCATCCAGAAGCTGTCCGGCGTAGGAATACGTCGCCCAGTACACAAACGGATGATCCGGCTTACACGGAATCATCAGATTTACCTCCACCCCCGAGCGCACCGCGATCAGCAGCGCATTCAGCACCGCCTCATCCGGGATGAAATACGGCGTCTGGATGTAGATACGACTCTCCGCCTTTGCGATCAGACGCAGATAATTATCCCTGATCTGCTCCAAGGAATTGTCCGGTCCGCTGCTGATAACCTGTAGTTTACAGCCGTCGCGCACCCCCGGCTCAGGGCTGAGGAACATCCCTTCGCAGCCCAGCAGCTCCTCTCCCGCCGCATATCTCCAGTCCAGCAGAAACCGCAGCTGCAGCCCTATCACACCCATCCCCCGGATACGCAGATGCGTGTCCCGCCAATGTCCAAACTTTGAATCGAGATCCACATACTCCCGCCCGATGTTGAAGCCTCCGACATATGCCACCCTGTTATCGATCACCGCAATCTTCCTGTGATTCCGGTAATTCAACCGAAGCTGTAAGCGCCCGAAAACCGCAGGGAAAAATTCCGCCGTCCGAAGCCCCTCTCCTCGCAGCTTTTCCCAGAATCGCTTTCCGGTTCCCCGGCAGCCCATACCGTCAAACAGGATTCTGACCTCAACCCCCTCCGCAGCCTTTCTTTTCAGCGCCTCCAACATACGCCCGAAGAGCACATCGTTACGGATAATATAATATTGAAGATGAATGAAATGCTCTGCGTGCTCAATGTCCGCCATCAACGCCTCGAATTTACGGTTGCCGTCCGTGAAAATATCTATATCATTCTCCTCCAGCAGCAGCGCATCCGCCGATTCCATATTGTACATGACAAGATCCTCATAACCCGAGATCTCCGCGCCGGAACCGCTTTCCTTTTTCCTTAACACGCTTTTCTGATCCTGCAGCAGCTCCTGCAGATTCTCCTCAAGCTCCTTCGCACGAAACATTTTTCGTTTATGCAGATTTCCTCCCAGAAAGAGATAAAATACAAAGCCGACTCCCGGAAGCAGAAATAAAAGCAGAAGCCATGCCCAGACGCTCCGCGGGTCGCGCCTTCCGAAAAAGACGATTGCGACTGCAAAGATCAGATTCCAGAACAATATGCTTCCGAGAACAACCGTGCCGATCCTCCAGACAGTATCCATAGCTTCCCTTCCTCACTTTCCGCCGGTATTATCTTCCTATAGGATGCCACAAATTCCGCAATTTCTTCATAAACCGTACAATTTACCGCGTTTGACATCCGACTGCTCCTATGAGATAATCAGAAGGTCATATGCAATCGTCAAGCGGATAAAAGATTGAAAAATAAAATTTTTCAATCACGAGATTTGTGCCTGCGCGCACTTGACACAAACTCGCTATGCGCAAAGAGCGTGCGCAGAAATGGGACAAAACATGAAACAGGAACGAATGCTTCACATAGATCTGCTGCGCATTGTCGCTTGCTTCAGCGTCGTCATGCTGCACAGCGCTGCACAATACTGGTACGGTCTTCCCCTCACCGACAGAAACTGGCTTATCATAAATACCTATGATGCGCTGGTTCGCTTTGGTGTGCCGGTTTTCGTCATGATCAGCGGCTCGCTCTTTCTGTCGCCCGAGCGAACAGTCGATTTAAAGAGGCTGTACTGCCACAATATTCTACGGCTTGTCATCCTGTATGTCGTCTGGTCGGTCATCTACGGTCTGTACGACTGCCGCAGTCTCGACTTTTCACAGCTGGGGCTACAGGACGTGCTGGCAGAGATTTATTCCGGCAGGTATCATCTCTGGTATCTTCCGATGATCATCAGTCTGTATATGCTGCTGCCGGTCTTCCGGGGCTGGCTCAAAAACGCCTCCCGCAGAGACGTCCGGTATTTTCTGGCTCTGTTTATCGTATTTAAGCTTACCCGCTTCACACTGCTTGCCTTAAAGCCGATGGATTCAGTGACCTATCTTTTTGGCATTTTCAACATCGGAAACACGCTGGAATACTCCGGCTATTTCATTTTGGGCTATTATATGACCCATTACGGAATCGACCGGCGCTGGCATAAATGGATCTATATGGGCGGTCTTCTCGGCGCCGTTGCAAATGTGGGACTGAGCTGTTTCAAGTCCCTGCGTCAGGGCTCACCAAACGGAGACGTCTTTGACAGCTTCAGCTTATTTACCTTTCTGATCGCTGTCGCCCTTTTCCTGTTCAGCATCGAGAAGGCGAGCAAATGGCGCTTCAACCGCCTGCAATCCGGCATCATAAGCGAGGTTTCACAGTGCACTCTCGGCATCTATCTGATGCATCTGCTGTGCATGGAATATCTGGCAGCCAAAGGCATTGACAGTATGATGCTCCCCCCTGTTGCAGGCGTGCCGCTCTGTGCATTGCTCAGCTTCTGCCTGTGCTTCCTATGCACGGCATTGCTGCGCCGGATTCCGTTTCTCGGAAGGTATCTTTGTTGATTTGCATTTCCTGTTGCCTATCCGAAGTGTTATGTGCTAGAATAAATCCGATATGTTCGTTTAGAATAATTTGGCAGGAGGCTTGCTTTACATGAAAACATGGGTAATTGTACTAATCGTTGTGGCGGTGGTTCTGATCGCACTCATCGCAGTTCTGTATTTTCTCGGGAAAAAGGCCCAGAAAAAACAGGCTGAGCAGCAGGAAATGCTGGAGGCAAACAAACAGACCGTCTCAATGCTTATCATCGACAAGAAACGAATGAAAATCCGCGACTCGGGACTTCCCCAGGTAGTCATCGACCAGACGCCGAAGGCTATGCGCGGTTCAAAGCTGCCGATCATCAAGGCTAAGGTCGGTCCGCAGATTCTCTCCCTGATCTGTGATGACAAGATATTTGACTCCGTTCCGGTTAAGAAAGAAGTCAAGGCTGTAGTCAGCGGTATCTATGTCCTCGGTGTCAAGGGTCTTCACGGTAAGCCGGAGGTTCAGCCCGTCAAGAAAAAGAGCCGCTTCAAGCAGGCTCTGGAGGCTGCTCAGGAAAAGGCCGGTGCAAAGCCTTTAAAGTAAAAAAAAAATGTTGATTCAGAAAACCGATCCGTCACTGGGTCGGTTTTCTTATTTCCACACCTTGAGTTGACGAACCCGTCAGGATTGTATATAATTAAGTACAATCTGTGATTGGAGATGTATTTTTAATGGAACAATATGATATAAAGGCCTACGCAAAGATCAATCTTGGTCTGGATGTAGTGCAAAAGCTCCCCAACGGCTACCACGAGGTCAGAATGGTCATGCAGACCGTCGGCATCTATGACGAATTGACTCTCGAAAAGACGGATGAGGGAATTTATCTGACAACGGATTCCGGGGAGCTTCCCACGGATGAAAATAATCTCATTTACCGCGCGGCGAAGCTGATGCAGCAGACCTGTCAAATAAAGGGTGGTGTCCGCATTCACCTCAAAAAGACCATTCCCATTGCCGCCGGTATGGCTGGCGGAAGCACAGACGCCGCCGCCACCATGAAGGGCATGAACAACCTATTCGGACTCGGATTATCCGTTCCCGAGCTGATGAATTTATCCGTTCCAATCGGCGCGGATGTACCCTATTGCATCCTCGGCGGCACCGCACTTGCCGAGGGCATCGGGGAAAAGCTGACTGCCCTTCCCGCTGCTCCTGCATGTCATGTACTCATTGCAAAACCGGACATCAGTGTCTCGACTAAATATGTCTACGAGCATCTGGACAACGCCGGAGTCCCGCACCATCCCGACATTGACGGCATGGTTTCGGCAATTCATGCCGGAAGTCTGCCGGGTATTCTGGAACGGTTGGAAAATGTTCTCGAAGCTGTGACTATTCCGCTTCATCCCGTCATTGCCGACCTGAAAAAGCGGATGCTGGAGCTCGGCGCGGCAGGAAGCCTCATGAGCGGAAGCGGTCCCACCGTATTCGGCATTTTTACCGACAGAAAAAAGGCAGCGGACGCGTACGAAAAGCTACTCTCAGAAAATATTGCAAAACAGATTTTCCTTACCACTCTTCCCTAACGTGAAAGGGCATAAACTATGCAGGATTACTTAAACACAAATTTAAATGAATTTCTGCCGCTGCGCGACGTCGTCTTCAATACGCTGCGACAGGCGATCCTCACCGGTGAACTAAAGCCCGGAGAGCGTCTCATGGAAATTCATCTCGCCAATAAACTCGGCGTCAGCCGCACCCCCATCCGCGAGGCGATTCATAAGCTGGAGCTGGAGGGACTTGTCACGATGATTCCGCGCCGTGGCGCAGAAGTCTCCCAGATCACCGAAAAGAATATGCAGGACGTTCTTGAGGTACGCCGGGCGCTGGATGCACTCTGCGCCGAGCTTGCCTGCGACCGTATCACCGACGGGGAGCTTGAAAATCTGAAAAAGGCGTGTGACGCCTTTGAAGCTGCGGTTCACACACACGATACAAAGGAAATTGCCCAGGCGGATGTTGCCCTTCATGACATCATTGTCTGCGCCACCGGCAACCAGCGTCTGATCCAGCTTGTCAACAATCTCTCGGAGCAGATGTACCGCTATCGTTTTGAGTACATTAAGGACGCAAGTCAGCATGAAACACTCATAGCGGAGCATAGAATAATCTATCAGAGTATTGTGGCGAAGGATAAGGCTACTGCTGCCGCTGCCGCAAGAACACACATCGACAACCAGGAGAAGGCGATCATTAAACAGATTCGCCTTGACAGGCAGGACAACAAAAAGTAAAGTGGTATAGATCATAAAACTTCGGCAATAATCTCCTTAAAGGAAGTGAGGTTATCGCATGAAGAATAAGAAATTAGGAATTCGCATTATAACAGCAATGTGTGCTGCGCTTGGCTGGTGGGGGCTGCTCTACCCGGAGCTTACCCTGACACCGGAAACCGTGCGTATTGTAATGGAGGATGCATCCGGGCAGGAAATTTCCCTCGACCGGAGCAAAAGTCTCGATGACAGCTTCTATCTCGAGCTTCTGGAAGCCGATTCCGGCAGCATCCGTTTCCGCAGCAGGATTCTCACAGAGCTGAATGCTTTTTGGGAGGCTTTTTCATGGGACAGATCAACAAAGAACTGATGCGCAAGGATGCGCCGATCGGTGTGTTCGATTCCGGCGTCGGCGGTCTTACCGTGGCACGCGAGATCATGCGTCAGATTCCCAACGAGAAGATCATCTATTTCGGAGACACTGCCCGTGTTCCCTACGGCAGTAAATCTCAGGACACCATCATACGTTTTTCTGAACAGATTGTGCGCTTTCTGCGCACCTTTGATGTAAAGACAATCGTTGTCGCCTGCAATACGGCAAGCGCCTACGCCCTCGACACTCTCGAGCAGGATATTGACATTCCGATCATCGGCGTTGTCAAGCCCGGTGCGAAAGCGGCAACCGAGGTGACGCGCAGCGGAAAGATCGGCGTCATCGCAACCGAGGCGACGATCAACAGTAATATTTACACGAAATACATAACGGAACTGAACAGGAATTGCACAATTTACGGCAAGGCATGTCCCCTCTTTGTCCCTCTTGTCGAAGAAGGGCTTTGGCAGGATCCCGTGACCGACGAAATCGCCCGCCGCTATCTCGCGGAGCTGATCGACATTGACATCGACACGCTGATTTTAGGCTGCACCCATTACCCGCTGATCCGCACGGCGCTCGGCAGGATTATGGGCAGTCAGGTATCTCTGGTAAATCCCGCATATGAGACGGCAATCGAATTAAAGCAGATGCTGGCAGAGATGGATATGCTCAACGAGGAAGCTCCGGGACTAGGGCGCAACCAGTACCAGTTCTATGTCAGCGATAAGGCTGAAAAATTTGTCCGCTTTGCAAACTCCATCATCAAGTACGGAATTTTGTCAGCCAAAGCGGTAAACATAGAGGAATACTAATCTTGGATAAAAATATCAGCATCACTGTGTCCGGCACACAGCTTAACGAAAACGGTCAGAAACTCCTGACGGAGATTGACGCCGAAGGACAATATTTCGAGCGGGGCGGCTGCCGCTACATACTCTATGACGAGACCGACCCCGAAACCATGCTCACCACCGTCAACACCTTAAAGTTTAAGGAGAATACGCTGGAGCTGTCACGCAGGGGAAGCATCACCTCCCGCATGGTATTTGAGACCGGAAAGACACATCGGACAAGCTATATCACTGCATACGGAACACTGATACTCGACATCTCCACCGAAGTAATGAGCGGGTTCTGGTCAGAGAGCGGCGCAACCGTCCATATCCGTTACCGGCTTCTCACGGAAGGCTCCCTTCTCTCTGAAAATGAACTGAAAATAAAAATCCGTAATCTTCCGACAAAGGACTAAACTTTTTCCTATATCTTCCGAAATACCTTATAGAGATCATGGATGATGCGCCCGTTTTTCGGGTAGAAAATGGCGTGATACGCCGGAAAGAGGGATAATATGAGTGTAAACGGAATTACATCAGCTACCCAGACTACTGCAGCGTATAACTATACGGCTGCCGAAAACACAAAGGTCGCTGGAAAAGAAACCACAAAGACAGAAAATACTGCCGCTGAGACCGGGGTTGTATATGAGCGCTCCGCAGAAGCTTCCACTGCTTCTACAAAGAAGACCTACAAACCCGATACCAACCTGATCAACAAGCTGAAGGCGGATGCCGATGCGCGCACGGCTCAGCTCAGAAGTCTGGTTGAAAAGATGATGTCCGGTCAGACAAATGCCTACGGCAAGGCAAATGACATCTGGCAGTTCCTGAGAGAGGGAAACTTCACAGTTGACCCTGCGACAAAGGCTCAGGCACAGGCTGACATCGCCGAGGACGGTTACTGGGGTGTAAAGCAGACCTCACAGAGAATCCTCGACTTCGCCAATGCTCTGACAGGCGGCGATCCTTCCCAGATCGAGAAGATGCGCAACGCTTTCAAAAAAGGTTATGAGCGGGCTGAGAAGACATGGGGCGGTAAGCTCCCCGACATTTCCCAGCAGACTTACGATGCCGTAATGAAGGGCTTCGACGACATGGCTGCCGCTGCCAACAAGACAAGCACAGAAGTTACAGAATAAAAAGCTTCCCCGGTTTTTTACAAACCGGGGATTTTTTTAGATATTTTAGATATTATTACTCTTCACAATCAGCAGCTTCTGTCCTGCCTTCACATCATCATTCTCCAAGCCGTTCAATCTTTTTAAGGAATCCACAGACACATAATATTTCTTGCCAATATTCCACAGGTTATCCCCATCCTTCACCATGTAGACAACCATGCCCGGCAGGCTGTTCACCTTTGCCGCGTCGAGAGGCGCCACCGTGACCTCACTGATCAGTGCAACCGGCACTGTCTTAAAGGCTACGGTGGAAAAACTCAGCACTGCCTTCACGTCCATTTCCTCTCCGTCCAGCATGGTCGCCTGCAGCTGCTCCACCTCCGCCCGCACGGTTTCGCTGTCCTCCGGCGCAATCTCCGGCACTTCAAGCGTGTACTGGAAGGGGATCTGTGCCTGCGTACATCCGTAGGGATTGTCGTCCTGCCCCGTAATATATAACAGCTTCACATTCAGGCTTCCCTGAACCAGAATGCCGTTCTCCACGACACTCTGCTGATCCACCGTGACATTTCCCTCGCTGTGCAGCAGCTGGAGCACATTCCCCGTCTTTACCCGCACATGATCGGCAACCTTCGTCTTTCCCGTGACCCTCGCCAGCAGTCTGCGCAGCTCCGCCTTGTGTGACACTGTCTCGATCTCATCCGATACGCCGTAGATGTCGGAGATAATGTCAAGCTTCTCCTCCTCGTAAATGCGAATCAGGAAGTCAAGCACTGCCTCCAGTCCGATACACCGCTCCTCCCCGTCGAGGTCGGGTCGCACAGCAAGCTCCTTCTGTCCCAGCCTGTAACGGATGTCAGGCAGCATCCCCTCCTTGCAGCCATGACAATCCAATACTCCGGTAAACGGCACCGTCGTCTCAAAGGAACGTATCGGGTGATCTTCTCCTTCCCCCTCATAAAGGATGAAAATATGCAGATCGCCCGACAGACCAATTTTCTCATCCATGACCTTAAATTCGACGTCTCCCAGAGTGATGTCATCCCATAGAATCTGGAAAATATTCGGGTAGTTGGACGGCAGCGTCACCTCCTCCTTCAGGCGGAAAATATCATTTTTACAGATAGCAATCTGCGCAAGCTCCAACGGCATCTTGCGGAATTCGGCTCTCTCCTCCCCATGCAGGGCGACAGGAGCTTCCTCGTCATAAAGCTCCTCCACTCTGGCGGAAAGTGTGACAAGCGACTGCAGGTTCAGTTTTCTGGAATTAATCATGCCGACCGTCAGATCCTCCACCTCGCTGTCAACGGAAACGTTGTCTGTCGGCACGGCTCCCCGCATATTGATCTTCTCATCGAAGGGCAGCTTTCCCTCCAGAACCACAAGGCTGCTGCCGTCCTCCAGCGTGTGATAGAGTACCACATACGCCAGATAGCCCCTGACATTTACAGAATCCGTTCCCGGCTTGATCTCCTCGACAACCAGCTCTCCCTTCTCAAGATTCAGTGTGTTCACATCCGGCTTACTGTCGGGAATGTTCATATCATCATCCAATGTGAACTGCGTGACCGCCTCCGTTTTAATGCGATCCATATGTATGTTTCTCTTTATCAGTTCCACAAAAATACCTCCACATATATACTGGTATAAGTATATATATGAAGGTACTCTCAAGGTTATTCTTGTACTGCGCCGATCAGTTCGGTAACATTTTCAACACCGTAGCGTTCCATATAATTTTCAATTCCTTCGACCACTTCCACCGTCGCGTAGGGATTGACAAAATTCATTGCACCGATGCTGACCGCGCTGGCTCCCGCCAGAAGGAATTCAACGGCATCCTCCGCTGTGGCAATGCCGCCCATTCCGATGATAGGAATTTTCACCGCGTGTGCCGCCTGATAAACCATGCGGACGGCGATTGGCTTTATCGCGGGGCCGCTCATCCCTCCGGTCTTGTTTGCGATTGCAAACTTGCGTTTATGAATATCTATCTTCATTCCGGTGATTGTATTAATCAGAGACAGTGCGTCCGCACCTGCTGCCTCCGCTGCCTTCGCCATCTCCGTGATGTCGGTGACATTCGGGCTTAGCTTCATGATCACCGGCTGTTTCGCATGGCGCTTGATCTCCTGCGTAATGCCAAACAGTGCATCTGCCTTCTGACCGAAAGCAATCGCCCCCTCCTTGACATTCGGACAGGACACATTGATTTCCAGCATGGAGACCGCCGCTTCCTCGCCCAACCGTTCCACGACCTCCACATAATCCTCCACCGTCTTGCCGCAGACATTGACAATGACCTTTGTGTCAAACTGCTTTAGAAATGGAATGTCTCTCTCCACAAAGACATCAATGCCGGGGTTCTGAAGTCCGATTGCATTCAACATGCCTCCATAGACCTCAGCGACACGGGGCGTCGGATTTCCCGGCCATGGCACATTTGCCACACCCTTTGTCACAACCGCGCCAAGCCTGTTCAAATCTACAAATTCGGAATATTCCATACCGGAGCCAAAGGTTCCGGACGCTGTCATAACGGGATTTTTGAAATCCACTCCCGCAATCGTTACCTGTGTGTTCATAGACGCTTCTCCTCCCTTAAATCTCTACATCTGCCGCATCAAATACCGGTCCGTCGGTACAGATACGCGCATTGTGTACATGAGAGTGGTGGTCGATCTCCTTCGTCTTCACAACACAGCCCAGACAGGCTCCAACACCGCACGCCATATGCTCTTCCAGCGAAATGTACGCCTTGATATGATGCTCCGCGGCATATGTCTTAATCGCCCGGAGCATCGGCATCGGACCGCAGGCATAGATCAGTTCCGCATCCAGCGCATTCTCCCGGATCGCATCCAAGACATTGCCGCATGTTCCCACGCTGCCGTCCTCCGTGGCAATATAAACCTTGCCGTATTTTTCAAAGTCTTCCTTTAAGAAGGTTTTGGCGTCGCGGTATCCCATGATGATCTGCTTATCCGCCTTCATCTGCTTCGCCAGCTCCAGAATCGGCGGCACTCCGATTCCGCCGCCCATCAGGAATACCTTCTTCCCTTCCGCCTCCTCCAGCGGAAAGCCGTTCCCCAGCGTTCCGAGAACGGAAATGGAGTCGCCCGCCTGATACCCGGAAAACTCCGTGGTTCCGGCTCCTGCGATACGATAGACGATCCTGAGCGCCTTTCTGTCCTCCCGCACCTCACAAATACTGATCGGGCGGGGCAGCAGGGTGCTCCTGTCCTTCGGGTAAATACAGAGGAACTGTCCGGGCTTCGCCTGTTCTGCCAGTGACGTTTCTATCCACATATCAAAAATCGAAGACGCCGTCTCCCTCTGCGAAATGACTCTTGCGGTCTGCTTTTGCTTCATATTTTATTCGATGCCTTTCTCCCACAGCTATAGGTGGGTTTTATCTTACAAATTCCGTCCCTGATACTGTATTGTTATCAAATACACTGTTTCGCTCGTTTCTTCAATGCGAAAAATGACAATGTAATTATCGATCAGCAGCTGTCTGTAACCCTTTCCAGCATACCGTCCCTCATTACGCTCCTGATGCGACTGTGGGAAGGTATCCAGACTTAAAACAGCTTTCTTTATTCGATCAACCTGTCCCTTTGCATTTTCCGGGGCTAACTTCTCGTTTGCAATATATTCATAAATATTGTCTAACTCGCGTATTGCTCTTGGAGTAATCTTTACCTTGTATTTATCCAAAATGCTTTTTCTCCAATTCTGCAAAAACGGTATCGGCATCGACTGCCTCTGCTCCGTTTGCGACATCCTGCTCTGACTCATAGATAGCTTGGTCGATACGGTTCATTCTTGCAAATTTGTCATATAATTCACTACTCATTACCACCAAGTCGCTATATCCGTTTTTCGTAATAAAAATAGGTTCCTGTTCCTTGTGTGCAATATTGGAAATCTCAGTTGTATTGCGCAAATCCCTGATAGGCATAATAAGTGGCATAGTATCCGCTCCTTTCTACAACGCAATTATAGCATAATTATGACACAAACACAATAAAAATATGCGTCAGTATAACTGGTTGGTTTTATCAAAACAAAAAGGACAGAATTCTATCCTGTCCCTTTCTACTGTCCTTATCATCACATGCTTCCGGTAGTATATGCATGTAGTCTCTGCATCAATTAATCCGGAATTACGGGGCGTGCATCCTTCGGAATCGGACATACAAAGCCCTCCGCGGTGCGCATTTCAAACTCCGCCCTCGCCCGCTCGAGCAGCTCCGGCTTCCGAAACAGATCAACAGCTCCCATTGCCAGCACCTTCCCCGCATACTCTGCTGCCTTATGACCGATTTCCGTACGGTCACAGGACACATTCTGCCAGCTGTGTCCGGGGCATCCATTCGGCCAGGACGCCACATGAATCTGCACCGTAGGCGTCAGCCAGCTGACATCACCCACATCGGTAGATCCCGGTTCAAAAGCATCTCCCTGATACTGCGGCAATAAAAACTGATTCATGGAATGTCCGAATTCCTGTCTCAGCTTTGCTACCTCCCGATGTATTCCGGTGTCATTTGCCGCGCCGATCCCGGGCACTGCATCGCTGCCGGAATAAGTCTTTGCAAGAGCATCCGCATAGCAAAGCTCCTCCTCTGTGTAAGTCGGAACGCCCAGCTGTTCAAAGTTCTCATACATCACGCTCTCCAGCACATGGTTGGTCACGGTATCTGCACATCCATCGATAAATTTCCGCTCGTAAGAGGTCTCCGTCATCAGCGCAGCGCCCTCTGCGATTTTATCGACTCTCGCCTGTAATTCCACCGCCTCTGCCACATGATTAGAGCGCACCATATAAAGCACCGATGCCTTGGGCTGCACCACATTGGGGCTGACTCCTCCGGCATCTGTAATGGCGTAGTGGACACGCGCACGGTCACTCATATGCTCCCGTAGGAACTGCACGCCGATATTCATCAGTTCCACCGCATCCAAAGCGCTTCTCCCCTTTTCGGGCGCACCGGATGCATGGGAAGCTATACCCGTAAACTTATACTGTACCTGAATACAGGAGTTGGAAGACCCCGTCACAACCTCGTTGCTGTCATGCGGATGCCAGGTAAGCGCCGCATCCAGATCCTTCCAGACACCGTCCCGCGCCATAAACGCTTTGGCTGCACCGCCCTCTTCTCCGGGACATCCGTAGAGGATCACCGTTCCGGGACACTTTGTCTCCTGCAGGAATGCCTTCACACCGATTGCCGCTGCCATGGCTCCCGCGCCGAGAAGATTATGACCACAGCCATGACCGTTCCCGCCTGCAACGATCTCCTCCTGCTTCAGACTGCCACTCTTCTGTGACAGACCGGAAAGAGCATCATACTCTGCCAGAATCCCAATGACAGGTCTGCCACTGCCAAAGCTTGCACAGAAGGCAGTCTCAATACCTGCAATGCCCTTCTGTACCTGAAAGCCCTCCTTCTCCAGAGTCTCGCAATAGAGAGCAGCCGACTTGTATTCCTGCAGCGAAAGCTCGGCATATTCCCATATTTTATCCGCTGTGCCCGCAATTAAAGGAGCCTTCTGATTAATCGCATCGATTACAATTTGTTTTTCCCTTGTCATCCTTACCACCTTTATAATACCTTTGACAGAAAATCCTGCAGTCTTGCACTCTTCGGATGCTCAAAAATATCCTCCGGCGTGCCCTCTTCAATCAGCATTCCGTCCGCCATGAACAATACCCGGTTGCCAACCTCCCTTGCAAATCCCATCTCATGGGTTACAACCACCATTGTCATGCCGTCCTTCGCCAGCTTTTTCATAACATCCAGAACCTCACCGACCATCTCCGGGTCAAGTGCAGAGGTCGGCTCGTCAAAAAGCATCACGTTCGGCTCCATAGCCAGAGCACGGACAATCGCCACACGCTGCTTCTGCCCGCCGGAAAGCTGAATGGGATAGGCATTGGCCCGGTCCTTTAATCCGACACGATCCAGAAGCTCCAGCGCCTTCTTTTCCGCCTCTTCCTTGCTCACGCCCTTGACCTTCATAGGCGCAAGCGTCATGTTATCCAGAATGGTCATATGAGGGAACAGATTAAAATGCTGGAAAACCATTCCCATCTTCTGACGCAGTTTATCTATATCCAGCCGAACCGTTTTTCCGCTTTCATCCTTGTACTTCTTCTTGGTAATATCAATTCCTTCAAATATGATGCTTCCGCCGGTAGGCTCCTCCAGCAGGTTCAGGCTGCGCAGGAACGTGGATTTACCGGAGCCGGAAGGTCCGATTACCACGCATACATCGCCGGAATGAATCTCTGTCGAGACGCCGTCTAATGCCTTGATAGCATTGCCATGATAATGTTTCTTCAAATCTTTTACTTCGATCAGGTTATCTCTTGTCGCCATGGCTCATTCTCCTTTCAAAGTAAGCGATTAATTTGGAAGTCGGGAAGCACAGGCAAAAATAAATCGCCGTTGCCACCAGCAGTGGCTCAATGATAACAAAGGTTGCACCTTTTACGGCATTTACTGCCGACATAATATCCTGAACACCAATCGTGTAGGTGATTGCTGACTCTTTAATAATAACAACGAACTCGTTCGCTATTGCCGGAAGAATATTCTTCAATGCCTGCGGCAGAATAATGTACCGCAGATTCTGTCCCTGTGAAAGCCCCAGAGACCGCGCCGCTTCCGTCTGTCCGCCGTCAATCGACTGAATGCCGGAACGGATGATCTCACACAGATAAGCGCCGGAATTCATGCCCAAAGCGATTACGCCGGGGAAGAAACGATTAAATTTAATGAAGCCGAACATGTTAAAGGATGGGAGCTTAATCATCCCGAAGACACCGAAATAGATGATAAAAATCTGTACAATGACCGGTGTGGATCTCAAAATCTCAACATATGCTGTCGCAAGAAAAGAAAGAGGATTAAATCTACTGAGCACAGCCAAAAATCCCTTCTCTCTCTGATGACCTTCCTTATCGATTCCCAGAGAACGAAACGGCCGGACATTCGACATTCTCATAAGCGCCAGTACAAGCGCCAGACAAAATCCGATTGCCACCGTAAACAGCGAAAGCAATACCGTAACCAGAACTCCCTGCTTGAACAACACTGCATAGGGCGCAATCTTGGAGAAATTTGACCATTTAATAAATTGATCCATCATAACCCTCCTTCTTGTATGATTTATCCAGATAGTGAAATTCCTCCCCGTTTCCGGGGAGGAGTCTACTTGCAAAATCCAAAGTATTCCCAGAATTACTGAACGTTTCCGTTCTCATCCAACAGACCTTCGTAGGTATTTCCGGAAGCCAGTTCATTCGCTTCTGCAACAAATCTGTCCATCGATCCGTCTTTAATTGCTGCTGCAATCGCTTCGTTGACGGCATTCTTAAGAGCTTCATTGCCTTTCTTGATACCTACAGCAGAACCCGCTACATCATAGGGAACGTCCAGAACCAGTGTAAGCTCGGGGTAGTTTGTCTTATAGCTCTCTGCAACTGCGGTCTCGATGAAAGCAGCATCCATCTTACCGCCAATTAACTCACTGATCAGATCAGTCACCTTCGGCAGTGCAACAATGTCAGCATTGGGAGTATTCTCATTCGCCAGATCCATCTGGATGGAACCGATCTGCGCGCCGACAGAAATCTCCGGCTTGTTCACGTCATCAAAGCTCTTAATGGAATCCGCCTTGTCAGCTACGGTAACGAGTGACTGACCTCCCTGATAATAAATATCCGAGAAATCCATTGCATCGGCACGGGTAGGGTCGGGTGACAGTCCTGCAAGCCCCAGATCAACGTTTCCGGTAGCCAGCTCGCTGAGCACTCCATCGAAGTCCATAGGAATTACCTCCAGCTCAAGTCCCATGTAGTCTGCAATATAGCTGGCAATTGCCATATCAAAGCCTGCAAGGGTAGGCGCTCCGTCCTCACCGATTGCATAAAATTCATAAGGTGCAAAGTCCGGGCTGGTAGCAACCGTCAGCTTTCCCGCCGTAACAGTCTCTACTCCGGATGCCTTTCCAGAAGCATCGCCTGATTTTCCGCATCCTGCCATAGCTGCAACCATGCATACGGACATCAGAACTGCAAGCATTTTCTTTTTCATAATATCTCCTCCTTAAAATATACAGAAATTTGCATATTTATTATATACATGTATACATTATATCCCTTTTTATCCATTTGGCAAGATATTTTTTACTATAATTAGAACCATTGGAAAAAACACAAAAAAAAATTGCAGAGACGGGGAACTCTGATCCCATCCGTGCAATCCATTCTTGTCCGTTTCTTACTATCAGCTTATAATAGCCAGCTTCCTGTGAAACGCATAATATACATGATTGGGGTGTCAAAAGGGGGTGGAACTTTTAAAGTTTTTTCGCTATTGGCACATTTTTGTTATTGTTTACGAGTGAACTTTTGACACCCTAATCACATATATCTCTACAGGCTTTATTTTTTCGCCTGCAAATAAATTATACCACACAAAGGGATAAATAAAAAGGGGACAGAGTTGTTCCAACTTTTTGACACAAACCGTCGAAAAGTTGGAACAACTCTGTCCCTTGTACGTGCCGTTTTTTTGTTCTATTTTGAAGAAAAAAAGGAGATGTTAATATGAAGAAAAAAACAAACCCCCGCCTCGTACCTGTCATTACAATGCTCAGTCTGCTCTTTCTGTTTTTCAATATAGAGCAGCTTAAAAATTTCTTCCCGACGGACATATCGTCAGGCAATTTCGGTATAATTTCCACCTGTAACGACAAAGAGCCTTTTGATGTTCGAGACGGACGTTAACACCTACATTAAGCATCAAAGGTCTTATAAATTTACAAGACCTTTGATGCTTCAGTTCATTGTATGTGAAAATGCACTTTCTCCGCACGCTTTTTATAAAATTTCTCATCATGTATATTCTTTGCAATTTGACTTAATACTACACATTTTGAAAGTTCCCTTTCAATATCCAATTCAACTTTGATCGGAATCCCTTGTTTCTTCCGCTCGGCATAGTTCCACCATTGATCGTAAATAGCTCCCGGTAAAAAACGGAATCTGCGCTCACGCAAGTTCTCCTCTGCAATAAACCTGCTGTATTCGTCTGCCGCGTCAAACTCCCCTCTGTTGCCCAATTCGCTCCCGACATAAGACATGATGAATTCAAAATTTCCGATCATTGTCTCTATTCTTTCGTTGAACATATAGGGTCGGTACATCTCCCCGAATCGACGCATACAGATCTGAAATTCTTCGCCTTCCGTATCTAAGCCCCGCATTCGGTTGCGGATGCAATCCTGTTCTCCCATTGTCAGATACTTTTCTCCCGACCGTAAAAAGACTCTCATGGGCAAGGTCAGCTCTATCGCCTCCCGCAGCCGCCAGCAATACTCCTCACGCTGCAATTCTCCGCGCTTCCATGCTACCATGGTTTCCTCGCCGAGCAGCTTCTGCCTGTTCAGTCTCTGCATCAGGGGAATCTCCCGCCGGAGCTTGTTCCACCAGTCTGCCGCCGTCTGCGCCTGAAAGACAAGATTGGCATCCCTCACTTTCCATAAAAGCTCTGTCAGCTCCGGCTTATCCGTCAAAACATCGGTATAGCGCAGTTCGCCCGGAAGCCCGAGCCGCAGCAGAAGCTGCGTCAAAATCGGTCTCTGTGGCGTTGTCTGCCGGTGCTCCAGCCTTCGCAGCGTCTTCACATCACAGAGCCCCTCGCAAAGCTTTTGCTGGCTCATGCCCAGCATCTTCCTCCGTATCCTGATTACGTCATTGACACATTCCGCGTGCTTGGAAACATAAAGAAAGCCCTCGTGAAAGGTCTGCTTCTCGACGCCGTACTCCGTGTACAGTTCCTCCAGCGTTTCCTTCCACAGCCGGTTCTCCTGTTCCGCGCTCTCCATCTTCGGATGTTCCACAGCCAGACGCGCAAACAGCTTTTCCCGAAGCTCCAGCAGTTCCCAGAAATAATACAGTCTTCCCCTGTTCCGCAAAAGCTCTATCGCCCGGTTGCAGGATTTCAGAAGCTGCAACTGTTCAGGCTCTCTCAGTTCCTCCTCCATACGGCTCCGGCACCAGTACAGGACAGCCTTGGGATAAATTTTTGCCCTGTTCGCCTCATCCAGACGATGGGTTTCCAGATAATCTATGACCGCAAGGAAGAATCTGCTCCTTCTTCCCTCCGCCCTGTACCATTCCTTCTCCAAGAGCAGATTGATCTCCTGCACGGACAGAGCTTTCCTATAGAGATTCTGCATGGTCACGGTCTTCATCGTCTGCTCCGCCGCCTGCCTGCAAAGCTCAGCCAGCTCCTTCTCCGGGGCATGCTCTCTCCGCCGAATCTGGAACTTCATGCCCAGACAGAATTGTCTCTCCAGAGGATCCTCCCTGTTACATCCGGCTTCATACTTTCTTAACGCCTCCGCCGCTTCCGGCATATTGTCCCGGAAAAGCTGGTGGACGACGGTCTGTCTGGCGAGCCACTGGTCATACTCCTGACAGTCCAGCAGCTGTGAATAATCGTCAGGGTCTATCCCGAGTCTCGCGGATAGTCTGTCTCGAAGCATCAGCTCCGGATAGCGCTCCCCTTGTTCCATATAGGAGATGATTCTCGAAGTACACAAGCCCTCGCACAGCTTTCTCATGGATACTCCGTACTCACTCCGCTTTTGATTCAGATATGCAAAAAAGAGTTTCCCTTCTTCTTTATCCAACCGTAATGCCTTCTTCCTATGCCTCGTAAACCACCTTGCCACCACAGATGGTTTTTACCACCTTTCCTTTCAGTCTCCAGCCGGTGAAGGGTGTGTTAGATGCCTTTGAAGCATACTCCGATGGTTCCCAGTCCGCCGTCGTATCTATCAGAACAATGTCCGCAGGACCTCCTTCCGCAAGATAACCGGCATTGAGGTGATAGAGATTTGCCGGATTCGTGCTCATCAGTGTCAGGAGCTGTCTCATCGTGAGATACCCTCCATCGATCAGTTCCGTAATGCCGATCGCAAGCGCTGTCTCCAGACCGATGATTCCGCTGGGCGCCTCCGTGATGGATTTTGCCTTTTCTTCCGCAGTGTGCGGCGCATGGTCTGTTGCGATCATGTCTATCGTACCATCGACCAGTCCGCGTATGATCTCCAGCCTGTCCGCTTCCTCGCGCAGGGGCGGATTCATCTTTGCAAGTGTTCCATACTTTATCACTGCATCCTCCGTCAGGGTGAAGTGATGAGGGGTTGCCTCCGCATGGATGTTGTGCCCTTTCTCCTTCGCCTTGCGGATCAGTTCAACCGTCTCTCTTGCGCTGACATGCTGAATATCAATGCTTGCTCCCGTCTCAAGGGCAATTTTCAAATCCCTCTCGACCATCGTGGTCTCCGCCTCACGGGGAGACCCTCCGATGCCGAAATGCTCACTCGCCTTTCCCCGGTTCACGCCGTTGTTCTCTATCAGTGCCGGGTTCTCTTCGTGGAAGCTGATCGGCAGATCAAGGGCGGCAGCATTCTTCATGGCATCCCGAACGGTTTTTTCATCCATGAGCGGAATCCCGTCATCCGTAAATCCGACAGCCCCCGCTGCGGCAAGCTCACACATCGGCGTCAGTTCCTTCCCCTTCATGCCCATCGTTACATTCGCACAGCTATAGACATGAATGCCGGTCTCCTTTCCGCGCCCGATCACATATTTTAAGGTGTCCGGATTATCAACGGTTGGCTTTGTATTTGCCATGAGCACCACCGATGTGTAGCCCCCCCTCGCAGCGGCGGCAGCACCGGTGACAATGTCCTCCTTCATAGTAAAACCCGGATCGCGGAAATGTGCATGTACATCCACAAGCCCGGGCGCTACAAGCAGCCCCTCCGCGTCAATGACCTTACACTTTCCCTTGGGTGTCTCCAGTTTTTTCCCGATCCTCACAATCGTGTCATTTTCCACCAGAATATCATAATTTCCGTCCCATCCCGACTTGGGATCTATCATATATCCATTCTTAATCAGCAGCATGGCACCCTCCTGTTTCTCTCTACCGAGGTATGTTTTTATATAAAGTGATTTTACCATGAATAGGAAAAAAAGAAAAGTGCCGCAAGCCGTTATTCAAAAATTACTGTCTGCTCCAGGAATTCCGTCTTGAGGACAATATAGGGGAAGGATGGTGTCTTATTGCTCTTCTCTGCCGCGCCCGGACCGAGCAGGCTCGTGTTGACGCAGATATTGCTGTCCGTCAGGTAAAGCTCCTCCACCGCAATGCTGTAGCCGCCTGTTTCCTGCTGCCCGTAGCCGATACATATGTACAGATTTTCGTTGTCCGTATAGGTGATCTGGAAAGGCGTCGCCTTCTTTTCCTCAATGATAGTCTTCAGCTCTGCCGGTATCTTCTCTTCTCCCAGCACGGTAAATTCAAGATCGCGCAGTTTGAGCTTCTCTTCACTCAGAAAGGTACAACCCGACTGTAACAGTAAAATTGCCGTAAGCAGCACACAGACCAGTCTCTTCCAAACATTCCGTCTCATTTTAATGTTGCCTCGCACAAACCTTTTCTTTGCTGTATTCTATGTACACAAACGGCAATTTATGCTAAACTGTAACTGTCCGGAGCCTGTGTACTGACACCGCTCCGGAACAATGCGAAAATTTCAAACTGTGAGGTTTCTCTATGATACGTTTTATTTTAGTCGTGCTTTATCTTATCCTGTACCTGATTCTGTTCCTGCCGGTGCTGCTCGTGGAATGGATCATCGGAAAATTTAATCCCGGTCTTAAGGCAAGAAGCTCCAAAGCGCTTGTCAGCTGGGGCTTCCGCTGTATCGCCTTTCTCTCCGGGGCAAAGGTCACAGTGACGGGACTGGAAAATATTCCGACGGACACGGCGGTTCTCTATGTCGGAAACCACCGCAGCTTTTTCGATGTCATCCTGACGCTCTCCTACTTCCCCGGTGTGACGGGCTATGTCGCTAAGATCGAGATGAAAAAGGCTCCCATCCTCCGCATCTGGATGAAAAATATCCATTGCCTTTTCCTCGACCGGAAGAATATCAAGGAGGGGCTGAAGACGATCCTCGCCGGTGTCGAGGAGGTAAAGAACGGCTACTCAATGTGTATCTTCCCGGAGGGCACGCGCAATAAGGTAAATGATACCTTTCTGCCCTTTCATGACGGCAGCTTTAAGATTGCCGAAAAAGGAAAGGTTCCGATTGTTCCGATGACACTGGTAAACACCGCCGCCATCTTCGAGGATCACCTGCCAAAGATTAAGAAAGCCAATGTCATGATCGATTTCGGCAAGCCAATCTACATAGACCAGCTCGACAAAGAAGACAGAAAAAGCCTTGGCGCCTATGTCGGCGGCATCATACAAAAGCGTTATTTTGAATTAAAGGAGGAAATCGGCAGTGGAAACCGATGAAGCACTTTACCATCAATACCTCAGCGGTATTGACCATGGTCTGGAAGCGCTTATGGAACGGTACGGCAACAGCTTGACCCTGTATATCGACGGCTATCTCCACAATATCCACGATGCAGAAGACCTGATGATCGAAGCTTTTTCGTATCTGATTGCAAAAAAGCCCAAAATTCAGGACGGCTGTTTCAGAGCCTATCTGTATAAATCCGCCAGACACCTTGCAATACGCTGTGCCGCACGGAAAAGAAAGCATAACGCTTTCAGTCTTGAAGACCTGAACTCCGAACCGGAGAGCGACATCCTTCTGGAGGAAACGGTGAGAACCGCAGAGCGGCGTCGTATTCTGCATATGTGCATGGAAAAAATCAACCCGGACTACAGAGAAGCGTTATATCTCGTCTATTTCGAGAACATGCGCCACTCCGAAGCCGGTGCAGTCATGGGAAAAAGTGAAAAACAGATTACAAACCTGATCTACCGTGGGAGACATTCTCTGCGCGGTCATCTCGAAAGGGAGGGCATTTTACATGCGGAATTGTGAAGAACGTGTCGCTGCCGTCAGACAGCGCACACTACAGATAAAACAAAAGCAGCTCAGACGCCGCGCTGATCTCATCACCGCTGCCTCTGCCGCTGCCTGTCTGCTGTTGCTGGCGGGTCTGGCATTTATCATGCCGGCTGTCACCGAGAATTTTCCTGCCGACAGCACTCTCTATTCCGGCATGACTGCCGGCATTTTCCACGAAAACGGCAGCCTCGGCTATGTCGTCGTCAGCCTGATCGCCTTTATTCTCGGCATTTGCCTGACCATTTTCTGTTATAATCTTCACTCCTCAGCAGCTTCCAAAACGGACGGGGAGCAGCACCATGATTGAGCTTGTTGACAATCTGGTACAACTGGTGGTAACTGTCATCGGCTGTATCAGTTCCGGAATCCTGTTTTCCAGATACCGCCGCCAGCCCCTTTTCCTGCTGGCATGCTTTTACGGTACAAATGCGCTCGGCTGTCTCTACTGGGCGCTCCATGTACTCCTGCTCCGGCAGACACCACAGATCTTTTATGTATCTGATCTCGGCTGGGTTGCAAGCTTTCTCTTTCTGCTGACACTGGAACTCACTCTCCCATCAGCTGCGGAGCTCCAGTCGAATACGCCCCTCTGTTGTCTGGTTCCCACGGTCTGTGTCCCCCAGTTTCTGCTGTATATCACCCACGGAGACATTCTCTTCAACATCCTGATGTGCGGGATTACAATGTTCATCGCTTGGTATTCCGTCCGCGGTCTGGTCTACGCCATACAACAAAAAGACCATACACTACGCGCTTTTCACATTAGTGCCCTGTGCTTCGCCGGCCTGGAATATGCACTCTGGACCTTTTCCTGCTTCTGGATAAGCGACACCCTGACCAATCCCTATTTCTGGTGTGATTTTCTCTTATCTGCCACCCTGTTATTCTTTATACCATCTGTGAGAAAGGCGGTAGAATCATGACCTATATTGAAAATATCTTTGTCTGTCTCGCCGCCCCATTGATTGTGGCGATGTTGTTTCTCGAGCGCAAATATCGTCCCGCGCTGATTCTCTGTCTTGTCGGCATGGGAACCTGTCTGCTCTCCGCTTACCTCAACACCTTTTTCGCACAGGTATATCGCGCCGACTCCTTAAACGCGGCAACGCAGATTTCACCTGTAGTCGAGGAAATCATGAAGCTTCTTCCGCTGCTGTTCTTCCTCAATGTCTTCAAACCGAAATCCGAACAGTTCCGGCTTGCCGCGCTCATTGTCGCCGCGAGCTTTGCAACCTTTGAAAACATTTGCTATCTCACCCGGAACGGAGCAGACAGCTTCCTCTTCCTGCTGATCCGCGGCTTTGGCACCGGTGCCATGCATGTCGTCTGTGGAAGTGTGTACGGAAACTGGCTGCAATTCGTATGGAACAACCGCCGCCTGCGTAATCTATGCCTCCTCGGACTTCTCTGTCTCGCCATTACCTACCACGCCATCTATAATCTGCTGGTGAGTGTCGGCGGCACATTACAGCTTGCGGCATACCTCATACCACTCTTCACTGCCGTCTGCTTCCGTGTTGTGCGGAGGGGTAATATCAGAAAAGCCGGATAACCTTCACAGATTTTTCAGGAAGTCCAGCACCTTCGTAAATTCCATTCCGTGCGATGCCTTTACAAGGATCGTGCTGCCCTCCGGCACATATTCCTCCCTCTCCTGTTCCAGCGTCTCAAAGAGCGCAGCTGTCGTCGGGAAATGTGCAATGTGCAGCTCTCCCGTCGCGTGCTCTGCCGCCGCCTCATAGATATGGATCGCATTCTCACCGACACAGAGCAGTTCATCTATGCCTGCTGCCGCTGCAAATTCACCCACACCGGCATGCAGCGCATCCGAATCGGCGCCAAGCTCAAACATATCGCCCAGAATCGCAATCTTCTTTGTATCCGCCTGTGCAAGAAGCTCCAATGCCGCACGCATGGACGCCGGATTCGCATTATAGCAGTCATCGATCAGGGTATAGCGGTCAAGCCGGATCAGATGATTCCTTCCGCTTACCGGCTGCACTCTGCCGATTCCCTCAGCGATCTCCTCATAGGAAAGACCGAACAGCCGCGCAACGCACGCAGCCGCAGCCGCGTTGAGAACCATATGCCTGCCCGGAAGCGGCACCTGAACCTCAAGAGCTTTTGCCGCCGTCGCTGCTGCCTTTATTCCCGGAAGACATCCGCTGCTTTCCAGCTCCTCAAAGTGCAGCACAGCATCGCTTCCCCAGAGTCCATGGCTCTCGATCTCTCCGGCGCGCACCTCCTCCGCCGCATTCCCCCCAAGCCCAAAGAAATGAGGGATATGCCCCTTGATCTCGCTCAATGTGCTGAGCTTATCATCCTCTCCGTTCAGGCAGATCACGCCATCGTCAGCCATAAAATCAAAGATTTCGGATTTCGCCTTCAAAATGCCGTCGCGTGTCCCGAGATTTTCCAGATGACATTGTCCGATATTTGTCATGACACAGACATTCGGGCGTACCATCCTGCTAAGCCGGTGCATCTCGCCGAAATCGCTGATTCCCATTTCCACGACCGCCGCCTGATGTTCGTCCCTGATGCGCAGCAAAGTCAACGGCACGCCGATCTCATTGTTAAAGTTTCCCTCTGTCTTTAAAACCTGATATTTCACCGAGAGAACCCCGGCGATAAACTCCTTTGTACTGGTCTTCCCGACACTGCCTGTAATGCCGACAATAGGGATCTTAAGCTTTCTCCTATAGCCCTCCGCAATATCTTTCAGAGCCTGCAAGGTATCTTCGACCAGCACATAGCTTCCCCAGCCGGAGCAGTCCTCCCCTGTCTCCTTCTCCACAAGCTCCGGGCTTTTCCCGGTTATGGCAAGACAGGCGCCCGTCTGAAAGACCCCGCTGATAAAGCGGTGCCCGTCCACGCGCTCCCCCTCCGTCGCCAGAAATGCGCCGCCCGCCTCTGCCTTTCTGGAATCAATCACAACAGAGCTGACCTCTGTATCGGCGTTCATGCCGTCCTTCAGTACAAGCTTTCCTCCGCAGAAAGCAGCGATCTCATTGATACTCAGTCTCATGGGCTTCCTCTCCTTTAAAGTCGAAAGCTGTTCAGTCCGGGACTATTCAGTCCTTGACAGCCATACTTAATATCTTCTCGCAGAGCGCGGCAAAATCCATACCCAGAACAGCCGCCTCCTGCGGCAGCAGGGAAACCGGCGTCATGCCTGGCAGCGTATTTGCCTCCAGACAGAAGATCTCTCCCCATGCGTTCATTCTGAAATCCATTCTCGCATAGCTCTTTAACCGCAGCGCCTTGAATACCAGCTCTGCTGCCTGCTGCAGCTCCCTCGTCTTTTCCTCGGAAAGCTCTGCGGGACAGGTCTCCACCGTGCTTCCCGCCTGATATTTATTCTTATAGTCGTAAAAGCCGACCTTCGGTGCAATTTCGATCACCGGAAGCGCCTTGCCGTCCATGACACCGACGGAAAACTCTCTCCCCTCGATATACTGCTCAATGACAACTTCATTGTCATAGCGGAATGCCTCTGCCTTCGCTGCTTCATACTCCGCTTCGTCCCGGGCGATGCAGACGCCTACGCTCGAACCACCACAGCATGCCTTGACAATACAGGGATAGGGAATCTTCTCCTGCTCCGTCTCTCCCTTCGACAGCCGGATGCCGGCAGGCGTGGAAATGCCGTATGCCTTGAACAGATCCTTTGTAATTCCTTTGTCCATTGCCATAGCAGAGCTGACAAAATCCGTTCCGGTATAGGGAATGCCCAGCAGCTCAAAGCATGCCTGAATCTTGCCGTCCTCGCCGTTCGCCCCGTGCAATGCCATAAATACGCAGTCCGCCATCTGGCAGAGCTTCAGCACATTCGGGCCGAAAAAGCTCTTGCCGCCGTCCTTGCGCAGCGCCTTGATTTCCGCAAGATCGGGATTCTTCTCACTGACGCTGCCGATCTCTGCCGCCCAGTCCGTATCCCTCTCAAAGATGTCCTCCGTCTCTCCCTCGTAACCCAGATAAACATCGAGCAGCATCGCCTGATGTCCGTTCGCCTTCAACGCCCTGTAAATCATACTGCCGGAGCTGAGTGACACATCTCTCTCCGTGCTGGTTCCTCCTGCCAAAACAATAATCTTCATACTATGTATCCCTTTCTATTCGCTTTTTGCATCGTTCTCCGCAAGCTGTGCCAACAGCAGCAGATACCGTGCCCTGTCCTCACCGTTTTCATAGAAGCTGATGGAATCAGGATTCTGCCCCATCAGATAATGGAGAAAATTCTCCTCTATTCCCGTATATTGATAATTATTCATGACATAGTTGGCGCATGACACCTCAACGGCGCGTTCCAGCAACTCTGTCGAACCATTATTCCTTGCCGTCACCGGGTGAAGCATTTCTGTATACCGCCCGGAAATTTCCTCTGCCCTCTCCATCAGCTTATTCATGAACTTTCCGCAGAGTTCCACATTGACCTTCTGGCGTGTCGCCATATAGGTCATAACGCCAAACAGATAACACGGCTCCTCAAGGTAGCTGCTGTTGTCCTCAAAAAAGCTCTTGTAATCGACAATCTGGTTCCGATAGGTAGAGCGACCTGTCGCACGGTAAAGCTCCGTCAATGCATAGAAGGTGTCGGCATCCCTGCTGATTGTCGTCTGGGTCTGCCCTAAAACGGTAGATGCTCTCTTCAGGGAAGACGTCGCGTAATCATGGTCAAATTTCTGGTAAAGGTATCCGAATTTCGCCAGCAGAGCCGCATAAAGTGCCTCTTCCTCCGCCTCTACTCCATTCTCCTCCTTGTATGCCACCCAGCCCCGGATCTCCTTCAGGACATCCGGCACCTCATCCCTGTCAGCATCCGGGAAGAGTGCGGGATACCATTCATAGGTCGCAAGCAGCATAACGACATCGGAAATCTCTGCCGTCCGCTTCTGGCAGTCCTCCATCATGCTTTCATAGGTCGCCGTAAACAATGTCAGGTAATGCTCCCTCTGCACTGTGAAGTCATAGGAGCGTCCCAGAATATCGCACTCCAGATAGTAGTCGCCCTCGGCATCCAGATCACTGAAATCAACCACGCCCGAATATAGTCCCTGCTCCGCATGGTAACCGATTTCCGTCACCAACCCTGTCAGAACTGTTTCCCCCGTCGCGGCATCCACCAGCCGGAATTCTCCGGGAAGGCTTCTCCCTCTGACCAGCGCCGCCTTTCCGCCGTCGAGAGAATAGCCCTGTCTGTCGACAAGGACATTCGGTGACAGCTTCGGAACCACATAGTCCACAACCGGAGTCGCCTCCATGCTGACCGCACCCGCATATGGATTTTTCACAGTAGTTTCCACCTCTGCCGTCTCCTCCGCGCAGCCGCCGGAATATCCGGCAGCGAGAGCGAGAACAGTCAGCGCAGCAATCATCCGAAATCTTTTCAAGCGCTTCCTCCGAGGACATCTGTTTTCTGTCTGCAATCCTGTGGTAGACAGCAGTTATACCTCTGCGCTCATTATAGCCTCAATGTAGCAGATGTGCAATCTTATTTCTCGCATTCATACACCACTTTTCCGTCAATGATAGTATAAAGCGTCTCGGTAAAAATTTCCATCGGATTCCCTGTGAAAATCGCAATGTCCGCGTCCTTCCCCGGCTCCAGACTGCCGACTCTGTCCGCCACGCCGCATATCTCCGCCGCATTGATGGTGATGGCGCGGTAGCCCTCCTCCAGCGGAAGCCCCGCCTTCACCGCAAGTCCGGCGCAGAGCGGCAGGGAAGCGATCAGGGAAACCGGATGATCCGTCGTGATCGCTGTCTTCACTCCCGCACGGTTCAGAATGCCGACGGTCTTGAACGCCATGTTCTGCACCTCAATCTTACTCCGGTTTGCCAGATCCGGACCCACGATCGCCGGAAAGCCCTCCGCTGCAAGCTCCTCTGCGATCAGATGCCCCTCCGAGCAGTGGTCGAGTGTTATGTGCAGTCCGAATTCCTTCGCAATGCGGATGGCTGTAAAAATATCATCCACCCGGTGCGCATGCGCCTTCAACGGTATCTCCCCGCGCAGAACGGGCAGCCAGCACTCCAGCTCAAAATCCGTCTCAAAGGCTTCACCCTGCTCCTGTGCACTCTCCTTCTTCTTTTCATATTCCCTTGCCTTCGTCAGCTCCCTGCGCAGCATCCCTGCAATCGCCATCCTCGTTGACGGGCTCTTTCCCTGTCCCGAATAATTGACCTTGGGATTCTCGCCAAAGGCAATCTTCATCGCTGCCGGCGCCTTCACAATCAGATCATCGATTCTGCGTCCCTTCGTCTTTAAAAAGGCGAACTGACCGCCCACGACATTCGCGCTTCCCGGGCCGATCATTGCCGAGGTAATTCCCGCGCGCACCGCGTCATCAAAGGCTGCATCCATCGTATTGATGGCATCAATCGCCCTCAGCCACGGCGTGACCGGATCCACCGTCTCATTGCAGTCGTCGCCCTCCATGCCCTTTTTCTCTTCCGTGATGCCCATATGGCAGTGCGCCTCAATAATCCCGGGCATAATCAGTCCGTTCTCTATCTCGATTACTCTCTCGCAAGCGGCGGGATGAATTTCCATTTCATCCCGCCTGCCGATCTCCGCTATTTTGCCGTCTGCAATGTGAATGCAGCCGTTCTCAATATCTTTTCCCGCCATGGTCTTAATCGTTCCGCCGACAATATACATAGGTCACTCCTCTGCTCTCTGAATACTCTCCCGCCTGTACCTTTCCGTTCCTATTGGAACAGAATTTCAGGATTGACCGGGGTTCCATCCATGGTCAGTTTCAGATAGAGATTTGCACCCTCAATGCTGTAATATTTCGTGGGCGCTGCAATTGTTCCAACCTGCTCGCCGGGGTTCACATAGCTGTCAATGCTGACGCTGATCTCCTGCAGCTGCCCGTAGGTGATCTGATAGCCGTCTCCCAAGTCCATCGTCACGGCATTGCCGATCTCCGCACTCTGGAAAATATCAATGACCTTTCCCTCGGCACAGGCTGCAACGCTTGTTCCTTCCTCGGCATCCAGCATCAGCGCCGGATTATATTTGTACTGATCCAGTGTAGAGAAATAGACGCTGCTGTCCATGCTGAACGGAATCAGCACTTCCCCGGAGACCGGGCGGAGGAGACCATCGCTCTCCGCAAAATGCAGCTCCTTGCTCACTGTCACCTTCTTTGTGTCTTCCTTCTGCTGTTCTTTTCCGCTGTCATCGGTTTCTGTCAGTGCCTGCGGCGCTTCTTCGACAGGAAGCTCTTCCTTTTGCTCTGTTCCCGTCTCCGTCTGTCCCTGAATCGTCGTCAGTCCGGGGATCTCGATATTGCCGGAGCCTGCCTCCATAGGCATATAGTCGAGATCATCCTCTGGCACATCGATGGCATTCTCCAGCGGAACCGTATTTCCGGTATTATTCGGCAGATTGTTCTGCGCGATTTCCTGTGACTTATTCTCCGTGTTGTTTTCCAGCGCTGTAAAATCCAGCGTATATCCGTTGTCCTTAGACTGCTCGTCCCTCGCCTGCATATAGATGCCTGTCATGGTCAGTGCCGTAAGCACAAAAGCCGATGAGGCAAGCATAATGATTCTCTCTTTCTTTGCACTGTTCTTTCTATTTCTTCTCATGGCTGTCTACCTTCCTTTTCCGGTGAAAAATACGTTGTAAGATTTTTTCTTCACAAACATTTTTCCCGAATCGTAGGGATTTATACAGCCACACGGCACCCAAGTAATGTCAAATAACACGCTTTTGCAGCCAACGGTCTCCGCGGAAACGCAGCGTGAACACGATTCCTCTCACTCCCCAGTCCGCAAACATGCCGTACCACACCGCCATCGGTCCCATGTTGTACGCTTTTACAAGGAAAATGCACAGCACGACCCGCAGACACCACATGGTGAGTGTAGAGGTAATCATCGAAAATTTTACGTCTCCTGCTGCGCGCATGCCGTAGCCGGGTATGAAGGAAAACGCCCAGAAGAGCGGTTTTGCGATCGTGATCGCTGTAACCATCTCTATGCAGAGCCTTGCACTCTCCGGCTCCATTCCGGCAAGCCTTGTCACAGGTCCCGCCAGTCCGAAAACTGCCAGACAGGATACCAGAATGCCGACCAGACCAATTTTTGTACATTTTACAATATAATATCTCGCCTCTTCCTTCCTGCCCGCGCCCAGCGCCTGCCCTACCATCGTCATCAGACCGATGCCGACACCGACGCCGAAAATACCGTTCACCATCTCCAGAATATTCGCCATCGCCTGTGCCGCGATCGCCGTCGTTCCCATCGCCGACACTGTAGACTGGATCGCCAGCTTGCCGAACTGGAACATACCGTTCTCTATGCCTGACGGAATGCCGATTGCCAGAATCTTCACAATGAGCGGCATATCCGGGCGGATTCTGAAATAGTCGCGCACAACAATCGGCTGTCCGTCCCTGCGCAGCGAGAACAGCACCACGATCGCGCAGAAAATTCTTGAAAAAAGTGTTGATAATGCAGCGCCCGTCACGCCCATATCCAGTCCGAAAATGAGGATTGCATTTCCGCCGATATTTAAAAGATTAGAAATGACGGAAACGATCATCGGGAAGCGAGAATTGCCGCCGGCACGGAAAAACGCGGCTCCCGCGTTAAAAAGCGCCAGAAACGGGTATGATAAGATCGTCACGAGAAAATAGCTCATCGCCTTATCCATGACGCCGGGATCAATCTGCCCGAAGATCAGCCGCAGAAGTGGTTTGCGGAGCAGCAGACCGAGCAGTGTCATCGATAGCGAAATCACCAGCACCGTCAGGAGCACCTGCCTTGCCGCCCTGTTGCTTCCTTCTCTGTCCTTGTGACCGATATACTGTGAGCAGATGATCGCCGCGCCGGACGCCATCGCCGCAAACATCTGGATGACCAGATTGTTGATCGAATCCACAAGCGACACCGCAGAGATTGCCTCACTGCCGACATTGCTCACCATCATCGTGTCCGCCATACCCATAAAAGAATTCAGAAGCTGCTCTACAACAATCGGAACAAGCAGCAGGAACATTGCACGGTTCGGGTAAAGCAGGTTGCTGAAATCTATTTTGTCTTTATCATATAATTTCCTGAATGATGCCATAACATTCAATCCCTTCCAGATAACCGCCTTTTCCCATAAAAAACAGGGAGGTTTTTCGCCTCCCTGTAGTCTACGCTTCTTTATAGTATTTTGCAACATCTACATGCTGAACCGTCCCGACATTTCCGTTCTCATAGAGAAACACGCCTGTGTTACGGACTGCGCCGAGCGTCCTGCCGTCCTGCCCTCTCTGGGTGAAGTCGGTGGAAGCATTTTTCAGGCAGATCGCCCCGACTCCTTTCTCCGCAAGCGTATAGAGCACATCCTTGCCGTTTTCGTCCTTCGACCAAATCTTGAGCTTGCTCCAGATCTCATCGTTCTCGTCGATCCAGCCGTTGCCGTCCTGATCATATTTTGCAAGATCGGCAAAGCCGTTGCCGCTCGCAGTTCCGAAGAGCTCGTTTCCGTCGTTGATGACACCGTCTCCGTTCTTGTCGAGCGCGAGATAACCGCTGCCTGCTCCCAGCTGCGACACCTCGTCAAGCTCTCCGTCGCCGTCTATGTCAAAATAAAAGATCTGATCCTCCAGCTGCGCCACATCCGTATCCAGATTGATCACAAGCGGATCGCACATGGTAAAGCTGGCAAGCTGCAAGTCCTCCCTGTAGTATTCCTCAAACTGTCTGCTCATACCGATATTGACATTAAAGTCGATCTCCCTGCCGTCTGAGGTGCGAACCTTTCCCACCGTGGAGAAAGCAACATCTTCTCTCTCCGTAAAGTAGGTCTCCTGACAGTAATCCAGTACCTTTACGTTCAGTCTCAGTTCGCGGGGCTGTAAATTCAGGAGTCCGTTTCCATCATAGTACATTTCCTGCGACTCTCCACCGGCGTTTGTCACCGAATTCTGGCTTTCGGTATTCTGTGCACCTGTCTGTATGCCGTTCTCCTCCAGCCACGAATCCCAGCGGTTCCTTCTCGCCGGAAAGAGCAGATCAAAGATGTAGCGGATGGTCTGCTGTCTGATGTCCTCAAAGGTCTGGCTGACGGAGCTCCTTATGGACAGGTTCGAGGCAGATGCCTGAAATCTTGTCTGCCAATCCTGAAGTGTGGTAACTTTCTTTCCTGCCTCTTTTCCCACGGTATCCCCGGCGTTCTGTGCATTGCTCTCTATACCTGCGTTCAGGGTATCCTTTCCCTGCGTCAGATCCTGCTGATAATCTCTTATCATAAATCTTCTGACGGTTGTACCGGAAGCTCTGTAGCTTCTGGCGGATTCCATTCCTACTGCACTGGAATCAATTCTCAATCTATCTCTCCTTCAATTCCCTCCACTTCCGCTGCTCGTCAGCTTTTCGGAAAAAAAGATGGCGTCCGGCGAAAAAATCCCTTTCTTCGCACAAACACCATCCGTGGTCTACTCTGTACTCGGTAGCAGTCGGCCAAACCGCTTCCCTGTACAGAATATATCGTCACATTTTGTTTTTACTTTAGCTCTGTGTTGCTATTTTGTCTCCGTCGGCGGCGCCGGAACAACGGTCGGCTTATGCTGGGAGGCGCGCTTTGCAGCCATCTGCTTCGCCTGGGCAATCCTTGTCGCCATAATGCCCGCGATCATTTCCTTCGGCACGACAACATTCGCTCCCATCGGATTAATGACAAATCCGAGTGCCGGGCATTCATTGCCCTGCGCATCCTTGCGGAAAATCATGTTGGCATAATCATCAAACTTCAATGAGAAGAACGGAAGATCCTTGCTTGTGGCAGCCCATTTCTTATACTCCACCGGATCTGTAAAGCCCATGAAAAACTTTCTTCCGTCGGGCGTGGACAGCATCGGGAACTGTACCTTCCCCCCCGGCGTGATCGTCAGCTTTCCCTCTGCATCCGCAACCGGCTCCGGGTCGATGACTGCGGGTGCCTGAAAGGATGCCTTCAAAAGCTCTGCCACGAACATATTGCGGTGCTCCGGAGTATCTTCCGCTTTCACAAGCTCAATACAGCCTACCAGCATGGGATTTGAGACAGTCTTGTTAAATTCCATAAATGTTATCCCCCTATACTCTGTTATAATTGATGAGACAACCCTTGAGAATAATCTGTCTCTCTTCATCGGTCAGCTCGCCGAGGCTCAGGCTGAATTCCTGTAAGCCGCCGTCTCTGACCACATATGCAGTAATCTCGTCCGTCTTCTCCTCCACAGCCTTCTTAATGTCAGGTATGAAGAGATAATCAAGATTCTTAAACGGAAGCTCGCCCTCCTTGATCAGGAAAGGAAGCATACCCCAGTTAATCAGATTCGAGCGGTAACGCTTTGTCGCGTACTCGTTTGCAATGTTCGCCCAGCCGCCCAGAACCTTCTGGCAGGATGCCGCCTGCTCTCTCGCGGAACCGTCGCCCGGCTTCACCGCAAAGATCGTAGAGCCGAAGCCTGTATTCACATGGCTGACCTCCGGAAATTTCTCCTTGATCGGCGCCATTACCTTCTTAATTTCCGGCATCACATGGCAGGGATGTCCGCCCTTGCTGCGCTCTTCCTCAAGACCTCGCATCACCTTCGCGCGTCCGACATACTCAGGATCCTTACGGCTGAGCGTAAACTCAGCGAGTCCGAGCGGGTTGGAGCGATAGGAGGATGTCTCACCGGAGGGGATCAGCTCGTCCGTTGTCGTCACGGGATCATGGATCTCGCTGACAACCTGCAGTACGAGATTTTCCGGAAGCGCACCCATTGCAGGCCAGTCTTTGATGTTGGGGCCAAACTGAATCTCCACATCGGGATCGGCAACGCCGTGAGAATCAAACACGCGGTTCGCGTAAATATTGCTGTCAAAATGATACTTGTATTTTCCAAGCTCTCCGTCGAAGTCCGTCGCCGGTGTCAGTACGCCCTTGTTCGCCGCGGTGGCTGCGATAGATCTCGCATCCATCAGCGCAACCGACGAAATCTGACCGTTCTGGAGCTTGCTTCCCTCTCTGTTCGGGAAGTTTCTTGTGGAGTGGCGGATGCTGAAGGCATTGTTTGCCGGGGTGTCTCCCGCACCGAAGCAGGGACCGCAAAATGCCGTCTTCATAACCGCGCCCGTCTCTAAAATCGTAGCTGCACAGCCGTTTCTGATCAGTTCCATATAAACCGGCATGGACGCTGGGTATACGCTCAGCGTAAAGCCGTCAGCGCCGATATAGCTTCCCTTGAGTATGTCAGCCGCCGCACAGATATTCTCGAAGCCGCCGCCCGCACAGCCTGCGATGATTCCCTGATCCACCATGAACTTTCCGTTCTTTACCTTGTCCTTCAGGTGATATTCCACAGCGCCGTCAAGGCTTACCTGCGCGCGCTTCTCCGTCTCATCCAGAATATCCATGAGGTTCGCATTCAGTTCCTCAATCGTATAGGTATTGCTGGGATGGAAGGGCATAGCAATCATCGGGCGGATTTTGGACAGATCGACCTTGATCATTCCGTCATAATAAGCGATCCTTCCGGGATTTAATTCCCTGTAATCCTCAGCCCGTCCATGAATTTCATAGAATTCCCTGATCTCCTCATCCGTCTTCCAGATAGAGGACAGGCAGGTTGTCTCCGTCGTCATAACATCGATGCCGATACGGAAATCTGCACTCAGGGATGCAACGCCGGGACCGACGAACTCCATCACCTTATTCTTTACATAACCATTCTTAAAGACTGCGCCGATAATCGCCAGCGCAACGTCCTGAGGTCCAACGCCCTTGACCGGTGAGCCTGTCAGATAAACGCCGACAACTCCCGGCATATTAATGTCATAGGTCTGGTTCAGCAGCTGCTTTACAAGCTCAGGGCCTCCCTCGCCGACCGCCATGGTTCCCAGCGCGCCGTATCTTGTATGGGAGTCCGAACCCAGAATCATGCCGCCGCCTGTCGCAAGCATTTCTCTCGCAAACTGATGGATGACAGCCTGATGAGGCGGAACATAGACTCCGCCATACTTCTTTGCGCAGGTCAGTCCAAACATATGGTCATCTTCGTTGATTGTGCCGCCGACCGCACACAGGGAGTTGTGGCAGTTCGTAAGGACATAAGGCATCGGGAACTTCTGCAGTCCGGATGCTCGCGCCGTCTGGATGATCCCTACGAACGTAATGTCATGGCTGGTAAGCTTGTCAAAGCGAACCTTGAGTTTTTCCATGTTTCCGGAGGTATTATGGCTCTCAAGAATGCCATATGCAATCGTTTTCTTTGCCGCATCCTCTTTCGTAATGGTTACTCCTGCCTTACTCCGTATGGCGGCAGCCGCCTCCGGCCCGTCGGGAATGATCTCCTCGCCGCCGACCAGAAACGCTCCGCCCTGTAATAATTCTATCATCAATCTTTCCTCCACTTGTTGCTTCTGTTATACCAAATAATTACCTTTACAGAGTCACCTTGTCAAGATGCCAGATCTCATCCACATACTGCTGGATGGTTCTGTCGGAAGTGAACTTGCCGGAGCATGCCACGTTCAGGATTGCACTCTTTGCCCAGCCCTCCGTGTTGCGGTAAGCCGCCTCGACCTTCTTCTGTGCCTCGGCATAGGACTTGAAGTCCTTGAGGATGAAGTAGGTGTCTGCCTTTGAGGTACTGAGTGTATTCAGCAGAGAGTTGTACAGCGGGCGGAAAAGCTCCTTGTCCGCGCTGTAGCTTCCGTCGATCAGCTGATCCAGAACCTTGTGGATATCCGCATCGTGATTGTAGATCTCCATGGGGTTATAACCGCCGTAGTTCTCATAGTGGATGACCTCATCCGAGGAAAGTCCGAAGATAAACGCATTCTCCGCGCCGACCTCCTCGACAATCTCCACGTTGGCTCCGTCCATGGTTCCCAGCGTCAGCGCACCGTTGAGCATAAACTTCATGTTACCGGTTCCAGACGCCTCCTTGCTGGCGGTAGAAATCTGCTCTGAGACATCTGCTGCCGCAAAGATGATCTCCGCGTTGGACACATTGTAGTTCTCAATAAATACAACCTTAAGCTTTCCGCCGATGGATGTGTCGTTGTTGATTACATCCGCCACGGAGTTAATCAGCTTGATTGTCAGCTTTGCATTCCGGTAGCCTGCCGCAGCCTTCGCGCCGAAGATAAAGGTTCTCGGGTAGAAGTCCATATCCGGCTTCGCCTTCAGCTGGTTGTAAAGGTACATAACATGCAGGATGTTCAACAGCTGTCTCTTATATTCATGCAGACGCTTTACCTGTACGTCGAAGATGGACTTCGGGTCAACAATGACACCGTTGTGCTCCTCAATGTACTTCGCCAGACGCAGCTTGTTCTGATACTTGATCTCCATAAATTCCTTCTGCGCCTTTGCGTTACCTGCAAGCTCCTTCAGCTTTGCGATCTGGGGCAGATCCGTGATCCAGCCGTCCCCAGCCTTGGAGGTCACCCATTCAGCCAGCAGCGGATTGCCGTGCAGCAGGAATCTTCTCTGGGTAATACCGTTTGTCTTGTTGTTGAAGCGCTCCGGGAACATCTCGTAGAAATCCTTCAGCTCCTGCTTCTTTAAGATCTCGGTGTGCAGTCTGGCAACGCCGTTGACAGAGTAGCCGGCAACGATCGCCATGTGAGCCATCTTCACCTGTCCATCATACAGGATCGCCATCTTGCGGATCTTCTCCTGTACGTCAACGCCGAATACGTTGGAATATCTCGCCTCAATCTGCTGTACAAAACGGCGGTTGATCTCCTCGACGATCTGGTAAATTCTGGGCAGAAGTCTCTGGAACAGATCAATCGGCCACTTTTCCAGTGCCTCGGACATAATTGTATGGTTCGTGTACGCACAGGTTCTCGTCGTAATGTCCCATGCCTCATCCCAGCCGAGATTGTAATCGTCCATCAGGACACGCATCAGCTCGGGGATTGCCACCGTGGGATGCGTATCGTTCAGCTGGAAGGTTACCTTCTCAGGGAACTGGTGAATATCTTCATGTTTGCGCATGAACTTCTCCACCGCCTCCTGCACGGATGCGGAGATGAAGAAATACTGCTGCTTCAGGCGCAGCTCCTTACCTGCATAGTGGTTGTCATTGGGGTAGAGCACTTCCACGATGTTTCTCGCAAGGTTCTCCTGCTCCACCGCCTTGCGGTAGTCTCCCTTGTCGAAGGAATCCAGCTGGAAAACCTCTATAGGCTCAGCATCCCAGATACGCAGGGTATTTACAATGCCATTTCCGTAGCCGACGATCGGGAAGTCAAAGGGAACTGCCCTGACCGCCTGATAATCCTCCTGTTCAAAACGGCTGCGTCCAAATTCATCACAGTACATGGAGACATGTCCGCCGAACTTGACAATCTTCGCATATTCCGGTCTGCGGAGCTCAAAGGGATTTCCGTTCTCAAGCCAGTTGTCGGGAACCTCCACCTGATAGCCGTCCTTAATCTGCTGCTTAAACATACCGTAGCGGTAGCGGATGCCGCAGCCGTAGGCGGGATAGCCAAGGGTCGCAAGGGAATCCAGAAAACATGCAGCCAGTCTGCCGAGGCCGCCGTTTCCGAGCGCTGCGTCAGGCTCCTGATCCTCCACAACGTTCAGGTCGAGTCCAAGCTCCTCCAGCGCTTCCTTCACAACATCGGAAGCCTGAAGATTGATGATGTTGTTTCCGAGGGCACGACCCATCAGGAACTCCATCGACATATAATAAACCATTTTCGGATCCTGCTTCTCATACGCCTTCTGCGTATCGATCCAGTTATCCATGATCTGATCCTTGATTGCAAGGGCTACCGCCTGAAATACCTGCTGTGCGGTCGCCTCCTCCAGATCCTTGCGGTAAAGAGTCTTTACATTATAAACAACACTTCTCTTGAAAAGCTCTTTGTCAAACTTCTGCTTTCCTGACGTTTTCTCCGCTACGGGCTTCTCTACCACTGCCTTCTGTGTTACGTTCTTCATATGTCAGTCTCCTTTACGTTATGCTATTTTGTAACCCGTTCTACAGCAATAACAACCTTTTCCCCATTTACATTCCACTCCTTTTCGCAGGAGAAGTCAAGTCCTTCCGTCAATTCATCCGCCAAAACTTTGCTGCAGATGGCTTCCTTGTTCTTCTCTGCCAGTGCGGAGAGTTTCGCATTTCCGTTCAGTGAGACACGGATGTGATCCATGACCTCAAAGCCGGCATCCTTACGCATCGTCTGGATTTTGCTGATGATCTCATAGACAAAACCTTCCTCGATCAGCTCCTCCGTCAAGTTGGTATCCAGAACAACCGTCATTCTGTTGTCCTCCTGAGTGACATAGCCTTCCTTCTGTGCTGTGTCGATCAAAAGATCGTCCTTCGTCAGCTCCACCGTGACACCATTCACATCGAAGCTGAGCTTTCCGTCTGCATTCAGCTCATCCATGGCTGCGTTGCCGTCCAGTTCTGCAAGGTGCTTCTGGATGCCGCCGAGCTGCTTTCCGTATTTCGGTCCGACGGTACGGAGCTGCGGCTTGAAGGTGTATGAGGTAAACGCTCTCACGTCATCCGCAAATACGACCTCCTTCACATTCAGTTCATCCTTGATGATATCGGTGTAGAAGCTGTCGAGCTTGAAGTCCGCCTTGATGTACATTCTGCTGATCGGCTGACGGTTCTTGATTGCAGCGTCATTACGGCACGCACGCCCCATGACAACCGCATCCAGCACATCCTCCATATTCTCCTCGAGCTTCTTGTCGATACACTTCGCATCCACGGCAGGGAAGTCGCAGAGGTGGATGCTCTCCGGTGCGTTTGCGTCAATGCTGCGCACAAGGTTCTGGTAGATGTCCTCCGTCATGAACGGGATCATCGGCGCTGCCGCCTTGCAGATTGTCACAAGTGCGGTGTAAAGCGTCATATAAGCGTTGATCTTATCCTGCTCCATGCCCTTCGCCCAGAAGCGCTCACGGCTGCGGCGCACATACCAGTTGCTCATCTCATCCACGAAGTCCTCAAGCGCCTTTGCCGCCTCGGGGATGCGGTACTTGTCAAGGTTCTCGTCCACCATGCCGACTGTCGTGTTCAGTCTGGACAGGAGCCATTTATCCATGACAGGCAACTTATCATATTCCAATGTATATTTCGTTGCGTCAAAATTATCAATATTCGCGTACAGCACAAAGAATGCATAGGTGTTCCAGAGCGTACCCATGAATTTTCTCTGTCCCTCCTGCACGATCTTGCCTGAGAATCGCTTGGGCAGCCACGGAGCGGAGCTGGTGTAGAAATACCATCTGATCGCATCTGCGCCGTAGGTCTCGAGCGCCTCAAACGGATCTACCGCATTACCCTTTGACTTGCTCATCTTCTGGCCGTTTTCGTCCTGCACATGTCCCATGACAATGACATTTTCGTAGGGCGCCTTGTTAAACAGCAGCGTGGATTCCGCCATGAGGGAGTGGAACCAGCCTCTCGTCTGGTCAACGGCCTCCGAGATGAACTGTGCCGGGAACTGCTGCTCGAACAGCTCCTTGTTCTCGAACGGATAGTGATGCTGTGCAAAGGGCATCGCGCCGGAGTCAAACCAGCAGTCAAGCACCTCGGGCACTCTCTTCATGGTTCCGCCGCACTTCGGGCAGGGATAGGTCACTTCATCGATATAAGGACGGTGCAGCTCCACCTTCGCCGCATCCGGATTTCCTGCCTTCTCGGCAAGCTCTGCTCGGCTGCCGATGCACTCCTGATACCCGCAGCTGCACTCCCAGATATTCAGGGGAGTTCCCCAGTAACGGTTACGGGAGATCGCCCAGTCCTGAATATTCTCCAGCCAGTTTCCAAAACGTCCCGTTCCGATGGATTCCGGAATCCAGTTTACGGTGTTGTTGTTGCGGATCAGGTCGTCCTTGACCGCAGTCTCCTTGATATACCATGACTCTCTCGCGTAGTAGATCAGCGGAGTGTCGCATCTCCAGCAGTGCGGATATTCATGCTCGAACTTCGGCGCGTCAAACAGGTTGCCGCTCTTTTCCAGATCCTTCAATACCTCCGGATCTGCCTTCTTGACAAACAGTCCGGCATAGGGTGTCTCCTTCGTCAGTTCTCCCTTGCCGTCCACGAACTGGACGAAGGGCAGGTCATATTTTTTCCCAATACGGGAGTCGTCCTCACCAAAGGCCGGAGCAATATGAACAATGCCGGTACCGTCAGACATTGTAACATAGCTGTCGCAGGTTACAAAATGTGCCTTCTTATGCTGCTTTGCCGCTGCCTCCCCGGCACAGGCAAACAGAGGCTCATATTCCTTGTATTCCAGATCCTTTCCCTTATAGCTCTCAAGGATCTCATAAGCGGGCTTATCCTCCGTTGCGAGCTTGCCCAGCACCTTGTCGAGCAGCGCTTCCGCCATATAATAGGTATAACCGTCGGCAGCCTTGACCTTCACATAGGTTTCGTCCGGGTTCACGCAGAGCGCAACGTTGGACGGCAGTGTCCAAGGTGTCGTCGTCCATGCCAGGAAATACGCATCCTCACCGACGCACTTGAAGCGCACGATTGCGGAGCGCTCCTTTACGGTCTTATAGCCCTGCGCAACCTCCTGCGCGGAGAGCGGTGTTCCGCAGCGCGGGCAGTAGGGAACGATCTTGAAGCCCTTGTAGAGCAGTCCCTTGTCCCAGATAGTCTTCAGCGCCCACCACTCGGACTCGATGAAATTGTCATCATAGGTGACATAAGGGTTATCCATGTCAGCCCAGAAGCCGACCGTGCTGGAGAAATCCTCCCACATTCCCTTATATTTCCAGACGCTTTCCTTACATTTATCGATGAACGGCTCCAGACCATAAGCCTCGATCTGATCCTTTCCGTCCAGTCCAAGCAGCTTCTCAACCTCGATCTCAACAGGAAGACCGTGAGTATCCCAGCCAGCCTTTCTCGGAACCATACAGCCCTTCATGGTGCGGTATCTCGGAATCATATCCTTGATAACACGGGTTTCCACATGTCCGATATGCGGCTTTCCGTTTGCAGTCGGCGGGCCGTCATAAAAGGTGTAGGTCGGTCCCTCCTTCCGGCTGTCGATGCTCTTTTTAAAGATGTCATTCTCCTTCCAGAACTTTTCCACAGCCTTTTCTCTCTGCACAAAATTGAGTGTGTTGTCTACCTGCTTGTACATTTTTCTCTTCCTTTCCTTATAAATTAGAAAAGGCTCCGTCCTGTAAAAGGACGAAGCCTGTGCTGCTCGTGAAACCACCTGTTACTGTCATACGTTCCGCAGGCGCTGCCGCGGAGTGATACGCTTTCCCGTAACGGGGGAATGCCGTTCAGGACTACCGGTACTCGGTCTGTGCCTTTCCTTTGGTTCTGACTGCTCAGAAGTGATTTTCATTATCCCTCTACTTGCACCGGTCTCGCACCCTCACCGGCTCGCTGAAGCGTTCCTGAGACAACTACTCTCTCCGTCACTGCATTTTTCTCTTTTCGTCATTATATCCCTGCGCTTTTTTGCTTGTCAAGAGCTTTCTTGGCTGCCAGTGTATCTGCAATTTGAAATTACCAGTTACTGTTCACTCCGTTCACAGCAACACGCTTCGCGATGCACACAAAATGCATTTTCAATGCATTTTGGCGCCTGCAAGTCTCGCAAAATTGCATTTCATGCAATTTTGACTTCGCGGAATATGGACTGTGAACAGTAACAATTACCATAGTAAAAGCGCCGAAAAAACCAAAGGCTCTTGCTTTCCGTCGCCAAACTTAGTATACTGTTAATAGCTGTTTTAAAACACGATTTCCAGGAATGAGGGATTCTATGTCAAATAGCCGAAAAGGCAAAATTGCATATGCACTGCAGGCAATCAACATCATCCCCCTGCTCCTTTTTGCAATCATCATTTTATTGCTTGGGAACCATATTTTTACAAAAGCTATGTATGGCGAGGTCGAAACGGAGCTGTCGAATATTTCGAGTAATCTGGTGACGATGTTCAATGCCCTCTATCCAGGCGACTACAGTCTGGTCGGCGATGAACCTTATCAGCTGTACAAAGGGGAGAAAAACCTGACTGGCAACCATACCCTTCTCGACCAGATCAAGAAGGATACCGGTATGGACATCACTCTGTTCTATCAGAGCACAAGAGTCCTCACTACCCTCACGGACCGGCAGGATATGCGTCTGATCGGTTCGGTCGCTCCCGATGTTGTCATCAAAATGGTACTGGAAACGGGTGAAGCCCACTTTTACAATAAAGCCATGATCTATAACACCGGCTATTTCTCTTATTATGCCCCGCTGCGCAACACTGACGGCACAGTTGTGGGTATGCTCTTTGTCGGAAAGCCGACTGCGGCTGTCAATGCCTCGGTACAGGCATCCGTTTTTCCTCTTATGATCGCTGATATTATTCTGCTTGTCCTTGTTTTTATTATTACTTCCCTTTACACAAAGCATACCGTCTCTGACCTTTTGCAGCTCCATACCTTCCTCGGACAGGTATCAACCGGCAATTTGAATGCCCGCATGGGTTCCTCCGTGTTGAAGCGGAATGACGAGCTCGGTGAGATTGCGCACTCCGCGCTCAATATGCAGCGTTCCCTTCGCACCCTTGTAGAGCAGGATGCCCTGACCTCTCTCTGCAACCGCCGCTCAGGAGATCTGCGTCTCCGGCAGACCGTCGAGGATGCCACTGCCTCCGGAAAGGATTTCTGCGTCGCCATCGGAGATATTGACTTCTTTAAAAAGGTGAATGATACGCACGGACATGAGTGCGGTGATTTGGTATTAAAGAAGGTTGCCCAGACGCTTTGCGAGCATATGAACGAAAACGGCACCGCCTCACGATGGGGCGGCGAGGAATTTCTGCTGATTTTTGAAAACCGGAACCTTGAGCAGTCCAAAAACATTCTGGATGATATTTTACAGAGCATCCGCTCGCTGGAATGCATTTATAACGGTCAGCCCGTTAAGATCACAATGACCTTCGGTCTGACCGCCGGTAGTACAAGCAATATTAAGGAGCTGCTGCGCATTGCGGACGAAAAGCTCTACACCGGAAAGAATACCGGCCGCAACCGCATCGTCGTGTAAATTTTGTCAATTACTGCTCCATCTGCCTTCCCAGAAAGGAGGCGGCAGACTGGAGCAGCTTCTGTTCCACCTCTCCCATTTTCGTCTTATTGTCATTCTGGAGAAGGACAACACAGCCGATGATGTCACCCTCGCAGAGAATCGGGGCAATCGCCTCGTGCTGATAATCCTCCACTCCCTCTTCACATATGCTCACAAAATTCCTGTCCCCTCTGGCTGCCATGACCATCTCGCGGTTATTCACCTTCTCATCCAACTGTCTTCCGACCGCCTTATTGACAAGCTGCTTATAGCCGCCTGCTGCCGCGATGAACTGGTCTCTGTCTGCAATGAGCGCCGCATGTCCGGACACCTGTGCCAGACTCTCCGCATACTGCTTTGCAAAGGTAGTCATCTCTCCGATGGGCGAATACTTTTTCAGGATGACCTGTCCCTCCCTGTCCGTATAAATCTCCAACGGGTCGGACTCCCTGATGTGCAGTGTTCTGCGGATCTCCTTCGGGATCACGATTCTTCCAAGATCATCTATGCGGCGAACAATTCCGGTTGCTTTCATATTTCCAACTGATTCCTCCTGTTTTCTATATTTATGGAAGCAAACTTCCATCCTCTTTTTTACTTTGGAGTTATTATGTGGAAAACATTCTGTTTTATACATCCTCAATCAGCTGAACAAATATGTATCTTGACCGATGTTTTCCGACAGCTTACTATTTGGATAGATTTTTTAAATGAGGTGACAGCAGATGGATAATCCCTATAAAATTGCAGAAAATATCCTTTCCTCACAGCAGATGACCGATGCCCATTTTAAAAGCGTAGACTTATACGGTTCCTCCGTTCAGGAAAAGCCCATACGGGAAAAGGAATGCTCCGTCTTTCATCTGGAAAACCAGAGCGGAACCGGAGATATAGCCATCTATAAGGCTTTTACGGGCATGGAGCTTGTGTACAACGATATGCATGCTGAAAGAGATCGAGGAATATCCTATGCAGTCAGGTCAGACACAATACCATACGAATGGCTATGATGTCACCTTTGACAATGTTTCCTTCGCCTATGAAGAAGGGAAATCCGTCTTGAACGGCGTGTCCTTCACCGCCAGACAGGGACAGGTAACAGCCCTGGTCGGTCCGTCCGGCGGCGGGAAAAGCACTGTTGCAAAGCTTGCCTCAAGGTTTTATAATCCGTCCGGCGGCAGGATCACGCTCGGCGGCGTCGATATTGCCGGCATTGATCCTGTCGCACTGATGAAGGAATTTTCGATTGTCTTTCAGGATGTGGTATTGTTCAACAACACAATTATGGAAAATATCCGTGTCGGTCGGAAGGACGCAAGCGATGAGGAGGTCATTGCTGCCGCCAAAGCCGCAATGTGTGATGATTTCATCAGCGCCCTGCCGCAGGGCTACCAGACCGTGATCGGAGAAAACGGCTCCACTCTTTCCGGCGGAGAATGCCAGCGGCTCTCAATCGCCCGCGCCCTGCTTAAAGATGCGCCCGTCATTCTTCTGGACGAAGCCACCGCCTCGCTTGACGTCGATAACGAAACGCAGATTCAGGAAGCCATTTCAAAGCTTGTCTGCGGAAAAACCGTTCTGGTAATCGCACATCGCATGCGCACGATTGAGGCATCCGACCAGATCATTGTGCTGGACAATGGTGTTGTCGCAGAAAGCGGCACGCATAATGAGCTCATGCAAAAAAAATGGCTTCTACCGGAAGCTGGTCGATCTGCAGACAGCCTCCGCAAACTGGAAGCTTCGCGTATAGTTCCAGAAAATTCCAAGGGCCGGGATGCTTCCCGACCCTTCACTCATTCTTCCGTTTCCCTTGTAAACCAGCCGATCATGCTAAAAATATATTGACTTATCTCAAATTTGAGATTAATATACTCTTGTAACCAATCTCAAATTTGAGACTATAAATAATTTTCAATCACGAGACTGTGTCTGCGCGCACTTGACACAAACTCGCTATATGCAAAGAACGTGCGCAGAAATGGGGAAAACTATGAACAAAAAAACTTTAAAATCAATAGGACGGATGATCCTATGCGTACTGCCTTTCGCTATTGTCGGCGGTTTTTTCACGGGCGTTTATACCCTTGAGCACTCTACCGACGAGATGACCAGATTGATCTATGAACAAGTGCAGAGTCCCACCATTTTTTACATAATAACAACCATACAGAGCGCAATGTATGCTGTACTTGCAACTGCTGCCGGTTATCTGCTTGCAGACAGGCTCGGTCTGATCAAGCCCTTCCGCTTCCAAAAGGAACTCCTTAAGAAAACGGTTCCTGTCATTATTTTGTTTGGCATCCTCTTTGCGTCGGACTACTTTGTGTTCGGTCATTTCATCCCCGAGGTTGCCGCTGACTATGAAAAGGGAATCAGCGTTGCCTATTTTCTCTGCTCGCTGACATACGGTGGTGTCATTGAAGAGCTTCTGTTAAGATGGTTTTTCATGTCTCTTATCGCATGGATTCTTGTCATGATCTTTGCAAGAAAGACAGAGAAGTCCGAACTTCCGGATTGGATTTTTATTGTGGCAAATATAATTGCCGCTACTGCCTTTGCAGCAGGGCATCTGCCTGCAACCATCATGCTGTTCGGACAGCTGACGCCGTTGATTCTGATAAGATGTTTTCTTTTAAACGGTTGTTTTGCGCTGCTGTTTGGCCGATATTATAGAAAGTACGGAATACAGTATGCCATGCTGGGGCACTTCGGTCTCCATCTTGTAAGCAAGCTGATTCTGATTATTTTTATTTGAGGAATTTGATATGAAAGACAATCTTGCAGATGTATGTTTTAATCCGATCAGACAAAGAATTTTACAGGTAATCCTTAACAGTAAGGAAGCTACGACATCCCAGATTCTTGAGATTCTGTCAGATGTCCCCCGCGCAAGTCTGTATAGACATATAAAGATTTTGCTTGATGCGGGCATTATTGAAGTTGTAAGGGAAACCCCAAGGCGCGGCTCTATCGAAAAAAGCTATTCCCTCGCCACGCCCACCGGTACAGGTGAATCAAATGAAGAGGTTAACAGAACAATTCAGACTGCACTTTTTTCCCTTGCCAATGACTTTTGCGTGTATCTTTCTGACGAGAAAAATGACCCGCAGAAGGATATGCTGACCGTTGGCTCCGCAACCCTCATGCTCTCCGATAAGGAGTATCTGGACTTCTTATCAGCTTATTCGCAGCTGATCCAGAAGCATCTCACCAATGAACCGTCCGAAGACCGGAAAGCAAGAAAAATCACATTTATATCGTCCCCCACTTAAAGTGGGGACGATACCTTATACATACTCGATGGGAAGAGCAATCAGATTCTCCCGCAAATACGTTTTTTTATCAATCAGACAGAGAATTACGCCCATTCCCCTTGATTTATCCTTTATTTTATCAAGGACAGGATTCGTCGCGCCCATACTTGCCTTGGGATTTCCTGACATTTTAATTTCCACCGGGTACAATACGCCATCCTCCTCGACGATGAGATCTATCTCGTTCTCAGCCGAGGTAGTTTTATCTTTCCCCCTGTAATAGAAAATATGAAACCTGTAATCCTTTCCTTCGTTGGTATAGGATTTCAGTATTTCCGATACAACAAACGTTTCAAACATGTTACCGGCAACAGCCGAACATTTCAATGCTTCAGCTGTCAGCCAACGCGTAAGATAGCAAGCCAGACCGGTATCCCTGAAGTATATTTTGGGAGTCTTAATTGCCCTGTTGAGCGCACTTGCACTGTATGGCTGTAACAAGTATACGATTCCTGTTCTTTCCAAAATAGAAATCCAATTTTTAACCGTTAGTTCGCTTACTCCTACTTCTCCGGCAATATTCGCATAATTGAGCATTTCTCCAGTTCTTGCAGCAACCGCCGTCAGAAATTTTGTAAACGTTATACTATCCGCAGAAATTAACTCGTTAATGTCTCTTTCAAGATAAGTAGATACATACGACGAGTAGTATTCCTGCCATTCTCTTTCCACATCATATAATTCCGGATAAAAGCCTTTGTGTATCGTTTCCCACAACTTATCGTAAGGTCTGATCTCTTTTTCTCTTTCCTGCAGATATTCGCTTGTAGGAACAAAGTGCCGATTAAATTTCACATTATGGATTTCCCTCATAGAAAGTCCTGACAGTTCGGTTATAGAAACTCTCCCCGCAAGAGATTCACTCATTCCTTTCATAAGTTCAAGCTTTTGCGAACCAGACAAGATGAATCTGCCTCTTTCATCCGACTCATCAACAAGCAGTTTAATCTCCTCTAAAACATTATTTTCCTTTTGTACTTCATCAATAAATAATGGACATGGATTGTTCAGGAAAAACAGCTTAGGCTCCTCCCGCGCCTGTAACCTCGTCAATTTATCATCAAAATTTGCCCTGTTATAATCTGGAAAATCATGCTTAATCAATGTAGACTTTCCGATCTGCCTTGCCCCGGTAACAAGTACGCACTTGCTGTTTTGCACTCTTTTTTTCAAAATTGGTGTAATTGCCCTTTCAATATATGTCATACTTCTCCTCCGACTAATCCAAATTCCAAATTCATTATAGCCATCATTGTGCTGATTGTCAATCGCCTTTACTTCTGCTCCCCGACAGTATATAATGCTCTTATGTAAAATAAACGTGACAAAGTGCACATCCTCATGACAAAGTACACATCGTCGTGACAAAAGAAACGTCCCCAAAGGAGAAATATGGAAAGAACACAAAGTGCAGCACCACCGGATACGAAAAACCTGAGCGTCGGAATCTGCCTGATCGCGGCAGGCGCCTTAGTTGCGTCCTTCGCCACATTGTCGCTTGCCGCACCCTTAAGGCTGGCGCTTCTTGCCGTCGGCATACTGCTCTGCATCCTCGGCATTGTAAATCTGAGAAGCTATTGTGTGCAGGGACGCGCCTTTCGTGAATATGTGCCGGAATGGGATAAAGGGCGCGGAATGTTCGACCGGTTCGCCCTGGAGCTGAACAGATGGCATGGGGACGGCTCCATCCCTGAAAGCTGTGACGGCGACACCTCTTATTTTCTAAAATTACAGCGCAAAAGACTGGAGCGCAAGGGACTTAAAATGCGCCACCAGGTAACACCCGTGAAGGGAGACAGCTTCGGCACGGCATCCGTCCGCCGCAAATCCCCATGGTATACGGTGAACATGGACTATGAGAATATCTCCCGCCGCATTGCCTTTGAAAATGCGCAGGGCGTTATCTACGACCGCACGGTGGAAGAGGTGATGTACGAGATGATCGTCCACTCGCCAAACGAAAGCGAGCTTGCGCACATGACCATGACCTGCCCGAACTGCGGCGCTGTCAGCCCTGTCGCGCTTCTGACCGAGGGCTGCCGTTACTGCGGAACCATTTTTCGCATCACAGACCTGTTCCCCAGAGTGACGAACCTGTTTTTCCTCAGAAGTAATTCCATACATAAAAATAAAACCATGACGCGGAATATCTTCCTGACCACCATGGCAACTGTCTTTCTCATCACTTTTTTCATTACGTTTTTTTCAGGGGAGCATAATCTGCCCTATGTACTGTTTAACTCCTATCTTGTCACACTGATCGCCGGTGGCTTCGGCGGTCTGATTGTGACCGACCTGATTCTTCTTCTGACATTGTTTCAGACAGACGGCAGAAAGCATATACCGCTGAAAGCGCTGTCCTCAAAGCGCAAGCTGACAAGCGCGTTCTCCAGATATGACCGGAATTTCTCCTACGAGAAATTTGAAGGGCAGATCATTTCCCTGATCAGAATAGCAGTTTTTTCCGATGACAGGGCAAACCTTGCTTCCTTCTGCTGTGGACCGCTGCACCCTTATTTTGACAATATCGTTGAAATGACCTACATCAACGCTCTCCTCATTAAAAAGCTCTATGTCCAGAACAACACTCTTCATGTGACACTGCGGACATGGTGGATCAATTACAGTGAGCACAACGGAAAAATCTATAAATCCGGCGATTGCATCGATGTATCGCTGCGCCGCAGCCTTACCGAGAGAGAGGCTCCCGGCTTCTCAATCACCTCCGTGAGCTGTACCTGCTGCGGCGGCAGCTTTGACGCCGTGAGACAGCGCGTATGCCCCTATTGTCACACCGAATACCATATGGAAAACAAGGGCTGGGTCATCGAGGGGATGATGCCTGTGTAGCCGTGTAGATTTCCTGTAGTTTAGCTGCCGATCTGCGGATACAATTCTCCTGTTCCGGGGCATCAAAATGTTCAATTGCAAAATAGCCCCGATAGCCGGATTGCAGAATATCCGTCAGAATCTCTGTCATCGGGAGATAACCGTCTCCGACCGCGACAGACTGTGTTCCGCGATCCTTGCAGTGGACATGAACCACTCTGTCCCTGAGCGCCTGCCACGCTGTGAAAATATCTTCCTGATGGGTAATAAAATTTCCCGTGTCAAAGGTGACTTTCAGCTCTGGTATGCGCTCAAGGAACCATTTCATTCCGCTGACGCAGGATATGGGCGATCTCACATCATCGAAATCCTCGATCACGACCCTGATGTCCGCTTCGGCGCCAATCGCAGTGATTTCAGCCAGACCCTCTGCCATGCGGAGGGCTTTCTCATTTCCGTTCAGGAATTTGTCTGTTCTCTCCTGATTTCCAACGCACTCTCCAAAGCTCTCCGTCTCCTCCGTGAAAAAACCGGGCACGACGAGAATCAGCCCTGCACCCGCCTTCCGTGCCGTCTCAATATGCTTTCTCGCCCTCTCCGTCTCGTTCCTGCTTTCCATCGCATAGAATTCATAGACACAGCTCACCTTCAGATCCGCCGCCTTCAAGAGCTCATAGGTCTCCTCATGTTCGGACAGGTAGGTCATATTGATCTCCACCGCCTCTATCCCTGCCTCCCGCGTCTCATGCAGGAGCTCCGGCAGCGCCTTTCCTGTCTGCTCTGCCGCCTGAAGGATGTGGTCATAAAACACTGATATTTTCATTTTCCCTCACCGATGCGTTATCCTTTCTCAGTCCCTGACTTCCGCGCAGTCCAGAAAACGCCGGCCGCTCACCGCCGGTGCGCAGAACCTCACGGCATTTGTAATAATCGTCTGAATTTCCGGCATATGGTAGACCGGATATTCCTCATGTCCCGGCTGGAAATAAAAAATCTTCCCAAGACCTCTGGTAAAGGTGCAGCCGCTCCGGAAGACCTGACCGCCGGAAAACCATCCGGCGAAAATCACATCATCCGGCTTCGGAATGTCGAAATACTCTCCGTACATTTCTTCCCTCGGGATCTCAATCATTTCCGGAATGCCCGCTGCGATCGGATGTGTAGGCATGATGCACCAGAGCTTCTCCTCCTCTCCGTGCTTCCATTTCAACGTCATGCTTGTGCCCAGAAGCCGCTTCATAACCTTGGAAAAATGTGCCGAATGCAGTGCGACCAGTCCCATTCCTGCCAGCACATGCCGCTGCACACGCCCGGCAACCTCATCGGAAAATTCATCCTGCAGGGCATGACTCCAGAAAACCAGCACATCAGTATCTGTCAGCAGCTCCTCTGTCAGCCCGTGCTCCGGCATATCAAAGGTGGCTGTCCGAACCTGTATGTCCTGCTCTTTCCCCAGAAAAGCCGCAATACAGCCATGAATCCCCTCGGGATAATTTGCGCGCACCTCTTCATACTCACGCTCATGCTTATATTCATTCCAGATTGTCACTCTGATCATAGCTTCGTCCTCTCCGAAACAACCGTCTCCGCTTTCCCGAATTTTATCAGTGTAATCATCGCCAGAAAGTCTGTGCTGAGCATCCTTGCAAGCTCCTCCTCTGAAAAGCTGCAGGCTCTTGTCGCGCAGAGGGCGCCGATTCCATAGGTATATACCCAGACATTTTCAAACAGAAGATCCGCTTCCGCCTCTGTCAATCCGTAATCCTTCCTAATCATCCCGATACATGCCTCGGCGGTACTGCCAAGTCTGGGAACCAGTTCCCGGAAGCCTCTGACCTCACTGTTCTCCTGCATAAAGAGAAGCTGGTACAGCTTTGGCTCCTCTACAGCAAAAAGTACCATCTGCATCCCGACCTGTTTAAATGCCGGCGTGTAACTCATTGCCTTCGCAGTATAGCTCTCAAACCTTTCCCACGCAGCTGCCTTCACGCAGTTCTGTACTTCCTCCATATTATCGAACACTGTGAATATCGGCCGTGTCGAGCTTCCCAGATACTGTCCAAGCTCTCTCGCCGTCAGCGCCGCAATTCCCTTTTCACTGACCAGTTCAAGCGCCACATCCACAATTTCCTTTTCTGTAAACCTTGGTTTCGGCGGCATATCTCTTTCTCCTGTTCCTTTATCTATGCTTCTATCTGTCCATCTCCGCGATTCTTCCGGTAGCCTTATGCTCCTTAATGATGCCCTCAATCTCCTTCAGATCTGTGCAGAGCAGATCGCCCGGAATGGTATTTTTCAGCGCGCTGACCGCATTTCCGTATTCCAGCGCCCTCTGATAATCTCCCTCATTCGCCAGCAATCCGTAAAGCACGCCCGAAATATAAGCATCACCGCTTCCGATCCTGTCGACGACTTCTATATCGGCATAGGGAGCTTCCTCGTAAAACCGGTCTTCGGAAGCACTGTATATCATCGAGCCGAAGGTATGACGCTTCGGACTGTAAACAATTCGCTGTGTGGACGCCACGATCGAAATCGGATACTCCTCCGTGAAGCTCTTCATAATCGCCTTCGCATCTCCCTCCTTCAGGAAGGTCAGCCGCGCCGTATCTTCGGAGCAGAAGAAGATGTCCACATAGGGCAGGATGGATTCAATGCACGCCTTCGCCTCAGCCCCTGTCCAGAGATTTCCCCTGAAATTCACATCAAAGGAAATCATTGTCCCCTGCGCCTTAAAACGCTTTATCATCTCAACAGCGGTCTCGCGTACCTGCGGACTCAGCGCCAGCGTAATTCCGCTCGTATGAAAGCATCTCGCCGCACTGTAGAGCCGCTCGTCGTAGTCTTCGACCGAAATCTTATTCATGGAAGCATTCTTACGGTCATAAACAATGCGCGGTTTGCGCGGATATGCACCATTTTCATAGTAATATACGCCCAGTCTTGCATCACTGTCGGCATCATAGACCAGATAATCATCGCTGACTCCGCTGAGTCTGACATTATTCTTGATATACATTCCGAGATCATTTGCCGGCAGCTTTGAAATAATGCCGCATCGAAGTCCCAGCATCGCCGCACCGGTAGCCGAATTCAGCTCTGCGCCGCCTGCCTGCTTGCTGAAGGTAGACCCCCGCGTGATCCGCTCGTTATCCGGCGGCGAAAGTCTCAGCATGATCTCCCCCATTGATAATAGGTCAAATTCTTTTTTCATGCACATTATACTCCTTTTGCGAACGCTTTCTCGAATATTTATGAGTATAACATACAGACAGCCGAAACAAAAGAGTACGCACGATAATTAATTTTTTAACAGGAAGCATCAATCTTCCATATATTCCCGATAGTCCTCCTCACTTGCAAATAACATATATCCGCCGTCCACATATCCCATGTAACCGTTTGCCGTAACATATCCCTTCATAAAAATTACCTCCTATTCAGAATCATTGTTTTGTTCTGAATAGAAGGTAACATTTTTAAAGTCCTATAAAACTCTCTCAAAATAAATATATGTTCGGGAACATGCGTTTCTTACATCTCCGTCCGCACTTTAACACCAAGCTCCTTAAGCTCCCTGCGCAGGCGCGGCACATCCTCATCAAAGACAATTCCATGGATGCCTGCACAGCACGCCGCCTCCACATTCGCCGGCGAATCATCAACAAATACGCATTCCTCAGCCCTTAACCCGTAGGTATCAAGCAGGAGCTGATAGATTTCCCGCTGAGGCTTCAGCAGCTTATGCTCGGCGGAGACAATGCGCCCGTCCAGATACTGCGTTCCGGGAACCCTGTCGTGATACTTGATCTGCTGGACACTGGCGTTTGACAGAAGGTAGAGCTTATAGCCTGCCTGTTTCAGTTCCGCCAGAAGCTCTTCCATGCCTGTGACCGGCACCATAGGTCTTGCCCACCAGCGGAATACCAGCTCCTCCACCTGCCTGTGCAGGCGCTCCGGCACACGCTTGTTGATGGATGTTACAGCGTCCTCCTCAGAAATGGTTCCGTGGTCAAGCTGCACCCATTCCACCCTGCGGAATACCTCACGGAGCAGAAGCTTGCTGTCCTCTTCGTTCACACCAAGTCTCTCGATATATAATTCCGGGCAGAAATGGATGAGAACCTGCCCCATGTCAAAAACCACATTTTTTATCATACTTTCTTCTTGGCGCGCCCCGTAAGCTTACGGAACAGCTTTCTCCTTTTTTCCTTTGCTTCCAGCCGTTCTCCGAGATCGCGCCCTCCGACACCATAGACGAGGTAAAGGATCACACCGGATACCAGCATAATGAATACCGTGGACGCACATCGTCTGCCGGATGCGTTGACATTATATCCGTACATGCCTTCCTCTGCACACATACTCTGGATGACCATTGCATAAGAGGTTCCATAGGAGCTTGCAAAGGTTGCTGACATATCATACTCAGTAAACAGACCGTTAAAATTCAGTGCAAATACCGCGAGAACACTCGGAAGGATGATCGGGAGTTTTACTCTCAGGAAGGTATACAGCCCGCTCGCTCCCAGATTCTTCGCCGCATCCTCCAGCTCCTCATCGATCGCGTAGAAGGACGCCTTAATCATACGCAGTGAGAACGGCAGCTTTACAACCGTGTAAGCCAGAATGATCAGTATCCTTACCTTCTCGGCAAAATACAGGTTGTTATTTCCGACATACCAGATGGACTCACTGTTAAAGTAAGTTCTGTAGGAATAACAGATCAGAATGGTCGGCAGCAGCCAGGGGAACAGCAGGCAATACTCCAGAACCACACTTCTCTTTTTCTTCTTGTTCTTGAAAATATAGTTACATGCTACGACCACGATAATGCAGGCAAGCGCTGCCGCAATCACAGACATCAGGAAGCTCAGCTTAATACCGCCCAGCGTCGCATCGTTCGCAAACAATCCCGAGATGGAGCCTTCTCTCACCTTGTAAGTACCGCGGGAGGTCAGGTACTCATAATCCTGCGTTCCAAAATAGTTTATCAGCGTCCACTTCGTAATGTCAAGCTTCTTCATACGGATTGCACCATAGGTCTGGAAGGAGAAGATGACAATCATGACTACCGGCGTCATATAGATGATAAACAAAATGTATGCATAAATATGCGCCAGAATATTTGCAATCGGATTCGTGATCTTCTGCTTCTGGAGCTTCGCCTTTGTCTTCGATACGGAGAGGTAATGTCCTTTTCTCTCGTAGGAGGACAGAATCGTCAGCAGAACAATGGTAAACATTGCAAGGATAATGGACAGGAGCGCCGCTCTCGCCTGCGGAAATGCCTCGTCCGCAACGGAGGAGCCTGCCAGTCTTACGATTTCGGGATTGATGGAATCATATCCCAGCAGCGTAGGAGCCGACATTGCGCAAAGACCGGTGATGAAGGTCATGACTGTCAGGGAAAACATCGTGGGGATCAGGGTCGGGAACACGACCTTCCAGAGTACCTTGAAGGGCTTTGCTCCCATATTTCTCGCCGCCTCGACCGTATTGTAATCGATGCCGCGGATGGCATTTCTCAGGAAAAGCGCATGGTTACTGGTACATGCGAAGGTCATTGTGAACCACACGGCATTAAAGCCGGAGAACCAGTTCACAGGGAAATTCGGGAATGCATTGGTCAGTGCGGTTGTAATGATACCGTTGGAGTCGTACAGGAAAAGATAGCCTGTCACCAGTGCAACACCGCTGTAGATCAGGGTCGTCATATAGCCGAGCCGCAGGATCTTCGCTCCCTTGATGTCGAAATACTCCGTCAGAAGGACAATCGACACACCGACAATGTTTACGGTTATGACAAGACCGATTGCCAGTTTCAGGGAATTCCAGACATATTTACCCATATTTCCTGCAAAGAAGAAACGGATAACTGCCCACGGATCTCTCTCCCCGGTCGCTGTTGTCGTCGTGAAAATGCTAGTCAGCGTATTCAGACAGGGCAGCAGCATAAATCCAAAGAAGAAATAGATAAAGCATAAAAGTCCGACGATTTTTACAATGGATTCCGGTGTAAAGCGCTTACTTTTGGACTGCATCATCCGTCACCTCCTGCCCTGCTGCAGGATATGCCATAACATCTCTGGGATTTATGACGATCTCTACAGACTGTCCGGCCTCGTAAATATTGACACCATCATTCTTCTCAATTACTTTCACGGTCTGTCCGCCAAGATTTACATAATACTTGATATACAGACCATAATATTCTCTCTGTTCCACCGTACCCTTCAGGGCAACCTCGCCCTCCTTGGGTTTTACATTTACATGAAGTCTCTCCAGACGGATGTAGTTGTGATCCTTGATGTTCAGCTTTGCGCCGTTCTTGTTCAGAACCGAAACTACCTCATCCGAGAGACGATTGATGTCGCCGATAAAGTTGCAGACAAATTCTGTCGCTGAATGGTTGTAAACCTCGTTGGGCGTACCGATCTGCTCGATCACACCCTTGTTAAATACCGCAATACGGTCGGAAAGCGTAAGTGCCTCCTCCTGGTCATGCGTGACATAGATTGTTGTGATGCCGAAGTCACGCTGCATCTTCTTCAATTCATTTCGCAGCTGGACACGGAGCTTTGCGTCCAGATTACTCAGCGGCTCGTCCATACAGATGATGGCGGGATCCGTCACCAGTGCTCTTGCGATTGCAACACGCTGCTGCTGTCCGCCGGAGAGCTGGGATACAGCCTTCGCAAGCTGCTCATCACTCAGATCCACCTTCTTCGCAATGTCACGAACCTTCTGGTCAATTTCTTTCTTCTTAAATTTTTTGATCTTCAAGCCAAATGCAATGTTGTCGTACACCGTCATGGTGGGGAAAAGCGCATAGCTCTGGAATACAATTCCGATATTTCTGTCCTCGATGGGGACGTGTGTGATGTCCTTGCCGTTTGCTACAACGGTACCGTTCGCCGGCTCAATGAAACCTGTCAACGTCCGCAGTGTTGTCGTCTTTCCGCATCCGGAGGGACCAAGGAATGTGAAAAACTCTCCTTCCTTTACATGTACATTTATGTCGTGCAGTGCGGTGAAATCTCCAAATTTCACTGTGATATCATTGAGTCGGATCATGATCAATCTCCCCTTTTCTTATATAGTTACGCTATCCGTTTGATATGAGTGTGGCGAACCGGATATTCCGGCTCGCCACTTGAAGTCCTTAAAACCTGAATTCTTTACTTCTGCTTATGATGCAGACTGTGTGAGGGTTGCCCAGTCCAGATTATCCCAATCAGGCTCAGCTACTGCGGAGCTGTCGTCAGCCCAGTAGAAGCCAAGGTTTGTCATGATATTCGTCCACTCGCTGGAGTGTGCTGCAACATAATCTGCGTAGGTTCCGCCGCCTTCAACCGTTGCAAGTGCAAAGTTGGGCAGTGTGTAGATCCCAGGAACGCCATCGGGATAGAGGATCGCTGCAGCTGCCTCGTTACAAGGATAGGAGTCAAACTCCTCGCCCCATGCAGCCTGTACATCTGCGGAGCCGAACCACTCAGCAAATGCCTTAACAGCCTCGGTCTCTTCCTCGGAACGGCCTTCCTTGTCAAGAATACCGATGTACTCAGCGATGTAATATGTACCGTCTTCAATGTCAACCAGTGCCCAGTTCTCGGGATCCATTGTACCTACAAGAGGATGCTCGGAGCTCTCTGCTGCTGCATCGATCTGTCCGTACAGGGAGGATGAATAGAAGGTAGATACCTGAACGTAACCCATGTTCAGAGGTACGAAACCATACTTGTAATCATCTCCGCCGCTCTTACCTTCTGCACAGTACTTCCACAGCATCTTCCAGCCATCAACGGAAATTCCGCCTGCCTCGGAAGAAGGATCAACATAGGAATACAGCATAGCAGAGTTGATATTGGAGTTCGTGGTTCCGCCTACCTTATTCTGACGATACCATGTATATCCGCAGTCAACCAGGTCGGACCAGTGCTTGAAGTGAAGCTCTTGTCCGTTTGTTCCAAGATCATCCGTACGATACAGCATCAGCACGTTCTGGATAACCAGACCATATGCCTTTCCGGAATAAGCGTATTCACCAACCTGATCTGCCCAGCTGGGAGTCCAGTCAGCCAGCTTCAGGTTCTCATAGGTTCCGTTTACCAGCTGGCTCCAACGAGTCTCGTTCAGACCGAAGATCAGGTCGCCGTCCTTGTTCTCGTTTGCAGCCTGAATTGCTGCTACGTCTCCGGAGATAACGCTGTTATCGTCCATGGAAATTGTAAATCCAGCATCCTTTGCCTCGTTTGTCAGCCATGTAGCTCTCTCTGTAGAATTGGAGTTAGAATAAATTCTGATTGTATAACCGGAATAATCCTTCTTCTCCTCGCCGCCTGCCGGTGTGCTGTCATCATCCTTGACCGAAGATTCTGTGCTCTCTGTTTTTGGCTCGGAAGACGAAGCATTCGAGCTGTCAGAGGAATCAGAACCACACGCTGCCATTGACAATGTCATTGCACATGCAAGCAATACCGCAATACTCTTTTTCATATTTACCTCTCCTTTTTCTGTGTGTCAGTTATCTTAACTGCAAGTTTATTATACCCCTTCCTGTCTGTCGTTTGATATAGGACAAAACTGCAATTATATTTGTAATTCTGTCATTTTTCACATTTTTGTGCGGTTTTGTATGGTTTTTATGTGCGTTTTGTCTATCTCCTCCATGGATTTACTTAAAAGCAACAAGAAAGTGCACAAGGCAGCGTCTGTCTTTTTTCCCTGTGCTTGCTATGCCCCGCTCTTTATGCTAAACTGAAACAATAGAATTATCGAAGCTGCGGAACTGCCCGCAGCTATTAATTTCAGGAGGTTACTACATGATGTCCGGCAAAAAAATCTGGATCATTTGCGCGTTTCTCCTGCTGGCGGTTCTCGGAGCAGTCACCGCTCTCTGCAACCACCGGATCAGTCAGTCCGACTCTCCCTCTGAATATGCACCTGCGCAGTCCGACCGGCTGACCGTTTACACTTCCCTTGAAGAATCGGTTTATCTTCCTCTGGTCAGGGAATTTGAGGAACGCACCGGCATCTGGGTACAGGTGGAAAACGGGAATACACTGGAGCTGCTCAGCCGCATACGTCTGGAAGATTCCGGGACGACGTGCGATGTCTTTTTCGGTGGCGGCATAGACAGTCTGACCGCCAACAGCGATCTCTTTCAGGCGGAAGCTGTCTATTCCTGCTCTCTCCACCCGCTTGTCCTGATCTATAATCCGGTTCTTGTCCGGAGAAACCTTCCCTCCGGTTGGGAAAGTCTTTTTCTCCCGGCATGGAAAGGAAAAATTGCATATACCGATCCCGAGACCTCTGGGACGGGCTATACCGCACTGGCGACCCTGCTGCAGCTTACGCCGGGAGAACATGAGGAAGAACTGATGCAGCGTTTTCTTGCCAATCTGAACGATACCCTGCTTCCCGATGATTCTGCCGTCATCTCCGAGGTTGCGGCCGGCAACTGCTACATAGGCATCACCACCGAAGAGGCAGCACTGAAGGCAGTAGACAACGGTTACGATATTGGCATTGTCTACCCTGCGGAGGGCACCAGTGTTGTACCGGATGGACTTGGCATCTGTACCTATGCACCACACGCGGAAAACGGGGCACAGTTTATCGACTTTGTTCTAAGCGGCAATGTGCAGTCACATCTTGCCGAGTTTAACAGCAGGCGTTCTGCAGATCCGGCGGTTCCCATCCCGGAGACGCTTCCCGGGCTGCTGCTCTTTCCTTATGATATAGAAGAGTCCGCCGCGGATCAGCAGCACATTCTGACGCTCTGGCATCAGCTGCTCGAGGAGGTGTCACCATGAAAGGTTGGATCAGGCGTTCCTTTGGCAACCGTATCTTTGCAACGGTATTGATCGTCACATTGCTGCCGCTGATCGTCTGCAACGTGGAGCTCGTCCAGCTTCTGCGCATACGGAGTGAGACCGGTCTGCAGCAGGAGGCGACGCAACAGCTCGCACAGATGGAGGAGGCTCTCGGTGACTTGGACAGCACACTCTGCTCTGTCGTCGAAGCCCTTGCAGACAGCACCTCCGTCAAAAGCACACTCCGTCAGGGTGACGGCTCCTCACGGGTCATGTACCAGCTGCTCCATCAGGCAGGCATCCCTCTTCTGGACTATGCCCGCCTGCATCTCTTCGACAGCGAGGGCATCTGTCTCTATACCACCGACAGCACTGCCGGCCCACAGCTCTCCGCTTCCGGCTCCGACCTTTCCGCACAGAAATGGCCGACCGACTGGGGCATTCTCTATGCCGCATCCCTGACGGATTCCCTTGTCCTCCGTTCCACGGAGGAGGGTTTCCCGCTGGTTGCCGCGCAGTCAGTCCGCAGTCATGACGGCATAGTTCTGGGATATATTGTAATCACTCTGGAATCGGATAGTTTCAGCCGCCTGTTTTCAGGTCTGTACAGTCCGACCACCAATGTTCTGCTTCTGGATTCCCTCTGGCAGACCATTTACCATACACAGCCCGCCCAGACCTCTGATCTGGTGACGCGTCTGCGCTCCCAGCTTCTGAGCGGAGAAGAGCTGTCCGTTGCCGAGGGAGAATACCATTTTTACATCCGGCAGCATTCCAGCACCGGCTTTTATCTGGTTCTGCAGCAGCCGGTACGGTTCAGCACATCGGTCATGCGGACTATTTATGTTCTCTCGTTCCTGACCGGCATCCTCTGCCTGATTCTCTGCCTGATATGCTCATGGCATCTGAGCCGCCACCTGTCGCAGCCGGTAAACGAGCTGGACCGCGCCATGCAGCTTGTTCAGGCAGGGCAGCTTGATGTCTGTCTGAGAAACGACCGTGAGGATGAGCTTGGACGTCTCTCCGAGAGCTTTAACCGGATGACACAGGAATACCGTCTGAATCTCGAGCGCTCCGTGCAGCGCCAGAAGGAATTAAACGAGACCCAGCTGCGCATGATGCAGGCACAGCTGAATCCGCACTTCTTATATAACACGCTGGACTCTATGAAATGGATGGCGGTTGCCAGCCACGTCCCGAAGGTTGCCATGCTTGCCACCGACCTCGCTGCCATCCTGCGCACGAGCATTTCCGGCAGCGAGCTGTATACACTGGAGCAGGAACTGAATCTTCTGGAACGCTATATCGACATCCAGTCCCTGCGCTTTGAGGACAGCTTTACCTGCGAAATCGACATTCCCGAGCAGTTTCAGCACTGTATTGTGCCGAAGCTTGTACTTCAGCCCCTGGTCGAGAACGCCATTATTCACGGTGTGCGCGACAGCGCGGACGGCTATATCAAGCTCTATGCCGAGAAAAAGGGTCATGACCTGCTGATCTATGTCTCGGACAACGGCTGCGGACTGCCGCCGGAAATTCTGAACTGTCTTAACAGCCCGGATGCCTGCATTATCGGAGGGCATCTCGGCTTAAACAATGTAAACCGCATCCTGCGCTTATATTTCGGTGACGGCTATGGTCTGTCCGCGACATCCAGGCCAGGACAGGGAAGCATACTCTGTGTGCGGCTGCCCTACAAGAAGGAGGAGGCTCCCCATGCTTAAAGTATTAGTGATTGACGACGAAACTGTCGTGAGAAAAGGAATCGTCCTTGGCGTTGACTGGGCCTCCATGGGCTGTGTGATCGTCGGGGAAGCCTCCAACGGTGAAGAAGGACTGACCGCGGTGGAGCGGTATGCCCCAAATCTCATTGTCACAGATGTACGAATGCCCCACATGGACGGCATTCAGATGGTGACGGAGCTGCGTGCCCGCGGCTGCCGCGCCCACGTCATTTTCCTTACGGCATACAACGACTTTGAATATGTCCGGGGTGCGCTGCAGCTCGGTGCGATCGATTATCTGCTGAAGCCCTTCCGGGATCAGGAGCTGATGGCAGCCATCAACCGGATTCAGGAGCAGGATGTTGCGCAGCAGGCGCTCACACCGCAGGACATGCTGCCTCTCACAAAGGGGGATAAAAGCAAATATGTCCTTGAAGCGCTCAACTATATCGCAGAGCACTACAAGGACAATGATATCAGCATTACTCCCATCGCCAATTACCTCGGCGTGAGTGAAAGCCATTTAAGCCATGTTTTCAAAAAAGAAACCAGCTACACGATTATCAACTACCTGACCCAGTACCGCATCCACATGGCAATGCGGCTCTTGCAGGACTGCCGCTACAAGGTGTATGAGGTCGCCGAGATGGTCGGCTACCGCGACGTCACCTATTTCAGCGGCACCTTCAAAAAGCTGGTGGGCATGTCTCCGTCCGAGTATCAGGATCGCTGTCACTGAGCCGTTTCCTCCAACAGCGGCTGCATTTTCTCCAACAGCTCCTCCGTCTTGTTCATAAGAAGCTCGGCATCGGTCTCCGCCAGTCCTGTTTTCTTATATTTGTAGGTAAATGACGGAATCCCGTAAGCGGTAAAGCTCAGATCCTTTCCGTACAGTGTGAGGATTTCCGGAATCTTCTGCGGATTTACGGCGGCATCCGGGCGGAATGTGAATACAATTCTCTCATTCTTGCCCTTGATCTCCGTCAGGTACAGCTTATGTGCCGCCACGCGGATCAGTGCAATCCGCAGCAGATTGTCCGCAGACTTCGGAATCTCTCCAAACCGATCCAGCAGTTCGTCCTTCATATCGTCGCGCTCGCGGATATTCTCAATCGCCGCGATCCTCTTATAAATATCCAGCTTCTGCACTTCATTGACAATGTAGGTGGGCGGAATAAACGCATCCACATCCAGATCAACAAGTGTGGAAAAGTCCTCGATAACCTTGCCGCCCTTCAGCTTCTGCACCTCCTCGTTCAGCATCTTGCAGTACATGTCGTAGCCCACAGCCTCCATATGCCCGTGCTGTCTGACACCGAGAAGATTACCAGCGCCGCGGATTTCCAGATCGCGCATGGCAATTTTAAATCCGCTTCCCAACTCTGTGAACTCCCTGATGGCCTCCAGACGTTTTTCCGCCACTTCCTTTAGCATCTTATCACGCCTGTACATTAGAAAAGCGTATGCCGTCCTGTTGGAACGCCCGACACGTCCGCGCAGCTGATAGAGCTGCGAAAGTCCCATATTGTCCGAATCGTGGATGATCATGGTATTTACATTGGAAATGTCCAGTCCGGTCTCGATAATCGTCGTTGACACCAGCACATCAATCTCCCCGTTGATAAAGTCATACATGATTTTCTCAAGCTCATGCTCCTTCATCTGCCCATGCGCAAAGGCGACCGTCGCCTCCGGCACAAGCTTGGCAATCTGAGCCGCGACATCCGCAATATTGTTGACACGGTTATAGACATAATAAACCTGCCCGTCCCTCGCCAGCTCACGGGAGATTGCCTCCCGCACCAGCTCCTCATTATATTCACAGACAAAGGTCTGGATCGGCAGTCTGTCCTCCGGCGCTTCCTCGAGGACACTCATATCGCGGATACCGATCAGACTCATATGAAGTGTTCTCGGGATCGGCGTCGCTGTCAGCGTGAGCACATCCACATTTTCCTTCAGTTTCTTGATCTTCTCCTTGTGTGCCACACCGAAGCGCTGCTCCTCATCGATAATGAGAAGCCCGAGATCCTTGAATTTCACATCCTGCGACAGTACGCGGTGCGTCCCGATCACAATATCGACCATGCCCTTCTGCAGATCGGTAACCGTCTTCTTTACCTCCGACGTCGTCCTGAAACGGCTCATCAGCTCCACCCTGACCGGGAAATCCTTCATCCTCTGAACAAATGTGTTATAATGCTGCTGTGCAAGGATCGTCGTCGGCACAAGATATACAACCTGTTTTCCTTCCTGCACTGCCTTGAAGGCAGCACGGATGGCAATTTCTGTCTTTCCGTAGCCGACATCGCCGCAGATAAGACGATCCATGATCCTGCTGCTCTCCATGTCCGCCTTTGTGTCCGCGATGGCATTCAGCTGATCATCCGTCTCCTCAAAGGGAAACATCTCCTCAAACTCTCTCTGCCAGACCGTATCCTTGCCAAAGCGATAGCCCTCCGTCGCCTGACGCGCCGCGTAAAGCTCGACAAGATCCTTTGCGACCTCGTTGACCGCCCCGCGCACCTTCGTCTTCGTCTTTTCCCATTCCTTCGAGCCCAGCTTGTTCAGCTTTGGGGTCTTCGCCTCAGCGGAAGCATATTTCTGAATGACATCCAGTCCGGTCGCAAGGACATACAGGTTGCCGCCGTCACGGTACTCGATCTTGATGTAATCCTTGACGACGCCTTCCATTTCCACCTTTTCAATGCCCTTGTAGATTCCGAGTCCATGACTCTCATGAACCACATAATCCCCGACCTTCAGCTCATTAAAGTCCTTGATCTTCTGTCCCTGATAGAGCTTCTTCTTCGCCTTCTTTTTCTTCTCCGCGCCGAAAATATCCGTCTCTGAGAGGACGACGAAGCGTATCATGGGATATTCAAAGCCCTTCGCCACATGACCGTAATAGGTCAAGACCTCGCCCGGCTGCACCTCCCTGAAGGGATCCTCCGTATACACCGCCGAAATGTCCTGATCGCGCAGATCCTCCGCGAGCCGCTTCGCTCTGGTTCGTGAACCGGAAAGCAGCAGCACGCGGTACTTATTCCTCCGAAACTGCTTCAGATCCTTGACGAGCGCCTCAAAGCTGTTATTATAGGGCGCGATGCTTCTGGAGGCAATGTCAATCCGGCGCTCCGGTCTGAAATATCCGGTCTTTCCCTCCATCGTCGCAATCGTGACAACATTTCCGCGCTGAAGTCTCGCCGCTACCTCTTCCCCGCTGTAGAGAATGTCCATCTGCCCGGGAAGGATATAACCCTTTTCCACCCTCTGCGCCATGCTCTCACGGAATTCCAGTTCCACCGCGTCTGCCTGCTCCTTGATACGGGCAGGCTCATCCATAAAAAAGACCGGCTCTGACATATGTGCCAGAAGCTCCGGAAGCGTCACCGTCTCCTCGTAAAAATAGCGGATATAGCCCTCCAGATTCACCTTGCTCTTCAACTCAGCCAGCTGTTCCTTCAGCTCGTTCACCTGCGTAGCAATCCGGTGTGCTTCCTCCGTCTTCATTGCATCCCTGAATTTTTTCTCCTGCTTTACAGCCTCCGCCTCCAGCTTTTTCAGCCCGGCGCGAATCCTGTCATCATCGAGGACAAACTCTGTCGCCGGAAACACCGAGACGCTCTCCAGCTTCTCGATCGACCTCTGGCTCAACACATCGAAGCTCCGGATCGACTCCACCTCATCTCCCCACAGTTCAATACGGTAAGGATTTTCTTCCGTGAGATCAAAGATGTCAATGATGCCGCCCCTAATGGAAAACTGCCCGGGATTCTCCACCTGATAACATTTTTCATAGCCGAAGGTCACCAGCTTTTCCGCTATGGCCCGCTCATCCAGCGTCCCGCCGCGTGCGATGTCGATCACGTCCGTATCCCTGTCCCACAGAACAAGCGGCGACATCAGCGCTGCGAAAGTCGTCACGATCGTCAGCGGTTTGCGCTCCAGCAGGCGGCGCATTGTCCTGACCCGCTCTCTTACCAGCTGGTTTCCGTGAATATCCGCCTGAAAGAAAATGAGATCCTTCGCCGGATACAGCATGACATTTCTGTCATAAAACCGGTATTCCTCATAGATCTCGCGCGCCTTCAGATCGCTGTAGGTGACGATGGCTTTCACCTTCACGCCGTCGCTCAGCCCATATATCATATGCAGTTTCTGCGAATCCACGCAGCCGGTCAGTGCCACACAGCCCTTGCCCTTCCGCAGGGACTCCCTCAGACCCTCAAACTCCGCCAGCTCCCGAAGGGGCGATAGTAATGCCTGCATCCCACTTTACACCTTTCTGTTAAACTCATTCATTGCCACGTCCGCGCCATTTGTGATGATCGTGCGGATCGCGTCTGCGGCTCTCAGCGCCGCCTCATTCATCACCGGTCGCTCCTGCGCGGAAAAATGTCCCAGCACATAATCCGCAAGATCCCAGCCCTTCGGCTTCTCGCCGACGCCGACCTTGATTCTGATAAAGGAATCATGCCCTAAATGAGCAATGATATTCTTCAGACCGTTATGTCCGCCGGCGCTGCCCTTCTTCCTGACACGCAGTTGTCCGACCGCAAGGCTGATGTCGTCGGAGATTACGATCAGCTCCGTTGTCTCATCCACCTTGTAATAGTCGATCAGCTCCCGCACGCTCTCACCACTCAGGTTCATAAAAGTCACCGGCTTCGCCAGAATACATTTCTGTCCCGCTACAACTCCTTTTCCTATCACTGCCTTGTGCTTCTTCTCCAGCATCGCAATATTTTCCTGCTCCGCCAGCTTATCTATCACGTCAAAACCGATATTGTGCCTCGTGTTACTATATTCCTTCGCAAAATTTCCAAGACCTACAATAATGTACATCGCAAACGCTCTCTTTCTTCCAGATATTTCCCATCATAGCGGATTTTCCTCCGTCTTGCAACACATACCTAAAACAGCCGCGACATCTCTGCCGCGGCTGCCTTGGTCTCCATATCTTACGCCCAATCCGGTTCCTGCATCGCCCTCTCATAATATTCCAGGATCACTCTCTGGATATTATCTCTGGTAGCAGTATTGATCGGATGCGCAATATCACGGTATTCCCCATCGGATGATCTCTTGCTGGGCATTGCAATGAAAAGCCCCTTGTCACCTTCAATTACCTTGATGTCATGTACCACAAACTCATCATCCAACGTGATCGATACAATCGCCTTCAGCTTCTTGCCTGTTGTCGATTCGACCTTTCTTACCCGAACGTCTGTAACCTGCATACATTTTCCCCCTTAGTTCGCTGCCCATTACATAGAGTATCTCTCGTTCTTCTCCACAACGATACGCACCTTGCCGTCTTCTCCCACATAGCGCGAATTTGCGCGGATGGTATCGCGGCTCTCCACAATGCAGTTCTCTATGTAAGTATTGTCCCCAATATAGACATCATTCAGAATGATGGAATTCTTAATCACACAGTTATTTCCGATGTAGCTCTTCTTAAAGATGACAGAGTCTTCCACTACTCCGTTCACAATACAGCCACTGGAAATCAGACTGTTCTTCACCTGCGCTCCGACATTGTACTTTGCAGGCGGAAGATCATCCACCTTTGAATAAATATCCGGGTACTGCTTGAAGAAATAGTTCCTTACCTCAGGCTTAAGGAATTCCATGTTGGTGCGGTAATAGTCATCCACGGAAGCAATATTTCTCCAATAGTCCTTGATCTTATATCCATAGATGCGCTTCAGATCCTTATAACGGATCAGAATATCCCTTACGAAGTCATACCAGTCTTCCGCAGCACACTTCTCGATCATCTCGATCAACTGGCGGCGGCGAAGCACATAGATGCCGCAGGAAATTGTATTCGTCTTTGCCTTGATGGGCTTCTCCTCAAACTCCTCTATGCGGTATTCCTCATTCATGCGCACTGTGCCGAAGCGCTCCACATTGGTTCCCGGCTCCATATCACGGCACACAACCGTAATATCTGCCTTCTTCTCTATATGATATTCCAACACCTTATTGAAATCCAGCTTGTACACACAGTCGCCGGAAGCAATGACTACATAGGGTTCGTGGCTGTTCTTCAGGAACGAAATATTCTGGAAGATTGCATCCGCCGTTCCTCTGTACCAGTTGCTGTTCTCCGCCGTCACTGTCGGAGGCATTACAAACAGCCCTCCCTGTTTACGTCCAAAATCCCACCATTTTGAGGAGCTGAGATGCTCATTCAGGCTGCGCGCATTGTACTGTGTCAGCACGGCAACCTTCTGGATATGGGAATTGGACATATTGCTCAGTGTAAAGTCGATGCTGCGGTAGCTGCCGGCAACCGGCATTGCACAGATCGCTCTCTTCTGGGACAGCTCCTGCATCCTGTGATTATTTCCGCCTGCTAAAACGATTCCGATTGCTCTCACTGTTATTCACCTGCCTTAATCAATGTTTTGCCGCTCGCAAGATAAGAATCTTCATAATCAGCAGCTGTCGTCACGCCGAAGATCACGGAATTCTTTCCAACGGTAATGCCATCCGGTATTACGCTCTTCTCTCCGACCGTCACAAGACCATGGTTATAGATATGAGGAGCCGTCTCATTCTCTGCCTCCTCGCCGATACCAAGCTTTACTCTATTCCCGATCTGTACATCCTCTGCCACGATCGCCTTATTCAGTTCGCAGTCCTCACCGATCTGCGTCTGGTTCATGATAATGGAATCGCGGATCACGGTTCCCTTGCCGATCGTCACGCCGCAGCCGATGACAGAGTTATATACCTCGCCGTAAATATCCGAGCCCTCGCCGATGATGCTGCGCTCAACCACGCTGTCCTTTGAAAGATACTGCGGCGGTTGGATCTCACTGCGGGTATAAATCTTCCAATATTCCTCATACAGGTTGAATTCCGGCACAATGTCGATCAGCTCCATGTTCGCTTCCCAGTAAGAGCTCAGGGTTCCGACATCCTTCCAGTATCCGGTGAATTCATATGCATAAAGAGGCGCTCCCTTCTCATGGCAATAAGGGATTACATGCTTACCGAAGTCCAATGCCGGCTGATCTGCCATTGCAATCAGCGCTTCCTTCAGGGTCTTCCAGTTAAATATGTAGATACCCATACTTGCGAGGTTGCTTCTGGGATGCTCCGGCTTCTCCTCAAATTCGGTGATCTTCTTGTTTTCATCTGTGATCATGATTCCGAAACGGCTTGCCTCCTCGATGGGAACCGGCATAACGGCGATCGTAACCTCCGCATTGTTCGCCTTATGGAAATCAAGCATCACCTCATAATCCATCTTATAGATGTGATCTCCCGAAAGAATCAGCACATAGTCAGGATTAAAGCTGTCCATGTATTCCAGATTCTGGTAGATCGCGTTTGCAGTACCGGTATACCATTCACTGTTGGAGCTCTTCTCATAAGGAGGAAGCACCGTGACACCACCGATATTGCGATCCAGATCCCAAGGAATACCGATTCCGATATGCGTATTCAAACGCAAGGGCTGGTACTGTGTCAGAACACCGACTGTATCCACTCCGGAATTGATACAGTTGGAAAGAGGGAAATCGATTATACGATATTTTCCTCCGAATGCGACTGCCGGTTTTGCGACCTTAGAAGTCAACACTCCCAACCGGCTGCCCTGTCCACCTGCCAACAACATGGCAATCATCTCTTTTTTTATCATGTCATCACCTCTGTCTAGCCTTTTACCGATTATCCGGTTTTTTAATTATAACACAGTTGAAAACGAAAGTGAATATTTATCACCAAAAAAATTTAGCGTTTTTAAAATTTTATGGTAAGATTTCACATATTTTTTACACAATTAAAAGCTTTATTGTACAATTACGACTCTTATTCACAAAACGTATTTTTTCTGTTTGTTTTTTTCGCCCATACTGCTTATAATAGTTACATACAATGATGTAAGAAACAGTAAGGAAGTGCAACCTATGTATAAAATTGATTTCAATGCTCCCTGCCACGTTTACTTCGTCGGCATAGGAGGCATCAGCATGAGCGGGCTTGCCGAAATCCTCCATCAGGAAGGTTTTACCGTATCCGGCTCCGACTGGAAGGCTTCCGGGCTCACACACGCTCTGGAAGAAAAGGGCATCTCCGTAAAATATGGGGAAAATGCCTCGCACATCACTTCAGATATCGACTGCGCCATTCTCACCAGCGCGGTCAAAGAGAGCAATCTTGAGTTTCAGGCGATCCGTGAGCAGGGAATACCGTGGCTTTCCCGCGCCCAGCTTCTCGGTCAGTTAATGAAAAATTACAAAACTTCCATTGCCATAAGCGGCACCCATGGCAAAACTACCACCACATCGATGATCAGCGAAATACTGCTCAGCGCCGGTGTCGATCCGACCCTTTCCATCGGCGGAATGCTGAAATCCATCGGTGGCAATATCCGCGTAGGCGGCAATCAGTGCTTTGTTACGGAAGCCTGCGAATACACAAACAGCTTCTTAAGCTTCTTCCCCACGATCGGTCTTATTCTTAATATAGAAGAAGATCATCTGGACTTTTTTAAGGATCTTGCCGATATACGCCATTCCTTCCGGAAATTTGCGGAACTGATCCCCTCAGACGGCTGTCTCATTATCAATGCGGACATTCCCGATTACGCTGAGATTACAGGGGGCCTGTCCTGCCGTATCATAACCTATTCCGTGAACGGTGCGGCGGCTGATTACCGTCCCTCGGACATCACCTATGACAGCTTCGGTCATCCCTCTTTTGTACTGCACGATTCCGCCGGAGGGACTGAGACGTTTTCCCTGAAGGTTCCCGGAATCCACAATGTGAGCAATGCCATGGCTTCCATCGCTCTTGCCGACTATCTCTCCGTCAGCAGACAGGTGACTGCCGAGGCTCTGCAAGCCTTTTCCGGAACAGACCGGCGCTTTGAATATAAGGGTTCCATCGGCGGAGTCACTGTAATAGATGATTATGCACACCACCCGACAGAAATTACAGCAACTTTGTCCGCGGCGAAGAATTATCCGCACAAAACGCTCTGGTGCGTCTTCCAGCCGCATACCTATTCGCGGACAAAAGCATTTTTAAAGGACTTTGCCAGGGCGCTTTCACTGGCTGACAGAGTTGTGCTTGCAGACATTTACGCTGCCAGGGAGACGGACACTCTCGGCATCAGCTCCGAGGATCTCCAGCGTGAGATCAGGGCGCTCGGGCACGAGTGCTACTATTTTCCTTCCTTTGACGAAATCGAAAATTTCTTACTGGAAAAATGCATAAACGGTGACATGTTGATAACTATGGGTGCCGGTGATGTCCATAAAATTGGGGAAAATCTTCTCGGTCAATAGTTTTCCACAATATCCACAGACAAAATTTATTTTTTCCTTTTTTTGTCTGTGGATATTTGTTTTATTGTTGTGGATAAACTCTGGGCTTGTCCTCTGGTATTCTCATTTTTATCCACAATATCCACAATATCCACAGTTTTTTGCACCGCATTTTCCATTCAGCGGATTCGGGATTTTGACTATTTCCTTTTCAGATGCCTTATGCTATACTTTGTCTACTGCGGAAAATTGTCCGTTATATTTTAAAAAGGGAAGTGTAACTGATGGCACGTTTAACGATTTATAAGGATAATGATGTGGATTCCACTGTTGTGTCCAATCTTTTTATTGATGAATATATGAAGGATGCCAATGACGCACAGTTGAAGGTCTATCTTTATCTGCTCCGCATGATGAATGCACATCTGGCTACCAGTGTGTCTGATATTGCGGACAAGTTTAACCACACCGAAAAGGAAGTGGTTCGTGCCCTCAAATTCTGGGAAAAGAACGGGCTCTTAACGCTTGATTTCGATGAGGACAAGACCCTTGTCGGAATCCATATCCGCGATCTGAACACCGCTGACAGCGCAAAGAGCCGCCGCGAGGAGGTCTCCTCCTTTGTCCCCGTTCCGGCTGCAACTGCACAGGCTGCTACCGTTCCGGCGGTTCCAGTTCCCGAGCCATTGGACAACCCCTTTGAAAAGCCCGTCTATTCTGCCGATCAGCTGAGAGAATTTAAGAATCGTCAGGATACGGCACAGCTTCTCTTCATCGCCGAGTCCTATATCGGGAGACCGCTGACGCCATCCGAGATGAAGACGATCCTGTATTTCAAGGATGTACTGCATTTTTCCGATGACCTCATCGATTACCTTCTCCAGTACTGCGTTGACCGCGGGAAAAAGGACTTTAAATACATAGAAAAGGTTGCTGTCAACTGGGCAGAATCCGGTATCACAACACCGAAGCAGGCGCAGAAGGTTTCCACTCGCTATGACAAGAATGTCTATGCGATCATGAACGAGCTCGGCAAAAATGGCTCTCCGACCCAGAAAGAAGCGGAATATATTACGCGCTGGATCAATGAATACGGTTTTGCCAACGACATCATCTTTGAGGCCTGCGAACGCACTGTCATGGCAACTGACAAGAACCGTTTTGAATATGCCGAGCGTATTCTTCAGAACTGGCACGAACAGAATGTACACCATAAATCCGACATCTGTAAAATAGACGAACTCTATCAGCAGCGCAAAAAGAGTTCCACCGCGACTGTGGTTACAAAACCGCATGCAAACCGCTTTAACCAGTTCTCCCAGAACACCTATGACTTCGATGCGCTGGAAAAAGAGCTTTTGAGTAATTAAGAGACAAGGAGAATCGCCGTGGCACTAAACAACGCCCAATATGAGTCTATTATACGCGACTATGAGAATATCCGGGATGCCAACCGGCATACTCTGGAATCTCGCAAAGCCGAGGTATACCAGGCTGTTCCCGAATACCGGGAGCTGGAGGATTCCATCAGCACCCTTTCCGTCTCAGCCGCAAAAGCGATGCTCGCCGGAGATGACAATGCCCGCGACCGGCTTCATGACAGTCTGCTCCATATCAGGCAACGCCAGCAGGCTCTTCTGACCTCTGCGGGTCTGCCTGTAGATTACCTGAAACCGATCTATCGCTGCCCCGCATGCGAGGACACCGGATATATCACGGACGAAAATAATCTGAAGCAGAAATGCAGTTGTTTCCGCCAGCGTGAAATTTCTATTCTGTATTCACAATCAAATATTCAGGACATGATTTCCCGAGAAAATTTCTCAACGCTTTCCACTGAATATTATCAGGGCGAGGATCTACGGCGCTTTGAGTCCGCTGTGGATTTATGCCGGAATTTTATAAAAAACTTTAATCAGGACTACCACAATATTCTCTTTTATGGTACAGTAGGTACGGGCAAAAGCTTTTTATCAGGCTGTATTGCAAAGGAACTGATTGACAAAGGATATTCTGTCATTTACTTCAGTTCTTCCGGTCTTTTTGACATGCTTGCCCGATATTCCTTTGATTATAAGGAAAAGGAAGCCCTGCAGGATTTCTGTGAAGATATCTATGGCTGCGATCTGCTGATTATTGATGACCTCGGAACCGAGATTACCAATACCTTTGTCTCCTCACAGCTGTTCTCCTGTCTCAATGAACGGGGACTGCGCAAAAAGGCGATAATCATTTCCACAAATCTGAGTTTAGAGGAACTCCGTGACCGCTATTCGGATCGCATCTTTTCCCGGATCACCAGCTCCTTCTCTCTGTGTAAGCTGACCGGGCAGGATATCCGTATCTGCAAGAAGCGCAACAGACAGCGCCAATAGATATGCACTTATCCGCTATCTGGATATGCAGGCAAATGTTTCAAAGCATAATGATTTAATTGAAAAAGAAAAGTGAGGATGTATTCATGGGTAACCGCGAAGAGAAAAGAAATCTGGAAACAATTCCCGTAGGCTCTCTGGGAATGATCGCACTGGAGGGGTGCAGACCTCTGGGCGAAAAGGTGGATCAATACCTTGTAAAATGGCGAGCAGAAAGAGAGAGTGAGCACAAAGAATCGCTTGCTTTTTCGGGCTATCAGCGAAATTCTTATCTGTTGAACGCCAAAGTTCCCCGTTTCGGTTCAGGCGAAGCGAAGGGAATGATTCTGGAATCTGTACGCGGAACAGATCTTTATCTTCTGGTTGATGTATGTAACTATTCCCTGACCTATTCCCTCTGCGGGCATGAGAACCACATGTCCCCGGACGATCATTATCAGGATCTGAAAAGAATTATCGCTGCTGTCGGCGGCAAAGCGAGAAGAATCACAGTCATCATGCCTTTCCTTTACGAGAGCCGTCAGCACAAGAGAACTGCCAGAGAATCGCTGGACTGTGCACTTGCTCTGCAAGAGCTGGTTCAGATGGGTGTTGACAACATTATCACCTTCGATGCACATGATCCCAGGGTACAGAACGCAATCCCCCTGCATGGCTTCGAGACCGTTCAGCCCGCTTACCAGTTCATCAAGGGTCTGCTACGCAATGTAAAAGATCTTAAGATTGACTCCGATCATATGATGGTTATCAGCCCGGACGAAGGCGGCATGGGACGTGCGATCTACATTGCCAATGTTCTCGGTCTGGACATGGGTATGTTCTACAAGCGCCGCGATTACACCAGGATTGTAAATGGACGCAACCCCATTGTTGCTCATGAATTCCTTGGCACCAGCGTCGAAGGCAAGGACATGATCATTATTGATGATATGATTTCTTCCGGTGAGAGCGTTCTTGAGGTTGCCGCTGCCCTGAAGGAGAGAAAGGCTAACCGCATCTTCGTCTTCTCCACCTTCGGTCTGTTTACCAGCGGACTGGACAAGTTTGACAAGGCATTTGAAAACGGTGTAATAGACAAGGTTCTCACCACAAACCTCGTTTATCAGACCCCCGAGCTGTTACAGAGAGAATGGTATATCAGCTGTGACCTCAGCAAGTACATTGCCTATATCATTGATACGCTGAACCATGACTCCTCAATCAGCGATCTTCTGAACCCCAACGAGAGGATTCAGAACATTGTGTCCAAGTACAAGAAGGGCGAGTTGTAAACCAGTTTAAAATGCGAGTTGACATTTATCCCGCCATGTTATATAGTTTGATTGTTATCCGTCTTATATCTTTGGTTGACAATCATCTTATATAGCCGGCGGGATTTTTGCGCCTGCTCGCCGTAGAACGGCAGAATGCGAGGAAATATGAATACTACAGTTACCCAAAAAAGAAGTCTCCTTACAATCAAGCAGCTCACTCTGGTCGGTCTGATGGCGGCAGTTTTATGTATTTTAAGTCCGCTCGCCCTGAATATCCCGATCAGCCCCGTGCCCATCTCCCTTGGCACTCTTGCGATCTATTTCGTTATCTCCGTGCTTGGCATGAAGCTGGGAACGATCAGCGTCGCAATCTATATTCTCCTCGGTCTGGCGGGCATTCCGGTATTTGCAGGCTATACCTCAGGTCCCGGCAAGCTCTTAGGCCCTACCGGCGGATATATTATAGGTTATCTCTTCATGGCACTGATCTGCGGTTTTTTTGTCGATAAATTTTCCCGCAACATCCCCCTGTACCTTCTGGGAATGGTTCTCGGCACCGCCGCTTGTTACCTGTTCGGTACACTGTGGCTCGCTTATCAGATGGAACTCACCTTCCAGAAGGCGCTGATGGCAGGCGTTATCCCCTACATTCCCGCTGATATTGTCAAGCTGGTTATCGCAACGTCGATCGGCTTCCAGATACGGAAAAGATTAGTAAAGGCAGAGCTGTTATAAAATATGTTAAGTGACGTTGTACAAAATGTACTGACCACCGCAGGCACGCTTTCGCTACCTTCCGCTCGCAACGGCGCATAAGATGCCAAAATACGGCATCTAAACGCCGGCGGCTCCAGAGTGCACTGCTTGTGGTCATGTACATCTTGCACAACTGTTGCTTGATGTGAACTGTTCATCTCCCGTAACGCTGATCAGTATCGTGCAATCCTCGCAGAAACATAAGCATCAAAAAAGCAACCGCCCGCCCAAGGAATAGGTTGCTTTTTTGAAAGTCACTTATAAACTAAGGTGAACCGTTGCTGTACGGTAGCACTCTTTCGTTGTTATTATCTTACCACCTTTATTATTCGGCGTCAATAAAACGTTGTGGGTAAATTGTGGGTATTCCTTGCTTTTTCTTCTCTTCCGTGCTATACTCACTATCGTTGTGAAGTCCTGAAAACCAAGGTCTTACGGGGCTTCCCGCCGATTCCCGGCGTAAAATGAATCGAGTGTTCGAGACCTTCCACTCGTAAAACAAAACTAAAGGAGAACTGAATATGAAAAACAAGAAAGTACTGTTCCTCGTCCATGCGGCAATGATTGCCGCTATCTATGTTGTGCTGACCTATTTTATCAGCGCATTCAACCTTGCCTCCGGTGCCATACAGGTACGGATCTCTGAGGCACTCGTTATCCTCCCGTATTTCACCCCTGCTGCCATACCTGGACTATTTCTCGGCTGTCTGCTCAGCAACCTTCTGACCGGCGGTATGATCTGGGATGTTATATTCGGAAGCCTAGCCACGCTCCTCGGTGCAATCGGTACATGGCTGTTATGCCGCAACTCGACTTCCGCTTTGCCATCAGAAAAGAGCAGCGGTTCCGCCTCCGTTAAGAAGTGGCTGGCTCCGCTGCCCCCTATTATTTCCAACACCCTGATCATACCCTTTGTGCTGTATTACGCCTACCAGTTTCCCGGCTCCATCCCCTATTTTATGCTGACAGTAGGACTCGGAGAAGTCATTTCCTGCGGGATTCTAGGGCTTCTACTGCTCAATGTTCTGAATAAGTACCGGAAATATATTTTTTAATCCGTATTTCTGGTGTAGGTAATAAAACAATTACCGTTCTGGGCAAACCATTCCGTGGAATCGTTCATCCCCTTCTTATACAGAGTGCCGGTGGACGGTTCCATGATTACCACATTGTACTCATTAAAGCCCGTCACAAGTACAGCCTCTCCGTTTTCAAGCAGCGCCAGCACCGGAATGTCCTTGTTCACATAGTACAGCATGGCATCGAGGCTGCAGCCTGTCATGTCAAGCACCTTTGCATCCTCCATATTATCCTGTAGCACATCCAGCACCGTCTGCCCTTGCGCCAGCAGGTATTCCGAATTTCTCACAAGTCCCTCGAACTTAAAAATCGTGTCCAGACAGGTCGCGAGACTATCCTTCTCGTCCGTTGCGGCTGTCGCCTTGATCGCCATAATCTGATTTCTGGTGACACGATTTCCCTTTAGCCAGATGCATTCGCCGCGGTCGTTCACCACGACACCCGAAATGGTATAAGCCTGATTCACAGCACTGGCGGGAGACAGGAAAATGTTATTGATCCCATAAGGACCGTAGACATAATATCTGTTCAGCTCCTTTTCGCCTTCAAGCGCCAGCGTTCTTCCGCCCTCGAACACAACCTCCTTGGGATTCAGCACCTTGAGCGTTTTTGTATCAATTTCCGTCTTCATCTGGATCTGCACATAGCGCTCATAAACGTCAATATCAGCAGTCACAACAACATTTTTCCCCACCTCGGAATCCATATTGTTCATGATGTGATCCTGATCCGTCTCATTGTACTCACCGTCAGAGGTTCTCACAGTCCTGTCAAGCACAATCTGGTTGTCCTCGACCGCACAGCCCGTGATATAAATATTCTCCTGACTGTACGACTTGAGCAGTTCGCCCGCAGAATTGCAGATGCAGACCTTGTACATGGGGAAAAATATCCGCCCGGACTTCTCCCGGACAATGTCCTCCGTCCGCGCCACCCCATAAATAATGTCTTCATCCATAAAGCCCAGCGGCATAATCGCCTCACCTTCAGCCACCGTCACTGTCTTTTTCACATCCGCATTCAGGTTTCGGATATTCAGCACCGTGCTGTGGTACACATCCTCACCCTCCGGCCAGACGGCGATTTTATGATTCGCCGATACCCGGAGACTTCCATCCTGCACAATATCAATCAGCTTTGTGTAGGTTCTTGCGTTAAGATCAGCCTTATATACCGCATAATCCAGATTCAGATAGAGCTGTCCGTCGCGGTTCAGATACAGCAGCTTATCCAGCTCCGCTGCCAGTACGGCATATGTCTTGTCAGAGGGAATGTAGATCAATTCCTCTATCGTGTTAAGGCTGCTGTTATAAGTATAAATCTGGATTCCAACCTTGCCCTCGTGCCTTCCGCGGTTCATATATCCGTAGACCGCGAACTGGACATTTCCGCCCTCGTCCACATCGAGAATCTTTATGGCATGCTGGTCATACAATGTCCTGCTGTCCGCGCTTTCCCTGTCATAGAAGCTGAAGATGACCGTCAGCTTATTCGTGCTGACATCATAGCTGAACAGGCGGTTTGCCACCTCGAACACGACAATATTTCCATCCTCGCTCTCGAGCATGGAAACCTCAGGGTCTGTGATGCCGAGCAGAATCTTGTCATTTCCATACATGCTCTCCGTATCCGGTATCTGGGTCATCGTCCTCTCATAATCCAACAGATACATTCTATCCGTCGAATATCTTACACGGTAATATTCCTCCGCCAGATAGTAGGTCGTTTCCTTCCCATCCGATGTTGCCACAACGTAATCGACGAGAAAGGTTGCCGTCTGGCTGGCAATTTCCCTCAGCTGATAGCTGGGCTCCACAACCTCTGTGACATTCAGGTCGCCCCAGGTGATCTGCCGAAAGCTGCTGTGGATATTTACTTTATGAAAGCTGCTGTTGTCCTCCAGCCTGGAGTTTGTCTCCAGATACTTCGTGATCTCTCTCGCCGCTTCCCTGTCGTATAAACGTCTGTGAAAGTCCGTCACAAAGTCCAGTTTTTCCGCCGCATGCAGATTCTCGTTCCAGACAGCCCTCGTGTAATAGTAGACCTTTCTGTTTTCATCCAGCTCCAGAATGACTGCCAGAGAATATTCCGTGTCCGTCTCGATCAGATCCTTGAGTGCGATCGTACCGCTGATCCGCCGACTGCTTACAATATAATCCGTAATCTCCGTATTCTCGATCAGCCGGGAACCATCCCTGCTTCTCACCTCTATAGAGATCGACGTTACATTTTCACCGTAAGTATCAATAAAAAATCCCGTGTCCCGCGCCGCCCCCAGAACTGTCACGGTATCTCTCTGAAACGCCACATCCATCGGCTCCGTATATCCGTGCAGCCGATTATATTCCGCCTGATCCAGCCCCATACTCAGAACCGGGAGCGAGGCATCTGACATCTCAATCGTCAGATTGTCATGCCCCTTGTTCATAATTTTCCCGCCGACGATCAGGGTCAGTATAAATGTAGCTATGAATACAGAAAACTTCGCAATGCTCTTTTTCATAGAAATCTCCGTTGTTGCGCTGCTCTTTACATCAGCTCCATAAGTGTCGGGTGAACCTGTAAAAATTCCGTCACCCGTTCTACCGAGGCAGTCCGTGAAGCCGGTCGCATACCGCTCTTTCTGACCGCTCTGATCAGCAGGTTCTTCGGCGTATGTTCCATGTCGATAAATTCCAGAATCTGCGTGTCATATCCGTGCTGTTCCAGAATATCCGCACGCAGGGCGTCCGTGATCAGTGCCGCCATTCTCTCCTTGATGACACCGTATTTCAATATGGGCTGAAGCACCTCGCACTGTATCTGTCCGTTGAGTTCGTGTTGGCAGCACGGCACCGCCATGATCACACTCGCTCCCCATTTCACCGCTTTCTCCAACGCATAATCCGTCGCCTTGTCGCAGGCGTGTAGGGAGACGACCATATCGACCTGATCCTCTCCGCTATAGCTCTTGATGTCTCCAACCTCAAAGTTCAATCTCTCATAGCCCAGCTTTGCCGCAAGCTGATTGCAATGCTCGATCACATCTGCCTTCAGATCCAGCCCTGTCACCCTGATGTCCCGCTTCTGAAGCCGTTGCAGGTAATAATACATCGCAAAGGTCAGATAAGACTTCCCGCATCCAAAGTCAATAATGCGGATCGTTCTGTCTGTGGGCAGCTTATCCAGAATGTCTTCAATGAACTCCAGATAGCGGTTGATCTGCCTGAACTTGTCATAGTAGGTTTTCGCCACACGACCGTCCTCGGTCTGGACACCAAGCCCTACCAGAAAATCAACCGGCTCCCCTTCCTTCAGAATATATTTCTTCGTCCGGTTATGAGACAGATCGCGGGAAACGCAAGCATCCGCCTTCTTCTTTCTCTTTACCGTAACCGTACCTTTCTTGCTCACAAGGACAGTAATTTCCTCTCCTGCACAGACAATCTGTGCCTGTCGAAAAGTATCTGACAGATAGCCTTGCAGACGGCCAATCAGCTCCTCCGCCTTAAAATTAGCGTGAAACACCTGCGTTCCACGATAAAGCGTCTCCTGAAAAAGAAGCTCCTCCTTAATCATCACCAGGCGGATCTTCACCTTGACCGCCCTTTCCGTATCGCGGGAATTACTCAGAATCATCTGTATTAATTCCCTGTTCAGCACATTCTGAAATAATGTCTGTAATTCATCCATATCTATATCATCCTAAAAGAATATATCGTATTTTCCTCGTCTTCCGCCATGACGGCGCTTGTAAATTTCATTCAGTAATAAAATCTGTATCATATCCTCGGACGGCGGATTTTCCTCCTCATTTCCGAAGATTTTAAACATTGATCCGGCAAGTGCCCGCAGACTGCATTTGTCCGGGTACTCATCATAGATCATGCTGCCCTCATAGTCTGTCTTATCCAGAATCTCCGCAATCCGGCGCTGATATTTTCTTACATCGGCTGGATACATCTGCTGCAGATATTCCAGATCCTGAATCAGCAACGCCTCCTGTCCCGGTCCGAAATAGCCCGGATAGGTCATATAAAAAGGAAGGGGCCCATTCCAGCCCCTTACCTTCTGCTCCGGTACCGGCTGTAACAGTTTAGAATGAAATTCCATATGCGTTCCTCGAAAACACCTTTTCTACAGCATATGCATTCCGGCGCTCAACCGTTACCGCCACCGTCTACTCATTTCAGTACATTAATTCGAGCCATCGCTCTCTGGAGTGCCGTTTCCGCTCTGGCTATATCTGTCTCGGGAGTTCTGCTGCGAAGTCTCTCCTCCGCACGCTCCCTTGCAGCCTCGGCACGCTCCTCGTCAATCTCTTCCGGCCATTCGATGATCTCTGCCAGAATCGTTACCTGTTCGGGAAGGATTTCTGCAAATCCGGCATGTAACGCCGCTCCCTTGTCACCCTCCCCCTCCGTAATATTAAGGATTCCGGGCTTTATAATGACTGTCAGCGGAATATGTCCCGGCAGTACACCGATCTCTCCCTCGGTCGTATTGAATTCCACCATCTTCACCTGATTCTCGTAGAATATTCTGTCAGGTGTTATAATGCGCAGAAGAAAGCTGCTATTGTCTGCCATAAGCCTTCCTCCTATTTCTGGCACTTCGCCAGCACGTCGTCGATGCTTCCGGCGTTCAGGAAATAGCTCTCCGGAATGTCGTCATGCTTTCCTTCCAGAATTTCCTTAAAGCCACGGATCGTCTCGCCGAGCGGCACATACTTTCCTTCCAGTCCGGTGAACTGTCCCGCAACGAAGAACGGCTGTGACAGGAATCTCTGTACCTTTCTTGCACGGGAAACGACCAGCTTATCCTCCTCGGACAGCTCGTCCATACCGAGGATGGCGATAATATCCTGAAGTTCCTTATATCTCTGCAGAATTTCCTGCACACCACGCGCAGTCTTATAATGCTCCTCGCCGACGATTCTGGGATCCAGAATACGGGAGGTGGACTCCAGCGGATCTACCGCAGGATAAATGCCCAGTTCAACGATGGAACGGGACAAAACGGTCGTCGCGTCCAGATGCGCGAATGTCGTGGCAGGCGCCGGGTCGGTCAGGTCATCCGCAGGCACATAGACTGCCTGTACGGATGTGATGGAACCGTTCTTTGTCGAAGTGATACGCTCCTGAAGCGCACCCATCTCAGTCTGCAGGGTCGGCTGATAACCAACCGCGGACGGCATACGTCCGAGCAGTGCGGAAACCTCACTACCTGCCTGTGTGAAACGGAAAATATTATCGATGAACAGCAGAACATCCTTGCCGCCCTTGTCACGGAAATACTCCGCCATCGTCAGACCAGTCAGTCCGACTCTCATTCTTGCTCCGGGGGGCTCATTCATCTGTCCGAACACCATCGTCGTCTTCTCGATAACGCCGGATTCCGTCATTTCATGATACAGGTCATTTCCCTCACGGGTACGCTCACCTACACCGGTAAATACAGAATATCCGCCGTGCTCTGTCGCTATGTTACGGATCAGCTCCTGAATCAGAACGGTCTTTCCTACACCGGCACCGCCGAACAGACCGATCTTTCCGCCCTTCTGGTAAGGGCAGAGCAGGTCAACGACCTTGATACCTGTCTCCAGCAGCTCCGTGTCGGTCGACTGCTCTTCAAAGTCAGGCGCCGGTCTGTGGATCGGCTCATAGGTCACTCCCTCCGGTGCAGGCTTGTTGTCGATGGGCTGCCCCAGAACGTTGAAAATACGTCCCAGCGTATTCTCACCTACCGGAACGGAGATGGGTGCGCCCGTCGCAATCGCTTCCATACCTCTTACCAGACCGTCGGTACTGCCCATGGCAATACATCTTACCGTATCGTCACCCAGATGCTGGGAGACCTCAACAACCAGTTCACCGCTGTCTCTGGTAGGAATGCGAATTGCTTCGTTTATCTCGGGAAGCTTACCCTCATCAAATCGGATGTCGAGAACGGCGCCGATGACCTGGGTAATCTTACCTTTGTTTTCTCCTGCCATTTCTACCTCTTTCCTGTCTGCCGCAGCAGACATATACTTCGCTTAGCCGATTGCCTCCGCACCGGCTATAATTTCTGTCAATTCCTGTGTAATAGAGCTCTGACGGGCTCTGTTATACTTCAACGCAAGATCACTTATCATTTCCTCAGCATTGCTGGTCGCATTGTCCATTGCCTGCATACGGGCGCCATTCTCACTGGCAACCGCCTCCATCAGCGCACCGTAGATCAGACTCGTGACATACTTCGGTATCAGCATATCAAGGGCTTCTTCCTCCTGCGGTTCAAAGTTCATCAGGGTTTCCACCTGATTCTTCTCTTCGTTCTCCGCGGGAGCCTGCACCTCCACCGGCAACAGCTTTAACAGCGTGGGCACATGGCTCACCGTATTCTTAAAGGCTGTGTACGCCAGATAGATCTCTCCGATCTCTCCGTCCGCATAGGACTTCAACAGCTGACCGGAAAGTGCCATGGCGTCGGCATAGGCAGGTCCCTCGATAATCTCATTGTTGCACTCACGCACCTCGTATCCGTGACGCTGGAATGCCTCGCGCCCTTTGCTTCCGATGGTGTAGATGACCAGATCCTCCTTCTTCCAGTCGGGATGCCTTGTCACCAGCTTCTCAACATTGGAATTATATCCGCCGGCGAGACCTCTGTTCGCAGTGATCACGATCACCGCCTTCTTGTCAGACTCCCCGGAGTTAAGGTATTTATGGTCAATATGCCCCACACGCGCCAGAATGCTGTTCACCGTATCATACATGCAGTTGAAATATTCCTTGGAGCGCTCCGCGCTCGCTCTTGCACGCTGCAGCTTTACCGTAGAAACCAGCTTCATCGCTTTCGTGATCTGCTGTGTCCCCTGTATGCTGCTCTTGCGGCGTTTTATATCACGCATTGATGCCATATTTCAAATCTCCTTCATGCATTTCGCAGATCCGGCTTTCGGCTTACGCTTATTTCCACGCTGCCACAAACTCTTCAAGCGCCTTCTTTAACAGCTCTTCCGTCTCGTCAGAAATAACCTTCTCGGAAGCGATGTTCGCAGGTATCTCAGGATACTTGGTATCAAGGAACTCAAACAGCTCCGCCTCAAATCTCGTAATATCTTCCACCGGTATTCTCAGCAGATATTTCTTTGTCACCGCATAGATAATGATAACCTGATACTGGACAGGCATCGGCTTGTACTGCGGCTGCTTGAGAACCTCACGGATTCTTTCGCCCTGTGCCAGCTTCTCCTTCGTGTCATCATCCAGCTCGGAGCCGAACTGCGCAAAGGAAGCAAGCTCTCTGTACTGTGCAAGCTCTGTACGGATAGGCGCCGCGATCTTCTTCATCGCCTTGATCTGTGCCGCACCACCTACACGCGATACCGACAGACCTGCGTTGATTGCCGGACGGAAACCAGAGTTAAACATCTCCGTCTCCAGATAAATCTGTCCATCCGTGATGGAAATAACATTCGTCGGAATATATGCCGATACATCTCCCGCCTGTGTCTCGATGATCGGCAGTGCCGTCAGGGAGCCTCCGCCGTACTCATCGCTCATCCGCACCGCTCTCTCCAGCAGTCTGGAATGCAGATAGAATACGTCGCCGGGATACGCCTCACGCCCGGGCGGACGACGAAGCAGCAAGGAGAGTGTACGGTATGCGGTAGCATGCTTGCTCAGGTCATCATACACAACCAGAACATCCTCTCCCTTCTCCATCCACTCCTCACCGATCGCACACCCTGAATAAGGAGCGATATACTGCAGCGGTGCAAGGTCACTCGCCGTCGATACCACAACGGTCGTATAAGCCATCGCACCATATTCTTCCAAAGTCTTGACAATGTTGGCAATGGTAGACGCCTTCTGTCCGATTGCCACATAAATACACTTTACGTTCTGACCCTTCTGGTTAATGATCGTATCAATTGCGATCGCGGTCTTTCCTGTCTGACGGTCACCGATGATCAGCTCACGCTGTCCTCTGCCGATCGGCACCATGGCGTCAATCGCCTTAATACCTGTCTGCAGCGGTGTGTCAACACCCTTTCTGGTAATAACGCCGCTCGCCACACGCTCAATTCTGCGGTATGCGCTCGTCTGAATGGGTCCCTTGCCGTCTATGGGCTGTCCGAGTGAATTGACAACACGTCCCAGCATGGCATCGCCAACAGGAACCTCAACCACTCTTCCGGTCGTCTTGACAGTATCGCCTTCACTGATATTTTTTGCACTGCCCAGAAGTACCACGCCGACGTTATCCTCTTCCAGATTCAGCACCATGCCGTATACATCCCCAGGGAACTCAAGAAGCTCGCCCTGCATGGCGTTTTCCAGACCATGTACACGCGCAATTCCATCCGCCACCTGTATAACAGTACCTACATCTGCCACTTCCAGCGTAGACGCATAGCGCTTAATCTGATCCTTGATAACTGAACTTATTTCTTCCGGTCTTAAATTCATGGATCTGTCGCACCTTTCTTCCAGCCGGTTATCCCAGTTGGATTTGTAATAATTGTTTGGTCATTTTTTCCAGCTTTGTGCGGATACTGCTATCCACAACCCTGTCGCCTATTCTGATGATCATTCCACCGATGACGGAGGTATCTGTCCGATAGTGCATCTCCATCTCCCGGTATCCGCCTGTCTCCAGCAGTCTGTGTTCCACAGCCGCCTTCTGGTCTGCCGTCAGCTCCACCGCCGTAGTCACATACGCAATTCCGATCCTGCGCTGTGCCTTCACCTTGTCGGTGAAATAGTCAAAAACAGCATCCAGTTCCTTATAGTGCTCCTTGGAGACAATGATCTTAAGGAAATTCACCAGTTCCTCGCTGATGCGTCCCTCAAACACCTCATCCAGCACCTGCAGCTTTTCCTGCTTCGGAATCCCGGGATGTTCCATCAGTTCGTCAAACTCCGGGTTCTCCGCCAGAATCGTCCTGAGGGTCTTAATTTCCTCCTGCAGTTGGGCTGCCTTGTCCTCACCGGACTCCATCGCCACCTCAAACAAGGCCTCACCGTATGTCTTTGACACTAATTTAGCCATGTTTTATCACCTATTTCCTTCAACGTCTCGTCGATCAGCTGATTCTGAACGGTGGTATCAATGGATGCAGCGACCATCTTCCCTGCCATAACAGATGCAACGGAAATAATCTCCTGCTTGACCTCATCCGACACCTTCTGCTTCTCCAGCGCCGCCTCTGTCCGCGCCCTGTCAAGGATGCGTGCCGCTTCCTCTCTCGCCTGGGCAATGATCTGCGCCTCGTTGTTCAGCGCCTTCTTGCGCGCCTCGCTCAGGATGCCTTCCGCCTCTTTGTCTACTTCCTTCAGCCTGCTTTCGTATTCCTCCTTCAGGCGTCCCGCCTCGTCCATATCCTTCTTAGCCGTCTCCAGCTCCGCACGGATCTTGTCCTTACGGCTGTTCAGCATCTTTCTCGCAGGATTGAACAGAAAATAGCTCATGCAAAGGAACAGCACAAAAACCGCGATGATCGTCAGACAGGAATCTGCAACCAGCTGCCAGTCCAGATCGAAAAGCCTCGACATGGTCTGGCCTTCTGTTAAAAGTATCATTCTCTGCCTCCTTTCTGCCTTCTTTCAAGCATGTACTGTGCTCTTATGCTTAAGGCAGAAGGGGTTTTACGAACAATAACAGGAATGCGATCAACAGACCGTACAGACCGGTGGTCTCGGCAACTGCCTGTCCAAGAAGCATGGTCGATCTGATCTGTGACTGTGCGCTCGGGTTACGTCCTACTGCAGCAGCAGCGTGTCCGGCAGCGATACCCTGTCCTACACCGGGTCCGATTCCGGCGATAAGTGCAAGACCTGCACCGATAGCAGAGCATCCCAAAATAAAGTTTTCATTGAAGTCCATTCTTTTTTCCTCCTAGTTATATATTGTTTTGTTTTGACAGTGGTCAGCGTCTTGTTCCGTCTCCTATCTCGTTGGAAATATAGGTCATGGTCAGCATACAGAACACATAGGTCTGAATTGCTCCGGAGAACAAGTCAAAGTACACATGCAGCGCTGCGGGCCATGCCGTTGCGATCCAGCCCAGCAGTCCGTAGAGCAGTGCCATCATTACCGTTCCCGACAGCACGTTTGCAAACATACGCAGCGAGAGCGATACAGGAACCGCAAATGTTCCGATCAGGTTAATGGGGATCCAGAGCGGCAGCCACTTAGGCAGCGGCGAGCAGGTGTCCTCCCAGATCGTCATCGGTTTCTGATATTTCCACTTATTATAGTGGATCATTGCAAACGAGATCAATGCGAGTGGCAGCGTCGTTCCGTAGTCTGCCGTCGGCGGTCTTAAGCCGAGCAGGCCGGAAACATTGCTGAACAGGATAAAGATGAAGATCGTGCCAATATAGTTATAATACTTGGACGCCGACTTCTCCATAACGGAATCCACCATGCCGTCAAGCTTCTCAACGATCAGCTCGACAACGTTCTGGAAACCGCCAGGAACCTCTCCCGCCTTATCCATGCATCGTTTTGCCGCAATGGAAAAACCGATCAGAATGATCATAATGATCAATACACACACATGTGTGGTTGTTATCCAGACCTCATGACCGAAAAAGGAATATCGGAAAATGCCATGAATCATAAAATCGATGTCAGAGCCACCGGATAACAGGATTCCATGTCCCATGTTTTCACCTCCTTTTTATTTAATTTAGCCTCTCCGTCAACGCAGCTACCCTCTCTCCGAAGCCGTCTCTTCTTCCGAAACGGTCTCCTCCTCGGGCATGTCCTGCGGCACCGGATCGGTTTCGTGAAATAGCCTGTTGTAAAGCTTATGGGTAATCGGCTGAAGATACGCCGTTACTTTCAAACTCATATAGCCCAGAAACACAATAACGGGATTTAAGGTTCCCTCGAGAAAAATCACTGCAAAAACAATCGCTACCGCCACATAGCGGATCAGATAGCCCATCGTAATCGTCCGCGAGGCATTCGCCCCCTGCGGCAGCGCCCGGTCGAGCGTCCGCGCCATATGGATGCTGCCTGCGACGGCAAGCGCAACTCCGACCCAAAGACTCACGGCATATTGTCGCTGGTTCTTTGCCAGCAGGAAGCCTGCAAGCTGACAGACCAGTCCGAATACAAGCATTCCCGTATGCATTTCCAAAAGCGTTCTATCGGTCTTTTTCAGAGTCTCTATCATCTTTTCCGTCTTCGTCCTTAAATATCTGCCTCACCATACGGTATACCGCCTGAAATCCGGCGATTGCTCCGAGGAAGAACATCACAACTGTAATGAAGGAGGTTCCCAGCTTTCGATCCAGCCAGATACCAATCCCCGAAGCGATCCCTACGGAGCTGATCATGATCAGCCCGAGCTGTGTGATAAGCGCTAACGTCTGAAATGTTTTTCTCTTATCTTCCCTGTATCGTTTCATGTGATAGATTATATCCAAATTTTCAAAAAATGTCTAGGGTCTGACAGTTTTAAAGTAACAAAAAACTAAAGATTTTTTACAAAAGAACATTGACTAAGCGGCTTCCCGGTTGTAGTATTTGAACAAAATAAGAAATATGTCGAAAGGACGCATACAAAATTGAAAATCCGTATTGCCACACCGGAGGATGCAGCCGCATTAGCTGGCATTTATGCCCCATATGTCGAGAATACCTCCATCACCTTTGAATATGTCGCCCCCTCCGCAGAGGAGTTCCGGGAGCGCATCCGACATACGCTGGAACGCTATCCCTACCTCATCGCCGAGGACGGCGGTCAGCCCATCGGCTACGCCTACGCCTCCGCCTTCAAGACACGCGCCGCCTACAGCTGGTCTGTCGAGACCTCCATCTACGTCAGCCAGTCCTGTCACGGAAAGGGTGTTGGAACGGCGCTGTACCATGCACTCGAGGATTGCCTCCGACGCCAGAATATCTGTAATCTGTGTGCCTGTATCACCTACCCGAATCCTGTCAGCATCGCACTGCATGAAAAGCTGGGCTATCAGACGGTCGCCCATTTTCACAGCTCCGGATACAAAAACGGTGCATGGCACGACATGATATGGATGGAAAAGGAGCTATGCCCGCACACCGTTCCTCCCGCTCCGTTCATCCCCTTCCCCGAGCTGGAGCAGATTCTGTGAGGCTTTGTTTTCCCGAATAAATAATTCCAATGATAGAGGAGGTATTCCAATGACTGTTTCCAAGCTTTACCGCCGCAGGCTCATTCCGGCAGAATGCATTCTGCTGAAGGACGACATCATCCTTGAACAGAACGACGAGATCATCGTGACAAAATGGAACACCCTGAATCCCAAGTCAACCTTTTCTCACGGCTGCTCCTGCTACTTTCTGAAAGAAGGCTTTAAGGTCAGCAAAATGTACCGCGAGGATGGCTCTCTGCTCTACTGCTACTGTGATATCATCGAGTACACCTGTAACCCTGAGGAAGCTTCCCTCACCGCCACCGATCTGCTCGCCGATGTCATTCTCTACCCGGATGGAAGGATGAAGGTTGTCGATCTGGATGAGCTTGCCGAGGCAATGGAGCGCAATCTGATCACAAAAGAGCAGATGACCTCCTGCCTGCGCAGTCTTGATCATCTGCTCTCCCTGATATACCGTAATAAGTTTGACAAGCTTCTCGCATGTCTGAATGCCTTCGGACTGTGATCAGTAGAACACATGCCCTCCGATGTTGATGCCTGACAGACCTTCTATCGGCGTGCGGAAAAAGACGCAGCTGCCGACATTGGTCACGCCCGACATCGCCTCGTCCGCCGCGCGGTAGCACTGCTCCGTCGCCTTGTTGACGCTGAGCGCAAGGTCAAGCCGCCCGCTTGCCACCGGCGAAAACTGCCGGTTCTGGTAAATGACACCCACGACCGTGTCGGGAAACTTCGAGCTGAGCACTCTGTTGATTACCACGCTTGCCACGGCGAGCTTTCCTTCGTAGGGCTCGCCGCCTGCCTCGCAATAGATCAGATTTGCCAGCAGATACCTGTCTCCGTCTGTAAAGGTTACCTCTGAAATATCCCTCCATGCCGCATTTGCAGCCGCCTGCGAAAGCGCGATCTCCTCCGCCAGCTTCTTTTTCAGATATTCCAGATTTTCCTCTTCCTTCTTGATCTGCTCCTCGTATTCCCGCGCCTTCTGTTCCGCGTCCGCAATCTGATTTCCGTACTTTGCAATTGAATTGGAAGTTTGACTGATAAGCTCCGAAACTCTCGCCTCTTCCGCCTCCGCCTTTACCTTCAGTGCGTCCAGTTCCTCCTTCTCGCTCTGAAGTCTGGCCTCCTCTCCCTCGATGAAAATCCTGTTTGCCTTGTATTGATCCATCATCTTGCGTTCATACGCTGCGATCCGCTCAATATAATCCGCCGCATTCAGAATATCGGACAAACTTTTCTCCTTCAGCAACGCATTCAGGTAACTGTCTTCCTTCGCCTCATACATGGCGCGGGCGCGCTCTACCATGCATGCATACTGCCATTCCTCCGTAGCCCTCGCCTCGTCAAGCGCCGCCTGCGTATCGGATATCTCCTGTTCCTTCTGATGAATCTGCTGTTCCAGCTCTTCCAGATTTGCAACAATCTGTGTCAACTGGTCGTTCAGACTCTTTAATTCCTTTTTCAGACCGTTCTGTTCACCCTTGAGATCGCTCAGTTCACCCTCGTTCTGCTTTTTCTCATTCTCGAGCTCCTGTCTTCTCTCCTCGGCTTCGTTGATCTGTTGTCTGGTGTTGGAGGTTGCGGACACGACAAGCGTACCGGGGAGGGACTCCTCCGCCCCGGCTGCCGAAAACAGCCCTGTAAATAGCACTGCCGTCATCAGGACAGCCGTTTTTCTCCAGTTCCTCAAGAAATGCAACCTGCCTTTCCGTTCTCTCCGTAGTTCTAAAGCTGTATCTTTACCTGCCTTCCCGTGTGCGAATACGGGATATAGGCTACTCCCGCAGCGTCAAACATCTTCTTGGAAGCACGGTTTCCCGGCGTTCCCAGATACTTATCGCTGTCGTACACCACTGTCTTGATTCCTGACTGAATGATTGCCTTTGCGCACTCATTGCAGGGGAAGAGCGACACATAGAGCTTTGTTCCCTCCAGTGAGCCCCCCCGGTAGTTCAGAATGGCATTCAGTTCACCGTGCGTGACAAAGGGGTACTTTGTGTCCAGCTCCTCACCCTCTCTCGCCCACGGGAACTCTTCGTCCGAGCAGCCGTTCGGGAAACCGTTATATCCCATGGACAATATTTTGTTGTCTTTGCTTACAATACAGGCTCCGACCTGCGTGTTCGGATCCTTCGAGCGCATGCCCGAAAGCTGTGCCACGCCCATAAAATACTCATCCCAGCTGATATAATCTTCCCTTTTGTTCATAGACCACCTCTCGCCGCAATTTTATTTTGTGCCGAAAATACGGTCGCCCGCGTCACCGAGACCCGGAACGATATAGCCGTGGTCATTCAGCTTCTCGTCCAGCGCACCGACATACATGTCAACGTCGGGATGTGCCTTCTTCATAGCCTCGATTCCTTCCGGTGCGGCAATGATGCACATGAAGTGAATGTTCTTGCAGCCCTTGTCCTTCAGCATCTGGATTGCAGCCACAGAAGAGCCGCCGGTAGCCAGCATGGGATCTACCACAAATACCTCTCTCTCAGCGCAGTCTGCCGGAAGCTTGCAGTAATATTCAACCGGCTTTAAAGTCTCGGGGTCTCTGTAAAGCCCGATATGTCCGACCTTTGCCGCCGGAATCAGTGTCAGCATTCCGTCTACCATTCCAAGACCGGCACGCAGGATCGGAACGACTGCCATCTTCTTACCTCTCAGTTCCTTCACCGTCGCCTTGCAGATAGGGGTCTGGATCTCAACGTCGTCCAGCTTCAGATCTCTGGTCGCCTCATAGCAGATCAGCATTGCGATCTCGCTGATGGTCTGTCTGAAATCCTTTGTTCCTGTCTCTGTTCTGCGGATAAATCCGATCTTATGCTGGATCAAGGGATGATCCATGATTACTACTTTAGCCATTACCTTTTCCTCCTGATGGTGTTTTAATATTTTTTAAATATGTGCTTACAGTTTTTCGATCAGGTCAATCCTGCGCTGATGTCTCTCCTCACCGGAAAATGCCGTGTCCAGAAAGACATCGACAATCTCCAGCGCAAGGTTCTTCCCTACAAAGCCACCGCCCAGCGCAAGTACATTCGCATCGTTGTGGAGACGGGTCATCTTCGCGGACAGACTGTCAGAGCACAACGCGCAGCGGATTCCCGGCACCTTGTTCGCCGCAATGCTGATGCCGATCCCTGTCGTGCAGATGACAATGCCCTTCTCACAGCTTCCGTCAGCTACTGCCTTCGCCACCGCATGTCCGTAAACCGGATAATCCACAGATGCCATTCCGTCGCAGCCCATATCCTGCACGGAGATTCCCCTTTCCTCAAGATGTCGCTTTACGCTTTCCTTCAGTTCGTAACCGCCGTGGTCACTTCCAATCGCAATCATTTTGCTCCTCCTGTATCTATAGACGTTTTTAGTCTGACAACATGATGTCCCGCCGCCTTCAGCAGCCGGTTCATGATAGCCTGTCCCAGTCCTGCGCTGTCAAAGCTCTCCGAATACATTCTTTCCACATTTTCATCGTCGAATTCCCTGAGCGCCGTAAAGAGATGTCTCGCAATGCTCTCCTCGTCCTCTCTGCTTCCCACGCTCTTGACAACATCCGCGCAATATCTTCCGGCGCATTCATCCGTGCCGATCACACCGGTCTTTTCGCCGTTTTCGCGTGCCTTTCGCACCTGACCGTTGATGTAGGCAACCACCTCGTCCGGCTCGCCCTCCACAATCGTCAGCTCGCCCTTCGGCGCATAGTGACGGTACTTCATTCCCGGCGCTTTCGGAGCTTGTCCGCTGTCGGCACTGAGGATCGTCACATCCGTATCCACCCTGCCGAGAACCTCCCGCAGCATCTCTTCTGTCACATACCCCGGGCGCAAAATCTGCGGCGGACTCACCGTGAGATCAATAATCGTAGACTCCAGGCCGATTCCGACCGCTCCGCCGTCTATAATCATCTCGATTCTGCCGTTCATGTCCTCTGATACATATTTTGCCACCGTCGGGCTCGGTCTCCCCGAAAGGTTTGCGCTCGGCGCGGCAATGTAGCCCCCACTGTACTCTATCAGCTTCTGTGCTATTTTATCGGATGGGAAACGCACTGCCACCGTGTCCAGCCCACCCGTCGTCTCCTTCGGCACAAGCTCCGACTTATGGAGTATCATTGTCAGCGGTCCCGGCCAGAATGCCTCTGCGATCTTATAAGCTTCCTCCGGCACTTCCTGCACAATCTGCCTGATGTCCTCGAGCTTACAGATATGAACGATCAGAGGATTGTCCGACGGTCTGCCCTTCGCGGCATAAATTTTGCGGGAAGATTCTCTGTTCAGCGCATCCCCGCCCAGCCCGTAGACTGTTTCCGTTGGAAATGCCACAAGCCCGCCAGCGCGGATGACTTCTCCCGCCCGACGCAGCGCAGCATCCTCCGCTTCCGTAAACTCCGCCCTGCTTCTGCCAATTTTAACTGTTACTGTATTCATCGCATTTGACACTTTCCGATTTTTCTGCACACTTATAATAAGTATACCACACTTCCTCCAAAAGGAAAAGCCTCAGTCTTGTTTATTCAGATATTGCAGAATCCCCATATGGATTGCCCATGCCACCCGCTCCTGATAATCGTCCGTACAAAGCTTCTCCGCCTCCGCACTGTTAGAAAGGAAACCACACTCGACAATGACAATCGGTATGCCTGTCTTTTTCAAGAGATAATAGCTGTCGTTTGCCTTAACCTGCCTCTTGTTCTCCGGATCCACCTTGTCAACCAGCTGCCACTGGATAGCATCCGCCAGATTCTGTCCCTCCTTGCTGCCTGTGTAGTAAAACACCTGCGCGCCGTGGACATATTCCTCCGGATAGCTGTTCTGGTGGATGCTCACCGTGACCTGCGGTGCCGTTTTATCAATCAGCTCTATCCTGCGCTTCATGTCCTGTACTTTCTTATTAGAGGCATTCGCATCATTCAGCCCCTCATCACTCTCTCTTGTCATCACAACAGTGATGTCATTTGCCTCCAGATATTTTTTTACCTTTTCCGCAATCTGAAGATTTACATCCTTCTCCTTCGCCCCATTGATGCCCACCTTGCCCGGATCATCCCCGCCATGTCCCGCATCGATCACCACACACCGCATATCTCCCCCCGGCATGGCGCTTACTCGCCCCGCAGTGTATAGAACCGTCTCCTTACAGACATATACCAGTGAAAGCAGGAGAAGCATTCCCGCTGCCGCCGAAAGAAGCCTCTGGTTCCATTTACTCATACTGTTCTCCTCCTTGTTTTTTCAATAATGTATATTCAAAGGTATTGCATTGCATGTTTTTTTAGGCTAGAATTACTATATTGAAACAAAAAAAATTAAGGAGCATCTATGAAAATCTCCAGAAAAGCCATTGCGGTCATTCTGGCTGTGATTGCCGTCAGCTGCCTGTCGGCTGCTGTAGTTCTGATGATCCGCTACGCAAGGGACGATCTGCGCACAGACGCAGGCATGGAACAGCTTCGCTCCTCTGCTGAAGCCATGATGCAGGAGAGTTCTTCCGGCACAGAGACCACGCCTCCTTCTGTTGAGCCGTCAGCTTCTCCGTCACCGGAGCCGTCGCCCGAACCCACCCCGGAGCCTACGCCCGAGCCGGTTGAAAACCCCTACCGGGACAGCTTTCTCGCCAACAGTGATATGGCTGCATGGTTACATATCCCGGACACGGAAATCGATTATCCGGTCATGTGGACACCGGCGGACGAGGAATATTATCTTCGCCGTGGTTTTGACGGTTCTTCCAACCGGAACGGCTGTCTGATCCTCGACACCGACAGTTGTCTTGAACCCTTGACGACTAATCTGATCATCCATGGACATAATATGAAATCAGGTGCCATGTTCGGCACTCTGACCGACTATGAGGACGAGGATTTCTGCAAGGAGCATATGCGGATCATTCTTTATACCAAAGAATGCCAGCGCAATTATGAAGTGCTCGCAGTATTCCGCTCTCAGGTCTATAAAAAGACCGACAAGGTCTTCAAGTTCTACAAATTCTTTCAGGCGGATACAGCCGAAGAATTTGATGATTTCTATCAAAACATAAAAGCACTCTCTCTGTACGACACCGGTGTGACGGCGGAATTCGGAGATCATTTCATCACGCTCTCCACCTGCTCCTACCATGTGACAAACGGAAGGTTTGTCGTTGTTGCAAAAGAAGTGGAAAGCGGCGACAGCTATCTGCCGGTTACAGAGTAAAGAATGCAGCCAAAAGGAGGAACAAAATGAAAAAGAAACTCAAAGCACTTGTATCCCTGCTCGCTGCGGCAGCTGTCCTTGCACTGCTTCCCGGTGGCAACACCCTCACTGCAAAAGCGGAGGAAGCAAAGACCTACTCCGTCCGTTTTGTCGGCGGCGATATTAACGACTGGCGCTATGTTGCAGGAAGCACCTTTGAAGACACTGCCTACCATCGGGAGATTTATTACCTGAATCAGGAGTTAAAGGCCGGGGACGCAGTTGTCGTATATGCAAGCGACACCACTCCCAACAAGGAGCTTCAGCTTGCAGATGTCAAGCTCGGCAACCTCACCATCCATCAGAATGCCACCGCTGCCGTTGTCACCGGCGGAGTGACTGACTGTTATGTGCTGGCAGGCGCTGTTGCCGCAGTCAATGGAGATGTCAGAAACGCATATCTCTACGACACGACAACCTGCTCCTTCAACAACAATGTGCTCGATATGATCCTCAACATCGGAGATGAGCCGCACTCCAACATTTCCTGTGCAGGAACCGTAGGACATTTCCGCACCGTCTCCAGCACCGGAGCCAGAACCTATGAATTCTTTGACATTGCTCAGAATGCAATGCGCATGGTGAACGGCACCTACCAGATCACACAGTACAGCCCGACACCGTCCGACTCTTATCTGCAGGCAATGAACGGCACCTCCGATACCACTGCTACTCCCGCACCTTCGTCAACAGCAACCGCTGCTTCATCAGACGAGTATGACAAGGTTCCCAAGACCGGCGAGCACAGCATGGTGATCTGGTTCGTCTGCGCGGCTGTCGTTCTCTTTGCTGGCAGCTATGTACTTTACAGAAAAAACGAACAGTAATATTCGCTTTCAAAATTAAGCATATGAAAAGGGAGCCTGCCCAAGGCTCCCTTTTCGTTGTCCGTATGGATTACTTCACTCCCGCATAGGCTGCCACAAGCTCCCATGCAGACTGTGTTCCATATCCGAGTCTCCAAACTGCCACGCCGCCGATATTGCGCGCATTCATGACATTTACCTTTACGCCGAGAGATTCTGTATCCTCTATCCACATCTGATAAAGGGTATCGCTTCCCTGCCATTCAATATAATTCTGACAGGTTACTTCATCCCATTCCGCCATATCCGTGCTCTTGCCGTATTTCTGCAAGCATTCCTCCACATTGCTGATGGGAATCGCCTCGCTTGTCACCTCGGCTCCCTTCGTCATCCAAAGTCTCGTATAGAAGGGCAGTGCATTCACTACCTTTGCCGCCGGCACCTGCTCCAGCGTCCGGTCGAGACCGCCCGAGACATAATCGATGCTCGCAACGCTTCCCGCCTCCTGACAGCCTCCCCAGTGTTCATCATAGCCCATGATAATCACATAGTCGGCAACCAGTCCCTGAATATCCAGTCTGTAATAATTCGAGGAATTCAGCGGCACATAATTATCAATCGACAGCACCAGTCCGCTCTGTCTGCACAACACCGAAAGCTCTCTCAGAAACTGGTTAAAGTGCGGTCTTGCATCATTGGTCAGCTTCTCAAAGTCCAGATTAATGCCGTCCAGTCCGTATTCCAGCGCTGTATCTACCATGTTCTGTGCCATCTGCTGCCGGCTTGATGTCGCAGAGAGGATGTCATAGCTGTCCACCGTCACTCCACTCTCTGCTGCATAATTAAAATCATCCCATACTCCCCATACCTTTATGCCCTTTTCATGCGCCTTCTTTACATACTGTGCCGATGCAAAGGATCGGAAAAGCTCCCCATCACTGTTCTTGAGGCTGAACCAGGTCGGAGCGATAACATTGATTCCTTTTCCCTCCTTTAATACGCTGTCCAATGTGTCATTTCCGCCGGGACCGCCGATTCCGTGCCAGCCGAGACTCACCTTTCCTTCCATCGCAATGGAGGTGTATTCCTCCGGCGCATAATCCGTAACAGCTGTCTGTACCTCTGTGTTCAGATTTGTCAGACGCTTATTCTCCACATAGCCGATCATGGCATCCGGGGTCTTCACCCTGCTCCATGTATCCATCTGTTCCAGCAGCTCCACTGTCTCTCCTGCCTCCAGCTCCCGCAGGATCGGGCTCTTGATACCGCCGCGGACGCGCAGCTGCGTTGCCTTCGCAATATCATAGGTCTTAATAATTCCCCATTCGGTGTACACCTGAAGGTGTCTGTCATACTTTTCATAAGTAAAGTTTGCAAATTTTCTGACATATTCCGCTGCAACGAGAAGTTGTTCCCCGTCCTTCATACATATTACATATTCGGTCGGGTGCTCTCCTTCCCCATCGCTGTAAACCATTTCTCCAAATCCAGCCGTCGTCGTATTCGTTGCCGATGTGAGCAAAAGCTTCTGCTCCTTCTCATCCACATAAAAAATTTCATTAAAATAGGCTCTGACGGTATCCAGATCAAAATAAATCACTCCGTTCTTCACCACCGCCTGTTCCTCAAGCATGTCGTTCTGAAGAATAATCGCCAGTCTTCCGTCATTCTCTCCGACCGCGGCATCCGTCACCCCGTAGAACTCATCAAGATCCGCCACTTCTTTGCTATAGGTATACTTATCCAGAATTTTCCCTCCAAACGCTGCTCCCACGACCACAACAATCAGCAGCAGGGCTATTATCACAGGCAGTACTTTTTTCATAATCGGCGGCTCCTCTTCTTTTATCTGCGTATGTGTATGTGTAACCACCCGCATTTGGCGAAGCGGGCAGTTACATCATACCACACTCGTTGTTTTAAGTCATTACCATTTTTTCAGTCTGTGACCGGTCCCGGCACCGTCAGCATGAGAGGCAACCCGTTTTGATTGCGCCGTGCCGGTCGCAGGAGGCGAATTGCTCACCGTTCAGTCACTTTGTCAAACCGCACCTGTGCAAGCTGGCCTTCCTCGCCAAACACATAGTCCGCCATGTAACTGCTGTCCTCACATACCGCTCCGATTGCCTTGTCATACGGGAGCACAGCCCGTCCGTCAACGAACAGTCCTACACCCCTGTCATACATTTCTTCCAGCCGCTGCCGCATCTCATCGTGATCTGCTTCCGCTTCTGATATGTTTTCGTTTTTTACCTGCAAAATTCTACCCCCTATGTTTTTCCCAAAAGGATCGTGATGAATCGCAAATGCATCCGGCTGTACTCTGATTGGCATAAACTTCCAATATACAAAAGACTAAAATGAATTATTATTGTGAAAATATTAGTTGAAATACTATGATCAAGCAGACACCAGCTGATGTGTCAAAACTTGCAAGACATCCATGAATATATGTCAGAACTTTTCAAACCGCCATATAATGTGATAGGATGAAACGGAACGATATGTTCCAATAAAAGCAAAATCAACTAGAATTACAGACCGCCTCCTTTCCCGCACAGACTGCCGGAGGCATTTACAAATTGATTATAATATACTGGTATATAATTTTCAAGTACAATTTGAAGAATTATAAAAAAAAATTAAACTTATGTCCTGCTATTGACTTACGGCCTGCCAGACGATATTATACAATGCAAGCATACCATTATCGGTGTGATATTATTTGGCATGCCTTCAATGCAGAAAGGAAGGGTTATCGTATGAAGATAGAAAAAGTTAATGAAAATCAGATCCGTTGCACCTTGACCCGCGAGGATCTCGCCAGCCGCGAATTAAAGATCAGCGAACTCGCTTATGGTACGGAAAAGGCGAAGACCCTGTTCCGTGACATGATGCGTCAGGCCAATTTTGAGTTTGGTTTTGAGGCGGAGGACATTCCTCTGATGATCGAAGCCATACCGCTGAACGCAGAATGCATTGTTCTGATCATCACAAAGGTCGAAGATCCCGACGAGCTTGATACCCGCTTCTCCCGTTTCGCCCCCTCCGTGACAGAGGACAGCGGAGAAGATGATGAATTCGATACAGATAATACGGATGAAGTAATGGAGCTGTTCCGGCAGCTTCAGACAGACAAGGCAGAACCTGCAAATGCACCCGCTGCCGAGGAGTCACCTGCAAAGGATAAGCTGCTCTCCCGCATCTACGCCATGGCTTCGCTCCAGCAGACCATTGATGCCTGCCGGCTGATTGCTCCGGCTTACAACGGTTTCAGTTCCCTGTTCAAGGATTCCGATTCCGGTGTCTATTATCTGTCGCTGACAGCGCCAACGGAGCAGTTGGAGGAGTTTAACCGTGTCTGCAACACCCTGTCAGAGTACGGATGCCTGAAGCACGGGCTTCCCGGAAGCAGAAATTATCTGTTTGAACACTGTGAAACCTTAATTCGTGATAACACTGTGCAGTCACTTGGAACGATATAAAATTTGAAGGTCGGCATAAGGTATTGTATGATCCCAATATCCTATGCCGACTTTCTTTATCACATTTTATTTTATACCAGTTTTATCTCTCAAACTTCCCAATAAGATCATCCAGCTGCTTTGCAATTTTCTGGTTCTGTTCTGACTGTTCCTGTATTGTATCCACGATCCGAGCCGTATTTTCATTCTTCTCCACAATCGTGCCGATCGCATTGCTGTTTTCATCTGTAATATTGTGGACATCGCCTATGTTCTCTTTAATCTGATCAATCGACTGTTTCAACTGTTGAACGGCCCCGTTGATGCTATCCAGCTGTGTCCTTATCATATCCACCGCTGTGCTGTACCCTGTAGACTTATCGACAAAATCTTTAAACTGTCCGACAACTTCCTTTTCCAGATAGCTGACAATGGAATTAAAACAGTTGTTTACCGACGCAATACTATCATTTGCTTCGCTGCAAATCGCCTGGATGTTAGTTGCCGTCGTCTTAGAGGTATCTGCCAGAGAACCGATTTCCCCCGCAACAACCGCAAAGCCTCTTCCGGCCTCACCAGCTCTTGCCGCTTCAATAGATGCATTGAGTGACAAAAGGTTCGTCTGATTTGCTATGTTCAAAATTTCGGATGCCAGTTCATTGATTCTGGAGAGACTGTTCAAACTAGCGATTGCCTCCTTGACAGATGTCATCGTCGTATCCAATGCCTCCTGTCCGCTCTTATATGCGGCATCGGCCTGCATCTGCATCTCTCTCGCGCTGTCGATAACGTTATCACTTGTCTTTACAGAACCGATGATACCTTGCAGGATTTCCTCCACCGCACTGTTTACCGTACCAATTTCACTGTTCACATTTGCGATAGCCGTATTCGTATTTTCCAGCGATGCAGACAACTCTTCCGTGGTTGCCACGTTATCCGTTACATCCTCAACAAGCTCTGTTGCGGATACATGAAGTCCGTTCGCCTTCACCTCCAATACACTGCAGCAGTCCTGCAGGGTCTGCGTAATCGCCCTCATGGAATCAATCAGTACACCCGTCGCTTTAGATATGCTTCCAAGTTCATCTCCTCTGTTATAATACTTCTTGATTTCTGCATTTTCCGCAATATTGAATTTTTGCAGGGCGACAATGCCATCTTCAATGGATTTCATTGGTTTCATCATTTTGCCGACAATCACAATGGAAACTCCAACCTCGACCAACAACACCGCTACACAGAAAACGATCAATTTTACTTTCATTGCATTCGTGGAGGCAAATATCTCACTTGAATTATCCGCCAGCATAAACAGCCAACCACGATTTGCCATATAATAATAAGCACTGATATATTTCTCTCCGCCATCCTTATATTCTATATAGCCGCTGGCATCCTCTGTCGCATCTGCGTACTGATTGCAGAGTTTTATAAAATACTCTTCCTCCGCTTCCATTGCCACCTTCTCGGAATCCGCACTAAATATATATTTACCGTCCTTAGCATTTATCATGCAGTAAGCTGCATTTTCCATGCCATTCAGGCTCAAGCTGTCCAGACTCTCTACCAACCCCTCTGTGTAAATTCCGCCGCCGACAAGCCCTGCGGGCTTACCATTCTCATTATATACTGCCATATACATAGAGACAATCTGCGCCCCGCTGGCCGGCGAAATTATGATACCCGTGTTATACACACCATCCGTGGCAAGCATTGCATCCTGCAACGCCTTAAGCGGATCACCCGTTCTGGTCGTGATTCCTACCACGGCAGGATTTGTATGTACAAGCACATGCGTATCCCATTCACTCGCATACAGCCCTTCAAGGTTATCAATATCCCCCGAAAATTTTTCTGTATATGCCTGTGCGGCTGCAACCGCCGTGGCGCTGTTTGGATTTTTCATCACAGAAAGGATTTCGCCGGCTCTGCTATAGGAGGCAAGAATCGTTTCAGACTTTTCAATGTAATTTTCGACAATCCGACTGCGCTCCTGAACAATTGTCTCCATATTGTCAATTGCTTCTGCCCTCGTATTTTTTGTAATCCCTGCAACAACCATTCCGGACAAGAAAGCCATAACAGCACTCTGCATAATCAGCATTGCCACAATGATCTGCTGCCCCAATGTAATCCTGCGCTCATTCTTTCCTTTTTTCATAATACACCTCCGATGTGATGTTCTTTAGGTTTCTTCTCTCTCATATATCGTGCATCAAATCCACTATCCAAAGCACTTACTCTTTTCTTAAAGTTCAAAAGCGCCTCCGTCTTAATTCGGGGGCGCTTTCCCTTTGTTACATCTCTTCAATTGCCTTCATAAGCGCATCAATATCAATGCCGTGAACCATTGCAGCCTCCTCCAGGGACTCTCCCTGTGCGGAAGGACAGCCCAGACAGTGCATACCAGCGTCCATCAGGACAGGTGCAACATCGGGATTCGCGCGCAGGATCTCGCCAATCGTCATTTCCTTCGTAATTCCGGTCATATTTCGTTCTCCTTTCAAAATACCCCGCAGGGATATTGTTTTTCATAAACAGTATAAGCTATTCCCCAAAATCTGACAAGTTATTCTTTTGCGTTTCGGAGCGCCATGCGCAATCTCGATTCCGCTCCGCTTCATCTCGATTGACGGCACCCGCCGTATTCTCCGGAACAGGAAGCAGCTCCCTTGTGAGCAAGCTCCCCGGGAGCTGCTTCCTGTTCCGGAGCGCATGGCTCGCTGTACACAAAAAAGTACATTAAACTGCATTCCCATACCTTGACTGTCTTCGCGATTTTTCATATAATAGTGCATAGAGATTAGAAGTAACATTTTTACTATTATACTAATCAAATTTTATAGGAGGCATTTCAAAATGAAACCAATTGAGACAGATTTCGTGCGTGGCAAATGGGACAAAGAAGTCAACGTTCGTGACTTCATCCAGAGAAACTACCATCCTTATGATGGTGACGAGTCCTTCCTTGCTGGTCCTACCCAGAACACAAAGGACCTTTGGGCAATGGTACTTGACCTGCAGAAGAAGGAGAGAGAAGCAGGCGGCGTTCTTGACATGGACACCAAGGTTGTTTCCACTATCACTTCCCATGGCCCCGGATACCTTGACAAGAGCAAGGAGACCATCGTAGGTTTCCAGACAGACAAGCCCTTCAAGAGATCTCTTCAGCCTTACGGCGGCATCCGTATGGCAGAGAAGGCTTGCGCTGATAACGGCTACGAAGTAGATCCCGAGATCTCCGAGTTCTTCTCTGTTCACAGAAAGACACATAACGCAGGCTGCTTCGACGCTTACAATCAGGAGATGAGAGCCTGCCGTACTTCCCATATCATTACCGGTCTTCCTGATGCATACGGACGTGGACGTATCATCGGCGACTACAGACGTGTAGCTCTGTACGGTATCGACAGACTGATCGAGGACAAGCAGGCTCAGAAGGATTCCACCGGCCGCGTTATGACCGATGACGTTATCCGTCTTCGTGAGGAGATTTCCGAGCAGATCACAGCTCTTAAGCTGATGAAGGAAATGGCTGCATCCTACGGCTGCGATATTTCCAACCCTGCAACAAACGTTCAGGAAGCTATCCAGGCAGTATACTTCGGCTATCTGTGCGCAGTTAAGGAGCAGAACGGTGCTGCTATGTCCCTCGGACGTACTTCCACCTTCCTTGATGTATACGCAGAGAGAGACCTCAGGAACGGCACCTTCACCGAGGAGCAGATTCAGGAGTTCGTTGACCACTTCATCATGAAGCTGCGTTGCGTAAAGTTCGCTCGTACACCTGAGTACAACCAGATCTTCGCTGGCGACCCTGTATGGGTTACCGAGTCTCTGGGCGGCGTTGGTGTTGACGGACGTCACATGGTAACAAAGATGAGCTTCCGTTACCTGCACACTCTTGAGAACCTTGGTTCTTCACCCGAGCCCAACCTGACAGTTCTCTGGTCCACCAGACTTCCCGAGGGCTGGAAGAAGTACTGTGCTAAGATCTCCATCACAACCTCTTCCATCCAGTACGAGAACGACGACCTGATGAGAGTAACTCATGGCGATGACTACGGTATCGCATGCTGCGTATCCTCCATGGTTATCGGTAAGGAAATGCAGTTCTTCGGCGCTCGTGCAAACCTTGCTAAGTGTCTGCTGTACGCTCTCAACGGCGGCGTAGACGAAGTTACCAAGAAGCAGGTTGGACCTAAGTATCGTCCTGTTGTCGGCGATGTTCTGGACTATGATGATGTTGTAAGCAAGTTCGTTGACATGATCGAGTGGCAGGCAGACGTATATGTAAATACTTTGAACATCATCCACTATATGCATGACAAGTACTGCTATGAGAGAGCAGAGATGGCTCTTCATGACAGAGACGTTAAGAGATACTTTGCTACCGGTGTTGCAGGTCTGTCTATCGTTGCTGACTCCCTGTCCGCTATCAAGTACGCAAAGGTTGAGCCTATCCGTGATGAGGACGGCATCATCGTTGACTTCAAGACAACCGGCGACTTCCCTAAGTACGGTAATGATGATGATCGCGTAGACGAGATCGCTCAGTGGGCTGTTCATACCTTCATGACCGCTGTAAGAAGACATCACACCTACAGAAATGGTATCCCTACAACCTCCATTCTGACCATTACCTCTAACGTTACCTACGGTAAGGCTACTGGTAATACACCTGATGGACGTAGAAAGGGACAGCCTTTCGCTCCTGGTGCTAACCCGATGCATGGCCGTGATACTCATGGTGCAGTTGCATCTCTGTCTTCTGTATCCAAGCTTCCTTTCAATGATGCACAGGATGGTATCTCCAATACCTTCACCATCATTCCCGGAGCTCTTGGTAAGGAGGATCAGGTCTTTGCCGGCGATATCGAGTTAGATCTGAACAAGTAAGACTTTTTCTAAAGGAGACACTATGGACGAAAACAAAATGATTGAAGACCTTGTCAAGATGCTGGACTCCGGCATGAGCAAGGGTGTTGGACACGTCAATGTTGAATATGACGCCGAAGAAAAGCAATCAAGGAACGTTCAGACAATGGGCTGCACGGATTGTTCGCGGACACCGTTAGCCTGCAGTGTACCCACCCTTGAACAGGGCTTAGATGATTATCAATAACAACAAATATTTAAGGAGGAATTAATCATGGCAGCAAGTGCAACACAGGTCAAAAACCTTGTAAACTTATTGGATGGCTACGCAGTAAAAGGCGGCCACCACTTGAACGTAAACGTTCTGAACAGAGAAACATTACTCGACGCTCAGAAGCATCCTGAGAACTATCCTCAGCTGACAATCCGTGTATCCGGATACGCTGTAAACTTCATCAAGCTGACTCCCGAGCAGCAGGCTGATGTTATCTCCCGTACTTTCCATGAGTCATTCTAAGTAATTACACCAGAAGACCGGAAGGATAATCCTTCCGGTCTTTTTAACAAAAAAAGAAAGTGAAGGTAACTTTTTATGCAGGGAAACAAAGAACAGCACCCCGGAAGGATTCACTCCTTAGAAAGTTTTGGAACGGTAGACGGTCCCGGCACCCGTTTTGTTGTTTTCGTACAGGGCTGTCCTATGCGCTGTGCCTATTGCCACAACCCGGACACATGGGAAATGAATGGAGGCACACTTATGGAACCCTCCTACATTATCGAACAATACGAAAGAAACAAGGCGTTTTACGTTAACGGCGGCGGACTTACCGTCACAGGCGGCGAACCCTTGATGCAGATAGATTTCATGATCGACCTCTTCACACTGGCGAAGGAGCACGGCATTCATACCTGTATCGACACCTCAGGTATCGCCTTTAACCCCTCCAATGCCGCACTGATGGAGAAAATGGATAAGCTGATGAGCATGACAGATCTCGTCATGCTGGATATCAAGCATATCGACCCGGAAAAGCATAAGGATCTGACCCAGCAGCCGAACACGAATATCTTAAAGTTTGCCGAATATCTGAATGATAAGCACATTGATATGTGGATTCGTCATGTTGTCGTTCCCGGCATCACGGACGACGACAGGTATTTGTTCAAGCTTGGCTATTATATCGGTCAGTTTACCAACCTGAAGGCTCTGGATGTCCTGCCCTATCATACAATGGGAGAGAAGAAATATGAGAGCCTTGGCATTCCCTATAAGCTCAAGGGGGTTCCCGCAATGGACACAAAGACACTCTTAGTGAAAAAAGCGGTCATTCTGGACGGCATCAGGAAACGCCGCGCAGAACTCAAGCAGGGTTAAAAGATAATTTTTCTTATTTAGGTGTTGTATTTCAGGGTGTTTTATATTACAATTATTATGGTATTGATAAATTTGTATCAAACAGTAAGGAGGATAAAGTTATGGCATTTGCAATTGGTGATGCTTGTGTAGCTTGTGGCGCATGTGAGTCCCAGTGCCCTGTTGGAGCAATCAGCATGGGGGATGGCAAGTTCGAGATCGACGCTGATAAGTGCATCGACTGTGGTTCCTGCGCAGGTCAGTGCCCTACCGGAGCTATCGCAGAGGCTTAAGAGATACAAACGAAAAGAGAACACCCTTCGCGGGTGTATGAGCACCCTACTGGGTGCTCTTCTTTTTTTTGCCGATCGGAAAGACCTTTCTGCTCTTCTTCCGAAGAAGCTCGTCCATCTTTTTATAGTGCTCCTCATCTCTCTCCAGCATTCTCTGATCCCGGAGCTCTTCCCTTTCCTCCTGCATTCTGAACTGATAATCCAGCTCCTTGACGACACTCTCCTTAATCTCCCTGCAAAGCTCACCGTTGTTTTCCTGCAATGTCTCCCTGATGAGCTGCTGCAATAGCCACTGTAATCTCCGAGACTTGTCCTCTTTCGATTCCTCGACGATCGTGCGGCTTCTGCAATTGATAATGTCGATTGCCAGCCCCTTGTTTTCCTTTTCGGCAGTCTGTAGCATAGGTTGTACCTCCTCCTTTTTTTCAGTCTCCGGCTGTCTGCCGTCTTCAGCCGGCTTCTCCGTCGGCTGCAGCTCCGATGCACCTGCATTCTCTCCTGCCGGTAAAAGATCCAGTTTTCCGTCCTTCAAAATCATTTTAATCGCCTTCAACTGTAATCCCCTCTCCTTCAATCCTTTAATCTCCTTAAAACGTTCCACGTCCTCCTGTGTATAGTAGCGGTGTCCAAGCTCATTCCGCTTGATCGGAAGGTGAAGCTCCTCCTCCCAATAGCGCAGAACATGGCTCTCAACCTTGACCTCTTTGGCAGCATCAGAAATAAATAAATAGTTGCTCATACAATCTCCTTTCCTCCTACAGATCGTTTTCCATCTATTAATTAAAACAACAAAAAAGAGAACAAGCTCTTCTGCTCATTCTCTTTCGTAAATATCCTGTTAAAATTCCTCATTTGCCTTGTGTTCCAGATTTGCAAACTTTGTATACTGCGGCAGCCATGCGAGCTTGACCGTACCGATCGGACCGTTTCTCTGCTTCGCAATGATAACCTCCGAAACTCCCTTATCCGGGGAATCGTGGTTATAATAATCATCTCTGTACAGGAACATAACGACATCGGCATCCTGCTCGATTGCTCCCGACTCTCTCAGATCCGAAAGCATGGGCCGGTGATCCGGTCTCTGCTCTACGGCTCGTGACAGCTGTGACAGTGCAACCACAGGAACGCTCAGTTCTCGCGCCAAAGCCTTAAGCGATCTGGATATATCTGAAATCTCCTGCTGTCTGGACTCCGTTCTTCCGCTGCCGGACATGAGCTGCAGATAGTCAATCATAATGATCGACAGATCATGCTCCAGCTTATACTTTCTGCATTTCGACCGCAGCTCGGCAATGCTGATACCCGGTGTGTCGTCAATAATCAGCTTCGATTTTCCGATTGTACCGGCGCTCTCAATCAGCCGCTCCCACTCTTCGTCGTTCAGCTGTCCGGTTCGCAGCTTCTGGGCATCCACATTGGATTCCAGCGAGAACATACGGTTTACGAGCTGCTCCTTACTCATTTCCAGACTGAACAGCGCAACCGTCAGGTTCTTCTTAAATGCCATATACTGCGCCAGATTCAGCTCGAATGCCGTCTTTCCCATAGAAGGACGGGCCGCGACCAGAATCAGGTCGGAGGGCTGCATCCCGGCAGTCCGGTAGTCAAGGTCGATGAAGCCGGTCGGTATGCCGGTAACGCTTCCCTTGTTCTTTGCCGCCGTCTCGATCTTATCCATGGCGTTCATGACAATCTGCCGAACCGGCACAAAGTCATCAGTCGTCCGCTTCTGCACGAGCTGGAACACTCTCTTCTCCGTGTCCTCCAGTATGTACTCAAGACTTTCCTTGCCCGCATAGCAGGTATTGGCAATCTCTTCATTCAGCCGGATCAGCCTGCGGAGCGTCGCCTTTTCAGCGACAATATTTGCATAATACTTGATGTTTGCCGAGGTGGGAACTGCCGTGATCAGATCCCGGACAAATTCCAGACTGCTCACCTCCGGAGGCACATCCTTCTCCTTCAGCTTATTCTGTAAGGTGACAAGATCGACCGGGCTCCCCACATCGTTCAGCTCCACCATCGTCTCAAAGAGGATGCCGTACTGCCTGTTATAGAAATCCTCACCTGTTATCAGCTCGGACGCTACCACAATAGCTTCTCTGTCCATAATCATGGAACCGATGACAGACTGCTCTGCCTCAACGCTGTGGGGTAATATTCTTTTTATCACATTTTCTTCCATAGCAGGCATATCGCAACTTCCCCTACGCTTCCGTCACCTTGACCGTTACCTTGCCCGTAACCTGCGGATGCAGCTTGACCGTAACCTCATAGCTGCCGAAATTCTTCAACGCCTCGGCAAGCTGTAGCTTCTTCTTATCAATCTCGATCTGGTGCTGCTCCTTCAATGCTGCCGCTATTTCCTTTGAGGAAACCGAACCGAAGGTCTTTCCGCCCTCTCCCGCCTTAATCTTTACAACGACAATCTTGCTCTCGAGGTCTGCCGCAAGCGCCTTTGCCGCATCCAGCTGCTCCTGTGCAATCTTCTCCTGATTTGCCTTCTGCAATTTCAGATCGTTCATATTCCTTGCCGTTGCTTCCACACCGATCTTTTTCGGCAGAATGTAGTTTCTTGCGTATCCTTCGCTGGCTTCGATAATGTCACCCTTCTTGCCAAGCTTCTTCTCATCCTGTAACAGAATAATTTTCATTTGTCCTCGTTCCTTCCTTATATTTCGTTATTTTCAAGCATAGAATCTATTGTGCGCTTCAAGGCGCCGATTGCCTCGATCACACCGACACCCTCCATCTGGCAGGCGGCAGTGCTGAGATGACCTCCTCCGCCCATTCTCTCCATGATAACCTGTACATTGACCTCGTCGATGGAGCGCGCACTGATATAGATCTTGCCCTGATAGTCCGTCAACACAAAGCTTGCCTTGATTCCCTTGATATTCAGCAGCTCATTTGCTGCCTGTGCGCCGATGATCGTCGGGCTTGGAAGCTCATCCGCCGTACAGATTGAAATTGCAAAGTACTGCTTATATATCTCTGCCTGGCTGACAGCATCCGCCTTCGCCTTGTACTCCAGCGCATCCTCTCTGAACAGCTTGCGCACGCGCGTCACATCCGCGCCGTTCCGTCTCAGGAACGCTGCCGCCTCAAAGGTTCTCACGCCGGTCTTCGTCATGAAGTTGTTCGTGTCAACCATAATACCGGAGTAGAGACAGTCCGCCTCCTCGGTGCGTATCTTGATATTGTCGTAGGTATATTGCAGAATCTCCGACACCATCTCCGAAGCCGAGGACGCATACGGCTCAACATAGGAGAGCGTTGCATTCTCGATCGTCTCTGTTCCCTGTCTATGATGATCCAGCACAACGACCGACTTGCAGAAGCGGAGCAGATCAGGGCATTCCGTGATGGACGGCCTATTCACATCCACAACCACGAGCACACAGTTTCCGCCGGCGGCCTCGATCGCCTGCTGGCTTCCTATGATCATGTCCTCCTCATACTCAGGATTGCCGGTGAACATATCCACCATCGGCTGAATATTCGGCGTCGCATCATTCAGGACGATATGCGCCTTTCTTCCCAAAGTCTGTGCAACACGATAGATACCTACCGCCGCGCCAAAGCTGTCGGCATCCGGCATGCGGTGTCCCATGACGAGCACAAGATCCTTGCCGGTGATAATTTCACGGAGTGCATGTGCCTTCACCCGCGCTTTTACTCTTGTATTCTTCTCTACCTGCTGGCTCTTTCCACCATAATAGGTAATGCTCTCCGGCGTCTTGATAACCGCCTGATCACCGCCGCGTCCAAGCGCCAGATCGATGGCATTGCGCGCGAACTCATAGTTCTGGGCATAGGTCAGTCCGTCGAGACCAACACCGATGCTGAGCGTCACCGCCATCTCGTTTCCGATATTGACCGTCTTTACTTCCTCCAGAAGATCAAAGCGGCTCTCCTGCAGCTGTGCAATCATCTTCTTCCGGAGAATGACGAAATACTTATCCTTCTCGAGCTTTTTACAAATACCGTCATAGCCGGAAATGTATTTATTGACCTTTCGGTCGATCAGCGCGATCAGCAGCGAACGTCTGACCTCTTCTATGCTCTCGAGGGCTTCCTCATAATTGTCGAGATAAATCATTCCCACAGCAAGGCTCTGGTCGTCCACCTCCTGCAGGGCAATGTGCAGCGCCGTCTCGTCATACAGATAGACCGCGATCAGATAGCCATTGTAATCCTTCGCCTCGATCATGTCGCTGTGCTCCGCCATTTCCTTCAGCGAAATCTTCTTAAATTTGGCAATGTATTCGTTGCCGTCGTACTCCAGCTCGTACTGCGCCTCATCCACACCGCTGTCATCCGGCAGCCGATCCCTTGTAATCGTCGGGAAGAGCGCCGTGATCGACTTGCTGTAGCCTTTGGGCTGATGTATAACCGCCTCAAAGGCAATATTCGTCCAGATCACCTTGCCGTTGTCGTCCAGCAGCGCATAGGGAAGATCCATATCGCGCAACAGCTTTCTCTGAATCTGTCCGTACTCCGTGGCAAAGCTGATAAGCTCATTCATAATGATGGGCTTATTGTAAAAATAGAGGGACAGTGTGATTGCGAAATAGACAAGCGTATAGCCTGTCAGAAGAGCCCCCGACCGCACGTCGATCAGAAACATTGCAGCATCCACGAAGAAAAGCAGTATCCCCAGATAAATACTAAACTGTATGTAGGTCTTAATACGACCCTTTAATCTGATTCTCTTTTTCATATGCGTACACCCCACGAATATCTAAAGTATAACACACTCGACAACACTATGCCACAATTTAATTTGTCAAAAAAGGAGATGTTTTGTCATCAAGTGACAGGGCGAATAATTTGTAATATAATGGTATTATGTACGTTTTAAGAGGGAAAGGATTGTGCCGTATGGCTGAGGATAAGAGAAATCTCGAAGGGAAAAAAATTACGATATATGATATTGCCAGAGAAGCCGGGGTTTCGCCTGCTACGGTATCCCGCGTTCTCACCGGCAATGCAGGCGTCCGCTCCGACAAGTACGAGGCGGTTCAGGCGCTGATTTCAAAATACAACTTTCGTCCGAACGCTCTGGCAAGGGGACTTTCGGAGACGCGCAGAAAGGTCATCGGCATCATTATGGCAGATGTGCGAAACGCTTATTATGCGAATCTTTTTGTCGCCTGTGAACAGGCTGCGCGGAAGGCGGGCTATTCGCTCCTGCTCGAAAATTCTCTTGGTCAGCAGGAGATCGAGGAGGCGCAGCTCGGACTGATGGAGGAGCAGCGCGTGGACGCCATTATATTGGTCGGCGGTCGTGCCGACGATCTCCATTCCAACGAGGCGTTTGTGGAAAAGGTAAACCAGATCAGCAATTCCATTCCCGTGATCCTCACCGGTAAGCTGGACGGCACCTCCTGTTATCAGGTGCGCATTGATGCCATTAAAACAATGGATCTTGTCATGGATCATCTGCTTGCTCTCGGGCACGAGGATATTGCCCTGCTCGGCGGCTGGGACAGCGTTGCCTCCTCCTATGAAAAGAGAAGGCGTTATAAGCAGATTCTGTCCAGATACCAGCTTCCGTGTTATTCTGAATATTATGAGACCTTCGGCGGATATGATTATGAGACAGGTTATGAGTGGATGAAAAAGCTCGTGCTGTCCGATCATGTTCCGACCGCAGTCATCGGCATTAACGATGCTGCCGCTGTCGGCGCCATGAACTGCATTCAGGAGCATGGGCTGAGAATCCCCGAAGACATTTCCGTTGTCGGATACGACAACACACCCGTCTGCAATATGATGACACCGAAGCTGACCAGTGTTGACTATAACTACGAGGAGTTTGCCGAAAAGCTTATCGCCACCGTGGACGGCATCTATAATTCCGCCCAGCTTCCGCCTCTGCAGCTGATCGAGCCAACGCTTGTCGTGCGCAGCTCCACCGGTCCGGTGCGCCCCGGGGTTTAAGTAAGGGAAAGAAAACTGCAGATAAAAAAGAAACAGGCCAGTCGAAACAGCTTCGACTGACCTGTATTTTAGTTAATCCTGAACATAAGGCATCAGCGCGATGTGACGAGCTCTCTTGATAGCTACAGTCAGCGCTCTCTGGTGCTTTGCGCAGTTGCCGGTAATACGGCGGGGAAGAATCTTGCCTCTCTCAGACACATATCTCTTTAACTTGTTTGTGTCCTTGTAATCGATCACATTATCCTTGCCACAGAATACACATACTTTCTTTCTTCTGCGGATTCCGCCTTTTTTTCTCATCGGCGCATCGGATTTCTCTGCTTTATTGTAAGCCATGTCAATGCCTCCTATCTTTGATAATCAGACTGTCCGGAAAATCCCATCTTCTCCGAACCTTGCTTAGTTAAATGGTAACTCCTCATCAATGCCATCCGGGATATTCATGAAGCCATCTCCGGCTCCGGAAGGTGCAGGTGCACTGTTTCCGCCGCCAAATCCGCCGTTGTTATGATAGCCTCCGTCGCCATTTCCGGCTGAAGCGTTCTTGCTCTCCGCAAACTCAATCTCGTCAACCATAATGCGGACACTGTATACCATCTGTCCGTCCTTATTGGTATAATTGTCATTCTGTACTCTTCCGCTCAGAACGACCTTGACTCCCTTGTGAAGGTATCTCTCCACAAATTCTGCCTGCTTCCCAAAGCATGTACAGTTGAAGAAATCTGCATCGGGCTCTCCCTCACGCTTGAATCTTCTGTCAACTGCAACGGAAAAACGCGCTACTGCGGTCTGGCTGGCTCCCTGAGAATATCTCACCTCAGGATCCCTCGTTAAACGTCCCATAAGAATTACTTTGTTCATACTTTCTCTCGCTTTCTAATTAAGCCTCGTCCTGTCTGACAATCAAGTATCTGATGACGTTGTCCATAATGCGAACACGGCTCTCGATTTCAGCGGGCACAGTACTCTCAGCGTCGAATCTGATGAAATAGTAGAAAGCTTCTTTCATCTTCTGAACTTCGTAAGCAAGTCTCTTCTTGCCCCAATCGTCCACTTCTGTGATGGTACCGCCGAATCTCTCAATCAGAGCCTTGCACTTGTCAACAACTGCTGCTCTCTCTTCGTCTTCGATATTAGCGGACACAACTACGGCTAATTCATACTTGTTCATGCTTGTTACCTCCTTTTGGTCTCTGGCCCGCCTTGTCCGGCGAGCAAGGAATTTGATTCATCACGGATAGTTATCTTATCATAAAAAGCACTTGATTTCAAGCATTTTCTGCGTTTTTATCACAAAATCTCTTTTATATTCTTCTCCAGCAGCTTTCTGGCAACCATCACCTGATGCCCGCAGCCCTTGCATTTGATTCGGAAGTCCGCTCCCACGCGGAGCACCTCCCACTCCCTGCTGCCGCAGGGATGCGGCTTCTTCAGTTTCAATGTATCTCCGATATTGATCTCCATCTTTTCCTCCATATCTGCACAGCACTGTCACAAGCTGTATCAAAAAACATCGACGCTTCGACGTTCTCCGAAGCATCCTCCTGTTCACGTCATAAATTGCCGACAACAAAGTCCTTCAGCACACCTAAAAATTCCCTGAGCATATTATTGGGCAGCATCCATGTCACGGAGCTGGCTGACAGTCCCTCGGCAGAATAGCCCTGTTTTTTTGCAATACCCAGCGCACGGAACATATGGAAATTGTTCGTCACAATCACTGTCCTGCTGTTCTCTATATCGATCAGTCCGGCGCTGAATTTCAGGTTCTGGGTAGTATTTCCCGATCTGTCTTCCATGAGAATGCGCTCCTCGGAAATTCCGGCCGCCATGAGATACTGCTTCATCCCCGCCGCCTCTGACATCACCTCATTGCTTCCCTGTCCACCGGACACCACGACCATTGTTTCAGGGTTGTCTTTCAGATATTCCAGCGCGCGATCCAGCCTTCGCCGCAGCACCTCGCTCGGTCCGTTATCCTTCCACTGTGCCCCGAGGATAATACAGTAATCCGCCCCCGGCTCTGCCTCACTGCCAAACCTTGACAGGATCAGACCCTCGATCACAAGAAACAGAAGCACCGCGGCACCCAGAATCCCCGCCAAAGTCAGCTTCAGTCCTCTCGGCAGCGCTCCCGCAAATTCCGTATGTCCCAGCAGAAAACCGACACCGGCAAGCACTGCTCCCATTATTCCCCATATAAGGAAAAACCACGTTCCGAACCCGGCAAATGCTATCAATGCACAATATAAGAGGCACAGCGCACCCAATACTTCCATTATGCAGGCGCACACAGAAATACCACTCTTTTTCCCGCGACGTTCAAGGCGAATCACTCTCTCGCTCTGTTCAAAAGGAATTAAATGCTCCCGGCCTCTTCTCATATTACCCCCACATTTCATAACCTATCTTTACGCTTCCCATAAACTATATCACAAGTACAGCTTCCGTCTCAATAGCTGTACCTGAGAGTTTTCTTAAGATTTTCTGATTTTTTTATTTCTTATCGGTTTCTGATGTATGGCTTTGCAAAGCGTGTTATAATAATCCAAAGAAAAATACAAGGGGGTCCATATGTCAAAACAGGAAAACGCAATCAATGAGTTAAAGCAGATTATAGAAACCTATGATAACATTGTCTTCTTCGGCGGTGCCGGTGTTTCCACGGAAAGCGGCATTCCAGATTTCCGGAGTGTGGACGGACTTTACAACCAACAGTATGACTATCCCCCGGAAACCATTCTGAGCCATACCTTTTACCGGAAAAATCCAAAAGAATTTTACCGCTTCTACCGGAATAAAATGCTGTTTCCCGATGCGAAACCGAACGCAGCGCATTACAAGCTCGCCAAGCTTGAGGCATCCGGCAAGCTGCGCGCGGTCATCACACAGAATATCGACGGACTGCATCAGGCGGCAGGCAGCAAGACGGTATTGGAGCTCCACGGTTCGGTGCTTCGCAATTACTGTGAAAACTGCGGTCATTTTCACAGCATGGATTACATTCTCCACTCAACGGGAGTTCCCGTCTGCGAAAAGTGCGGTGGTCCCGTAAAGCCGGATGTCGTGCTGTACGAGGAGGGGCTCGACCAGAAGACCCTCAACGCTGCCGTGCATTATATCCACGATGCCGACGTTCTCATCATCGGCGGCACCTCTCTCGCTGTTTATCCGGCTGCCGGACTGATCGACTATTTTCAGGGAGACAGGCTGGTCGTAATCAACAAGGCGTCCACTCCCCGGGACGAATTTGCTGATCTGCTGATTCAGGCACCGATCGGAGAGGTATTTGCGCAGGTGTGACGTTTTATTCTTAAAAGGGAGGCATATACTATGAAGGAAAACCGGAAGCTATTACAGGAAGTCATCACTGACATACGACACGATATGACTGACGAGGAGGTTCTTAATCTGCTGGCGGACAGCAAAATCTCTGTCAATCCCGGAAAAGGGCAAGTCAAATACACGCTGGGACAAAAGGCCGCCGATACCATTGCAAAGTTTGCGGGAAGCTGGGCATTTATTTTTTCTTTTACTGCGGTTTTGATCCTCTGGATGATTGTCAATGTCCTGTTAGCTGCCAATGCCTTTGATCCTTACCCGTTTATCCTATTGAATCTTGTACTTTCCTGTGTAGCCGCTATTCAGGCTCCGCTCATCATGATGAGCCAGAACCGCCAGGAAGAGAAGGATCGGCGACGTGCCGAAAATGATTATAAAGTCAATCTCAAAACAGAAATTATGATTGAAGATCTGTACGACAAAGTTAATATCATTCTTGCAAAACAGAATGCAATTGAAAAATATCTGAACCTGAAAAGCAAAAGCGATTCAAAGTAATAATAGTCCTTGCAGTTTACAGATTATTTATATGTGAAAGGAAATCTTTAGGAGATAATCGGTTGACAAATTACACAGCTGTATGCATATAATTAGGTGATACTTGAGTTTCTCGGTATCATTTACGCGGCTTCGGGGATGGCACCCATGACAAAAAACAGTAAACCGCACATTTATGCAAGGGGGGAGACACCCATGACAAAAAACGTTACAATCATTGCAGAAAATGGAACATATGTAGGCACCACTTACCCAAAACGGGCTAAGGGGTTAATCAAGAATGGGCGGGCGCTTTTCGTGGACGACTGTACCATTCGTTTGTTTGCGAAAGCAGAACCGTCCGATGAAAATTCAAATCAATCGGAGGTAGAACAAATGAATTACATATATTTCAATCCACGGAAATGGTCCTTGAAACAGACTCAGAATTTCAATAGCCAAAACGCTATAGAGCGAAGCTTCATTGACGATTTTGACGGTGGTCTTGTTGAATGTCTGCTGCTTGGCAGCTGGAATGATGCCTATGTAAGAGCAGATTCCGCTTGTCTTTCTCTTTTACCGGATACGGATTATCAGTTTGTATTCTGGCTTAACGGCGGCGAGAACGATAAGAGCAGCGAGATCTGTCAGCTTCGGATCACCTTCTTTGACCAGCAGGAAGATTGCTACACCTATAAGCTGAACCGCAACTTTATCAAGCCACTCCTGCACAAGCAGGGCTGGGAGCTGTACTCCATTCCTTTTATGACACCCGGTTCGGAACAGTCGACGGTTAATACAGTACTTTCATTTATTGCCGGCAACGCTCCCATGGCGGTAAAACCCGCAAAAGAGCTTTCTGCCTATGATGATTGGGCGGATGAACCGGATGAGTTTGCTGCTGTCCGTCCCCAGAGACACAATCTGGTATTCGAGGATGGCTGGCCGTCAATCAGCATGTATGGCGGAGACAAATATTCTACGGAAGTGCTTCGCGGTAAAAGAGATCAGACAGAAAGGCAGCATCGTCAGGTAATGCACGGAGTTGCCGAGAATGTACAGCAGATGGCACAGGGATTTGCAACCAATGCAAAGCAGATGGCCCGGGATCTCGCACAGAGCACACGTCAGATGGCGGATCTCTACAAGAAAAATGTCGAGCAAAAAAGAAACTGGTCGGAAAGCGCGGCGGAATTAGCACAGAGACTGAATGGCGGCAAAGAGCGGCAGGACAGCCTGATTAGTCGTCAGGAAGAGCTGACAGAACGCCGCAACGATCTCCAGTCCCGTTATGCTGAATTGCAGACGCAGTATCATCTGGATGAGGCACAGGATGCACCGCAGCTGAACACCGGCTTCGCCGAAGCATCCGAATGGGACGCCGATCTTCCGGCAATGATCTCCCTGAATGCCCAATTATCCTGTTTACCGGATATGCTAGCAAAACAGCACCTGCCTGTAGAAACGGTGGAAGACGTGCTGGATGGAATTGACTGTCAGCTTGACGACATGGAGGAGCTTTTTGACACCAGAGAAGAGTTATTGGATGAGCTGGAAGAATTGCTGGATGAAGTTGAGGATGAAGTTGAGGATGAAATGAGCTCCAAGGACTGATTCCTTTACATTGGATTGAAAACGCTCATAACAAAGCAGCAGGAGACCTACAAGGTCTCCTGCTGCTTTTGGTTTTCTGCTGCACCGATACAGGCATATGCAGTATTGCGGAACCGCAGGTGGTGATAGCGCTCCTCGTTGGGAACCATATTATGCATATAGACGAGCGAAAGCTTTCTAACCGGATCAGCCTCTGCCCATGTTCCAAAGCCTCCGGTCCAGCCAAACGCACCGACAGATCCATTATGACTGCCCGCTCCCTTATCCATCAAGGTTCTGAATCCATAGCCATAGCCGTAGCCCGCAAGATAATCACAGTTAAAGTCTTTTAATTGTGCAGCATTTAAACAATTGGAGTGAAGCATTTGCACCGTACCCTCACTCAAAAGCCGAATTCCTTTATAGCTTCCGCCATTTGCAAGCATCTGCATAAATACAGCAAAATCATGTGGTGTTGAGAGCAGGCTGCAGCGTGCTCCCGGCACAGTCTTCTCCGGGTCGGTTGCCGCATCAAAATCAGCTTCCGGACGGCAGAAATGTCCCTCTGAATCTTTACCATAAAGGGTAACCATCCGCTTATGACTCTCCTCGTCATGATAGGTCAGACTATCCTTCAACCCCAACGGTTCGATAATGCGCTCCGCAAACAGCTCCCTCACCTTTTTACCTGTTATTTCTTCCAGAACCGCCCCGATAATCTCGCTCCCGAAACCATACAGCCAGTGAGTTCCCGGCTCAAATGCAATCGGAACTTCGGCCATTGCTCTCACTTCGTCACGTATTGTATGACTCTCCATGGCATTTAATCGTTCCATTTGCCTGCTCATCCCCAAATATGTCGGATCAGTGGCATGAAAATCCGGCATCATACAATAAGGGAGACCACATCTCATCGTCGCCGCATCCATAATAGTAATCGGCCTCCCGACCGGCACAATCTGCACACCACCAGGAGTCTGAATCCATTTCTTCGTGTTCCTCCACTCGGGCAGATATTCATAAACCGGATCAGAAAAGAGAAAGGCTCCCTCCTCATAGAGCATCCCCATGATTGCATATGTAAAAAGCTTCGTTGTTGATGCCTGACGGAACAATGTCTTCGCATCAACCTTTTCTCTGGTTTCCAGATTAGTCAGTCCGGCATATTTTTCAAACAACACCTCGTCATTCTCCATAATGCAGCAGCCGCAGCCAGGAACCGTGTTCTCTGCGAAATAATCCATCAGTTTTTCCAGTCGTTCAAATCTTCCCATCCCATAACCTCCTCTTTCTACTTAGTTATACCGGCAATGTAACAGTCCTGCTCTGATAAATGTAAAACTTCTGATTTCAGTTGACAATCCGGCACATCCATATTAGTATTAAATTAGAATTCTAATTAGACAAATTATACAAGAGGTGAATGCATATGTCAACAAGAAAGGATATTGACTCTCTACTGCAAAATTTTGTAGATCACAGAATTCCGGGCTGCTCCCTAAAAGTAGTACAGCACGGCACCATACTCTATGAGGGACACTTTGGCATCACCGATATGGATACAGGAAAGCCTGTGACAAAGGATACAGTTTATCGGCAGGCTTCCATGTCCAAGGTTCCCCTTTACACTGCAATGATGATGTTATACGAACGCGGAAAATTTCTTCTGACCGATCCGGTAGGGAATTATCTTCCGGAATGGGCTTCCAGCAGAAAATATGTGCGCCACGCAAACGGCTATGTAGAAATAGTCCCCACCACAAACCCGATTACGATACGCGACACACTATCCATGAAATGTGGTTTACCCTATTGTAACTTCGATGGTCCGACCTATGACCTGACTCTTCAGGGTATGCAGGAATGTATGCGTCCCCTCTGGGAAAAGGGACATTTCACCCTGCGCGAACAGTTGCGTGCCGTCTCCGAGGCTCCGCTCGCCTGTGAGCCGGGAACACATTGGATTTATGGCTTCTCCAGCGAAATTGCTGCCGGAATTATCGAGGCTGTGTGTGATAAGCCTGTCAATGATGCCCTAAAGGAGCTGCTGTTTGATCCCCTTGAAATGAAGGATACAGGCGCCACCTTTTTCGGTGATATCAGGGATCGCATGGTAACACTCTACGCAAAGGATGAAAATGACAGACTTGTACCGGGCCCGGGCTTCTTCGACAAAAAGCATCTGCCCGGAACGGAAAATGAGGCCGGTTGGGCCAGACTTTTCTCCACCGTAGATGATTATACCCATCTGCTGCAAATGCTGGCCTGCGGCGGCAGATTTAGGGGACAGCAGCTCATGAGCGCCAGAACAATAGATCTGATGCGTTCAAACGGACTTAATGAAGAACAACTGAAAGACTTTCAGGATGCTTATAATGCCGGATATGGCTACGGCTATGGTTTCCGCACATTGATCGATCCGGCGGCAGGAAGCCTCAACGCTTCCCCCGGAGCTTTTGGCTGGACCGGCGGGTTTGGAACCTTCTGCGAGGTAGATCCCGCAGAGGGACTTTCCATCTGTTATATGCACAATCTCATTCCTGATGACGAAATGTATTGTCATCCCCGCGTTCGCAACGCATCTTACGGATTACTATAGGAGGTAAACAGACATGGCAGATTTTAAAGATCTTGATCGCTTGCTGCAAAAATATGTAGATGACGGCCTGCCCGGCTGTGGAATTCTCATATGTAAAAAGGGAACAGTTCTCTATGAAAACTATTTCGGATGGGCTGACCGGGAAAATGGTATCAAACTGACATCCGAGCACGTTTTCCGTCAGGCTTCTCTCACCAAAATTGCAATGTATACTACAGCTATGATGCTGTATGAACAGGGAAAATTTCTGATGTCGGATCCTCTCTATGAATATTTTCCCGAATTTCGCCATTCAACAAAAATCATACAACATGCAAACGGATGTATGGAGGAGGTTCCGGTTGACAAGCCGATCACCCTTAAGCAAATCTTCAACATGACCTGTGGGTTACCCTATGAGATGATCATCGGCGGTCTTCCCGTCAGTCACCCTACCGCAACTGCAATGGCGCGGGAGATGAAAGAGCTCCGGGCAAAGGGGTACTTCACTCTGCGTGAGCAGATAAGCGCCGCTTCGAGAGTTCCGCTGGCCTTTGAACCTGGAACCCGTTTCCTCTACGGCTTTTCCAGTGAGCTGACGGCAGGACTTCTGGAGGTTCTTTGTAATAAACCCGCTGAAACAGTTATTAAAGAAATGCTGTTTGATCCCTTGGAAATGAGCAGCTCCGCCAATTTCCTGTTTGGTGATCTGGAAGAACGTCTGGTTAAGGATTACTATCTGAAACCCGGTAAAGCCCTTGGAGACAAGGATGCTCTCTATATACCGGGACCTGAACATGCCAGAATGTTTGTAGGTCCACTGGGTACAGTTCCCGGCTTCTCCAGAGTCATCACAAACTGCAGGGATTATACTAAACTGATGCAGATGCTGTGTAACGGTGGAAAATACAAGGGTGAACAAATCATCGGCCGCAAAACCATTGATCTGATTCGCACCAATACTCTCCCCGCGGAAATTCTGGCTGAGGACTTCTCCAATAATTATCTGGCCGGTTACGGATATGGCTACGGTATGCGTACACTGATGAATAAATATGCCGGTCAGCACAATGGCTCTCTCGGTCAGTTTGGTTGGACCGGTGGTTCCGGGACATGGGCGGAATGTGATCCGGCAGAAGGACTCTCCATCTGTTACATGCATAATCTCCAGCCTAATCTTGAAGAATATCACCATCTGCGCATGCGCGCCGTTGCCTACGGCTGTCTTTAAGGCAAGAGGGTTTACCTGTGTCAGAACTTGGTAACATCTCCGGGTAACAACAAAGACTATTATATAGGACAGTGTACTGTATCATTGATATTTTGCAGGAAGTCCGTGATACAGTATACTAGCTGTTCTCATCCAAAAATAACTGCACTCGATTGACAATTGCAGAAATTGTCTCCTCCATTCCTATTTCATTGTTTTCATAGGAACTGATTTCTTCATACAAAATACTTCTTATACCTTTCTCCAGCCTGCCTCCGGGCTGAGCCTTATCAAGAATCTCATAAAAGATTTTTTTATCTTTCTCAATATCAAGATTCTCAATCATAGTCGTCGGATAACCGAATTTATTAATTGCCTCCACCTTTCCAATTTCCATAAACTGTTCCTCCAACACATCATTTCTTATGCTGAGCGAAGAAATATCAGTTTTTGATGTATTGATCTGGACATCATAAGACAATAAATATTTAAAAAACTGAAAGGCTATTGCCTGCTCCTCGACAGTTGCCGTGCATCGTATCGTTAATGGCGGATATGCATTCAAATAGTGTCCCTCATTCACATCAGATGGATAGCCGATGAAATTTACCTTTTCTCCGTAAAAGCTTCTGAATAATTCTATCTCTTTAGGCTTCATTATCGTAATCTCATTACATAATACACTTCCATAAGGCCATGGTTTAATTTGTTCTTCCTCGCCATAATCCTCCTGTCTGTATGACTCTATCATTTCCTGAAGCTTCTGAGGACTGATATGGTAGCTGCCATCCACATTTTCAATCATATATGCATCATCCTTATTCCGTATAAAAAACCTCGTCAGATAAGAAGAAAGAGTTGATGAACTGCATACAGAAGTAATCTCAGGAGTTGCTTCCAACTGATTCAAAAAATCCCTGTAATTCCAGTGCTTATCCTTCTCATATGCAACAACAGTTTCAATCCAATAGTTGGTAATAATTCCGTATAATTTCTGGTCAATTTTACCCATTTCCAACGCTTTATCATTCAGCTGCGAGGTCAGTCCCATCTGATCCATCATGTCATCCAACTGTAACCACAGCTTTTTGTTTTCCTCAAAACCCAATAAGGAACTATCCACCAACACCGGTCCCTTGCCTGATACCATTTCTGCTGCCAGCTTGTCCGTCTCATTTTCTGTGACCATTTTGATAAAATAAGCCGGAAAATCCTGATTAAATTTTAATACCGCTTTGCTATACAACTTTGTAAAGGATGGTGAAACTACAAGTTCAATTGTTTTTTGCTCCACTTCCCCGATGGTGGGCGAAAAATAGGCAAAGATAGGCATTTCTTCAGCATCGTAATAGATCAGTTCAATTCCTTTATCCTCTCTTATTAGCATTGCAGCAATTCTGGTCACTCCCATTCCATGGTTGCTAAAGCGGTATAATGTCTCCTCATTGGCACCTTTGAAATCACTCACAAAAATTCCCTGAGTATTAGCGTATAATACAGTGTTTTCATCATACAATGTGTAATATGTTTCCGAATCTTTTCCCTCAAGACTGAACTCACTGATGACCATCATTTTCTCTGACGCTGCATCATATTTTGTCATTGAAACCCTGTTTGCCGAGCCTGCGCTGTTTCCTCCCTTTATCAGAAGTGCTGCTTCGCCGTTATAAAGTAACTGCAACCGGGGTCTTTCATATCCATCGTATAAGGTCGCCGGATCCGAATAAATCTCGGTACCTTTCAGATCCGTCACATAATATCTCCAGCCTTCATTGGCAACATAGGTTAAAAAATGGATGAATTGATGACAATCCTCTACCAAATCCAGCACAACCTCAAAATCACCCTTTTGGCATCGTAGGAAATCCACCGTGAATTGAGAAATAATGTTAAAGTCCTCATCCGTCTCAAAAAAAAGTTGCGCATATCCACCCGTTTCCGGATTTTTTTCGATTTTATTCATGATATATTGATTTGAATTCCATATGGCTCCCACGCTAAAGGCCTGGTTGTAATCATAGTCCTGAAAAGAAAGTTTTACCCTTTTCTGTTCTCCATCATCCAATCGCACTCTGATTTCGTCCCAACATCTGCTTTTATCCTCATAAATATGCTTGGCAAAGTAAGAGCCTCTGTTATTTCCCAAAATGAAATTTGATGCACCCTGTTGCACTTCTCCGTTCAGATAGTCATTGAATTCCAGCTCCAGACTACCCTTTGTAACTCTCGAATATCGATCCATGGAATTGTCAGTCACATTCTTATCTATTACATCCAGAATTTTATTATAATCAATTCTTCCATTATTTTCTTCAGAAGTATTGACCTGCCCTTGATCTCGTGTTTGCCGCCAACCACACGCCGAAAGAGAGAGGGCAAGAATACTCAAAATCACAAGACCGACTATTTTCATAGATTTATAATTTATGTTCATGCATTACTTCCCCTCTCTTCATCATAAACAAATCACCCTATTAACGCAATGTCTCTACACTTCCATCATAACTATGACGGATATAGGCATGTTCATGGGAATTCGCCATTACGACATGGCAATATATACACTCGTGTTGACAATACGATACAACTTTTGTTTTATGACAGCTATATACAATTTCTGTATCATCAATCACAAGAATTGTATGGATATGTGTTCCCAAATCTTGTGTATAGCCCGCCCCAGTGTCCCTGTGTGCACTATAGTTATGCGTACAGGCTGCGAGTGGCGAATTAATATACTCTTTTGCCTCTGCAACAAGTGTACATTGATTCACAAATGCTACAACAATCATTGCTGCCAAAATACTAAGTATTTTTTGTCTCATATTCATTCTCCCATCTTCTAAATAATACAATTCCGTTTGTTTGATCGTATTTCTGAATCACCTTTCTTCTCATTATGTCCTACAAATATCATTTCATTTAATACCATCAATAGGTTTAACACTGCAATGGAATCCCCCTCCCTCACACATCTTTGGACTAACGAAGAGACTTTATTGTCTCTAGGACGCAGAACACACTAAGTTCATCTGAAATGTCGTCTTCTACGTAATCTACACGCTGAAGCTAAAACGGCATCGCTTTTCTGACTCTATTTTTGCGCGCTATCAGAAAAATACATTTAACTACTAAATAAGTCCTATTCAGATTTGTTTACTACTCTGGATGCACTAAATTTCTTTGGCACTTCAGGCTCATACAGAAGCCCCTTGCATCTTTCTTTCACGTTCCTCACTGCAGAAAATTCAAATACTTTAAGAATCATTTTTGCTCCAGTTCCACAAATTCTGCTTTTTTTCAACACTTGCACTCCTTTCCATAATTTTCTAATATATTGCCTTGGCAATTTCACTATACCATACAGCACGCTTCCTTCAATCCCCTCCAGCACGAAATAGCTTTTTAGCGACACGAAATTAAAAAAACACTTGAAACATTATTTTTTTACGATATAATTAGGTTATAAGTTGCAGGAAGGGTGGCGCATAGGATGCAAATAATCTGGGAATGCTTTGTTAACCTGATTGAAGTGATTTTGTTCTATCTGTTTGTCAATCAAAAACTACATAAGCAAAATTGTATTTTCCATCTGAAAGAAAAACAGTTTTTATTCCTTTTCTTTCGCTTTCTTACAGTTTGCTTTATGAATCAAACGAAGATTAACTCTATTTGTACTCTTACTTTTTCTTGCATAATGGAAATTCTCTTTGCGTGTTTATTTTATCGTGACAAGTTGTTTGCAAAAGTATTTACTGGATTGTTATTTACGGTTCTTTGCATGTTTAGTGAATTTATCCCCTTTTTTTGCCTAACTATGTTTTCAAACATTCCATCAGGTGACTTTCTCGAATCCGGTGCATTTCGAATGCCCATTACCGCTTTATACTTAACACTTATTGCTGTTTTTGTTTTCCTATTCCGGTACATTTTGATAAGTGAAACTTCCGCATCTGTTCCACAAAGAATAATTTATACGTTAATTTCTCTTTCTGGTATTGCAATTGGACAATATATACTGCTTACAATGCTAAGCGCAAGAGAATATGGAAACGAAGAAATATGCTTGCATCTCTCTTATATTGATCTGGCATTTATGCTACTCTTCGTAGCATTACTGCTATTTATCTATCGGTTAGGAGTTTCCCACAACGACACCCAACAGCTCCTGGAATTACAGGCAACAAGAGTTTTGGAAGAACAAGAATACAAGAATACCATGGAGAAAATCGCAGCACTTCGCGATATGAAACACGATATGGATACGCATCTCGATGTACTAGCAATAATGGCAAAAAAGGAGTCCTCCATAGAAATGTTGGATTATATTGACAATTTGCGTACTACCTTGAATTATTCAAAAATCTTTCTCTCTACCGGAAATATGGCGGTAGACTGCGTTCTTTCCTCAAAATTAACGCTTGCCAAGGAAGTAAACATCCAGACAGAGTATTCTGTTTTTCTCCCTGAAAAGTTTGACATGGATGCCGTATCCGTTTGCTCAATGCTTGGTAATCTCTGGGACAATGCCATTGAGGCTTGTAAAAGAAAACTTGAAGCCAAGTCCTCCGAAAATGTCTCAATAAGCTTTTATATCAAACCTTATTTGGAAATGACGATCATTCATATAGAAAATGATTTTATCGGAAAAATCAATTGCAGAGCAGACGGCAGCATTCAGACAAGCAAAAACACACCCGGACATGGCATCGGATTAAAGAAAATTGTGAACATTGTGAACCAAGAACATGGCATTCTCACAGTTGATGTGAGGGGTGAAAGATTTATCGTTCATATCCTACTTCCACAAAAAGGAGCACAGACATGAAGTTTATTATTACAATTCTAGAGGATACAAAGAAAGAACGGGAACATCTATCTGAGATTCTGGATATCTGGTCTCAAGAAAAGAACTTTGTAATTGAAAAAAAAATTTATAACTCCGTTGAAAGCTATCTTAGAACAACTGAAATTCCCAAAGACAACTCCAACTTGTTTATTCTGGATATCCAGATGGGGCAGATTTCCGGCATCGTTTTCGCACATCGCTTAAGATCTGAAGGTTTTTCTGGGCATATTATCTTTCTAACTGCCTTCCGTGAGTATGTTTTTCACGGTTACGAGGTTCATGCGTTCAATTTTCTCTTAAAGCCTGTTGATGTGAATGCTCTATATAAATGTTTGGATGAAGTCTCAGACACTCTCGCTGGTCACTTTTATTGCTACCGCAATAAATCAGAGACCCTTCTCATTCCGCACAAAGATATCCTATGCTTTTCCAGCGTCAGGCATAGTATTGAAATCACAACGACAAGTGGTTTATATATTCAATATGCAGCCCTGAATAACATCATAAACTTTCTACCCAGAAAGTTTGTCCGTGTACATAAAAGTCATATCGTTAATCTAGCGCATATCTATAAAATAAACGGAAATATTATTTCATTGTCAAATCAACTGACTCTAGAAATCGGACCTTCGTATTTCAAACAGGTTCACAATGCCTTTGCAAGCTACACGTCACGTTTTGATTCATTTTAGGGGGTTACATATGTTACATAATTTATCTATTTTACTTACCGATCGCTTAATAAAATTGTCACATGTCGATTTCGATGACAACCAGACAGAAGTGTATGTATACGGGTTAGAATGTCTTCTTAATACCACAATAACAGTCAATATTCTTATAATTTGGGGACTCATTAGCCTTACCCTTACAAAAACTATTATTTGGCTATTTGCTTTCACACTACTAAGACATTATGCTGATGGCTATCACGCCCCTACAAACTTCACATGTATTTTCAGTAGTGTCCTACTCGGCGCATCAACATATTTTATTCCGAGCATCCTTGGGAATTACATTGTTTCATTTATTATGTATTTCATAATGATTCTTTTATGTTTTTTCTTTGCGCCAGCCAACAATCATAGTGATAAATTAATTGCAAAAAGCAAACGCTACTACAAATTATTTTCAATGACAATTTTATTTTTAGGATTCTTAATTCAGTTCTTTTTACCCTCTGATTTCGTCGTTGCATACACATATGCTTTTATGTGCTGCGTTATCTTAATGCTAATCAAACGCTAAAGGAAATTGAACTATCTTAAACGGAGTTTCAAAATTTATAAACATGAGCAAAATAGAGCAATTAGAAAAAGGGACATTGGTCTTTATAAATAGATTCAAAAAACTCCAAAAACCTTGATTTCTGGAGTTAGTGAGAGGTGCGAGCCGGATTTGAACCGGCGATGACGGTGTTGCAGACCGGGGCCTTACCACTTGGCTATCGCACCATATTTACTTATAGCATATGCACTAAACGTACATATTATGACTCCAACGGGAATCGAACCCGTGTTACCGCCGTGAAAGGGCGATGTCTTAACCGCTTGACCATGGAGCCTCATGTCTCTGCCTTTTCTCGGCTTCCTCTTATTTAAAATAAAATCTCAGCCAGATTCTCTTCTGCCTGATTAACTCCCCGAGTAGGGCTCGAACCTACAACAACTCGGTTAACAGCCGAGTGCTCTACCATTGAGCTATCGAGGAAAGTACAAAAAGAATTTCTAAGTCTGTAAAGGACACAGACTAACAAATTCTAAGTTTTGTACCAAAGAATGCTTCGCATTCTTTCGATACACCGAAGATACTTTGTACCTTCAAAACCGAACACTGAAATCTTAAATAAAACATCTTTTCGCTTTGGTTAAGCTTTCGATTGATTAGTAAGAGTCAGCTGAACACATTGCTGTGCTTACACCTCTCTCCTATCTACCTTG
>CAKRUB010000004.1 GCA_934402375.1 uncultured Acetatifactor sp.
TATTGAAACCGCCGTGTACCGAACGGTACGCACGGTGGTGTGAGAGGACGGCGGCTAGTCACCGCCTCCTACTCGATGTTACAAAAGTACCAAATAAGACAAAATCTATTGTTTTTTTGGTGAAATCCACTATAATAAAGTAGAGTGGGTGGGCTGTAACCCGTAACCGTTTATCTGGAGGGCGAAAGACATGATACAGACAAATGTATTTGACTATGTAAGAATACTGGACAAGGCGGCGGATGCCAGCTGGCTGCGCAATGAAGCGATATCGAACAACATTGCGAACGCTGACACACCAGGATATAAGAGACAGGATGTTGCGTTTGAATCCGTGCTGAAGAAGGCGCTGGGCAATAACCGCTATGTGTCAACGGATGCAAAGGTGGCGAGGGCGAAGACAAAGAATCTGTCGCCCAGAACCTACACTGATTACGATAACTTTTCTTATCGCCTGGACAAGAATAATGTTGATATTGAAAATGAAAATGTGATGCTTGCTGAGAACCAGCTGAAATATCAGGGACTGCTGTCCAGCATCAACGAGGAATTCCAGAATTTACAGATTGCAATGAAGTAATATTGAAACGAAAGCAAGAGGGGAGAAGTGTATGAGTATGTTTTCAGCCTTTAATATCAATGCATCAGGTCTGACCGCGCAGCGGTACCGCATGGATGTTATATCGGAGAATGTGGCAAATGCAAGCACTACCAGAACGGCGGACGGTACGCCCTACCGCAGAAAGGTCGTTTGCTTCGAGGAAAAGGGTGGGCAGACTGCGTTCAGCCGTGTCCTTGGAGAGGCAGCGTACAGCCATGGCTATTCCGGACAGGGAGTGAAGGTCAGCGGTCTGTATCAGGATTATGAGACAGAGATGAAGAAGGTGTATGAACCGTCTCATCCAGACGCGGATGATGACGGCTATGTGACTTATCCGAACGTGAATATTATTACGGAAATGACGAATCTGATCGATGCCAGCCGCGCGTATGAGGCAAACTCGACAGCATTCAGTGCGAGCAAGTCCATGGCATTGCAGGGACTTGAACTGAACCAGTAATACATAATAAAAGGGGAATACATAATGGATATTTCTAAGATCGGAAGCCTTACGGGGGTAAATGGTGTATCTTCTCTGGATACGCTGTCCGGCATCACCGGACTGAATGAGAATAAAAAGACAGACGGAAAGCTTTTTGATGCGTTTCTGAATACGGCGATTGACAATATTAAGACGACAAACAGCTATTTGTCAGATGCCGAGGATGAAAAAATAAGATTTGCGCTGGGAGAGACGGACAACACACACGACCTTTCCATTGCGATGCAGAAGGCGTCCACCGCGCTACAGTACACGGTGGCGATCAGGGACAGGCTTCTGGACGCATATAAGGAAATTATGCAGATCCAGATTTAGTGTGCGGCGAGGGAAATAAAGAATAGTAGGGAGAAATACCATGCCTGAGAAACTGAAAGAGATCCTTGAGAAGATAAAGGAATGGTGGAATAAATTCACCACGAAACAGAAGACGATCATCATTGCTATAGTGGCGGCGGTAATCTTTACTTTTGTTATCATTGTTTATGTTATTTCCAGACCCCAGTACACAAAGCTGGACACCTATGCGACCTCGGCAGAGGCGGCGGAGGTAGTCGATATTCTGGATAATGCGGGAGTCACGCACAGAGAGTCTGACAATGCGCTGACAATCGAAGTTCTGTCGGAACAGCTTTATAAGGCGAATCTGGCGCTCGGGTCGGCGGGCTATACGACATCCCGGCTGAGATATTCCGATATGGTGGACAGCAGCATGTCTACAACGTCCACCGATAAACAGAGACAGTGGCAGCTCCTTCTGCAGGCGGAGCTGGAGCAGACGCTGGAGGTGCAGGATTCCGTAAAGCATGCGACGGTCATGCTGGACATACCGCCGCAGAACGGTACGCTTGCGGCACAGCAGGAAGAAGCCTATGCATCTGTCACGTTGGAACTGGATGGAAATCTTACCGCGTCCCAGGCGGCAGGACTAGCAAGGTGCGTGGCGGCAGCTCTTGGTAATGCCACGACTGCGAATATTACGATTATGGACACAGAGTCGAATCTGCTCTTTGCGGGCGGAGACGATTATTCTTCCGCGGGAATTGCAAGCTCCATGCAGGAGCTGAAGAACCAGGCGGAAGCCATGCTGGCAAACCAGACAAAGAAGGTTCTGTACGGCACAAAGCAGTACTCCATCATCGAGGTTACAAGCCATCTGGATATCGACTTCTCAGAGTATCAGGAGACGGTAAAGGAGTATTACGCAAACGACGGCTATACACAGGGGCTTTATGCGCATCAGGATCTGTTTGAGTCGAACAGCACAAACGGCGCCGGTGGTATTCCCGGAACAGACTCCAACGACGGGGAGAATCTCACGGGATATGTAAATCCTGACTACAGCACCAGCGAAAACACACAGACGGAGAGCTCAACGGACTATCTGCCGAATGAATCCGCAAAGAATAAGATAACGCCCGCCGGCGGCATCAACTATGCAAATTCCTCCATGGCAATTTCCATGATTACGATGAGGGAGTACCATGAGGAGACCGTGAAGAGGCAGGGACTGCTCGATGGCATTACATGGGAAGAGTTTAAGGAAGCCCACAGGGATGACATCAAGAAGGATGTTGAACCCGAATTTTACAGCATGGCGGCTAACGCAACGGGAATCAGCGAAGATAATATCACCATTATTGCGTATGAGACTCCGGTGTTCTATGACAAAGAAGTTGCGGTTACGGGTACGGATATTTTTAACATTGTCATGATTGTTCTCATTCTGGCGCTGCTTGCCTTTGTGGTCATCAGAAGCATGCGTGCAAAGAAGGAGGCAACAGAGGAGGAAGAGCTTTCTGTCGAATCCATGCTGCAGTCTACGCCTGAGGATACGCTGGAGGACATCGATCCGGAGTTAAAGTCGGAGACGAGAAAGCTGATCGAGAAGTTTGTGGACGAAAATCCCGAAGCGGCGGCAAATCTGCTGCGCAACTGGCTGAATGAGGATTGGGAATAACGGAGGAAGGAACAGCTTATGCCGAAAACAGGGAAAGATGATGGACTTAAGGGAATACAGAAGGCGGCAATTCTGCTGATCACACTCGGACCCGAGCGGTCAGCGGGAATTTTCAAACATCTCAAGGAAGAAGAGATTGAGGAACTGACGCTGGAAATTGCAAATACAAGAAGTGTCACGCCACAGGTCAAGGAAGAGGTTATCAATGAGTTTTATGAGGTCTGCCTCGCACAGCAGTACATTGCAGAAGGCGGTATCAACTATGCGAAGGATCTGCTTGAGAAGGCGCTTGGATCTGAAAAGGCGATGGATATTATCGGAAAGCTGACAGCATCGCTTCAGGTAAAGCCGTTCGAGTTTGTGCGCAAGACGGATGCATCCCAGCTGATCAACTTCATTCAGGACGAGCATCCGCAGACAATCGCCCTGATCCTTTCCTACTTATCACCGAGTCAGGCGGCTTTGATTATATCGTCTCTGGCGCCGGACAGACAGGCGGATGTTGCGAGACGTATTGCGGTCATGGATCGTACCAGCCCGGAGGTCATCAAGGAGGTGGAGAAGGTGTTGGAGTCCAAGCTCGCAAGTCTTGTAAATCAGGATTACACAATCATCGGCGGCGTAGATGCGGTTGTCGAGATCTTGAATACAGTCGACAGAGGAACCGAGCGTCACATTATGGAAACACTCGAAATCGAAGAGCCGGAGCTTGCCGACGAAATCAGAAAGAAGATGTTTGTGTTCGAAGATATTCTGCTGCTCGACGACAGAGCGATCCAGCGTGTGCTGCGTGATGTCGGCAATGATGATCTGGAGATGGCATTGAAGAATGCGAACGAGCAGGTACAGACGGCAATCTTCAACAACATGTCCAAGCGTCTTGCTGTTATGATAAAGGAAGACATGGAATTCATGGGACCTGTCCGCATGAAGGATGTAGAGGAAGCACAGCAGAAGATCGTAAACGTTATCAGAAAACTGGAAGATACCGGCGAAATTGTAATCTCCAGAGGCGGAGGTGACGAGATCGTTGTCTAGGAGTTTGGTGAAGCAGATATATACGGTCATGCAGTCTGATGAAAAGAGGATTATTGACACGAACACGCTGGTGCAGCAACGCCTGAATGCCCTTCATGCAAAGGACGGAAATGGAGATGGCTTTGTCTCCGGACTGGATGCGGAAAATGTAGACGTGACTCAGGGTGAGGAAGGCACAGCCGGCGCGGGGAGCAATGTCATAAAGGCAAAGGAAGATGCCGGCAGACTTGTGGAGGAGGCGCAGGCTAACTCGCAGGAAATTCTTGAAAACGCCAGACAGGAAGCGGAGCGTATCCGTGAGGAAGCGAGAGCCGAAGCGGAACGCGAGAAAACCGATATACTGGAAAATGCGAGAAAACAGGGATATACCGAGGGAAATGATCGGGCGAAGGCGGAGGAAGAGGCGGTCAGGCAGGAATATCTGAAGAAGGAAAAGCTGTTGGAGGAGCAGTACCAGCAGAAGCTTGAGGAACTGGAACCGCAGATGGTTGATACGATCACACAGATTTATGAGCACATTTTCCATGTGGATCTCCAGTCGAACCGGGATATCCTTACCTGCCTTATTTCAAATACGCTGCGGAAGATAGAAGGAGAGAGGGACTTTATCATCCATGTTTCCAAGGAGGATTATCCTTATGTCAACATGCAGAAGAAGCAGATGCTTGCGGGAGCGGTAGCTGCAAACAGCAATGTAGAAATTATTGAAGATGTGACTCTGGCAAAGAACGAGTGCATGATAGAGACAGACAGCGGTATCTATGACTGTGGGCTGGGAACCCAGCTGGAGGAGCTGCGAAAGAAGCTGATGCTTCTTGCATGGAAGAAAGAGTAGCGGAGGAAGCATTCTTGTACACACCGGTAATTGATTTCGGAAAGTACAATAAAATATCGGAACAGACTTTTTACAAGAAACTGGGTAAGGTTGCCAATGTGGTCGGACTGACGATTGAGGCGTCCGGTCCGGATGCAAGACTGGGCGACATATGCAGGATATTACCTGATGGGGAAAACATGTCGCCGGTTATGGCGGAGGTCGTCGGCTTTAAGGATAAAAAAACGCTGCTGATGCCCTACGATGCGACGGACGGCATTGCACTTGGATGTATCGTGGAGAATACCGGCTATCCGCTGCGGGTGACTGTGAATGAAAACCTGCTCGGAAAGACGCTGGATGGACTCGGAAGACCAGTCGACGGCACAGAGATCGATGGCGCGGCATATCCGGTAGAGGCTCCGCCACCGGATCCGATGAAACGAGACATTATCGATACGGTACTTCCGCTCGGTGTAAAAGCGGTTGACGGGCTGATCACTGTCGGAAAGGGACAGCGTATCGGCATTTTTGCAGGCTCCGGTGTCGGAAAGTCGACGCTCATGGGTATGTTTGCTAGGAACACAAAGGCAGACATCAATGTTATTGCGCTGATCGGTGAGCGTGGACGTGAGGTGCGGGAATTTATCGAGAGGGATCTTGGAGAGGAAGGCATGAGACGGTCGGTCGTGGTTGTTGCGACATCTGACAGACCGGCGCTGGAACGAAACAAGGCGGCAAAGACGGCGACAGCCATTGCAGAATATTTCCGGGATCAGGGCAAGGATGTCCTTCTGATGATGGATTCTCTGACCCGTTTTTCCATGGCACAGAGAGAAATCGGACTGGCGAGCGGGGAACCGCCTGTCAGCAGAGGCTATCCGCCGAGCGTTTACTCTGAGATGCCGAAGCTGCTTGAGAGAGCGGGCAGATCGCAGAAGGGCTCGATCACAGGACTGTATACGGTGCTTGTGGACGGTGATGATTTTAACGAGCCGATTACGGATACGGCAAGAAGTATTCTCGACGGACATATTATGCTGGACAGAAAACTCGGACATAAAAACCACTATCCGGCGATAGATATTTTGCAGAGTATTTCCAGATGCATGAGCCAGATCGTGACGAGGGAGCATAAGCAGGCGGCGGGTAAGCTGAAAACAGTGCTGGCAACCTATAACGAGGCGGAGGATCTGATTAATATAGGCGCGTACAAGAGCGGCAGCAACCCGAATATCGACTACGCGATTTCCAAGATTGATGCGGTCAACGGGTTTTTATGTCAGGATGTGGAGGAAAAATTTGACTTTGAGACCAGCGTAGATATGTTGATCCATTTGTTTGACTAAGGACAGGAAGAATGGCAAAATTTCGATATTCCATGCAGAGTATACTGAATATCAAGATGAAGATGGAGACGCAGGCAAAGCAGGAATTTTCCACAGCCCGTGCGGCGCTGGATGCAGAGGAGGCAAGACTGCAGGAGCTGACTGACCGCAAGAGAATGTATGAGGAAAAGGCAACGGAGCTTCTCGCGGGCATTCTTGATCTGAGGGCAATCGATGATAATAAGACAGCGATTCTGTGCATGGATGGATATATCGCCGAACAGCAGAAGCAGGTCGAGGCGGCGGAGCGTAAGCTTGAGCAGGCAAGGCAGCGGCTGACGGAGGTGATAATGGAACGAAAGACGCACGAGACATTGAAAGAAAAGGCTTTCCAACAGTTTTTACTGGATCTGAAACGCGAGGAGAGCAAGGAAGTGGATGAGCTTACCAGCTATACCTACGGACAGAGAAAGCGGGAGGAAGCCGGCGAGACATCGGTGGACTGAGCAGTGTGCAGAAATGAGGAGCAATATGGCAAGAGGAATGGCGCCGGAAGCTGTTTCGGCAGATGATGATAAAAAGAGAATACAGAACGAGAAGAAGCAGCTGAAAAAGCAGCAGAAGGAGCAGCGGAAAGAGGCGAAGGCGAGGGCGAAGGAAATCGCCAAGCAGGAGGAAGATCTGGGGCTCGATGAGGGAAACGGACTCGTGACCTTCGGCGCAACGGTGCTGATTGTACTGCTCTGGCTGGCGGTGATCTGCGTGATCGTAAAGCTCGACATCGGCGGCTTTGGCAGCTCGGTTCTGACGCCGATCCTGAAGGATGTGCCGGTGGTGAATAAGATTTTGCCGGGCTCTTCCCAGACGGAGACGAATAATCCCGGAAGCTACGGAGGGTATTCCAGCCTGCAGGAGGCTGTGGATTATATCAAGCAGCTTGAGGTGGAACTGGAGCAGGTTCGCACGGCTTCCAACGCGAAGGATGCGGATATGGAACGGCTGCTTGCAGAGAACGAGCGTCTGAGCGAGTTTGAACAGAAGCAGGTGGAATTCCAGCGGATCAGGCAGGAGTTCTATGATGAGGTTGTTTATGCCGACAACGGACCGGGAGCTGATGAGTATCGGAAATGGTATGAGGAGATGGATCCGGTGACGGCGGAGAACATCTATAAGCAGGTGATTCTGCAGCAGCAGGAAAGTAAGGAAATGCAGGACTATGCGCTCGCTTACTCGGGTATGAAGCCGAAGGCGGCTGCGGCAATCTTTAATACCATGACAGACAATCTGGATCTCGTTGCAAAGATTCTGAATGCGATGAGCGCCGAGGAGAGAGGGGACATTCTCGCCGCGATGGATGCGGATGTTGCTGCAAGGCTGACAAAAATTATGAATCCTGACTCTTAAGTTCTGAGATGAAATATCCGATAACAAAGTCGAGGTATTAGTGCCTTGACTTTGAACTTTGATAATTCAAGAAAGGAGGTCAGAAATGACAAGTTCACCTGTAAAGGGTGTGGGCTTTGGATTGAACGGCGCGATACCGACGGAGTCCGTCGCTGCTGGTTTAAACAGCGTACAGACCGGCGGATTTCAGACAATCTGGAATAACCACACTGAAAAGCAGACAGACAGTTCCCAGCCGAAAGAGGATTACAGAACTGTCAAAAACAAGCCCGGAGATTCTCTGAGGGCAAGGGATGAACACATGGCTCGGACAAATAAATGGGAGCCAAGCCGGAACGTGGAAGAGCGTACGGACATCCCGGAGGAGAAACTGGAAGACGCAATGGAGGTGCTTGGAACGGCCGCCAACCAATTTATCCAGCAGCTTTCGGAGCTTCTGGGTAAAAGCCCTGAGGAGATTCAGGGTATTATGGATGATCTAGGTATGAAGCTGACGGATATTCTGGATGCCGGAAACTTCACCCAGCTGTTTCTGGCAGCTGCCGGAGTGGAGGAACAGACCGCACTGGTGACGGATGAAGGGCTCTACGAGACCTATCAGGAACTGATGGGGCGGTTAAATGCAGCAGTGCAGGAAAGTGCAGCGGCATTGGAGCTTGAACCGGAACAGATTAACATGATCCTGAACCAGCAGGCATCGGAGGAAATTATACCGCAGGAGCCGGTGGAAAAACCGCTGGAGGAATACGGAGAACTCCAGAAGTCGGAGACAGACGGTTCTATGCTTTCGGAACAGCCGGTACAGAGGGCAGATGAGAGCGCTGCAGCAGAGACGGAAAAGAAGGATGATTTCGGAGAAAAGCATGAACAGGCAAAGGATCGCTCCGCAAATTCCGTCAAGGGACAGGAAAACGGTCTGTTCTCGCAGGAACTGAAGAATATTGCACAGCCGGAAACAACGGTTCAGACAGTTTACAGCACCGGCAGCGCATGGGATGTTGATACGCAGAACATCATGCGTCAGATCATGGATTATATGAAGGTGAATCTCGGAGCAGACTTATCGAGTGTGGAGATGCAGCTTCATCCCGCAAATCTCGGGACACTTCAGATTCAGGTCGCAGCAAAGGGCGGCATTGTGACGGCAAACTTCATAACGGAGAATGAGGCAGTAAAGGCGGCGCTTGAGAGCCAGATGATCCAGCTCCAGCAGCAGTTTGACGAGCAGGGAGTGAGGGTTGACGCCATTGAGGTGACAGTCCAGACGCACCAGTTTGAACAGAATCTGGAGCAGGGCAGAGGGAGCAACAGCGGCGATCAGGAGCCGACAAAGAAGCAGAGAGTCAGAAGGATTAACCTTAGCGGCGAACTCCTGACGGAGGAACTGGAAGAGGAAGATTCACTGACTGCCGATCTGATGAAGGCAAACGGAAATACCGTGGATTACACGGCATAGCAGTAAATATAGGAAGGAAGAAGACTATGGCATTAGTGGCAACGGTGGAGAACGGAAAGGTTGTGGAATCCGCTTCTCAGAATTCGCTGAAGAATACCTCCAAGGCCAGCAATAACGGCATGGACAAGGATGCGTTTTTACAGCTTCTGGTGGCTCAGATGAAATATCAGGATCCTCTGGAGCCGACTTCAAATACCGAATACATAGCCCAGTACGCACAGTTCTCACAGGTTGAGCAATTGCAGAATATGGCATCCAGTACGGATCTGGCGAGAGCAAGTTCACTCGTGGGCAAGGAGGTATATATCAAGACGACGACCTCCTCCGGCGAGACGAAGTATGTACAGGGCAAGGTTGACTATGTGGTCTACGAGAATAACAAGGCATATCTCTCCATAGAGGAGTCTCTGTATTCTCTTGATGATCTGGATACCGTGGTGGATAAGGATTATCTGGACGCTTACAACAAGGCGATGGATTTCAACGTGAAGCTGAACAAGCTTCCGGCAGTGGCGGCAATCGACATGACGGATGCGGCGGCAATCGACGAGCTGGAGAAGACCTACAACGAGATGAGCGACTACGAGAAATCGTTTGTTGCCAGCGATACGGTCAAGAACCTCAACAAGTATATTGAGCGTCTGAAGGCGGTGCGTGAGGCAGCTTCCGGCAGCAATGATAAAGAGGGCAGCACCACGGAGGATAACACTACAACAGAAGGCGGCGCCGAAGAGGTCTGACGGGCAGCCGGATGAAACGGATGGAGCCGGAAGCGTTTGAAAACGCGTGTTAATAAGAAGAAGGAGCTTAAGGATGAATATTCAGAATAAGGGATATCCGTCCATCGAACAGCTGACAGATCAGTATCTGGGCAGACCGAGAGGAGTTGAGACCCGCGAGAATGCAGCGGGTCTTACCTTCCGGGAGGTTCTGCAGCAGAGCAGCGCACAGAAGGCGGAGACGGGAGAACTGAAATTTTCCAAGCATGCACTGAGCCGACTCAGTGACCGCAATATCACGCTGGACACCGAGCAGCTTGAACGGCTGCAGGCGGGAGCGGAAAAAGCGGGCGAAAAGGGAATCAGGGACTCACTGGTCATGGTTGACCGCCTTGCGTTTATCGTAAATATACCGAACAGAACGGTCGTCACTGCGATGGACAGCACAGCAACAGAGGAAAACATATTCACAAATATTAACGGAGCAGTTATTGCATAGCCGGACCTTTCAGGAGGCTATTGCTCCCCGGAGGACGGAAGGGGAGCCTGCTTCTGTAAAACAGGAGGAACAAGCACTATGATGAGATCACTTTATTCTGGCGTGGCAGGATTGAAGACCCACCAGACCAAGATGGACGTTATTGGTAACAACATCGCAAACGTAAATACGACGGCTTATAAATCCAGTTCAATCACCTTCAGTGATCTGATGAGCCAGACGACACAGAGAGCGAGCGGACCGAATGCCACAACGGGAACCGGCGGCGTCAACGCAAGACAGATCGGTCTCGGTGTAAAGAGCGGCGCCATCAATATCAACATTACCGGTCAGGGTTCTGCACAGTCGACCGGCAATCCTTTCGATATTATGATCAACGGAGACAACTTTTTCGTTGTAAACAACGGGCAGGAGAATTTCTTCACTAGAGACGGTTCATTCTATGTGGATGCAGCGGGAAATCTGGCAATGACCAGCATTGGCTACAATGTCATGGGCTGGCAGGTTGATGAGGAGACCGGTGACATCAAGAAGGATACTGTTTCCGCACTGAGAATCATGAGCGCAGCGAACATGACCTATCCGCCCGAGGCTACCTCGAAGGCTTATCTGTCCGGCATCATCGACAAGAACGATACTGATGTCACCAGCGCAAGCGGACGTGTTGTCAACCTGAATTTCTTTGATGCACTCGGCTACAGCTATACGGCAAAGTTTGTATTCAGACAGTCCTCTGATCCCAGCGAGTACAGCATGGAGCTCTCCAAGATTCTGGACTCTACCGGTGCGGAAGTCGAGATGACGGATGATATTAAGAAGGCTGTGTTCGGAAACAGTGACGGCAGCATGTCGATTCAGAAGATTAATACCTCCGTTGCACTGAAGACGGGCTATAGCTGGAACAGCAAGACGGAGCTGGTCAATGCGGACGGCACGGTAGCGGATCTTACAAAGATCTTTGGCACGGACGGCAAGGTTCTTACCGCAACGGCAAGCTCTACTCAGGCGGAGATTGATGCGGCAGAGGAGGCACAGAAGGAGCTGGATGCTCTTGCTGCGGCATACGGCTTTGAGGGTTCTACAGAAGATTTCCTGAATCTCTGTGTGGATTTCACGGTCGGAACCGCACCGAATACCACAACTGAGACATGGTGTATCCGCGATCTGCTTTCTTATCAGGTATCGAATGCACTGCCCTCCGGAACGACCACGGCGGCGGATATTACAATGCTCGGCAACAACGGCGATGCGTTTGAGTCCACAGCAAGACGTTATTACGGGCATACCGTTACTTTTGATGCAAAGACCGGTTATCTGAAGACGGTAGACGGCGCAACCACGGACTTCACCGTAAATATGACCCTGAAGTCAGCAGATGCAGAGAATTTCGGTAATTTCGATGATATAAATATTGATCTGTCAACCATATCCATGTTTGACAATAAGGGGACTTCGACTTTAAGCGCTACGAGCGGTGAGGAGAAGACAGGACTTGGCATGGGACGTAGACTCGGAGAGATGATCGGCGTTTCTATCCAGCAGGACGGCAGAATCTATGCAAGCTACGACAACGGCATGACGAAGCTGCTCGGTCAGATCGCTACGGCGGCCTTTGCAAACGCTTCTGGTCTGGAGAAGCAGGGTGATAACCTGTATTCTGCAACACTCAACTCCGGTGAGTTTGATGGCATTGGCGAGGATATTAAGGCAAATGGCGGTTATATGTCGACGGGACAGCTGGAGATGAGCAACGTTGACCTTTCCTCTGAGTTCACGGAAATGATTACAACACAGCGTGGATTCCAGGCAAACAGCCGTATCATCACGGTCTCCGATACCTTGCTGGAGGAACTGACGAACCTGAAACGATAAATTTGTCAGCATAAAATGAGAATTTTTGTACCATGATTCTATGATATGTGATATAATAGGGGTGAGATTTGATTTCATCCCTATTTTTGCGGCTTTGAGGGAGGCTGCGAAGGGATAAGGCAAAGGAGGGGTGCACATGATTGAGGTGACGAAATTAAATGGGGTAAAAATTCTGGTGAATCCAAGCCTGTTTGAGATCGTGGAGGAGACACCAGACACGGTGATCACGCTGACAACAGGTAAAAAAATTATTGTAAAAGAAAGTAGACAAGAGGTAAAAAATCTAGTAAAATTATATAGAAAGGATATTTTTGCTGAAGAAACTTGATTGAAAGCAGAATGTTAGGTGATTTACGTGGATATAGCATCATTGGCAGGACTCATTCTTGGAGTAATCGTTATTGTATTTGGTGTTATCAGTAGTGCTGGCGTGGGAGGCTTCCATGAGTATGTTGACCCGCCGTCAGCAATTATTACCTTCGGAGGATCGCTGACAGCGACACTGCTGTCGCACAGCCTCGAGGATTTCATCAACGGAATAAAGAGCTTTAAACTTGTTTTGAAGGCTCCGGCGATCAATACCGGAGAGATGATAACAAAGATCATCGAACTGTCGAATATTGCCCGTAAAGAGGGATTGCTTTCTCTGGAAGAGGCGGCTGCTGACATGGAAGAGCCTTTTCTGAAGAAGGGAATCCTATTAATTGTGGATGGAACGGATCCCGATCTTGTCCGTGCAATCATGGAGACGGAGCTGGTAAGTATTGAGGGCAGACATAAGAAATGCATCGGTTTCTGGGATACGCTGGGATCGATGGGACCTGCGTGGGGTATGATCGGTACGCGGGTAGGTCTGGTAGACATGCTGTACCACCTGAGCGATATCGCGGCACTCGGACCGTCCATGGCGGTCGCACTTGTTACCACCCTGTATGGTTCCGTGCTGGCAAACTGGCTGTGTATTCCTATTTCCAATAAGCTGAAAGCGGACAATGCCGGCGAGATGATGATGAAAGAGGTAATGATTGAAGGTCTTCTTTCCATTCAGGCAGGAGAAAATCCCAGAGTAATCGAGGAGAAGCTGAAGTCTTTCCTTGCTCCGAAGGATAGAAACGCTTCCGAAGAAACTGCGGGAGGTGAGGAGTAATGGCAAAGCGTCAGGAAGATGCGCCGCCGCCAGGGGCGCCTGCGTGGACAACGACCTTCAGTGACCTGATGAACTTGCTGCTATGCTTTTTCGTTATGCTTTTCGCCATGTCCAATCTCGAGGAGAGCAAGATCGCGGAGTTTACAGCCGCCATGAATAATACCTTCAGTATTTTTGACGGTGGGGCTTCGGCAATCGGTGACGGAATACTGGTCAGCAACGGCGTCAGCCAGCTGAATGAACTGGATGAATACATAAACAGTACCGGCAAGACAGCAGACAGCGCAGTGGATGGCGATCAATTTGAAGAGTTTGATCTCTCTAAAGCACCGCAGGATGCACTAGAACAGCAGATTGAGGACAACAATCTCCACAATAATGAAGAATTGACCGAGAGAGTGGAAGAGACACTCAGCGAGAACCAGATCGGCGATGAAGTGGAAGTCAGCTTCACGGCGCAATACATACAGCTGACCATGAATGGGGCGCTGCTTTTTGATTCGGGAAGCGCGAAGCTTACAGAAGATGCGAAGCAGGTTCTGGACAAGGTTGCCGTTGTGCTTGAAAGATATAGCGGTGGCGAGATTGAGATTGCGGGGCATACCGACAATGTTCCCATGAGCAGCCACACCTATGCAAATAATGAAGAACTGAGCGATGCCAGAGCATTGTCTGTCTTTTATTATCTGTCCGAAAATTCCCTGCTGGATCCATCCCGTATCAAGCATTCGGGAATGGGAGAGAGACAGCCGATCGCGGATAATTCCACGGATGAGGGAAGAAGCATGAACCGGAGAGTGGAAATCAGAATCTATAATCCGACGCAGAAATAGTATCGCGCCGGATGAAGAAAAAACAGATAACGAGGTAACGGAATATGAAGAAAAACTTACTCAGTGTATTGATCCTTGTGCTGCTGATCGTAAATATTGCACTGACGTCGGTCATGATGATCAGCGTCATCGGCACGAACAAGAAAACAGCAGAACTGGTTACAAGTATTGCGACCGTGATGAATCTGGAGCTTTACAGTCCCGGCGGAACCGCAGTGACGGATGTGCCGCTGGCAGAGACGGACACCTATACCATGCCGGAACTTATGATCCCGCTGAAACTTACCGAGGAGGTTAATGCGGACGGAAGCGTCAGCTCCGGCAAGCAGTCTTATATGATTTTTACACTTTCACTGTCCCAGAACACGAAAAATAAGGATTATAAATCCATGGGCGGCGAGGAAAACATGGCGAAATGGCAGAGCCAGATTCTGGATGTAGTCAACAGAGTGGTCGGTGATCACACGCTGACGGAGTGCCAGAATGATTTCGACTCTATCAGAGCAGAACTGCTCACTGAGATACAAAGGCTTTTTGGATCCGATTTTATCTTTAAGATCGGTGTCAGCGGCGTGAAATTCGGATGATGCTGACATACTATTTGAAAAACCGACAGGAGGTGAGCTTGCGTGGGCGATGTGTTGTCCCAAAACGAAATAGATAGCCTGCTGGCGTCACTGGCCGCTGGTGAACTTGATGTTGACCAGATGCAGGAAAATGAAGAAAAACAAGTCAAAAATTATGACTTCAGCCGCCCGACAAAGTTCTCCAAGGAGCACCTAAGGACTCTTGAAATTATATTTGAACATTACAGCCGGCTTATATCCACAAATCTGCCGGTGTATCTCCGGAAGAATGTACAGGTCGCTGTGGCAAGTTCGGAGACAGTAACCTTTAATGAATTCACCAATGCGTTATCGAACCCTGTCATACTTGGAATTGTGAATTTTTCACCGCTCAACGGCCAGATTATCATGGATCTTGCCACAAATCTGGGATATGCAATGCTTGACCGTATGTTGGGCGGAAGCGGAGTGCCTCTGGAAAAGAGCAGGGAATTTTCAGAGATTGAACTATCTATTATTCAGAAGATATTAGTAATGTTTACCCAGCTTTTGCGAGAGCCGTGGAAAAATGTTATTGATATAAATCCTGTGTTGCAACGGCTGGAGACGAATCCGCAGTTTGCGCAGGTGATTGCTCCTAATGACATGATCGCGATCGTTACGCTGAACATGAAGATAGGAGATGTGGAGGGCTTCATGAATGTGTGTCTTCCGTTCTTCACACTGGAAGATGTCATGGATAAGCTGAACACAAAGTACTGGTTTTCTACCATGCAGGAGAATCGTGATGAAAATTATGAGGAATACATTGAGTCACTGATACGCAAGGTAGATATTCCGATCAGAGCGGTACTCGGAACGAGTTCCATCTCTGTAAGCGATTTCATGAACCTGCAGGTAGGTGATTGCATCCGCCTTGACTCCAGAGTGGATGACGACATGAATATATTTGTAGGGAATATTAAGAAGTTTACCGCATTGCCCGGCACTGAAAAAGAATCTTATGCTGTCCGGATTACGTCGGTACTCAGAGAGGAGGAGTAGACAATGGATGGAATGCTGTCGCAGGACGAGATTAACGCTCTCTTAAGCGGCATGGACCTGTCTGATGACGGGGCTCCGGGTGGCATCGGAAGCAATGAAGAAGTCACTGAAGTTCCAAGCAGTGAGCCAGCAGCAAGCGCGTCGGTGCAAACACCGGATCCGTCAGAACTTTTGACGGATGTTGAGAAGGATGCCATCGGGGAAGTTGCAAACATCAGCATGGGCTCATCGGCGACGACGCTGTACACCCTTGTGAACAGGAAGGTCAATATTACGACCCCTGTTGTAGAATTGGCAACATGGAACACTCTTATGGGGGATTATGAGCGACCATGTGTGTTTATCCAGATTAAGTATACCATGGGACTTGACGGTACGAATATTCTGGTACTCAAGGAACATGATGTAAAGGTTATCACAGACCTGATGATGGGAGGAGACGGAAGCAACACGGATGGAGAGTTAGGGGAACTTCATCTGAGCGCGATTTCCGAGGCGATGAACCAGATGATGGGTTCGGCAGCCACATCACTTTCCACCATGCTTAAGACAACGATAGATATCAGCCCGCCGGAATCGTCGCTGTTGGATCTGACGCAGATCAAAAGCGGCAGCGAGGTAGCTCCCTTCCTGGGAGGCACCTTTGTCAAAATATCTTTCCGGATGCAGATAGATGATGTGGTTGACAGCTCTATCATGCAGCTTTATCCGATAGAATTTGCACGCAAGCTGGTAGAGACGTTCATCGGAAGCACAAAGGCGGAGGAGAGTTCCACTGCAAGCCAGACTCCACCGCCGCCTGCGGAGACACCGACGAACAGCACTGCTGGGCAGAACGGTTCCAACATGGCTATGAATCCACAGATGGATGGTTATGGGATGAACGCTATGGGTGGACAGATGGGAATGAACCCGATGGGGAATATGCAAATGGGAATGAATCCAATGGGCATGAACCCTATGGGCAATATGCAGATGGGGATGAATCCGCAGGGCATGAATCCACAGATGGGAATGGGAGCGCCGATGGGTATGAATCCGATGGGAATGTATTCTCAGGGAATGACCCCGATGGGAAATATGCAGATGGGCATGAACCCGCAGACAAATATGGGAATGCAGAATGTAAATATACAACCGGCACAGTTTCAGAGTTTTTCCAATGACGGAAAGGGAGTTCCCGGACAGGAAAATATCGGCTTAATTATGGATGTGCCTTTGGAAGTAACCGTCGAGCTTGGCAGAACGACCAAGTCGATATCCGAAATACTCAGCTTTACCCCCGGAACGATCATTGAACTTGACAGGATTGCAGGGGAACCGATAGATGTACTGGTAAACGGCAAACTTGTTGCAAAGGGTGAAGTTGTTGTAATTGAAGAAAGCTTCAGCGTCAGAATCACGGAGATTATCAAATAGGAGGATATATTGATGGCAAAGAATATTTTAATATGTGATGATGCAGCGTTTATGAGGATGATGATTAAGGACATTCTGAGTAAAAACGGCTACAACGTTGCAGGGGAAGCGGAGAACGGTCTGAAGGCTGTAGAGAAATTTAAAGAGCTTTCTCCCGATCTTGTTCTCATGGATATCACGATGCCGGAGATGGATGGCATTGCTGCCCTGAAGGAGATCAGAAAGCTTGATGCCGGAGCAAAGGTTATTATGTGTTCCGCAATGGGACAGCAGGCGATGGTTATCGAGTCTATTCAGGCGGGAGCGAAGGACTTCATTGTGAAGCCGTTCCAGCAGGATCGTGTACTGGAAGCTGTGAAAAAGGTTGTCGGCTGATGATTTTTCTGACAGGAAAGACGGATGGCTACGCGCAATTCATTACCGTACTCGTTATATTTATTCTGGTGCTGGCGGTTACTGCATTTGTCACCAGATGGATTGCAAATTACCAGAAACAGCAGAATGCCAATCTGAATGTTGAGGTAATCGAGACGACGCAGATCGGAGCCAATAAGTATATCCAGATTGTACGTCTGGGAAAAACTTATAAGGCGATTGCTGTCTGCAAGGATACGGTTACATGTCTGGGCGAGGTGCCGGAGGAACAGCTGATAAGGGAAAAGTCTGCGCAGAGAGGGAGTTCTTCTGCCTTTCGGTTCAGGGATGTTTTCGACAAAGCTGTAAAGAAAACCGGCGCGGAGCCGGCTGAAACAGAGGATAATCAGTCAGATGAGGAAGTGTAAGCAAATAGTCATTACAATATGCCTGCTGGTCACGGTGGGCATATTGTGTATTTTAAATTCCATAACGGCAAATGCCAGCGAGAGACATCTGACAGGTGACAGCGAAATCTCAACCGTGATCGATCCGGCGGGAACCTACAACACACCGGAGGATCTGTTCCGATTGAACACTGCAAATACAGTGACAGTTACCTATAATGACGGCAACGGTCAGGTCAACGGCGCACTCAGAGTCATGCTCATATTGACATTGATTGCGGTTGCCCCGACGATCATCATTATGATGACTTCCTTTACGCGGATACTGATTGTGCTGCATTTTACGAGAGCGGCGCTGAACACACAGACCGCACCGCCAAACCAGATATTGATCGGTATGGCGCTGATCCTTACGTTTTTTATTATGGAGCCGACGATCACGCAGATCAACGAACAGGCGATTCAGCCGTTTGAGGCGGGAGAACTTACGCAGGAAGAGGCGTTCGAGGCAGGCATCCAGCCGCTTCGGGAGTTTATGTATCCGCAGACGCAGGTGAAGGATGTACAGCTGTTTATGGATATTGCAGGTCTTGAGTGGGACGGCAAGAACGACTCCATTCCGTTGTCTGTGCTTTTGCCCAGCTTTATGCTGAGTGAACTGAGGCTTGCTTTCTGGATCGGCTTTATGATCTATATTCCGTTTATCGTCATCGACATGGTTGTGGCGTCTACGCTGATGAGTATGGGTATGATGATGCTGCCGCCGACAACAATATCCATGCCGTTCAAGATATTACTCTTTGTAATCGCAGACGGCTGGAGTCTGGTGATAGGGAATCTTGTCCAGACATTTTACTGAGAAAGCATGAGATGAAAGGGAGGCGAGAGGGATGACAATAGATGCGGTTGCTGATATTGCGAGAGAAGCACTTTATCTGATTATTAAAGTATCATTGCCGGTTCTGCTGGTATCTCTGATTATCGGATTGATTATCAGTATTTTTCAGACTGTGACCTCGATTCAGGAACAAACACTGACCTTTGTACCTAAGATTGTCTGTGTTTTCCTTGCGCTGATCCTGTTTGGACCATGGATGATGAACAGTATGGTGGAATTTATGACGCAATTGTGGTCCACCTTCAGCGTATATGCGCATCGCTAGACAGGAATGAACATATATGGTTGATTTTTCTTTTTCCATTTATGATTTGGAATATTTCCTGCTGATATTTACGAGGGTATCCTGTTTTGTGTTTATTGCCCCCTTTTTCAGCATGAAGAATACACCGGCGAGGATACGGGTCGGAATCAGTTTTTTTACGTCCATGCTTCTGTATCAGGCATTGACGCCGGCAGATGTGGTGGAGTTTGATACAACGTTGGAATATGCCGTTATTATCATGAAGGAAGCGGTTGCGGGTCTGCTGATCGGGTTTGGAGCGACTATTTGTACTTCCATCATGAATTTTGCGGGTTCTATAGCGGATATGGAGACCGGTCTGTCGATGGTGACGCTGATGGATCCGACGACCCGCGAGAACAGCAGTATTACAGGAGTTTTTTATCAATATGTGCTCATGCTGCTGATGATTGCGACGGGGATGTACCGTTATCTGTTTTCCGCGATTGCGGACAGCTTCCGGCTGATTCCTGTGAATGGGGTGGTGATTCATGGAGACAGGCTTGTCGATGCTATGATAGAGTTCCTTGGGGACTATGTTATCATCGGGTTTAGAATCGTTTTGCCGATTTTCTGTTCCATGCTGCTGCTAAACGCCATTCTGGGTGTTATGGCGAAGGTTTCGCCGCAGATGAATATGTTTGCTGTCGGAATCCAGCTTAAGATCATCGTCGGTCTTTCCGCATTTTTTCTGACGGCAGGACTGTTGCCGGGAACTGCCGATTTTATTTTTGAGGAAATGAAACGGATGATCGATTCCTTTGTAGGAGCGCTTCAATGATTCGATATAATCTTCAATTTTTTGCAAAGGAAGGAATGGGAGGCGAGAAGACAGAACCCGCAACCCAGAAAAAACTGGAGGATGCCCGCAAGGAAGGACAGGTGGCAAAGAGCCGTGAGATCGGAAACGGCCTGAGCATGCTGGCAGTGTTTCTGATCCTGAAGTTCTGGGTGGGACATATCGCTGTGCAGATGCTGGAGATCTTCCCGAATGTGTATGGAAGGATTCCGGATGTGTCCGTCTTCTTTCGGGGGGAAATGCCGGTTTCAGACATAAGAGCCGTATTTACGATGATGCTGGCGCAGACCCTCATTATTATTGCCCCGATTCTGATCATTGGATTTATGATCGCATTTCTGAGCGATCTGGTGCAGGTGAAATGGCATCCGACGGCAAAACCGCTGCAGCCGAAGATGAGTAAGCTGAACCCCCTCAAGGGTTTTCAGAAGATATTTTCAACCAACTCACTGATGGAGCTGGTTAAATCCATTGCGAAGATTGTACTGATAGGTCTTATCTCTTATAACTATCTGAAGGATAAATGGGGGCTGCTGTTTGCACTTTACGATATGCCGCTGATGCAGGCGGTCAATCTTGCGGCAGAGACGGTAGTTGATCTCGGCATCAGAATTTCGGCGGTCTATATGATCATTGCAATGGCTGACTTTGCGTACCAGAAGGTTAAGTTCAACAATGATATGAAGATGACCAAGCAGGAGATCAAGGAAGAATATAAGCAGCAGGAAGGTGATCCGCAGATCAAGGGGCAGATTCGCCAGAAGATGCGTGAGGCATCCAGACGGCGTATGATGCAGGAACTGCCGCAGGCGGATGTTGTTATCACGAACCCGACGCATTATGCAGTGGCGATAAAGTATGATCCGGAGATTGCGGATGCACCTGTCGTTATCGCCAAGGGTGAAGATTATATGGCGGCGCGCATCAAGGAAGTGGCAAGGGAAAATAAGGTTGAGATTGTTGAAAACAAACCGCTTGCGCGTATGCTGTATGCCAACGTTGACATCGGGCAGACAATTCCGCCGGAGCTTTATCAGGCGGTGGCTGATGTTCTGGCGTTTGTATATCATTTAAAGGGAAGAATTTAAAAAAATGAAAAACAGGACAAGGGAAAGGAGGGGAAGAACATGAATCTGAAGATGGCGAAAACGGATGTGGTTGTGGCAGTTTACATACTTGTGGCATTCATCATGTTCATTGTTCCCCTTCCGGCAGGACTGGTTGACGTATTTATGGCTTTCAATATTGCCATATCCTTCACCATCCTTTTTGTTTGTATGTTTACCAAAGAAGTGCTGGATATATCGTACTTCCCGACGATCCTGCTGTTTACGACCATATTCCGAATTGCGTTGAATGTATCTTCCACGAGACTGATCCTGACAACAGGAACCTCCGGCAATGTCGTAAAGACCTTCGGACAATTTGTCGGCGGCGGTGATCTGATTGTCGGCGCGATCATATTCATTATTATCACACTGATTCAGTTCCTCGTTATCAACAAAGGCTCTGAGCGTGTCGCTGAGGTAACGGCGAGATTCACGCTGGACGCGATGCCCGGAAAACAGATGGCAATTGATGCAGACCTGAACACCGGCGCGATTGATGACAAGGAGGCGAAGAATAGAAGAGAGAAGATTCAGCTGGAATCCAGCTTCTTCGGTTCCATGGACGGTGCCGTGAAGTATGTAAAGGGAGATGCGGTGGCAGGTCTGATCCTGACGGCGATCAATCTGATCGGCGGAATTGCCATGGGTGTGCTGAGAGGTGGCAGCGATATTTCGACGGCATTGAGTACTTATGGTATCCTGACGATCGGTGATGGTCTGGTCAGCCAGATACCGTCGCTGCTCATTTCGCTGTCCACTGGTATTCTTGTCACAAAGGGCGGCAAGGAGGCGGAGTTCGGACCTGCCATCGTGAAGCAGCTGTTCGGTGTGCCGAAGGTTATGTATCTGGTGGGCGCAACGCTTGCATTTCTGGGTGTTGTGACAGACCTGAACACGATCCTTTTCGTTGGACTGGGTCTGCTCTTTATCATCGGCGGAAGAATGATTGCTGCAAATCTCGAGACAGATCATATCGAGCAGGAGGTTGATGCCGAGGAAGCGGCAGCGGAGGAGATACGGCAGCCTGAGAATGTAAACAGCCTGCTTCAGGTTGACCCGATCGAGCTGGAATTCGGCTATGGCATCATTCCTCTGGCAGATGTCAATCAGGGCGGTGATCTGCTGGATCGTGTCGTCATGATCCGAAGACAGATTGCACTGGAATTAGGTACAGTCGTACCTATCATCCGTCTGAGAGATAATATTCAGCTGAATCCGAACCAGTACATTATTAAGATCAAGGGAATTCAGGTCAGCGAGGGAGAAATCCTTTTTGACCATTATATGGCGATGAATCCCGGCTATGTCGAGGAAGAGATTACGGGTATTCCGACGTTCGAGCCGTCCTTCCACCTGCCGGCCATCTGGATCACAGAGGGGCAGAGGGAACGTGCGGAGAGCCTCGGATATACGGTTGTTGATCCGCCTTCCATTATTGCGACGCATCTGACAGAGATCATCAGACAATACATTGCGGAGCTGCTGACACGTCAGGATGTTCAGAATCTGATAAACAATCTCAAGGAGTCTAATCCTTCCCTTGTGGAAGAGCTTATACCGAAGCTCCTTGGGCTCGGCGAGGTTCAGAAGGTGCTGCAGAATCTGCTCAGGGAGGGCATCTCTATCAGGGATCTCGTGACGATTCTGGAGACGCTTGCAGACTATGCACCCACGACAAGAGATACGGATATTCTCACGGAATATGTGCGACAGAGTCTGAAGCGTGCAATCTCTACGAAGTATTTCCCTGCACATGAGACGACCAGTGTTGTCACGCTCGATCCTAAGATTGAGCAGGAGATCATGGGCAGCGTAAAGCAGACGGAGAACGGCGCTTTCCTGAATCTGGATCCGGCACGATCCCGCGCGATTATAGATGCGGTGGGCAAGGAAATCCAGAAGCTCGAGAATCTGGGCAAGAGTCCGATTATTATTACCTCGCCGATCGTCCGTATGTATTTTAAGCGGCTGACGGAGGATTATTACAGAGATCTGGTGGTTGTTTCGTACAACGAAGTTGAATCGAATGTAGAATTACAGTCTGTTGGGATGGTGACGGCATAATGATTATCAAAAAGTTTCTTGGAAAAACAGAAGAGGCTGCGATGGAGGCTGCCAGAAAGGAGCTTGGCAGCGGAATCGTTGTGATGAATGTCCGCACAGTGAAAAAGAAGGGACTTGCCGGTCTCTTCGGTGCGAAGCAGATTGAGGTGACAGTTGCTCTCGAGGAGGAGGGTGACGCGGCCAGACCGGCGAGAAAGGATACGGTGCGCTCGGAGCAGGGGACGGTGCAGCTGGAGCGCAAGGTACAGGACGCGCAGACTGCGGTGAATGTGATGAGCGAGAGTTCACAGAACATCGAAAAGAAGCTGGACAGTCTGCAGGCGCTGCTGCTTAGTCGTTTCCGTCAGGAAGAGGATGCAAAGGCAGAGCCAGTGCAGCAGGACGAGACGGTCTCAGAAGAAGACAAGGAGAACGGAGCGGGCGCGCAAGATAAGGAACCGACCGAGCAGGAGAAGTTTGTCAGACTGCTCTACAACACCATGCTTGAGAATGAGGTCGAGGAAAAGTATGCGAATCAGATTATAGATGAGACGGATAAGAGCAGAAAGCCGAATCTGCCGTTTGACTATATTCTGGCAAACGTGTATCAGAAAATGATCCTGAAATTCGGAAAAGCCGAGGGTATTACTCCCGCGGAAGAGGGACCCAAGATTTTGATCTTCATGGGACCGACAGGCGTCGGGAAGACGACGACAATCGCAAAGATCGCAAGTCATTTTGCTGTTGAAGAAAAGAAGAAGATCGCAATGCTCACGGCGGACACATACCGTATTGCCGCGGCGGAGCAGCTGCGCACCTATGCGAACATTCTGGAGGTTCCGTTCCGTGTGATCTACACGGAGGAGGAGCTTAAGACTGCAATTTCGGATTTTAAGGATTATGATTATATTTTTGTCGACACCACAGGACATTCCCATCAGAATGAGGAGCTTCTGGAAAAGATGAAGAGGCTGCTTGCTACGGCTGCAGAGGTAGGTGAAAGCCAGGCATTTCTTGTGCTCTCGACTACCACGAAATATCGGGATTTACAGAGAATTTCGTCCAGCTATAAAGAGATCGCGGATTATCAGCTGATCCTGACCAAGCTGGATGAGACATCAACGCTGGGAAGTCTTTTGAACCTGAAACTTTTTACGGACGCCGGTATCGCCTATGTCACCTGCGGGCAGAACGTTCCGGATGATATTGAGCAGTTTGATCCGCAGAAGGCGGTAAAGCAGCTGCTGAGCACAAAACACTGAGTGAGGAGGTAAGGCATGGATCAGGCAGAACAGTTAAGAATTATCAAGGCAAATCAGCAACAGTCAAAACCTTTGGCCCGTGTCATCACTGTCACCAGTGGTAAGGGGGGCGTTGGAAAATCCAATACTTCCATTAATCTGGCGATTCAGTTCCGGAAGCTGGGAAAACGAGTCATCATTCTTGACGCTGATTTCGGTCTTGCAAATATAGAGATTATGTTTGGCACAGTTCCGAAGCACAATCTCTGTGATTTGATCTATCAGGGGAAGAGCATTACGGAAATTATCACATGGGGACCGATGGAGGTGGGCTTTATCTCCGGTGGCAGTGGGATTGCAGGAATGTCCAACCTCAGCAGGGATTACCTTTCTTATATCATTCAGAATCTTTCCCAGCTGGATGCGATTGCGGACGTCATTATAGTAGATACCGGAGCGGGAATATCGGATGCCGTGCTGGAATTTCTGGTCGCAAGCGGGGAAATCCTGCTGGTGACTACACCGGAGCCAACATCGATCACGGACTCCTATTCCCTATTGAAGGCATTGTACCGGCATCCCCGGTTTGACGAGAATACGACGAAAGTTAAGCTGGTTGCAAACAGGGTGTCAAGGGAAAGTGAGGGAGAAATCCTTTTTAATAAGCTGAATGCTGTTGTGGAAAGGTATCTGAAGATACCCATGACCTATCTTGGCAGTGTGCCGGACGATGTGCAGCTGTCGCGGGCTGTCATGCAGCAGATGCCGGTTTCCATCCAGAATCCCGGTGCAAAATCGACGGCGGCCTATGAAAAGATTGTGCAGAAGCTGATGGGGAAGGAAGAGGCAGAGAGACAGCCCAAGAGAGGCATGGCGGCGTTCTTCTCTCACATACTGGACAGGAGAAATTAACTAATAATAAGGATGGGTGACAGAGAATGCTTTCAAAATTCATAAAGGTTGGCGATAAGATTGAACTGACGGCTGTAGAGAGAGGCAGCGAGGAACTGGCGGATGCTAAGGGCAGGATGTACAAGAGTGCTGTGAATGATGTCCTTTCCGAGGATACGCTTGAAATCACGATGCCTATGGAAAAGACGAAGCTGATTCTGCTCCCGGTGGACAGTGAGTACGACCTTGTGTTTTATGGAGAGTCTGGACTTTATCAGTGCTTTGCCAGGATTATCGACAGATATAAGAGCAGCAATGTCTACATTCTGGTTGTGGAACTGACAAGTAATCTCAGAAAGTATCAGCGACGGGAATATTACCGGTTCAGCTGTGCACTGGAGATGTGTGCGCGGAATCTTCAGGAGGAAGAGCTGCAGGCATTGGAGAACAGAATACCGTATTCTCTGACACCGGGATTGCCGTTGAAGCAGAGCGTGATTGTCGATATCAGCGGGGGCGGGCTCAGATTTCTTTCGACCCAGCGATATGAACCCGACAGTATGCTGTATATCAGTTATCATCTTTTAAAGGGGGATGAGCGGAAAAAATATGAGGTGATCGGTAAGGTACTCAGCGTCCGGGAACTGGAAAACCGTCCGGGAACGTGGGAGCACCGTGTCCAGTATTACGATATGGATGTCGAAACAAGAGAGGAGATCATCAAATATATTTTTGAAGAGGAAAGAAAGAGTCGTAGAAAGGAAAGAGGTTTATGACACCCAAAAAAATTCTTGTTGTTGATGATTCTGCACTCATGAGAAGAGTGCTTTGTGATATAATTGATTCTGACGAAAGATTTCACGTTGTCGCCAGAGCGACAAACGGGCTGGAGGCGTTCGACCTTCTCAGCAGAAATCAGTACGATGCCGTTGTGCTGGATGTAAATATGCCGAAGATGAACGGATTGCAGCTTCTGGAGGAACTGCGGAAGTTCAAGATTCCGGCGAGAGTCATGATGGCGAGTACGGATACGCGGGAGGGAGCGAAGCTGACACTCGATGCACTGGCGCTCGGAGCTCTCGACTTCATACATAAGCCGGATACGGCGGGCGACTGCCGCGTGGATGCATTCAGGGAGGAATTTATCAGAATCCTTGATGTCGTAGCAAACAGCAAGCTCCCGGAGTTTGAGTCGGAGGAGAAGATAAGAGAGAATCAGATTATCACCTCCAAAGTTGCGGACATTGCAAAGAAGTTTTCCGCAAAGACGCCGGGCACGAAGATTGTTGCCATCGCAAGCTCTACCGGAGGACCCAAAGCGTTGCAGGAGGTCATTCCGAGACTCCCGGCAGAACTCGATGCGCCGGTGCTGCTTGTCCAGCATATGCCGAAAGGATTTACGGCATCTCTCGCAGAAAGGCTCAATGATCTGAGCCCCATCCACGTCAAGGAGGCGGCGGAGGGAGATGAATTACAGAAGGGTACGGTCTACGTTGCAATGGGCGGTATGCACATGAATGTAAAGCGTTCCGGCGCGAAGACGGTTATCCATTATTCAGATGAGCCGACGAGGGAGGGTGTGAAGCCCAGTGCAAACTATATGTATGAATCGCTTGCAGACACTGCCTATGATAAAATCGTTTGTGTCATCATGACGGGAATGGGAGCGGACGGAACCGAGGGCATTAAGAATCTGGAGTCAAAGAAAAAGGCACATGTGATCTCGCAGGATCAGGAGAGCTGTACGGTGTACGGTATGCCGAAGGCGGTTGCGCAGGCAGGGCTCTCGGATCAGGTGGTGCCGCTGGAGCAGATCGCACAGGAAATCATTCTGCATGTAGGCGTTAAGGCGTAAGCCTGCGTCAGGTGCGGCATAGGTGATTGAATCGTGACCAACGAAGAAAGGGATGGGAAAGAAGTATGGACGTAAGTCAATATCTCGAGATCTTCCTTGATGAAACCAAGGAACATTTACAAAATCTGAACACGCGTATTCTGGAGCTGGAGGCAGACCCGGAGGCATCGGATACCATCAATGAAATTTTCCGGGCGGCACATTCGCTGAAGGGAATGGCCGGAACCATGGGATATAAGAGAATGCAGACACTGACTCATGACATGGAGAATGTGTTCTCTGAGGTGCGAAACGGGAATATCAAGGTTCAGCCGGAGATGATAGATGTCCTTTTCCGATGCCTGGATGCGCTGGAGGAATATACAGACAATATCCAGAATACGGCGGATGAAGGTACGAATGACAACGAAGAGCTGATCCGTCAGCTGAATGATATATTGAACGGAAGCAGTGCTGCGAAGCCTGCGGAGGAGAAGAAGGCGGAGACTGCGGCTCCGGCAACGGCTGCACAGGAGACAGGCGTGGAGAAGTGGAACGACATTCCGCTGGACGACGCACAGGTCAACGTCATCAAGGAAGCGCAGAAGCAGGGCAAGAAGGTTTACGGACTGAACGTCTGCATTCAGGAGAACTGTATCCTGAAGGCCGCAAGAGCATTCCTTGTGTTTAAGGCTGTTGAGGAGCTTTCTGAGATTATCATTTCTGTTCCCAGTGCACAGGATGTTGAGGACGAGAAGTTTGACAGAGACTTTACCCTCATTGTACTGTCAGACGCCGAGCTTGATGCGATTATCAAGGCGGCAGAGGATGTCTCTGAGATAGAAAAGGTTACCGGAGCACCGTTTGTGCTTGAGAATAACTCACACTACAAGGCAGAGGCTGAGGGCGAGAAGGCTCCGGCGACGGAGAAGACGGCAGATAGTGCTGCTACGGCTCCGGCGGCAGTGGCTGCTTCCCAGCCGGCGGTGAAGGCGGCATCGGCGCCTGCAGCAAAGGCGAATGCAAAGAAGCAGGCTCCCGCAAAACCGGTTGTCAACCGTACTGTCCGTGTGGATATTGAAAAGCTCGATTCACTGATGAACCTTGTCAGCGAGCTTATTATTGCAAAGAATTCACTGGTGTCTGTTTCCAGTCAGGAGCAGACAAATATGAATAGTGCTTTCAATGAACAGATTGAATATCTGGAGCAGGTGACGACGAATCTGCATGAATCTGTCATGAAGGTGAGGATGGTTCCGATCGAGAGCGTTGTGAACAAGTTCCCCAGAATGATCAGAGACCTCTCAAAGAAGCTGGATAAGAAGCTTGAACTGTACATGTCAGGTGAGGAGACAGAGCTTGACAGAACCGTTGTCGATGAGATCGGAGATCCCCTGATGCATCTGTTAAGAAATTCCGCGGATCACGGCATCGAGTCCGCAGAGGTGCGTGCCCAGAGAGGAAAACCCGCGGTGGGTTCCATTTTCTTAGACGCATATCAGGACGGAAACAACGTTGTCATCGAGGTAAGAGATGACGGTAACGGTATTGATATAGAGGCTGTCAGAGCAAAGGCAGTCGAGAGAGGAACGGTTACACCCGAACAGGCTGCCAACATGACGGAAAAGGAGATCATCAATCTTCTGTTCCTGCCGAGCTTCTCGACGGCAAAGCAGGTTACGGATGTCTCCGGGCGTGGTGTCGGACTGGACGTGGTACGTTCCAAGATCGAATCCCTGAGCGGTGAGGTTGAAGTGAAATCCAAGCTGGGAGAGGGCAGTACATGGACGATCAGACTGCCTCTGACACTGGCGATTATTCAGGCGCTTATGGTTATTGTCGGTGATGAGAAGTATGCAATCTCACTTGGCTCCATCCAGACACTGGAGGATATTTCTCCTGCGGACATCAAGCTGGTACAGAATAAAGAAGTGATCAATCTGCGCGGTCAGGTAATTCCGCTGATCAGACTGAACAAGGTACTCGACATTGAGAGCAAGAAGTCGAAGGACGAGAATCTGATTGTTGTCATTGTCAAGAAGGGTGACAGAATGGCAGGACTTGTCATTGATGAGCTGATCGGACAGCAGGAGATCGTTATCAAATCGCTCGGCAAATATATCAAGCAGTGCAAGTTTATCAGCGGCGCAACGATTCTCGGAGACGGCGAGATCGCACTGATTCTCGATGCAAATGCACTGATTTAGAAAGGGGATGCAGATCAATATGGAACTCAGTTTGAATACAGAAAATAATTTGGCGGCGGAAGAAGAAAAGAGTGTTCTGGAAACGACGCAGTTCATCGTCATCAGGCTCGGCGGAGAGCAGTACGGAATTGACATCTGCAATATTGATAACATTGTCAGAATGCAGCCCATTACAAGAATCCCCAAGATGCCTTCCTATCTGAAGGGTGTGATTAATATGCGTGGCGAGGTGATCCCGGTGATCAGCATGCGCCGCAAGATGGGACTTGAGGATGACGAGATAACAAAGTCGACGAGAATCATTGTACTGAAGCTCGAGCAGGAGGGCAATGTCGGCTTTCTGGTAGATGAGGTAAAGGAAGTAGTGACGCTGGACTCAAGCAAGATTGAGAAGATTACCTATAATTCAAAAGAGGATAAGACAAGCCTCATCAATGCTGTCGGAAAGCATAACGGTGAGCTGATTTCCCTGTTTGATCTGAGCACGATCAGCCTGGAGGGGAACTAGGGATTAGAAAAAGGAGATAAATCCATGGAAGACATGAGCCTTGAGCAGGTTACTGAGAGTTATTATGATGTCTTGAAGGAAATCGGAAATATCGGCGCGGGAAATGCAATGACAGCGCTGGCTCAGATGCTACAGAGCAAAGTGGATATGCGGGTTCCTCAGGTTAAGCTGCTTAACTTTTCCGAGGTTGGCGAAATCATGGGCGGCGAGGAACAGATCATGGCAGGTGTGCTTCTCGGCGTAGAGGGCGACATCACCGGCAGTATGATGTTCATGGTTGAGGAGAGCAGCGCAAGGCATCTGATCCAGAAGATTACGATGGGGATGCTGCCAGAGGGCGCTGAGTTTGAGGAGATGGGGCTGTCTGCCATGAAAGAGATGGGCAATATTATCACGGGCGCCTATCTGAATGCACTTTCCACACTGACGAACCTTAAGATTTTCCCGACACCGCCTGCACTGACGGTAGATATGGCAGGGGCGATTCTGAGTGTCCCGGCAATTCAGTTTGGTATTTACGGAGATAAAATTCTGCTGATTCAGTCCCAGTTCTATGATGAAGTGGAACTGGATGGATACTTTATTTTGATTCCGGATATGGAGTCCTATTCAAAGATTCTGACAGCCCTGGGGCTGCCTGTTGCGTAAAAAGGGATTGAGGATCAGAGAAACGAGATATGGTGGAATATGAGTGAAATTATTAAAGTAGGAATGGCAGATCTGAAAACCTGTGTAAGCCCCGATGGAGTGACAACTCTGGGGCTTGGTTCGTGTGTCGGAATTGCTATTCGTGATCCGATGACGAAGATTGGCGGTCTGGCACATATCATGCTTCCGGACAGCACGGCGATGAGGAACGGGCAGCAGAATATTGCCAAATTTGCGGATACAGGTATTGAGGAGCTTGTTCGCCAGATGGAGAAACTCGGGGCGAAGCGCATACGAATGGTTGCCAAGATCGCCGGCGGAGCGACAATGTTTGCCTTTCAGGGGAGCAATGCCGGAGTCGGACAGGTCGGGGATAGAAATGTGGAAGCCACCAAGGCGAAGCTGAAAGAGATGAAGATTCCGATCCTTGCGGAGGACACAGGGGCGAATTATGGACGCACTGTAATTTTCTATCCCGAGACCGGCGAGTTTCATATCCGCGCGGTTGGCAAGGCGGAGACGATTATCTGACAAGGGGAAGACAGATATGAACAGAAGAAATTTACCGTTGGTATTGATGCTTCTGGCAGGGGCGGTTACCTGCATCATCACCTTCATACAAGACTATGCAATGACGAAGAGACTTGTGATTCTGCTTGCAGTGCTTGTACTTTTTTATCTGCTTGGCTGCATTCTGGTCTGGACATTGAATTTCTTTGACCATCAGAATGAAGAAAAACGCAAGAGTGAGGGTGAGGTCATAGAAAAAGAGGCTTCGGCGGAGGACGGAGAACAGAGCAACGGGGAGAACAATCCGGGCAAGGAGGAAACATAAGATAGACGAAAGGGGCGGCAGGTTTCATGGATGAGGCAGGCAGAAAGAGACTTCTGGAAGAGTATTCCAGAACGAGATCACCGGAAACCAGAGAAAAGATTATACTGGAATATGCTCCTCTTGTAAAGGTTGTCGCGGGACGTCTTGGCATGTATCTCGGCTATAATGTGGAGTACGAGGATCTTGTAAGCTATGGTATCTTCGGTCTGATAGATGCCATAGACAAATTTGATTGTCTGAAGGATGTAAAGTTTGAAACATATGCAAGTCTGAGAATCAGGGGAGCGATTCTGGATCAGATCCGGAAGATGGACTGGATTCCGCGAACAATCAGACAGAAACAAAAGAAAATAGAGAACGTAATGCGGGAGGTAGAGCAGAGCACAGGACATGCGGCATCTGATGAGGAGATCGCAGTCGGACTTGGCATTTCGGGGGAAGAATATCTGGAATGGCAGTCCCAGATGAAGATTACAGGGGTTGTCTCGCTGAATGAGTACATGGAGCAGGGGAGCGACGTGGCTCAGGATTTCAACCGCCATACCACATCACGTTTTGAGGCGCCTGAGGAGTGTGTGGAGAAGGAAGAGCTGGCAAAGGTGCTGGGCGAAGCTTTACAGCTGCTCACGGAAAAGGAGCAAAAAGTCATTACACTCTACTATTACGAAGATCTGACACTGAAGGAGATCAGTAATATCCTTGAGGTGTCGGAGTCGAGAATTTCACAGCTACATACCAGAGCATTACAGAAAATGAAGAAAAAAATGGGGAACTACATGGGAATTTTGACAGACAACTGACGACGTGTTGATGGAGAAACGACTATGCGGAATAGTTATTTTCAATTGGTAAATTGTGAGTCGGGATATGGACTCAAGGTATATCCGGCGCTCGGAGCGGGGGAGGAAATTCAGGTTCAGGAGATTCTGGATTATCTGGATGGCTTTGGAATTGCCTATGACAGAAACAGACTGGAGATGTTTCTGATGGATGTGGATAGCGAGACAGAGATATGCGGTATCGGCAAGGGGCAGTGCCCTGGTTATCCCGAGTCCTATCATCTGGATATTTCAGCGGACGGAATGCTGGTTACAGTGCGGTTCATTCCGCCTACAGAGACCGGTGCAAGGCTGAACTATAATGACTTTCTGCGTGATCTCAGACTTCGGAATATTGTTTACGGAATACAGACAGAGGAGATACAGAAGCATTTTCAGTCCGCTGGGATGTATTGTACGGACATTATCCTCGCAAAAGGAAAGGAACCCGTTGCGGGGGTGGATGCCAGTATCGAATACTTTTTTAACACGGAGGAGCACCGCAGACCGGCAGTGCGTGAGGACGGAAGCGTAGATTTTTATAAGCTGACGACGATCAACCAGTGCCGCAAGGGGGATGCACTGGCGAGGATTATTCCTGAGGTGCCCGGAATCGACGGCAGTGATGTGTTCGGGAAGAGTATCAAGGCGAAAGAGCCGAAGCATGCCATATTGAAATTCGGCAGGAATATTTCCCTTTCCGAGGATCGACGAACGATCTACACGATGGTTGACGGACATGTCACGCTGCTGGAAGACAAGGTTTTCGTATCCGATGTCTATGTCGTTAAGAATGTCGATGTCTCTACCGGCAATCTGGAATATGAGGGCAGCATCCAGATCGAAGGCAATGTCGCGGCGGGTTTTGAGGTCAAAGCGGGCGGAAACGTCATTGTAGACGGATTAGTCGAGAGCGCAAAGATTGTTGCCGGTGGAAAGATTATCATTGGAAAAGGGATGAACGGATCGTCTGAGGGAATTTTAAGGGCAGGCGGAGATGTTATTGTAAAATTTCTGGAGAATGCCCGCGTGGTGACGGGCGGCTATCTCCACACGGAGGCGATTCTGCACAGCTATGTGTCTGCAGGAACAGAGGTTGTTGTGGAGGGAAAGCGAGGACTGATCGTCGGAGGGCATATTCAGGCAGCCCAGAGGATCGAAGCCAGAAATATCGGTGCCAGCATGGGAGCACAGACAATTCTTGAAGTGGGCGCCAATCCTTTTATCAAGGAGCAGTATAACCGTGTCGAGAAGGCTGTCGCAGAGGTGTCCAGGGTGCTTCAGAATGCGGAGACCGTCGCAAAGACATTTCGGGAGAAGCAGACGCAGGCACAGTATACGGCATCACAGCTGCTTTATATCAACAATACCGTTGAGACGGTGAAACAGAAATCTGCGGAGCTGGCACAGCTCAAAAACCGGCTCGAAAAGTTGCGCCGTATGATGGAGATCCAGAAGGCGGCGGAGGTCGTGGTCAACAACGAGATGTTCCCGGGGACGACGATCATCATAGGAGAAGCGGCACGGACGATCCAGACAAGCTATCATTACTGTAAGTTTATCAAGGAGCAGGGCGAGGTTAAAATGGCTGCTCTGTAATCCGCAGGAAAGAAGGAACAGATATGGCATTCGGATCAATAGAACTGACAACAATATCAAGGGCACAGGACTATTCCACGATAAAGCAGAATGAGGACAATAAGGCGCAGATTGATCAGGGAAACGGCATGATGCAGGTTCAGAAGCATGAACAGCAGCAGACAAAGGAAGTGCACAGAAGTGATGATGCACAGTGGCATGAAAAGAAGCCGGATGCGCGTGAAAAGGGGAACGGAGAGTATAACGGCGACGGCGGAAGGCGGCGCAACAGGAATTCAGGAGAACAAGTGGTAACGAAAGGGAAAAACGGCGTACAGCGAGGGTTTGACATTAAAATCTGAGGAAGGTAATTCCGCTGATGAATATGCCGGAGAAGGAACACGGAAATGGAAATCATGGAAATTGTCCTGTTGATTGCAGGCGGAGTAATATTTATCTTGAGCTTTCTGATACCGGAAGGTAAGGAAAAAGCATCGGGACAGTCGGCTGAACAGGCAAAAAAGGAGATCTCCGAGATGGTTGGCGCTGAGATGGAAAAGGTTCGCGGACATGTTGATGATGTTGTCAACGAAGCGGTGACCTATGCCACGGAAAAGACAGAGAGAGCGCTTGAGAGACTGACGAACGAAAAAATCATGGCGGTGAATGAGTACTCAGACACAGTGCTGGCAGAGATTCATAAGAATCACGAGGAGGCAATGTTTCTGTATGATATGTTGAATAACAAGCATGTCAATTTGAAAAATACCGTTTCGGAGGTCAACCGTACCGTGAAAGAGGCCGAGGAGGCGGTTTCCGGTTTCCGTGCATTGACACCGGAGGCATCAGAGAGCAGACAGAGTGCGGAGACTGTGCTGCATACGGAGGCAGAGAGGACGGCAGCACAGGAACAGCCGGCAGAGCAGACGGAAGCATCGGTGGAGGACAGTCAGAAGCAGACATATGTGGAAGAAGAGACCGGACAGGCAGAGGCAGCGAGTGCCGAGTCTGTGGAGCGTGTCAGCTTCCTTCAGGAGGATCAGACAGCCGGGCGTAACAGCAACGAGCGGATTCTGGAGCTGTATAAACAGGGAAAATCGAAGGTGGCGATTGCGAAAGAACTCGGACTGGGAGTCGGAGAGGTCAAGCTGGTGATAGACCTGTTTAAGAACCAGTAAGGAAGGAAGAAGAAAGTGAAACTGAAATACTATCTGAGAGGGCTTGGCATCGGGATGCTGGTGACGGCTCTGATCATGGGATTTACGACAAGGGACAGCAGACCGTTGACGGATGCTGAGATCAAGGCAGCGGCGGCAGAACTCGGGATGGTGGAGAGCGATTCACTGAGACTTGCAGACCTGCCGCAGAACCAGACACCGGAGCCGACGAAGAAACCCGAGACGACCCCGGAGGCGATGAAAGAGCCGGAAACGACACCAGAATCCGGTTCGGAGGAAGTGCCGGAGCCGACAGAAGAACCGGAAGCGACAAATGATTCTGAAAGGACACCGGAGCCTACCACGGAAGAGGCGGAGGAATCCGGCGCGACTGTCTCTGTGACGGTCGATGCAGGTTTGGGTTCCAGAACCGTATGCAATCTGCTGGAGGAGGCCGGTGTGATCACGGATGCAGCGGAGTTCGACAAATATTTATGCGATCAGGGCTATTCCAAAAGGATCAGCGTAGGAACCTTTGAGATTCCGGCAGATGCTTCGTGGGAGGAGATCACAAAAATCATAACGGGATCAAAATGAGAAAAACCTCTTGAAACCTCTTGTCAAGAGGCTTTTCTTATGCTATAATCTGAATGTTGTGACAAAAAACACGTCTGATCATTTGACAGTGGTGCCTCTGCGGAAAAGAGCCGCAAAGTCGCTGGCAGAGAGAACCGGATTTTAACGCGATCCGGCGGAAAAATCAGACGGAAGAATTCAACCAAACGGAGGTAGAAAAAATGAGCGTTATTTCTATGAAGCAGTTACTTGAAGCAGGTGTTCATTTCGGACATCAGACCAGAAGATGGAACCCTAAGATGGCTCCCTACATCTTCACCGAGAGAAACGGTATCCACATCATCGATCTGCAGAAGTCTGTAGTAAAGGTAGATGAGGCATACAGAGCAATTTCCGAGATCGCTGCACAGGGCGGAACGATCCTGTTCGTCGGCACAAAGAAGCAGGCACAGGACGCAGTTAAGACCGAGGCTGAGCGTTGCGGAATGTACTATGTAAACGAGAGATGGCTGGGCGGCATGCTCACAAACTTCAAGACCATCCAGTCCCGTATTGCAAGACTTCATGCAATCGAGAAGATGTCTGAGGACGGAACCTTTGATGTACTTCCCAAGAAGGAAGTTATAGAGCTGAAGAAGGAATGGGAGAAGCTGGAGAAGAATCTTGGCGGTATCAAGAATATGTCCAGAATCCCTGACGCTATCTTTGTTGTAGACCCCAAGAAGGAGAGAATCTGCGTACAGGAGGCTCATTCCCTTGGAATTACACTGATCGGTATCGGTGATACCAACTGTGATCCCGAAGAACTGGATTACATCATCCCTGGAAATGATGACGCTATCAGAGCCGTAAAGCTGATTGTTGCAAAGATGGCAGACGCTGTCATTGAGGCAAATCAGGGTGAGGCTGTCTATACAGAAGAGGCTGTAGCTACCGATGCTGAGAATGCAGAGGACATCGAGGAAGTAGCAGACGCTGAGTAATGATGGCATGGAAGCGGCGAGTTTCAGGGCAGCCGTTTCAGAAACAGACAAATAACCGGGATGGAGGAAATAGAAAATGGCAGAAGTTACTGCGGCTATGGTAAAAGAACTGCGTGAGATGACCGGCGCAGGCATGATGGATTGCAAGAAGGCTCTTAATGAGACGAACGGAAATATGGAAGAGGCTGTCGAAGTTCTGAGAAAGAACGGACAGGCTAAGGCAGTTAAGAAGGAAGGCAGAATCGCGGCTGAGGGTATCTGCCGTGTTGCCATGAAGGGTGACAAGGCGGCAGCGGTTGTCGAGGTAAACTCCGAGACTGACTTCGTTGCAAAGAACGAGACCTTCCAGCAGTTTGTAGAGGCTGTTGCAGAGCAGGCTGTCAATTCAACTGCAGCTGATATGGATGCTTTCCTTGCTGAGAGTTGGGCACAGGATACTTCCAAGACTGTACAGGAAGCTCTGGTTGACAAGATCGCTGTTATCGGTGAGAAGCTGAGCATCAGAAGATTTGAGAAGGTAGAAGAGAACGAAGGCTGTGTGGTATCTTATGTACATGGCGGCGGACGTATCGGTGTTATTGTTGACGCTAAGACCGATGTCGTCAATGATGCAGTCAAGGAGGCACTGACCAACCTTGCTATGCAGATTGCAGCTCTTTATCCGAAGTATGTTGCAACCTCTGATGTGTCCGAGGAATACAAGGCACATGAGAAGGAAATCATTGCAGCACAGATCGAGCAGGATCCTAAGATGGCAGGAAAGCCTGAGAAGGTAATCGAAGGTGCTATCCTCGGACGTCTGAACAAGGAGCTGAAGGAGGTTTGTCTCCTTGAGCAGGTTTATGTAAAGGCGGAAGACGGAAAGCAGACTGTTGCACAGTATCTTGCACAGGTTGCAAAGGAGAACAATGCAACGATCAGCATCCAGAAGTTTGTTCGTTTTGAGACTGGTGAAGGTCTTGAGAAGAAGCAGGAGGATTTTGCTGCTGAGGTTGCTGCCCAGATGGCAAAATAAATTTTAAAGATTTTTGAAATAAGCGTTAAAATCAAGGCGGCGGCTGTAATTTTCAGACAGCCGCTGCTTTTATGCCCGGAATTATTGCATTATTTGCTTGAATTGACAAAAAAAGTAGACAACATTAGGAAAAACTGGTAAAATTATACATATAAATTGGAAGCAGGGTGATGTGAATGAAGCTGATATATGCCATAGGATTTGCTCTTGTTGGAATTATCTTACTATTCTGCACTTATAAAGCGAGTCATAATGAGAGGAAGATTGCTCAGGATATCAAATGGGTTTTTTATCATGCATTTTTCGCAGTTGTTGCCAACATTGTTGTGACACTGACGACAAATCAAAAGGTCTGCATGGCAGCATACAATGTGTTCTGTGTCTGTATCGACTGGCTGCTTCTGGATATTCTGCTTTTTGTACTTGATTTCTCGGGCATCGACAGTAAGGGCAGGCGCTATGTCAAGCCCCGTCTGTGGAAGCTCTTATTGGCGCTGGATTCAGCGTCCCTTTTGTTAAACTATTTCTTTCAGCATGCATATGAATGTGTGCCTATCTATACGGAAACAGGAGAGTTATGCTTCCACCCGGTCTATGGTATCGCATACTACATCCATCTGGCTGTGGCTTATTTTCTGGTAATCTGTAGTTTTCTGACCTTGATTTACAAGGCTTCAAAGACTCCTCAGGTTTATCGCATGAAATATGTTGTTGTTCTGTTCATATTGGCGTTCATTGTAATAGGGGATACAGTGTTCATTTTTACCGATACTGTTTTTAACACCTCTGTTATCTTTTTTGCGCTCGGTGCAATCGTGATCTACTATTTCGCCGCTGTTTACGCGCCAAAGGATTTGATGCAGCGCACGCTGTCCATGGTGGTACAGGGAATGGATGACGCTATCTTTATCTTTGATGAAGACGGAAACTGCATCCATGTCAATGACAGTGCGAGAAAACTTATGCGTGTTGAGGCATTGACACTTCAAAGCATAGAAAAGGAGTTTGCGGACTGGTGTTCGAAAAATGACTACCGGCGTGAAAGAGGAAAGGAGTATTCCGTTGTCAGAACCTATGGGGAGAGAAAGGTTCACTACAAAATGTTCTTCCGAAGTCTGCTCGATGAAAAACAGTGCTATCTCGGTGGATTTTTTACGGTACAGGATCGCACGGAGGAAGTCAATAATCTGGAAAGAGAGCATTATGCGGCGAACCATGACGAACTGACAGGTATTTATAACAGACAGTGCTTTTATAATTATGTTGCGGAGCGGCTGCGGACAGATACGGAGAGTGATTATCTGATTGTCTGCTCTGACATCCGGAACTTTAAAATGATTAACGACATATTCGGAACGGAAAGGGGAGATAAGCTGCTTATCCGTATTGGAAAGTCGTTGCGTTTATGCACGAAAGAGGATGAAATCTATGCGCGTCTGGAGAGCGACCGCTTCGGTCTGCTGATGAAAAAGGAATATTTCCAGGAAGAGATATTTACGAAAGAGGTGACAAGGGTATTACATATTGAAGGGAACGAGGCATATCCGATACAGCTGTGCATCGGCGTGTATGAGGTGACGGACAGAGAGGTTCCTGTCTCTGTCATGTGCGACAGAGCGCTTATGGCAGCTGCCACTTTAAAGGGAAATTACGGAAGGCAGATTGCCTACTACGATGAAGAGCTTCGCAGAAGTGTGCTGAGGGAGCAGGAGCTGACCGGAGAGCTTGAGGATGCGATTGCAACCCGGCAGTTTAAGATGTATCTCCAGCCGCAGATGGACGGCGAGGGTAAGATGCTTGGGGCGGAGGCTCTGGTGAGATGGATACATCCGGTAAAGGGAATGATCAGTCCGGCGGAATTTATCGGTGTTTTTGAGCGGAACGGAACCATTACAAAGCTGGATTATTATATGTGGGAGACTGCCTGTATGCAGCTGAGAAAGTGGAAGGAGCAGGGAAGGGAAGATATATATATATCGGTGAACATTTCCCCGAAGGACTTCTACTTTATGGATGTTTATAAGGCATTTACGGAGCTGGTTGCGAAGCATGGGATCAGTCCGGCAAATCTGAAGCTTGAGATAACGGAGACAGCCATGATGTCTGAGCTGGAGCGGCAGCGCAAGCTGATTGCCAGACTCCGGGCGGCAGGCTTTGTCGTTGAGATGGACGATTTCGGAAGCGGCTATTCCTCGCTGAATATGTTGAAGGATATTCAGGTGGACACGCTGAAGATTGACATGGCATTTCTCGGAAAGACGGACAATGAGGATCGCGCGTCAAAGATATTGAAGATGGTGGTTGAACTGTCAAAGCAGCTCGAGATACCTGTTATCACCGAGGGGGTTGAAACCCATGATCAGGTGGAATTTTTACGCAAAATCGGATGTGACATGTTTCAGGGATACTATTTTGCAAAGCCGATGGATGTCAGCGCGTTTGAAGAGAAATATCTGTAAGAGGAAATGCGGGCTGGAGGTAGAGTATGCATAGTGCGTTTGTGATACTTCAGATTGTGGCAATAGGGATAGCGTTTATCGCTATGGGCTTTCTGCTCTACGGGGACGGCTCCAGAGAGCAGAAGCTGATGATCTTTTTTATCGGTGGCGGGCTGGTTCAGAATGTGGCTTATTTGTTGGAACTGACGGCGGCGACGAGGGAAGTGGCTGTCGCGGCACTGAAAATGGAGTATCTTGGCTCCTGTTTTATTGCTCTTACCTATTCCTGGTTCGTCTATTGCTATTGTAACAGAAAACAGCCCCTGCTTCTTTTTAAAGCTATTGCGGTGATAAATAATCTGATTTTGATTGCAGTGTTTACCTGTGAGAGACATAGCCTGTATTACAGGAGCATAGAGTGGATGACGGACGAGGCTGGGCATACCTATCTGTCATTGTCCTATGGTCCACTGTATTTCGTCTTTATCAGTATATCCTGCGGTCTGCCCTATCTTTTATCCGTGTATGTGCTGATCAGCGAGGCATGGAAGCGTCCGAGTCATGCGCGGAAGAGGAGCTATCCGGTATTTATGGTATTGTCCACCGCGCCTTTTGCTGCGCTGGGAATCTACTGGTGCCATGCAATTCCCTGCTATGATCCGTCACCGGTGACGACGAGCGTTATGCTTTCTCTGGTTGTCATACTGGTATGGGGAAAGAAAAATTATGACTTCTCCCGAATGGCAGCTGCCATGGTGTTACGAAATATGGATGACGGAGTTATCATTCTTGACGAAAAACGGCGTATTATGGAATATAATCCCGCTGCCGCAGATATTTTTACGGAGCTGAATTTCCAGTCGGTTGGTGACAGCATTGAGGACATGGAGGATTTCCCGGAGGATGTGCTGGACGACGAGGAGACAAAGAGGAGTTTCTCGCTGAATAAGAGATTTTATGAGTGCCATGTGAAGCAGATCCCGGATAAGCGGGGGGTGACACAGGGCTTTATTGTGCTTGTGCTGGATGTGACGGAGACAAGAAATTATATTGATGAAATCAAGCGTATCCGTGAGCAGGCGGAAAAGGCAAATACGGCGAAGAGCGAATTCCTTGCGAATATGTCCCATGAGATCAGGACGCCGATGAATGCCATTGTCGGTCTGAGCGATATTATTATGGAGGAGAGCCGCGGAAGAAAGGTGTACGGCTATGCCTACGATATTAAATCCGCGTCGCAGAATCTTCTTACCATTATTAACGATATACTCGATCTTTCGAAGGTGGAAGCGGGCAAGATGGAGCTGGTGACAGATGACTACTATATCAGGAATGTTGTCACGGAGGCTGTGAACATGATGGATATTGCAGCCACGAGCCGCGGGCTTACCCTGCTTCGGGATTACGATTATTCTCTTCCTAGCATGTATCACGGGGATGCGGGAAGGATTAAGCAGATATTGATTAATATCATGAATAATGCCATTAAGTTTACAAAGGAAGGGCATGTCAAGATCAGCGTGAGCGGTTGTCCGGCATCCGAACCGGACACCGAGATACTGACCTTCCGGGTGGAGGATACAGGCTGCGGTATCCGGCAGGAGGATATGGAGAAGATCTTCGAGGACTTCAAGCAGGTGGACGCAAAGAAGAACCGTGGAGTCGAGGGAACAGGACTGGGACTTTCCATTACAAAGCGGCTTGTACAGCTGATGAGGGGATCGATCCGTGTGGAAAGCGTCTATGGGCAGGGGACTACGTTTATCGTTGAAATTCCGCAGAAGATCGTGGACAAGCGCACCCTGACGGAGACGAAGGATGAACAACAGAAGGAAGCGGCCCAGCTGGACACCTTTGTCGTGGATGGATATAAGGTGCTTGTTGTGGATGATAATCTCATTAACCGCAAGGTGGCAATGGGCTTCCTGAAGAATTATGGCTTTGAACTGACAGAGGCAGGAAGCGGTGCCGAGGCGGTCGAACTAGTCAGAAAGAACAGGTACAACATGATCTTCATGGATCATATGATGCCGGAGATGGATGGAATAGAGGCGACAAGGATCATTCGGGAAGAGTGCGGTGCAAACGGAAGGACGCCGGTCATGGTGGCACTGACGGCAAACGCCATGGAGGGGATGAGAGACACCTTCTTAAAATGCGGATTCCAGGACTTTATCTCGAAGCCGCTGGATAGAAAACAGCTCAATGAGATTCTGACCAGATGGATACCGAGCTCCTTCCGGCATCCGAAGAGAGTGGTAAAGAAAAAGCAGGTCGTTCAGATCAGGTTTGAAGATATTAATATCAAGGGTATTGATATTGGAGCGGCAATGCGATATCATACTGGTGAGGTCGCGGATTATCTGGAGCTGCTGCAGCTGTATTGCATGGACGGCAGGCGGAAATGTGAGCTGCTGCGAAAGCTGCTGGGTGAGCGGGACTATACGAATTATGAGATTGAGGTGCATGGGTTAAAGAGCGCATCCGCGAATATCGGAGCAATGGAGCTGTCTGGGCATGCAAAGGAGCACGAGGAGGCTGCTTCGAGAGGGGATGAGGCATTTATCGTCAGACATGCGGATGATCTGCTGAACTGCTATGAGGGGCAGCTGAATGAAATTGAAGGCTTCTTAAAGCGCAGAGAGCAGGAACAGGATGATGGCTATAACGACGATGTCGTATGCATTGATATGCAGGTGATCATCAGAGAGACAAGGGAAGCATTGAACCTGCTTGAAAATTTCCACCCGAAGGACAGCATCCGTATCCTTGAGGGGATTCTCCATTATCAGCTGGATTTTGAACTGAAAGAGAAGCTGCAGGAGATTGAACAACAGTTAAAAATGTATGAGGATGATAAGGCAGAAGAATTGCTGAACCAGCTGCTTGAATGGCTGGAGAGGGAGGAGTAGAACACATGGAAGAGAAAATGCGTATTCTGGCGGTGGATGATAATATTATCAATCTTGCCACAATCGAACAGGAGCTGAAAAATAAGTACGAGGTAATCACTGTGAATTCCGGTGCCAGAGCCATCCGCTATCTGAATAAGGAAAAGCCGGATCTGATTCTGTTGGATATCCAGATGGCTTTGATGGACGGCATTGAGACATTAAGGGAGATCCGTACCATGGAAAACGGCGCGGCAATTCCGGTCATCATGCTGACGGCGAGAAAGGACAAGGAGACGGTAATTGAGGGAACCAAGCTCGGGATACTCGATTATGTGCTGAAGCCCTTTGATTCGCAGGATCTTCATATGAGAATTGACAAGGCGCTGAAGAGAGTCGGGGCGCTGCCAGTGGATGACAAGGAGCTGTATGACAGTGTGCAGGAGGTTCAGACAGAGCTTGGCAAAAAGAATGCGAAGAATGCAATTATTAAGATCGAGGAGATTCTGAGCTTCAAGATCGACGAGGAAATTTTCGGAAGGATGCAGAATGCAAAGGCAAGGCTGCGTGCAAACGATGAGGCGACGGCGAACAGGCTGATCAGCAGGGTGCTGAAAATGCTGGAGAAGACGGTGGCGACAGAGCAGGCGTCAAAGTTCCCGATCAGCGCCGGGGAGATGAATGCCCGTCTTTTATATGTGCTGAATGATCTGCAGAATTTTAAGGTCAAGGATGCGGCACAGAAGCTGGAAGAGCTGATGAAATATGACATTCCGCCTGTGATTGAAGAAACCTGCATCACCGCGCAGGGCAGACTGGACGAATTCGACGACGGTGCCGCCGAGGAACTCATCCAGCAGGCGCTTTCGGAAATGAAGAATCATTTGATGTAAGGCATAAAATAATAACCTTATTACGTCCGAATGGACATCGGACACCATGATTGGGAAACAATCATGGTGCGCTTAGGTGGAGCACAGAACCCATGTCCTGAACCAGCGCAGATACCGGGAGACAAAAGCGGCATCCACCGGCTGTCCGGACAATACCGGATAGAAAAGCAGGAAGAGAGCAACTGCCGCCGCGGCATAGAGTATGAGGAACAGCTTATAATATTTGCCATTCATCCGCGCTTTGAGACCGGTCAGACTGTGAACGATCATCAGGACAACGAATGCAACACTGGGAAAATAGTGGTAGATAAAGGTAATTCTTGTGACAAAGAACCAGGGCAGATACTGAGCCAGATATCCTGTGAGCAGGAAGGCGGCAGTTCTGTCCTTCTTTTTTATTCCCAGATACAGATTGTAGAATGCTGCCGGAATGCCAATCCACCAGACGAGCGGATTCCCGAAAGCACTGATGCCCTCGCGCATTCCACCCGCGCCTGCAGTACCGGTGACGATGCGGGAGTAATACCAGATAGGGCGCTGCATGATGGGCCACTGATACCATGAGGAGGAATAGGGGTGAGTGCTGTCCAGACCGCTGTGGTAGCTCAGCATATATTGCTGGTTATGTAGAAGCCGGAGGACAACATTATCGCCGCTGCCATCAGAAAACGGCAGGTAGGAAAGCAGGTAGATCAGGGCGGGAACCAACACAAAGAACACGACGCAGAACAGGAGTGTGCGGATTGTTTTCGGGCGGAAGGTGTCAAGGATGACACGGTGGGAGATTCCTGCTGTGCGACCGGAGGAAACCGATTTTGCATAGAGATACTCACGGTAACGGCGCAGGAGATGGGCAAAAAAGATCACAGCAAGCCCAAGACCGGCATAGACACCCGTCCACTTGCAGGCGATTCCGAGACCCATGCAGATCCCTGAAGCTCCCAGAGGAAGCAGGGTCTTCTTTAAGGGACTGTCGTAGAAGCTCAGTCTCGTATAGAGGAACATGAAATAATACATCAGCATGACGAAGAATGTGATGTAAACGTCAATCGTGGCAAGTCTTGTCTGGGTGAAGTGCATGAAATCAAAGGCGAACAGCACACTGGCAAGGGCGGCGGGCGCAATGTCTTCGGTCAGCTTCCGGGCAAAGAGATAGATCACAGGAACCATTGCGATGCCAAAGAGCGTGCCGATGATCCGCCAGCCGAAGGGATTCATGCCGAACAGCAGTACACCGATGGAGATCAGTATCTTGCCAAGGGGCGGATGCGTGCTCTCGTAGGTGGTAAGTCCGTGAACAAATTCATAGGCTGTGCGCGCGTGGTAGATTTCGTCGAAGTACATACTGTTGCGGAAGGTGCTCACACCCGGATACAGCGCTGCCTCATCAAACAGTGCGGGATAATCTGCTGCATTGGATGGGGTTACAGGCGTCCCGTACTGGTCCAGAAAGACAAGCTCAAGCAGCGAGGCAGAGGAGCTTTCCAGTGTCAGCAGGATCTGATCGCCAGTGCCGTCCAGAGCTATTGTCTGCCAGGTAAAGACATTTTGCAGAGTGATCGGCTGAAAATGGTTGAAGAGAAAGTCTCGGTTGTGTCCGGGGGCGATGAAATAGGCAAGGCTGCTGATCTGCTGACCGTCCGTCAGATTGAAAGACAGGGCAATCTCGTCGCCGGCAGTCATTTCATAAGAGGTGGAGGGTGCGCTGCGGTCTCCGAGATCATACAGAGCAAAGGCACTGTAGATCAGAGTGATGACGATCATACAGATCATGTCGGCGCGTCCGAGCTTTTTTTTGGCGGATTGCGAGGGCTGCGGCGGCAGGGATACATCCTTCGCGGAAGAAAGGCTGTCCTTTTTCAGCCATGCAGCGGATACAGCCCGTCCTCCGAGGGGCAGTCCCCACAGCCGGAAAATGCTGCTGTACAGAAGAAGTAGAAAAGCGACTGTTCCAGCAGAGACGAGGAGAAGGAAAGTGTCCTTTCTATCATAGTTTGACGGATCATAGAAGAAGAGCACATGTGCAGTGTTACAGAAATGTAGCAGGGAAAAGCCGCTGTAGCACAGATACAGCCGCTTTGAGGGCAGATAGATGCAGGCAAACAGAAGCAACAGCAGCGCAGGGTAGAGATAGCGCTCATGCATACGAACGGAACAGGTAAAGACCGTAGTCAGAAACAATGCGCCGAGCAGCGGATATTTTTCCCTGTCATCTCTGCGGCGGATGCTGTATGTCAGTATGATGAGAAAGGCAAGGATAATCGCGGTAGCGCCCCAGAACCGGTAAGGGATGCCGAGAAAGGTTGTGTCCTGACTGATCCAGTTTAAGCCGAACATACCCCAGAGATTATAGGCATTGACGGCTGCGTAGGGGTAGGAGGCTACCGTGCTGAAATACTGGTTCCAGACGTTCTGGAAGCCGAACGGCAGGATGAGGAGGACAGTCATTGCCGCGGCGAGCATTCCGTATCCGAGATTCCGAAGAAGCTTTTTTGCGGAGAAGTCCTTCAGAAATACGAGATCGAGCACACCCAGGAAAAGTACAGGGGCAAAAAGCAGCATCTGAGGCTTGATGACAATACCGATACAGAAGACAAAATATGCAGGAATTGTTTTTCCGCGCACCAGACTGAGGCAGATCAGAAGCACAAGCAGAGTGTACAGGGAATCTACCTGTCCCCAGACGGAGGAATTCAGGAGGATAACCGGATTAAAGAGATAGAGGAGGCAGAAGAGCAACGGCTTGAAATCGTGAAAGCGATTCTTTGCCTCGCGGTATACCAGAAAGCCGCAGACGAGATCACTGAGGATGGAAGGGAGCTTCAGCAGGATCAGGTGTGCGACGGAATAATATTCGATATGGAAAAGAGCACGAATTCCACCGATGGCATAGAGCACATACATATAGCCGGGCGGATAATCCGTGAAAACGGTGTCAGAATAGAAGTGGCGGGGGCCGACCTGAAAGATACGGTCAGCCCATGCGGCAAAGCATGCAGTGTCATTGTCGAAGCCATGAGACAGTCCTGCAGCGATAATCCTTAAGAGCAGAGCGGTGAAAAACAGCAGTCCCAGCATTGCGCCGGAGGGTTTCCGGCCCTGATTCCGCAGCAGAAAGCAGATGCCGAAGAGCAACAGACCGACAAACAGACTCATGTAAATAAAAAACATAAACAACCTCCGATAAGAAAATGATTTGTAAATAAAATGTGAAACCTTTGTGTTATTATAACAAAAAGAATAGAAGAAGAAAAGGTTTTGTGTTATACTGCCAGATGGAGTCTGGACGCAGAGGATGAGGTGAATATGGAAAGTTTTATTCGTTTTGAAAATGTAAAGAAGATTTATAAAGCGGGAGAGGTAGAGATCACGGCGCTTCACGATGTGAATTTCGAGATCGGGAAGGGTGAATTCTGTGTGATCGTGGGAGCCTCCGGTGCCGGTAAAACAACGATATTAAATATACTCGGCGGTATGGATACGCTGACGGAAGGGAGAGTTCTGCTTGACGGACAGGAGATTTCCGCATTCGGGAAGAGGCAGCTCACGAGCTATCGGCGTTACGATGTCGGCTTTGTCTTCCAGTTCTATAATCTGGTGCAGAATCTGACTGCGCTGGAGAATGTGGAGCTGGCGGCACAGATCTGCAGGGAACCATTGGATGCTGCTGCGGTCTTAAAGCAGGTTGGTCTGGAGGATCGTGAGAAAAATTTCCCGGCACAATTGTCCGGCGGGGAGCAGCAGAGAGTGGCGATTGCAAGAGCGCTGGCGAAGAATCCGAAGCTGCTGCTGTGTGATGAGCCGACGGGGGCGCTCGACTACAACACGGGAAAAGCTGTCCTGAAGCTGCTGCAGAGCACCTGCCGGGACATGGGAAAGACGGTCGTTGTCATAACACATAATCAGGCGCTAACAGCCATGGCTGACAGGGTAATCACCGTCAAGAGCGGAACCGTGGTCAGCATGGTGCGGAACGAGACCACGAAGGATGTCAGTGAGATTGAATGGTAAAAAGGAATGTGAGATATGCGTGAGATAAGAAGAAGTACCTTTCGGGAAATAGGCTCCAGCTTTGGAAGGTTCATGGCAATCTTTGCCATTATTGCGCTTGGCGTAGGCTTCTTTTCGGGGCTTAAGGTTGCAAAGGAAGCGATGGTGACGACGGTCAAGGGGTATCTGGACGAACATGCCTTCTATGATCTGCGCCTCCTGTCCACACTCGGCTTTGAGGAAGAGGATGTGGAAGGCTTTCGCGGGGAGGCGGACGTTGAGTGTGCCGAGGGCTCGTTCTCCATGGACGTGCTGTACCGGCTGGAGGATGGAAAACAGGGGGCGGTAAAGGCATACAGCCTGACAAGTCAGGTCAACACGGTAAAGCTGGTGGCAGGAAGACTGCCGGAGAGCGCGGATGAATGCGTGGTGGACAGCAATATGTTCGGCGAGGACGCGGTCGGCACGACGCTTGCCCTCTCTGACGAGAACGATCAGGACACGCTCGACAGCTTTCAGTCCGAAAGCTACCGCATCGTCGGGCTGGTGCAGTCGCCGCTGTATATCCAGTACGAGAGAGGAAACACGTCGCTCGGCACGGGAAGACTTTCCGGCTTTATCTACCTGATGCCGGAGGGCTTTAACCTTGATGTTTACACCGAGGTCTATGTGCGCTTTCAGCAGGACAACCCTTTATATGGGGATGCTTATCAGGATTACATGGATGAAAAGACGCCTGTGTGGGAGGAGCTGGTCTCCGAGGCGGCTGACCGGCGCTTTGACGAGCTGGTCGGACAGTATCCGCCGGAGCTGGCGCAGGCCGCTGCAGAGCAGCTCGGAGAGCCTGCAACCTATGTACTCGGAAGGAATACCAACATCGGATATGTCTGTTTTGAGAGCGATTCTTCCATTGTGGAGGGAATCGCCAATATCTTTCCTGTCTTTTTCTTCCTCGTGGCGGCGTTGGTCTGCATAACGACCATGAACCGTATGGTGGAGGAGCAGAGAACACAGATCGGCGTGCTGAAAGCGCTCGGGTACGGCAACGGTACAATCATGTCAAAATATATGATTTACTCAGGTCTGGCGGCAGTCCTCGGCTGCGTGTCCGGCTTTGCGATGGGAACATGGGGATTTCCGAAGGTCATATGGTATGGCTATGGGATCATGTACAAGGCAGACCCGATCGTCTATGTCTTTGACTGGAGGCTTGCGGTGGTATCGCTTGTGGTTTCGCTTTTCTGCTCGGTCGGTACGACATGGCTTTCCTGCCGCGTGGAGCTTTCACAGGTAGCGGCACAGCTCATGCGCCCGAAGGCGCCGAAGGCGGGAAAACGTGTTTTTCTTGAGAAAATTCCCTTTTTGTGGAAGCATCTCAGCTTCCTGAAAAAGGTTTCCGTGAGGAATATCTTCCGATATAAAAAGAGATTGTTCATGATGGTGCTGGGCATCAGCGGCTGTACGGCGCTTCTTGTCACCGGCTTCGGAATCCGGGATTCCATCGCTGAGGTTGCGACACAGCAATATACCGAGATCCAGACCTATGATCTTTCGATCAGCCTGAGAGATGTGGATGACGGTTTTGTACAGAAGCTGGAGGATTTCTCTGACGATGGATTGAAGGAAGCCCTGAGTGTGATGGAGAAGAACATGGATCTTGTTACGGACGAGGGCGTTAAATCGGTCTATCTGGTCGTCGGTGATCCTACGCAGATGCCGGAGTATCTGGATATGCACACGGAAGAAGGGGAGGCAATCGTCTATCCCGGTACGGGCGAGGGCGTGATTACCCACAAGCTCGCCGCACAGTATGGCATCAGGGAGGGCGACACGGTTACGATCCGGGATGAAAATATGAATAGCCTGACGGTTAAAATCTCGGCGGTCATGGAAAACTATATCTATAATTATGTCTTTGTCTCGGAGGAAACATGGAAGGACGAATTCGGCGGGGAGCCGGAGAGGAAGACAGTGTATGTGAATCTGGAGCAGGACACGGATGCACACGAGCTGTCGGCGGAGCTGATGAAGGTGGACGGCGTCTCCAACGTCAATGTGAACAGGGATATGATGGATCGCGTGAACAGTATGATGAAGAGCCTTGACATCATTGTGCTTGTCGTCATTCTATGTGCCGCAGGACTGGCGTTTATTGTCCTGTATAATCTGACAAATATCAATATCACAGAGCGTGTGAGGGAGATTGCGACGATAAAGGTGCTGGGCTTTTATAAGAACGAGACGGCAAGCTACTGCTTCCGCGAAAATATTCTGCTCGCGGCGATGGGAATGCTCGTCGGACTGGTACTCGGGCGGTTCCTTCATGCGTTTGTCATGAGCCAGATACAGGTTGATCTGGTTGCCTTTGACGTGCGGATCAGTGCGCTAAGTTATTTGTACAGCGCGTTGCTGACGATCGTGTTTGCCGGTCTCATCAACCTTGCCATGGGCGGTAAACTGGAGAAGATCAGTATGACGGAGTCGCTAAAGAGCGTGGATTAAACGAGAAGGGAGAAAGCGGATGATGAAATTTGATATGCACTGTCACACAAAGGAGGGATCTCTGGACGGCAAGGTGCCGATCGATGAGTTTATTGCCACCCTCATAAAGAGAGGCTATGACGGTATGCTCGTCACGGATCACGATTCCTACAACGGATACCGTGCGTGGAAGAGAAAGCTGAAGGACAAGGCATTCCGCGATTTTGCCGTGCTCAAGGGAATTGAGTATGACACGATAGACGCGGGACATATTCTGGTCATTATGCCGGAGACAGCGAAGCTTCCTATTCTGGAGCTGCGGGGACTTCCCGTGCAGTTTCTGATTGATATTGTACACAGGAACGGTGGTATTTTAGGTCCTGCGCATCCCTGCGGCGAAAAGTATATGAGTATTTTGAATACCAGAAAGCATCGGCGTGATCTTTCCGTCATGGAGAAATTTGACTTCATTGAGGGATTTAATGCGTGCGAGAGCCGCGAGAGCAACGCCCGGGCGCAGGAGATTGCGAAGGAGTATGACAAGCCCGTCTTCGGCGGAAGCGATGCCCATAAGCTTGACTGTATCGGACTCGGCGCAACGGAGTTTGCGGGGAATGTCACCTGTGAGTCGGAGCTGATCGCACTGGTAAAGGAGAAGGGCAGGGAGGCCTGCCGCTGCGGCGGAGAATATTACGAGCACACGACAAAGCAGAAGATCGGCAAGGTGAATAATCTTCTGGTACAATCCTTCTGGTTTTATAACCGCATCGGCAGCATGTGGAGACATCACAAGCGCCACCTTGAATTAAAGAGAATGTATATCCGTATTAAGTAAGTATTACGGAATTATTGCAGGAGCTCTGAGGATTCAGGGCTCAATTCATAAATTCTTAAGGTTCATTTTGTGCGTTAATATGTTATAATAACCTTATTCTAAAATAGAGGGCATCCGGATGGACATCAATAGCATGATTGAGGACGTTAAAAACGGCTGAAAAGCCGGGAGGAAAGAGGAGAGTTATGAAAAAAGGAATTCAGAAGTTTTTGGCGCTTGCACTTGCCGCAGCGACTGTCGTTTCCATGACGGCGTGCGGAGGCGGTACGGCGCAGACGGACGGAAGCAATGGCAATAAGGGTGGCAATGAAAAGAATGAAGACGCAAGTGCGGCGGACTTTGTCTATGTTCCCCAATACACCTCGTTCGGGGAGGGTGACAGTTATAATTTTGAGTTCGCCGGAGGTAAGATTTATTACAGTAAGTATATTGACCAGGGCGAGGACAGCTATACCGGCATGTTTGTCTATGACCCTGTGGCGGGAACCGAGGAAGAGGTTGTCTATGCGGATGCCCCGAAGAACGGCTGGCGTCAGGGCATGGCGGTCGATGCCGACGGGAACCAGTATGTGATCTGGTCCGTGTATCAGATGGATGAGAACAATCCCGATAATTCCCGCAGCCTTTACAGTCTTGAGAAATATGACAAGGAGGGAAATACGGTATATAATACCGATTTTACCGATCTGCTGGCTGCCGATGAGGAGAACAGCTATGTGCAGGATGTCGTAGTTGACGAGCAGGGAAGGGCTTATCTCACGTCAAGCACCGTTGTTTATCTCTTTGACGAGGAGGGAAACAGCAAGGGATCGGTTGCGGCGGACGGGGCATGGATCAACAGTGTTGTGTGCGGAGGCGACGGCAAGGTCGTGATGGCTTATTATGACTGGTCAGCAAACGGTTCCGGCTATACGGTATGCGACATTGACTTTGACAAGAGACAGACGGGAACAAAGTACACCCTGCCGGGTAACGTAGGAAATCTGTCAGCAGGTCATACAAAGGAACTGCTGGTGAGCAACGAAAGTGCACTGTATACATTCAACAAGAAGGATGGCGTCTATGAACAGATTCTGAACTGGCTCGACTGTGATATTAACGGAAGCTATGTGGATGCGGTTTATGAACTGGAGGACGGCAGATTCATGGCTATCATCCGGCCATGGGATACCGGGGAGACGGAGATCGCTTATCTGACAAAGACTCAGGCATCTGAGATTGTCCAGAAGGTGGAAATCACCATCGGAACCATGTATGCGTCACAGGAACTTCAGGCGGCTGTAGTAAACTTTAATAAGAGCAATGACAAGTACCGTTTCAAGGTAAAGCAGTATTACGATCCCGATGGAAACATGGATTATGCAGATGCAATTACAAGGATGAACAACGAGATCACTTCCGGTGCGGACTGTCCGGATATTATCGAACTGGACAGCTCGGAGATTGACACGCAGATGCTTGTCTCAAAGGGGATTCTGGAGGATCTGGCACCCTATCTTGAGAAGAGCAGTGTGCTGAGCAGGGATTCCTTTGTTGAGAGCGTTCTGAACGGCTATACCTATGACGGCAAGCTGATTTCGATACCGAGAACTTTCTCCATTGCAACTGTTGCGGCAAAGACCTCTGTTGTCGGAGAGCGCGACAGATGGACGGTGGAGGATGTCATGAAGCTGGCACAGCAGTATCCCGATGCCGAGCTGTTCGAGTACACCGGCAGAAGCGAGATGATGAACCTGCTTCTGACCTTTAATCAGGATCAGTTTATCGACTGGGAGAGCGGAACCTGTGATTTCAACAGCGACAGCTTTAAGCAGATGCTGGAATTTGTGGCGGGCTTCCCGGCAGAGTACAACTGGGATGAGGAGAAGGATTCCACGCCGACAAGACTTGCAAACGGCAATCTTCTGTTATATACGGATTATGTTTCGGATATCAATGATATTCAGGTAGCAGAGGCAATGTTCGGCGAGCCGGTTTCCTACGTCGGCTATCCGGTGATCGGTGATGGGGCAGGCTGTCTGCTCAGCGCGAGCGGATGCTTCGGATTGACCTCCAAGTCTGCCAACAAGGACGGCGCATGGGAGTTTATCGAGAGCTATCTGAATAACAAGAGTGATATGTTCAGCTATGGACTTCCTACAAACAAGAAGCAGCTGGAGGAACAGATCGCAGAGAAGATGAAGGCGGAATATGCGAAGGACGAAAACGGTGAGATTCTGCTGGATGAGAACGGCGAGCCGATCGTTCTCGGCATGGGAGGCTTCGGCTACGACGATTGGAATTATACCTATCATCCGGTGACGGAGGAAGAGGTTGCGACGCTGATGAAGTTGATTGACATAGCAAGACCGGTACCGTCCCAGAATACGGAGATTTTGGACATTATCAGCGAGGAGGCAGAGGCCTTCTACAACGGACAGAAGAGCGTGGATGATGTGGCAGCGCAGATTCAGAGCCGCGCTTCGATGTATGTAGGTGAAAACAGCTAAACAGTCAGGGGAATGTGAAGTGAGCAAGAAACAGAAAAGGGAGCGTGCCGAAGCGGCTGCTCCAAAGGTGCATATCAAGACGACGAGAAGAACCAGAAAACTGAAGGTGAGTTCGGGGGCATTTATTGCCCCCAGCTTCCTCGGTGTACTGCTGTTCTTCATTTTGCCGTTCCTTGTCGTTATTTATTATTCCATGGTGGATAATCCGATCAGCGGTCAGTTTGTCTTTCTGGATAATTTTAAGAATATCATAGCAAATTCGGCGTTTAAGAAGGCGGTGCATAATACATTGATGTTTTCCGTTGTGTCTGTTCCATTGGCAGTGGTGCTGTCGCTGATTCTGGCGATTGTACTGGAATCCAAAATTCCTTTCAAGAGCCAGTTCAGAACCTTTTTCTTAAGCCCGCTGATGGTGCCGGTGGCGTCAATCGTGCTGATCTGGCAGGTGCTTTTCCACTATAACGGTGCTGTCAACGATATGCTGGCAGCATTCGGGGTGGATAAGGTAGACTGGCTGAAATCAGATTATGCGCTGGTCGTTATCGCCATTCTGTTCCTGTGGAAGAATCTTGGTTATAACATGATCCTGTTCATGGCGGCGCTTGCGAGCATTCCGAAGGATATACTTGAGGTGGCGAGGCTGGAGAGTGCGACACCCTTCCAGACCTTCTTCCATATTAAGATACGGTATTTGTCCTCGACTTTATTGTTTGTGACGATTATGTCCCTGATCAGTTCCTTCAAGATTTTCCGGGAGGTGTATCTGTTGACGGGAGATTATCCGACCGACACGGTTTATATGCTGCAGCATTTTATGAATAACAAATTCCGGAATCTGGATTACCAGATGCTGTCGGCTGCGGCAATTCTGATGTCTCTGGTCATGATTGTTATCATTGGAATCCTCTTCCTCGCGGAAGACCGGTTCGGAAAGGATGTGGAGGGATGAGTAAGGAAAACACATCTGCACGGTCGAACGAAAACAGAGGGAAACGGCGCAGACCGGCATCAAAAAAGAAAATATTTGAAATCAGCAGGATTGCCCTTGCAACCATCGTTGCGGCGAGCTTTGCGATCCTGTTCCTGACACCGATCATCCTGACGATCACTAATTCGTTTATGTCGGCATCTGAAATATCGGCAAACTATGGCTCGGTATTCGCAACAAACAGCAGTGGCGGAAAGGTGTATATCTCAGAGAAGGTCAATTTGAAGTTTATTCCTGACATGGTGTCTTTCAGCCAGTATATCACGGTGCTGTTTAAGAGTCCCGAGTATCTGCTGAAGTTCTGGAATTCCGTGATCCTTGTGGGACCGATTGTGATATTCCAGCTGACCGTCGCGTCTCTGGCATCCTATGGGTTTGCAAGGTATCGGGGACGCCTGAGAGAGATTATTTTCTTTGCCTACATTATACTGATGCTGATGCCCTATCAGGTAACGCTGGTTCCAAACTATCTGGTCAGTGACTGGCTGAATCTGCTGGATACCTACTGGGCGATCTGGCTGCCGGGAATCTTTTCCCCGTTCGCGGTGTTTCTGCTGACGAAGTTTATGCGGCGTATTCCGACCTCGATGATTGAGGCGGCGCAGATAGACGGCGCAGGAGAATGGCAGATTTTCAGAAAAATCTGTCTGCCGCTGTGTAAGGGGGCGACCTGTTCGGCGGCGATTCTGGTATTTATTGACTATTGGAACATGGTAGAGCAGCCGCTGATCCTGCTGTCAGACGCAGAGAAGCACCCGCTGTCTGTATTTTTAAGCAAGATTAACGCGGGAGAGATCGGACTGGCGTTCGCTGTGGCGACGATTTATATGGTTCCCAGCTTGTTGATATTCCTTTACGGTGAGGAATATCTTGTAGATGGAATCACATATCAGGGCGGAATCAAAGGGTAAGAAATCTAATCGAGCAAGGAGAGGAAGAAGGAAATGAACGAGAACGGAAAGAACAAAAGAGAGTGGATCAAAAATGCAGCGATCGTATTTCTTGCGGTGATGCTGGTTTTGACATTTTTCTCAAACACAATTATGAATTACTCCCTTCCTGAGGTGGCTACCAACTATGTTCAGTCCGGTACCATCACAGCGAAGATCAGAGGAACCGGCGTTGTTGAGAGCGGAGACCCCTATGAAGTAAAGGTTACGGAATCCAGAAAGGTTTCCAGCGTGGCAGTCCGTGTCGGTGATACAGTACAGAAGGGGGATGTCATTCTGTATCTGGAGGACTCCGAGAGTGATGAACTGAAAGCGGCAAAGGATGCACTGGAGCAGGCACAGGATGCGTATGAACAGGCACTGCTTTCCGACAAGGTTTTTAATTCGGACATCTATTCGGCAAACCAGAATGTGTCTGCGACTACCTACCGTCAGCAGATCACTAACGCACAGACGGCATTGAAGAATGCAAATGACGCTTTGAAGCCGTTGAACGAGAAACTGGCACAGCTGAATAAGGAACGTGCGGCACTTCAGACGCAGATCGATTTTGAAGGAGCGCAGGATTCCCTTGCTGAGGGCAGAATTTCTCCGGCGCAGACAGCGGTTGATAATGCGAAGAATGCTCAGACAAATGCAACGAACACATATAATAACGCAGAACAAGTATTGAATGAAGCAAAAGCCAAGGCCACAGAGGCACAGAAGGCATTGGATGAGGCACAGAAGGTTGCAGTTTCAAACGGAAATGCCCAGCCGGAGAACTATGAGGCGCTTCTGGCAAATCTGAATGCGGCAAAAGCTGTTGAGGCGGAAAAAGAAAACTTAAGAAACGAAGCAAAGGCGAATCTGGATGCAGTAAACAATGCGTTGCAGGAAGCACAGGTCTATCTTGATACCGTGACTGCTGAGAATAATCAGAGGAAGGCAAGCCAGACGGTCAACAATCTGACGGCACAGCGCAACAATTGCGATTTTAATATCAGTGTTGTCAATAGTGAGCTGGAGGCTGCAAAGAATCTCGTTACCGAGAAAGAGACCGTATTGACAGAGCTGCTTAGCAAGATTGGAAATGTTGTAAATCTGGAGGGACTTCTGGATAATATTTCCAAGGCACAGACGACGGTGGATGAGCTGACCGCCAAGACGATTGATGCGACGGTTACGGCGGACATAGCCGGAACTGTTACCTCCATCAATGTCACTGCGGGAAATACGACATCTGCAGCGGAGCCGGTAGCCGTTTTACAGCCGGAAGGAAAGGGTTATACTCTGAGCTTCTCTGTCACAAACGATCAGGCAAAGCGCCTTTCGGTGGGTGACAAGGCTGATCTGGTCAATGCGTGGAGATATGATGATGTGGATGTGACACTGGCGAGCATCAAGCCCGATAAGACCGATCCCGGACAGAAGAAGCAGTTGACCTTTGATGTGACGGGAAGCGTTACGGCAGGTCAGACGCTGAATCTCTCTGTCGGACAGAAGAGTGCAAACTATGATCTGATTGTTCCGAACAGTGCAATCCGTGAGGACAGCAACGGCAAGTTCATTCTGATTGTGGAATCCAAGCCGAGTCCTTTGAGCACACGTTATATTGCAACCCGCGTAGATATTGAGGTGTTGGCGAGCGATGATACCCAGTCGGCGATCACAGGAGGTCTCTACGGCTATGAGTATGTGATCACCACTTCTACAAAGCCTGTGGAGGCGGGTAAGCAGGTTAGACTGGCAAATTAACGGATCCCGGTGGAAATGAGGCGAGTGATGAAGAAAATTGTATTAGGAATCAGTGGAGGCATTTCCTTCATAATCTTCCTGATTCTGTGCTTTATAGCAAATCATCTCGGACAGGGACAGGAAGCACAGATGATGGCGGAGCGTTGGAGCGAGAAAAAGAGTGCTGCGCAGGTAAGCTGTTTCTTCTCTGTAAATATGCAGATTTCAGAGGACAGGATCAGGGAGTTTGAACATTCTATCGACGCTGCACTGGCGGATGCCTCTGTGATACAGGAATCCGAGAATCCGAGCGCCAGACTCTGGGCGGATGCGTACAGTGCGGGAGGAAAGATAACAATTTCCAGCGACAAATCTACCATTCAGGCGGATGCAATCGGTATCGGAGGAGATTTTTTCCTGTTTCATCCGATGAAAATGTTGTCGGGTTCATGGTTCTCCGGAAATGATCTGATGCAGGATTACTGTATTCTGGATCAGGATGCGGCATGGCAGCTTTTCGGTTCTAATGATGTTGCCGGAATGACCGTTTATATAGGGGGTATTCCTCATATTGTCACCGGTGTCATCCAGCGGCAGGAGGGCAGACTTACAGAGGCGGCAGGGCTGGACAGCACACTGGTCTATGTGTCCTATAAAACCCTGAGCGAGCTTGGAAGCTGTAACGGCATAAATCATTATGAAATTGTAATGCCGAATCCCGTCACTGATTTCGCGTATAACTATGTCAATGAAAATCTGGGGGATTCCGGCAACGAGACGGAGGTCGTGGAAAACTCCTCACGTTATTCGTTCCTTTCCAGATTAAAGCTGATCCCACAGTTTGGAACCCGTTCCATGAATGGGAAAGCAATCATATATCCCTATTGGGAGAATGTGGCGAGAGGCTATGAGGACATTCTTGCGCTGATCACGCTGTTTGAGCTCTTGTTCCTGTTGTATGCGGTTGTGCTTGCGGTGATCTTCTTTGTCATCTGGTGGAGACATAAGGGCTGGACGATTAAGGAGAAGGTATTGTATGTCAAGGATAAGGTGGAACGTAAGGGCGAGAGAATCCGGGCGAAACGCCTTGCAAGAAAGGGCAATACTGATGATCTGGAATTTTTGAGTGAATTTGATGAGAAGCCGGAAAAGAAGGAGAAGAGGAAAAAAAGAAAATTAAATAAGGAAGGATAAATAAAGAAAGGGAGGAGAAGTTATGAGAAAGGAATGGGTGAAGCGCGTTCTTGCGCTAGGACTGGCAGTGGCTATGGCTGTCGGGCTTTGCGCCTGTGGAAAGGATGGAGACGGCAGTAATAACAAGCCGGCGTCCGGCAATTCGTCGTCTCTGGCGAAGGAGCATGTATACAGGGTGCAGAATATTGCACTGCCCCAGATGTACTCCGATCAGGGTGGCAGTCTTAGTGTCGTAAGCACTGCACACAGAGATGGAAGGGTATACATGGTGCTGCAGGTGTACGACTATGAAACCTACAGTGACAATGATTACCGTGTGATTTCCATGAAGGAAGACGGCACGGATGTGCAGATGGCAACACTCGAGGTCGAGGTTGCAGACAACGGCGGAAATGCGGATGTGCCGGAGGACACGGACGACGGTACCACGGATGAAGGCAATACGGATAACGTTGATGACGGAATAGCTCTGCTGGATACAGAGGAAGCTGTGGCTATTGATCCCGGTTTCGGTGATGTGGGGGATTCTGGCGAAGAATCTACTTCCTATGAGTATTTTAACTACACTCGTTTTATTTTGGCTGGAGACGGAATGGTCTATGCCATGAAGAGCCATAGACTTGAGGACTGGTCAGATCCTGAAAATTATATTGAAGAGCAGACCTACAGCCTTTGCTGCTGGAATGCGGACGGCAGCTTTGCATGGGAGACTGAGGTTCCGGGCATGGCGGGAAACACGGATACCGACACATGGATCTCTGTCAACAGCATGTATCAGGGTTCCGACGGCAATTTTTATCTGCTTGCTACCGAATATGCTGAAGAAAATGATACTTTTAAGATCAAAATCAATTTGGATGGAACTGTCGGAGAGAGAGAGAAGCTTTCGGATGAGATAACAAAGCTGATCAATAACTATGACCAGCTCGTACCTCAGGATGACGGCTCCCTTTTCGTAATTTTCCGAGATGAAGAGGACTGGACGAAGTCCTATTATACCACCTATGACATTGTGACAGACACTGTGGGAACACCAAAGGATTTCCCTTCAACAGTCAGCTATATGTATGATTATAACGTGATGATGCCCGGAAAGTCCCATGATCTGATCTACACGGGAAACGGCGGCATTTACAGCTGGGATGAGGGAGCAGAGAACGGCGAGCTTCTGATGGATTATATCAACTCCGATCTCTATGTGGAGTCTCTGTACGGGCTTGTCGAGCTGACAAAGGATTCCTTCCTTGCGTTCTACGCTGAGGACTGGGAAACCGGAATGCAGGCGGGCATCTTTACCTATGTGGATCCGGCGGACATCAAGGATAAGGAAGTTCTTGTAATGGCGGGACGCTGGATTGATTCTGATGTCAAGAAGCGTGTGATCGCCTATAACAGGAGCAGTCAGGATTACAGAATCACCCTGAAGGACTATAGCCAGTATAATTCCTATGACGACTATCAGGCGGGACTTACAAAGCTGAACAGTGATATTACAACAGGCGGTATGCCGGATATTCTGATTTCAAATGATCTGCCGATCAGTAACTATATCTCCAAGGGACTGATCGCCAACATTGATGAGCTGATTAAGAACGACGAGGAGCTTTCCAAGGTAGAGTTTATGGAGAATGCTTTCGACGCATACCGTGTGAACGGAAAGCTGTACTATATCGTACCTGACTTCGAGGTTTACTCGATCATTGCAAAGAAGGCATGGGTCGGAGACCGGGAGAACTGGACGATGGAGGATATGCAGCAGGTATTGGCTGCTATGCCGGAGGGGGCAAAGGCATTTGGCGGAGATACAACTCGCAACCAGTTCATGTACATGGTGATGAGCTATTGCGGAAATCAGTTTGTGGACATATCGACCGGAAAATGCTCTTTCAATACACAGGACTTCATCTCCATGATGGAGTTTGCAAAGACGCTTCCCTCTGACACCGATTCGCAGGATTATGACGATGATTACTGGAACAATTACTGGGAGAATTATCAGTCCCAGTACAGACAGGACAGAACGCTGATGATGCAGGTGAATTTCTATCAGTTTAGTCAGATGGCAAATTCCATCAACGGATACTTCGGTGAGCCGGTAAGCTTTGTAGGCTTCCCTACGGATACGGGAGAGGGTTCCTATATTATGAGCAGCCAGACCTATGTGCTGTCGGCTAAGTCAAAGCATCTGGATGCGGCATGGGACTTCATGCGTTACTATCTGACGGATGAGTATCAGGATCAGGTGTATTACTTCCCGGTACAGAAGGAAAGGTTCTATGAGAAGTCCAAGGAGGCGACAGAGCGTCCTTACTGGGAGTATACGGATGAGAATGGCGAGACACAGAGAGAATACTACGACCAGACAATCTATATCAACGGCGAAGATATTCCCTATGACCCTCTGAGTCAGGAACAGTTGGATGAGGTGATTCAGTTCATCGAGTCGGTGCATAACCCTTATTACTATAATGAGGAGATCATGACGATCATCAATGAGGAGATCGAAGCCTTCTTCTCGGGACAGAAGGAAGCACAGGCAGTGGCTGACATAATCCAGAGAAGGGCACAGATCTATGTGGACGAAAATCAATAAAGAACAGTAAAGGATGAAAGAAAGCCCTTCGCAGGTTATTAGTCTGTGGAGGGCTTTTGACACCAGTATTATGTCAATATGCATGAATTTTGGGGTGAGCCTGTCAGTCAGGAAATCTGAATGGGGATTCCCTTCGCTTCAAGATAGTGCTCCAATGTCAGTTCATGGCCGTGTTCCCGCAGCCATTTCTTGTGGACGGCATAGTCCGGCATGATGGTTCCTACCATGTTCCAGAAATCCTTGGAATGATTCATATGTGTCAGGTGGCAAAGCTCGTGGACGACAACGTAGTCGAGGACGGCGGGCGGTGCGAAGATCAGTCGGTAGTTGAAGGAGAGCGTGCCGCGAGAGGAACAGCTTCCCCAGCGCGTCTTCTGGTCGCGTACGGTGATGGAGGTATAGCGACCGCCGGTCAGGCGGTGGTAATAGGCAACGCGCCGCTCGAGCTGTGCTCGTGCCGCATTACGGTAGCGCCGCTCCAGTGCCTCCAGACGTTTTGTTTCTGCTTCCGTCAAATAGATGATCTGTGTCATAGTTTTCCCCATTTCCGCGCACGTTCTTTGCGCATAGCGAGTTTGTGTCAAGTGTGCGCAGACACAAATCTCGTGATTGAAAAATTTATTTTTCAATCTTTCCTTTCAGATGTTTATGCCATCTTTTTATCCACATCAATTACTGTATAATAATTAGGGTTCTTTTCCTGTAATTTCCGCTGGATCAGGTCGGCCAGCTCTTTGTCAGACATGACGTAATCATAGGGAGTTACCACATCGAAGATCAGATTCGTATGTGTCGGTCCTGTCACAATGCGGAAATCATGCATTGTCAGTGTGGGATCAATCGCCTGTAAGCATTGCACCGTCAGTTCCCGCAGACGGTCTGTTTCCACATCGCCGACCTGAACAGGATCCATATGGATTACAGCGTGACAGTCTAAGGTATTTCGCAATTCATGTTCGATTGTGTCAATCACATCGTGCAGTGTGAGGATGTTGCCGTCGGCGGGTACTTCCGCGTGCAGGGAAATCAGGACGCGGCCGGGACCGTAGTTATGTACGATGAGGTCGTGTACCCCGATGACTTCTTTATGTGCAGTGACGATATCCGTCACCCGCTGGACAAATTCCGGGTCGGGAGCCTGACCGAGCAGAGGACTGATGGTATCCTTTGCGGCGCCGAAGCCGGAATAGCAGATGAAGAGACCGACGAGGATACCGCACCAGCCGTCGATGCTTAAGCCGCTGAAATGAGCGACGAGCGTTGAAATCAGGACTGCGGATGTCGCCAGAACATCGCTCAGGGAGTCCGTGGCGGTTGCGAGCATGGCGGAGGAGCCAAAGCGCTTGCCGAGACTGTGATTATAGAAATACATATAACATTTGGCGAGGATGGACACAATCAGAATGACAAGTATGACAGGGGAAAAGCTCAGCTCATTAGGGTGCAGAATTTTCGTGAACGAGCTTTTTAACAACTCCAGTCCCATCAGCAGAATGATGACAGCCACAAGCAGCCCGGAGATATATTCGATCCGTCCGTGTCCGAAGGGATGATCCGGGTCTGGCTTTTGTCCCGCCATGCGAAAGCCGATCAGGGTAATGATCGAGGAGCCGGCGTCGGAGAGGTTATTGAAGGCATCGGCGGTGATGGCAATGGAGTTGCTGATCAGCCCGGCGATGAATTTCCCGGTGAAAAGGCACAGATTCAGAAAGATGCCGACTGCGCCGCATAACATGCCGTAGGACTGCCTTACGGAGGGACTTTGTGTGTTGGTTCTATCTTTAATAAAGAGCTTTGAAAGTAATGTCACCATTTTGCATACCTCTTTTTCTGTAAACTTTGCAATTTATCTGTAAAGTTTCTAATCAGTATAGCAAGAAATATGAGAAAAAGCAATTATGTATCGAGAAAAATTCCCTATGGCTTGCTATTGCACGGATTTCCAAAACATGATATAGTGTGGAAGCAGCGAATATGCTTTTTGTTCCGGGCGATTACAGCCGGAACGGACAGTTGCACCTGATAAAATATATATAAGGAGAGATGAGATATATGAGCAGAAGACCGGTTGTTTTGATGATTCTTGACGGCTATGGACTGAATGATAAGGTCGAAGGAAATGCGATTGCACAGGCAAAGACACCTGTGATGGATCAGTTGATGAAGGAATGTCCGTGGGTGCGCGGAAACGCCAGCGGAATGGCAGTCGGACTTCCCGAGGGTCAGATGGGAAATTCCGAGGTGGGACATCTCAACATGGGTGCAGGACGTATCGTGTATCAGGAGCTTACCCGTATTACCAAGGAAATTCAGGACGGAACCTTCTTTGAAAATCCGGCGCTGGTGAAGGCAGTTGAGAACTGCAAGAAGAATGGCAGTGCGCTTCATCTGATGGGACTGCTCTCTGACGGTGGTGTACACAGCCACAACACCCATCTGTATGCGCTTCTGGAGCTTGCCAAGAGACACGGTCTGGAGAAGGTTTATGTACATTGCTTCCTCGACGGACGTGATACTCCTCCCGCAAGCGGCAAGGAGTATGCGGAGGCTCTGAACAAGGAGATGGAGAAGATCGGAGTCGGCAGGATTGCATCCGTTATGGGACGTTATTACGCGATGGATCGTGACAACAACTATGACCGTGTCAAGCTCGCATACGATGCAATGACCAAGGGAGAGGGACTGACCGCTGCCTGCGGCATCTGCGCGATTCAGGAATCCTATGACCGCAAGGAGACGGATGAATTTGTAAAGCCTACCGTTGTCGTAGAGGATGGAAAGCCTGTCGCTACGGTTCAGGATGGCGATTCTGTGATCTTCTTCAACTTCCGTCCCGACCGTGCGCGTGAGATCACCAGAGCATTCTGCGACGATGATTTCAAGGGCTTTGACAGAGGCGCACGCAAGCAGATCACTTATGTATGCTTCTCTGACTATGACCCGACGATTCTGAACAAGGATGTTGCGTTCCATAAGATCGCTGTGACGAATACCTTCGGCGAGTGGCTTGCTGCTAACAACCTCAAGCAGGCGCGTATCGCGGAGACGGAGAAGTATGCGCATGTTACCTTCTTCTTCAACGGCGGTGTGGAGGCTCCGAATGCCGGCGAGGATAGAATCCTCGTAAATTCGCCTAAGGACGTTGCTACCTACGACCTCAAGCCCCAGATGAGTGCACCCGAGGTCTGTGAGAAGCTCTGTGGAGCGATCCGTTCGGACAAGTATGATGTGATCGTTATCAACTTTGCAAATCCCGACATGGTAGGACATACCGGTGTGCTGCCTGCTGCCATCAAGGCAATCGAGACCGTGGACGAGTGTGTCGGCAAGGCAGTGGCTGCGGTCAAGGAAGTCGGCGGCGTTATGTTCATCTGCGCTGACCACGGCAATGCGGAGCAGCTGATCGATTACGAAACCGGCGAACCTCACACGGCACACACGACAAACCAGGTGCCTTTCGTTCTTGTCAACTATGATGAGGGCTTCGGTCTCAGAGAGGGCGGATGCCTTGCGGACATTATCCCTACCCTGATCGAGATCATGGGCATGAAGCAGCCTGCCGAAATGACCGGAAAGTCTCTGCTTGTCAGAAAGTAAGAGTAGCAAGGCAGTAAGGACGAGCAGGCTATACAGACCGGTGGGAGTCAGCGTGCCGGCATCAGCCCGCTTTGCTCCAAACCGTGCGTGTTTAAATTTATGGATACAGGAGCCGGACAAATTTGTCCGGTTCCTGTAAAAATGAAACGAAAATCTGATGTTCTGAAAATCTGTAAATATTCATAATTATTCAACAAAGAAATCCCAAACAAGGTCAACAAATTTTCTTCCCGCTATGTACATGCACGATTTCCTTTACTTGCTTATCCCATTGATATAATCAAGAAACCGGGGCAAAAGTCTTATTTGTCTGAAATTGTCCGAATTGTTTTCAAGGTTTCGGAACCATGTTGTGCTAAGTGTCGGCCAAACAGCTAAGAGCATTCGCACAAATCTTTAACTCGCTACGCTCAAACAGGCGTCTTTGAGCTCATAACGCTTTTTAGTCGCCACTAAGCACAACTATAGGTCCCTACACATTCAAACAATTCGGGCAATTTCATCCTATCGGAGCTTTTGACTCTAGTATCAAGGTCTATACATGCGGAAAAGGAGGTGAGGGAGAAAGTGCATGTACGACCGCTGGGACTGTACCTGCGGAAAAGGAAGCGGGGAAAGATGCGCATGTACAGCCGCTGAAACTGTATGTGCGGAAAGGGAAGCGGGGGAGGATGCGCATGTACAACTGCGGAAACTGTACGTGCGGGAAAGGGAAGAGCGAGGGAAAACGCATGTACACTGGCAGAATGAGGGAAAATTGAAGGTTGCTAATGAGGGAAAATGACAATATACTCAAAATAGATGTTATAATAACCTTATTCTAAAACAGAAAGCGTCCGGATGGACATTAATACCATGGTTGAGAAACAATCATGTTATAATAACCTTATTCTAAAACAGAAAGCGTCCGGATGGACATTAATACCATGATTGAGAAACAATCATGGTATAGTATATCTGGGAAGAACTAAACTGGCATGTGAGAACAATTTGAAAGGAAGATAAGATTGAAAAATAAGATTTTTCAATCGCGGGATTTGTGTCTGCGCGCACTTGACACAAACTCGATATGCGCAAAAAGCGTGCGCAGAAATGAGGAAAAGATGGTAAAGGTCAGACTTGGTAAAACGGAAATTATAGCGGGTAAGAATTCCTTTGGGGCGCTGCCGATCCAGCGTATCTCGCAGGAAGATGCAGTGAAGCTTCTGCGGAAGGCTTATGAGCATGGGGTGACTTTCTATGACACGGCGCGTTTTTACACGGACAGTGAGGAGAAGCTCGGGGCGGCGTTCGAGGGAATGCGCGATAAGGTAATTATCGCAACGAAGACCGGGGCGACGACGGCGGAGGGGTTCTGGAAGGATTTGCATACCTCGCTGGGGAATCTGCGCACGGATTACATTGATCTTTATCAGTTCCACAATCCTGCGTTCTGTCCGAAGCCGGGCGACGGAACGGGGTTATATGAGGCGATGCTGGAAGCCAGAGACAAGGGAATGATCCGGCATATCGGTATTACCAATCACCGGTTAAATGTGGCGCATGAGGCGGTAGAGAGCGGGCTGTATGAGACCCTGCAGTTTCCGTTCTGCTATCTGGCGACAGAGAAGGACATCGAGCTGGTTGAAAAGTGCAGGAAGGCAGATATGGGCTTTATTGCCATGAAGGCACTGTCGGGTGGGCTGATCACAAATTCGGCGGCAGCCTACGCATTTCTGGCGCAGTATGATAATGTCCTGCCAATATGGGGTGTACAGCGGGAGAAGGAGTTGGACGAATTTCTCTCGTATATTGAAAATCCACCGGAGATGAATGAGGAGCTGGCGGCGGTTATAGCGCATGACAGGGAGCAGCTTCTTGGCGATTTCTGCCGCGGCTGCGGCTATTGTATGCCCTGTCCTGCCGGAATTGAGATCAATAATTGTGCGCGTATGAGTCTGATGATACGCAGAGCGCCTTCGGCAGCGCAGCTGACACCCGAAATGCAGGAGAAAATGAAGCGCATCGAGAACTGTCTGCACTGCGGGAAATGTAAGTCGAAATGTCCTTACGGATTGGATACGCCGACGCTGTTGGAGAAGAATTACAAGGACTATTGTGAGATCCTTGCCGGCAAGGCATATTGAGGACGGGGAGTCTTGGAAGAATATGTGCAGAAATGGAGATAACTCTATGAGAATGTATGACATTATAATGAAAAAGCGGAACGGCGGAGAGTTGACGAAGCAGGAGATCGAATTCTTCATCAATGGCTATACGAGGGATGAAATCCCGGATTATCAGGTGTCCGCGCTGATGATGGCAATTTATTTCAAGGGCATGACAGAGGCGGAGACCTGTGAACTGACGCTTGCCATGGCGCACAGCGGGGATATGCTGGATCTGTCGGCAATTCACGGAATCAAGGTAGACAAGCACAGCACAGGGGGCGTCGGGGACAAGACCTCGCTTGCACTGACACCGATGGTCGCCGCGTGTGGGATTCCGGTTGCAAAGATGAGTGGAAGAGGGCTTGGGCATACCGGCGGAACCATCGATAAGCTGGAGAGCTTTCCGGGCTTTTCGACAGCCCTGACAACGGAGCAGTTCATAGAGAATGTCAATCGGATCGGCATTGCAATCATGGGGCAGACGGCGGATCTCGCACCGGCGGACAAGAAGCTTTATGCGCTTAGAGACGTCACGGCAACAGTGGATCAGATGTCGCTGATCGCAAGCTCGATCATGAGTAAAAAGCTGGCGGCTGGAGCTGACGCGATCGTGCTGGATGTCAAGACCGGCAGCGGTGCGTTCATGAAGGCGGAGGAGGATGCGCGAGCGCTCGCCGAAGAGATGGTGAAGATTGGCAGAAATGCGGGTCGGAAGACAATTGCTGTCATTTCCGATATGGACCAACCGCTCGGATATGCTGTCGGCAATGCGCTTGAGGTGAAAGAAGCAATTGATACGCTGAACGGCAATGGTCCGAAGGACTTTTTGGAGCTATGTCTGACGCTTGGCAGCCAGATGCTGATTGCCGGGGGAAGGACAGATAGCCTTGAGGAAGCGCGCGGAATGCTCGAGCGTGTGATCACGGACGGCAGCGCGCTGCGGAAGCTGGCGGAATTTGTGGAGGCGCAGGGCGGCGACAGCAGCTTTGTCTATCACCCGGAACGGCTCCCGAAGGCTTCCATCATTAAAGAAATCAAAGCACCGGAGGATGGCTTTGTCAGTCATATCACCTGTGATGAGGTTGGTATCTGCTCGCTGATCCTCGGCGGCGGGAGAGAGACGAAGGAGAGCAAAATCGATCTGGCAGTGGGAATTGTCCTGAACAAGAAGGTCGGAGATGCGGTGAAGGCAGGTGAGCCGCTGGCAGTAATCCATGCGAACGACGCAGACAAGGCGGCTGAGGCGGAAAAGCGTTTCCTTGCGGCGTGCGCGATTTCGCCGGAGGCGCCGGAACACAAGCCGTTTATCAAGGCGGTGATCGGTGCATAGTTTCCGGGCGCGGTTAATATAATGGAACTATGAAAAAGAATGATGAACATATCCGTAAAAAAGAAAAGATCATTGATTCCCTGAAATTGCCGAAGGACATCTGCATGGGGGCGATGAAGGTTACTATGACGGGAAGCTGTGAGGCATGGATCGAGAATTACAGGGGGCTGCTGGAATACACGGAGAAGCTCATACTGCTACAGGGAAAGACCTGTCAGGTCAGCTTTGAAGGAACGGGACTTTCCATTGATTATTACACGAATGAAGATATGAAGATCAGCGGACGTATTGAGTATGTCAGGTATCTTTAGCAAAGAGTGGAAAGAGGGCTCACCATGGTTGAATTTCTGAAATATGTCAGAGGCTATCTGCGCATCCGCGTCAGCGGCTTCTCGCCCGAACGGTTTATGAACCTTTGCAGCAACAAAGGCATCCTGCTCTGGAAGATCGAGCGGGAGGGCGACGTATATTATATGAATATACATTTGGACGGATTCAGGGCGCTGCGCCCTATCGTAAGAAAGACAGGTACTAAGGTAGCCGTGTTGGAACGATGCGGACTACCTTTTTTTCTGCCCAAGCTGTTCCGACGGAAGGCGTTTATCGGAGGGCTGATGCTGGCGGTTGCGTTCTGGATGGTATCGTCCCTGTTTATCTGGGATATTCAGACAGCGGGCAATTACCGGATCACGGATGACGTGTTTAATACCTTCCTCAGAAAACAACAGGTGACGGTGGGTATGAAGAAAAACGAACTGGACATCGGGGCGCTGGAGAAGCAAATCCGCCGGACATTTCCGGAGATCACATGGGCTTCGGCGAGACTGTCCGGAACAAAGCTGTTGATCGAGATCAAGGAGAATGATGCCCCGATCATCACACAGCAGGAGGCTGCGGAGGAGGGGAGTGAGCTTGTCACGGATTATGATGGGACGGTTGTGGCGATCATTGTGAGGAGCGGAGTTCCAAAGGTAAAGGTGGGAGACACTGTGGCGAAGGGGGATGTGCTGGTTGCCGGAAATGTACCCGTCTACAATGAGGACGCGACAGTGAGGGAATATCTGTATGTGGATGCGGATGCGGACATCTGGCTGGAGCATGCACTGAGCTTCTCGGCGCGCCTGCCCTTTGACTATGTCCAGAAGGAATACACCGGGCGGACAAAGAAGAGGCTTTATCTACGGGTCGGAAATCATGAATGGAAAATGCCGCAGGAGAGACCGTTTCTTGTGTATGACAGTCTCATCAGGGAGAGCAGACCGATGGTCTTTGAAAAGCTTTCCATCCCGGTCTATCAAGGCTCTTATACTTACAGGGAATACAGGAATGTCGAGCATGAGTACACGCTCGAACAGGCAGAGACGCTTCTATATGAAAAATTAAGAACATTTCTTGCAAGTTTAGAGGAAAAAGGGGTACAAATTATTGAAAAAGATGTTAAAATAGATACGAATGGAGGCTCATGGGTCATTTCGGGACAGTTTACCGTTCAGGAGGCTGTGGGCAGAAGTGTATTGATAGAAAAGAATGTCATTGGAGAAACAGAGACGAATGAATGAATATTCAGTCAGACTGGATGTGTCCGCAGAGCACATTCAGAAGATTTTTGGAATGCAGGATGCCTATGTCAAGAAGCTGGAGCGCGATTTTGCGGTTACGATTGTTGACAGGAACGGCAGTGTGACCATTACAGGGGAAGAGGATAAGGCAAAGCGTGCGGCGGCGGTATTACAGCAGCTGGCAGTCCTCTCGGACAGAGGAAACGAGATAGAGGAGCAGAGTGTGGATTACGCAATTACAATGGGAATGGAAGAAAAGGAAAATGTGATCACAGAGATCGATTCGGACTGCATCTGCCATACGATCAACGGGAAGCCGATCAAGCCGAAGACCCTCGGACAGAAGGCATATGTGGATGCCATCCGGAAGAATATGATCGTCTTCGGCTTAGGTCCGGCGGGTACCGGAAAGACTTATCTGGCTATGGCAATGGCGATCACGGCATTTAAGAACAACGAGGTCAGCAGGATCATCCTGACAAGACCTGCGATTGAGGCGGGAGAGAAGCTAGGCTTTCTGCCGGGAGACCTGCAGAGCAAGGTAGACCCGTACCTCCGTCCGCTCTATGACGCTCTGTATCAGATTATGGGTGCAGAGAGCTTCGCAAAGAATATGGAAAAGGGGCTGATTGAGGTCGCCCCGCTTGCCTATATGAGAGGTCGTACTCTTGACAACGCCTATATTATTCTCGACGAGGCACAGAATACGACACCAGCGCAGATGAAAATGTTTCTGACCCGTATCGGCTTCGGCTCGAAGGTCGTTGTCACCGGCGATGCTTCCCAGAAGGATCTTGCGCCGGGAACAAAGTCGGGACTGGATGTCGCAGCGCGTGTCCTCGGGAAGATCGATGACATTGCGTTCTGCCAGCTGACGAGCAAGGATGTCGTCAGACATCCTCTGGTGCAGAAGATTGTTAAGGCTTATGATGACTACGAAGCAAAGGAAAAATACAGAAGCAGAGACAGATATGGAAAAAAATAAAAAAAATCCCGGATGGCGGTACTTTCTTGCAGAGGGTTGCATTCTTTTTGCAGGAGTATCGGGGACAGCGCTGCTTGGATATGTAAGGAAGCAGGTAGCGGACAGACTGCTTGGCAACTGCGTGATGGTGGCGGTAATGCTTGCTCTGACTTTTTTTCATTATCGCAGAGAATATATGGATCAGAAGCTGGATTATGACAATGGAGAGCATCTCTACCGCTTCCCGATGTGCATTGCAATCGGTCTCGTCATAGCGTTTGTCTGCGTTTTTTTACCGTTGGGCGGCTGGCCGTTTCTGCTTGTATTTTGTATGCTTGCGCTTTTCAGCAACATGAATACGGGAATCCTTGCGGCGTCTTCCGTTTTGCTCGTCCCGGTACTGCTGAGCGGATGCGGTGTGGAAGGCTTTGTGCTTTACTTTGTCTGCGGGACGTTTACCATATCGCTTTTCAGACAGCTCGGGACGGATTTCAGGATTGGTCTGCCAGTGACGCTTTCCGTGAGCTGTCTTCTTGTCTGTGAGACGGCAAATGTTGTGCTGACGGCAAACGCAAGACCGGACTTTGAACTGTTTGTCATTCCGGTGACCAACATGGTGATCAGTAGCATTCTGCTGATCGGGGCGCTCAAGCTCTTTTTCACTGTAGTGGTCTACCGCTACCGGGGCGTGTATCTTGACATCAATGACACGGAGACAGCGGTTCTGGCTGCGTTTAAGGAGAAGGCCAGAAAGGCATATATGCAATGCGTACATACGACCTATTTCTGTGAGAGGATTGCGACGCGGCTCGGAATGGATGTCGAGGCGATGAAATGCGCCGGGTATTATTACCGGCTGGAGGAGCAACAGCTGCGGCAGGTCATGGATGAGAAGACATTTCCGCCCGCTGCACGCGAGATCCTTCTGGACTATCTGGGCAGAGAGCAGGGAATCAGGCAGAGGGAGACGGCAGTTTTATTCTGTGCGGACACGATCGTGTCCTCTGTCACTTATATGCTGGAGCGTGACACCCAGAAGCAGCTTGACTACGATAAGCTGATCGACGCGGTCTTTCATAAGCTGATGGAGGAAGGCAGCTTTGACAGGTGTGATATTTCCATGCGCGAGCTTAGCGCGATGATTAGGATATTTAAGGAGGAAAAGCTCTATTATGACTTTTTACGTTGAAAATGAGACGGCTGTGGAATTGCCCTTTCAGGTGGAGGAGACGGTGCGCGATGTCTGCGAGGCGGTTCTTGCGTCGGAGAACTGTCCCTATGAGACACAGGTGAATGTGGTTCTGACAGACAACAGCGGAATCAGGGAGATGAACAGGGAGTGCCGGGGAATCGACAGAGAGACGGATGTGCTGTCCTTTCCGAATGTTGATTTTGAGCAGGAGGGCGTATTCGACATCGACGAGGACAGGGAGGCGGATTATTTCGACCCAGACACCGGAGAACTGATGCTGGGTGATATTCTGATCTCTGTGGACAAGGTCTTTGAGCAGGCGGAGAATTATGGGCACAGTGTCCGCAGGGAGTTTGCATTCCTTGTGGCGCACAGCATGCTGCATTTATGCGGCTACGATCACATGGAAGAGGCGGAAGCGAAAGTGATGGAGAGAAAGCAGGAGGACATTCTTGCGGGACTGGGAATCACGAGAGACTAGCGGTTGCTGGGAACAGTGACATCGGATGAGGTACAAGGGATGAATCAGGCAGAGATAAAGAGGCGGCAGGCACAGGCGATAGCGGCAATCCTCGGATTGGTTGCGCTGGCGGTCACAGCCCGTCTGACGGGATATAACGGAGCAACCTATGTGCTGGCGGCACTGGAGGTGTATGCGCTTTTCGATACGATTGTGAGCGGGGGCATCTCGGATGCGCTGGGAAGAATACTGCGGCTCAGAAATGCAAAAGGACAATATAAAAATGCGGCGGTGATGCGGAAGAATGCCATTTTGTTTCAGGGCGTGCTCGGGCTGCTCGGGGCTGCGGTTGTCTTGGTTGCGGCGGAGGAGATCACGGCGAAGATATTCAGGGTGCATTACAGCAGTGCGATCCTGATGATTCTTGCTCCGGCGATCTTTCTGCGCGCGGTATCGGCAGTGCTGCAGGGCTATTCGCGCGGGGAGGGTGCGGAGCTTCCGGCGGCAGCGGCTTCGATCCTAAGGCAGTTTTTTATCATCGGTTTCAGCGTAATATTCTGTAATATGCTCGGCAATTACGGAAGCAAGGTGAGCCGGCTGCTTGTGCAGACGAATTTTACCGCCATGTACGGCGCTGTCGGTGTGGCGATCGCGGTAACGCTGGCGGAAGCCTTTGTCGTGATCTTCCTCGCGCTGACCTACAGAGGGAATAAAAAGAATAAGGCGGGAACGGAGAAGGAGGGAATGCGCACGACGGATTCTCTGGTGGACAGCATCCGCATTCTCTGCGCCGGAAGAGGTCTGTCCATGCTGACGGGATTGCTTGCGATCCTCCCACTGCCATTGGGAGTGATCTTTTTCAGCAAGGCGTCGGCGAGCAGCGACGGCGCAATGACGGAATACGGAGTTTATGCGGCAGGTTTTGGGCTCTGCTGCGGTGTGATCGCGGCGGTTGTTATAATACTGCTTCTGCCGGTCTGCGGAAAGATGCTGAATTTGTTCCGCAAGGAGGAGAGCAGATTTGCCAGACAGGTATTTCAGTGCGGCGTCCACCTCGGGATTGTCCATGCCGCTTTCTGGACGGTGTTCATTGCAGTGATGGCAGGAGCCATGGGAGCGGTTTTCTGCGGTGAACAGGCACAGATAGCATCAAAGTTGTTCCGCGGCGGCTCGGGGCTGCTCCTGCTGTTTGTTCTGAGCTATTATTTTGCAAAGGTATTATTTCTCATGGGAAAGAAGCTTTTCGTGCTCGGCGCAGTGGCAGCGGCAGATGTTGTTTATATCATCTTTGTGACGGTGTCGCTCAACACGGGAAAGGCAGGAATCCTTTCGCTGATTTATGGAGCGCTGGCAGGAATGGGTGTGCTCACGATTGTGTTGGGCACGTTGGCATACAGACAGCTGAAGCAGAGGATGGACTGGCTTCATACGTTGATCATTCCGGCAGGAGTTGCCAGTGTGGCGGGACTTTTGGGAATGCTTCTTGAAAAGCTGTTTACACCGCATCTCGGTAATCTGGTCAGCCTGATCGTATGTCTGGCTCTCACGGGGGCGTTTTACTGGGCGGCATTGATTCTGTTGCGCAATTTCCGGGAGCAGGAGCTGGAAAGCATTCCGGGCGGAAAGCTGATCGGCGCGGTAGGACAGCTTTTGCGGGTGTATTAAATTTTAAAGGTATAAAAATATTTGAAGGTATAAAAATATTTGAAGGTATAAATATTGAAAAAAAGCTGATACTGAATGCAAAAGGATGGTTATCGCTGTGAAATTTGTAAAAGGTATCAGTTTATTTTTTGTATATCCGGTAGTGATGCTTGTCGTCGGCTTTTATGTCGGGGTTAAAACGACACATTTCTTTTATCCCGGCGAACAGGCGGAGAGACTGTATTATGTTCCGTCCGGAGAGGAGAATCCGGCGGCGGGAGACGGGAACGAGGCGGAGCAGCCGGAGGATTCCCCGCAATCAGTGGAAGAATGTCTGGATTATGAAAAGGCAGAGAACACGGATCTGACGGCATACACGGCAGTTTCCAACGACGGCGAAACGCTTTGTGTGGAGACGGAATATGTGATTGAAGAAAAAGATCTGGATGATGAAACAGTCGTCGAGACGAGTTGGAGACTTCCGATGAAATATGTCGGAATGAACAGGGAACAGTTTCTTGAGGCCATGGAGGAGTACGAGGCGTTTCCTCCGCTCTCTGAGATGGAGAGGGGGTTTGTCAGCCTGGAGGTGCTTTCCTTTTCCAGAGACCGGGTTGTTGTTCAGATGAATTACCGTTTCCTTGCACCGACCAGTAGCTTCTACCTTGCAGTGTATGATAACGAGGTTGTCGTGTATCTCGAGGACAAGGAAACCATCTATATTGAGACGGATATTCTGCTGGAACAGCTTCCGGAGGAGCTGCAGCAGGGAATTATTGACATGATGTGGATGCCGGATGAGGAAGCCTTGTATGACTTTCTGGAGACCTATTCGAGCTAAGGACAAGGGTACGGCTGTCATGTCGGACAGAGAGGAATGAGAGAAAATGGCGATCAGAATCGGAATCGTCGGCGGAGGCGCTGCCGGTATGGCGGCGGCGATCCGTGCGGCACGGAACGGGGCAGAGGTTGAGCTTTTTGAGGGAAACGACCGCGTCGGGAAAAAGATTCTTTCGACGGGCAACGGAAAATGTAATCTTGGAAATGTTGAACTTGGGGTGGATAAATACTTTTCCTCCCGGCCGGAGAGACTGGAACGTTTCCTTGAGAAATTCAACGCGGACGATACGATTGCATTCTTTCATTCGCTCGGACTGCTGGTAAAGCAGAAGAATGGCGGACTCTATCCGGTCAGCGAGCAGGCGGCGTCAGTGCTGGACGCGCTCCGCTATGCGATAGACCGGGAACCCGCAATAAAGGTCAGGACACAGTGCCGGATCGACCGGATCGAGAGAACTGCAAAGAAGAATAAGATCACTCTGTTCAGCGGCAGGGAACAGTTCAGCTTTGACCGGGTCATCCTTGCGTGCGGCGGCAAGGCGGCGCCGAAGACGGGCTCGGACGGAAGCGGCTATCTTCTGGCGAAGATGCTGGGGCATGAGATCGTTCCGACCGTTCCGGCGTTGGTGCAGATGAAGTGCAGTGAGGAATGGTTCAAATCGGTCGCGGGCGTCAGGGCGGATGCGGAAATATCCTTTGACGACGGAGAAAGAGTTGCAGAGCGCGGAGAGCTTCAGCTTGTCGATTACGGCATTTCGGGCATACCGGTATTCCAGCTGAGCAGACGCATGAATTACATATTGCGGAGCAGAAAGGAGCTTGTCGTGAAGATAGACTTTCTGCCGGATTATCCCGGAGAACATTTTGCGGACAAGCTTTTTCGGGAGAGACGGGCTTTGATGAAGGGTGCTACGGTGGAGGCGTATTTTACCGGTCTGCTGAATAAGAAGCTGATGCTTCTCTTTATCCGCATGGCGGGTCTGAAACCAACGGAGGCGGCGGAGCAGGCGGACAGGGAGAGACTGAAAAGGGTATATGAGCTTTGCCGGGAGCTGAGGGTGCATGTGACCGGCAGCAACTCCTTCGACAATGCGCAGGTAACGGCGGGCGGTGTCCCGCTGGAGGAAGTTACGGAACGGCTCGAGTCGAAGAAAGCGCCGGGCGTCTTCTTCGCGGGTGAGATACTGGATGTGGATGGGCGATGCGGAGGGTATAATCTCCATTGGGCATGGTGCAGCGCATATCTGGCGGGAACGGGCGCGGCGGACGGAAATTGACAGCTTAGGAGCGAAAGAAAAGATGTTGCGAGTAAATCAGGTCAAAATCAGGACGGAACACACGGGGGAACAGTTAAAGAGAAAGACGGCGGAGGCGCTTGGCATTCAGACGGCGGATATTCTCGGATTGAGGATCATCCGCCAGTCCATTGATGCCAGAAAGAAGCCGGAGATCTTTTACAGCTATTCGCTCGAGGTTCAGGTAAAGAATGAGGATAAGGTATTAAAGAGATTTAGGGGCAAGGAAAATCAGGTGTGCCGTGCCGAAAGCACCGTCTACCGTTTCCCGGAACCGGGGATGAAGAGACGGAAGCAGCCGACGGTCATTGTCGGCATGGGACCTGCCGGGCTGTTCTGTGCGTATTATCTGGCGCTGCACGGCTATCGGCCGATCCTTCTGGAGCGTGGAAAGTGCGTCGAGGAGAGGCAGAGAGATGTCGAGCGGTTCTGGGAGACGGGAAATCTCGATCCGGCATCCAATGTACAGTTCGGAGAGGGCGGTGCAGGGACATTCTCGGACGGCAAGCTGAACACGCTTGTCAAGGATCGTGACGGCAGGAACAGGGAGGTGCTGGAAACCTTTGTGCGCTTCGGGGCGAAGGAGAGCATCTGTTACGAGGCAAAGCCGCATATCGGGACGGATGTTCTGTGCAATGTCGTTCGGAATATGAGGAATGAGATCGTCAGGCTTGGCGGAGAGGTACATTTTCAGAGCTGTGTGACGGATGTGGAGATTTCCGGGGGAGCCGTCAGCACTGTCACAGTCAATGGAGAGCGGAGAATTCCCTGTGAGCAGCTTGTGCTCGCAATCGGGCACAGCGCGCGGGATACCATGGAAATGCTCTATGAAAAGAGGATTCCCATGGAGGCGAAGGCGTTTGCCGTCGGACTAAGGGTGGAGCACCCTCAGGCGATGATCAATGAGAGCCAGTACGGATGTGAGAATCCGGGCAGTCTGGGTGCGGCAGCTTACAAGTTGACGGCGAAGGCGAAAAACGGCAGAGGTGTCTATTCGTTCTGCATGTGCCCCGGCGGTTATGTTGTCAACGCATCCTCCGAGAACGGGCGCACGGCGGTAAACGGCATGAGCTACAGTGGACGAAACGGGGAGAATGCCAACAGCGCAATCATCGTTGCGGTTACGCCGGAGGACTACGGCTCGGATCACCCGCTTGCGGGAATCGCGTTCCAGAGAAGACTGGAGGAGCGGGCTTATGAGCTCGGGCAAGGGAAAATCCCGGCGCAGCGTTATGGGGATTTCCGAAACCGGGTGACAGGGCAGGATGACGGATGGCAGGAGCCGGAGACCATGATACAGCCACAGTGCAAGGGTGGATATGTCTGGGCGGATGTCAGTAAGATTCTCCCGGAGGAGTGCAATCGGGCGTTTGTGGACGGAATGGAATGCTTTGAACGGCAGATCAGGGGCTTTGACAGACCGGATGCCGTATTGCTCGGCGTGGAGAGCCGAACCTCCTCGCCGGTGAGAATCGGGCGCGACGAGACCCTGCAGTCTGAGATCCGGGGGCTGTACCCCTGCGGCGAGGGCGCCGGATATGCGGGCGGGATTACGTCTGCGGCGATGGACGGACTCAGGGTAGCGGAGCAGATCGCTTCGGAATTTGCTCCCTGACAGCAGGGGTATTGACGGTATTCCCAAAATCAAGTAAAATAAGACTTATCGCAATTTAGCGTACTAAAGTATAGAAGACGGATGGATAGATTGCGCAAAGAACGTGCGCAGAAAAGGGATAAAAATGAACAGTCTGAGAGAGCTGATTAAGGACAAGAAAAGAATCGTCATAAAGATCGGATCGTCCTCCCTGACCCACAAGGAGACGGGGGACATGGATTATATCCGCATGGAAAAGCTGGTGCGTGAACTCAGCGACATCAGGAACCAAGGCAAGGAGGTCGTGCTGGTCTCCTCGGGAGCCATCGCGGCAGGAAAAAATGCAGTGAATTTGAAGGATGTCCGCGTGAACAGTCCGGCGGAGTCGCTGGCGGTGAAGCAGGCATGCTCGGCAGTGGGACAGGCGAGACTGATGATGACCTACCAGAGACTGTTTGCCGAGTATAATCAGGTCGCGGCACAGATTCTGATGACGAAGAACACGATCGTGGATGATCTGAACCGGTATAATGCACACAATACCTTTACGGAGCTTTTAAAGCTCGGCGCGATTCCAGTCGTCAACGAGAACGACACGATCACGACCTATGAGATTGAATTCGGAGACAACGACACGCTCTCAGCTATTGTGGCGGCGCTTGTGGATGCAGATCTCTTGATACTGCTCTCGGATATTGACGGATTGTACACGGACGATCCCCGGAAGAACCCGGATGCAAAATTTATCAGTCAGGTGGATGAGCTGACCGATGAACTGATGGGAATGGGAAAGGCGACGACCGGCAGCAATGTCGGCACCGGCGGCATGAACACAAAGCTGCTCGCGGCGAGAATCGCCACCAAGGCGGGCGCGGACATGATTATAGCCAACAGTAAGGACATCGGTGTGCTGCACCGGTTGTTAGCGGGTGAGGACGAGGGCACGCTTTTTGTGGCGAAGAAGGATGAGAACTTTGATCTTTCGGGCTTCGTTGCGAATCTACATAAATAAGGATAGATAACGAAAGGCAGGATAACAGCCATGAACATGGATGAAAGAATTGCCAGAATTAATGAATTATACCATAAATCCCAGAAGGAGGGGCTGACAGAGGCGGAGAAGGAGGAGCAGGCAAAACTGCGGAAGGAATATGTCGCCAGTGTCAGGAATAACTTAAAGAGTCAGTTGGATAACATTGTGATCGAGAAGCCGGACGGCACGAAAATCGATCTGGGCGAAAAATATGGAAAGAAAGACTGAGATCCGAAGCTGTGTGCTGGCAGCAAGGGACGGGCTGGATGAGGAGATGAGGAAGCGCGCCGGCATTCTGCTGACGGAACGCATTCTGGGACATCAGTGGTTTTACCGCTCCGAAATTCTGCTCGGGTTTGCAAGCTATGGGAGCGAGATTAACACCTATGAGATCCTTGGGGAGGCGTTAAAGGCGGGAAAGAAGGTGTATCTGCCGAAGGTTCTCACAGAGACGCACGGAGAGCCAGAAATGGCTTTCTTAAGGATTGATTCGCTGCAGGAGCTGCGTCCCGGTTACAGGGGAATCCCGGAGCCGTCCGGGCAGACCCCGGAATACCGCTATGCTGCGGAGGAAGCGGAGAGGACGCTGATGCTGATGCCGGGCGTGGCGTTTGACGGGTACAGAAACCGCATCGGCTACGGAAAGGGCTTCTATGACCGGTATCTCGCGGATAAGCCCGCACTGTGGGTTCGGACGATTGCGGTGGGCTTCCGGTGCCAGATGCTGGAGGGCGAATTGCCACATGAGGAGGAAGACATCCGGCCGTATCAGGTCATATGCATGTAGATTGTTCTCGATGACAGATGGGAGGCTATTATGACAGATTTACAGTTGATGGGGAAAAATGCTGTCAGGGCGAAGACCCTGCTGCAAAAGCTTAACACAGAGGAGAAAAATGCGGGACTTCTCTCTGCCGCGGACGCCCTGATCTCGCGCACACAGGAGATTCTGGACGCCAATGCGAAGGACATGGAAAACGCAGTGAAAAACGGCATGAGTTCAGGCTTGCAGGACAGACTGCGTCTGACCCCGGAGCGCATTGCCGGCATGGCGGAGGGGCTACGCGAGGTGGCTGCTCTGCCTGACTGCATCGGAGAGGTTATGGAGGAGACTGAGCGTCCGAACGGCTTGAAGATTAAGAAGGTCAGAGTGCCCATGGGCGTTATCGGCATCATCTATGAGGCGAGACCCAACGTGACGGCGGATGCCTTCGGACTGTGCTTCAAGACGGGAAATGCTGTCATTCTCAAGGGAGGAAGCGACGCGCTTTATTCCAACATAGCGATTGTCAAGGTGCTGAGAGAGGCACTGGAGAGCTGTGGGCTGCCGGCGGATGCGGTCGGGTTGATCGCTGATACGGACAGGGCAGTGACAGTGGAATTCATGAAGCTGAAGGAATATGTCGATCTGCTGATTCCGAGGGGCAGCGCCGGACTGATCAGGAGCGTTGTCGAGAACAGCACCATTCCGGTCATCGAGACGGGAACGGGAAACTGTCATGTGTATATTGACAGTGAGGCAGACCTTGACATGGCGGCTAACATTGTCTATAATGCAAAGACCCAGAGAATCGGCGTCTGCAATGCCTGTGAATCGCTTGTCGTACATAGTGCTGTCAGGGAGGCGTTTCTCCCGAAGCTGGCGGCAATCCTCGCGCCGAAGAACGTAGAGCTTCGCGGCGATGAGAGGATCAGGGAGGTGCTGACCGACTGCGTTCCTGCGACGGAGGAGGATTACGGCACGGAGTATCTGGATTATATTCTTTCCCTGAAGACCGTGGATTCCGTGGAGGAGGCAATCGAGCACATCAACCGATACAGCACGAAGCATTCGGAGTGCATCGTCACAGAGAACCGTCAGACCGCCGAAAAGTTCCTGAATGAGATCGACGCGGCATGTGTTTACTGGAATGCCTCGACGCGGTTTACGGACGGCTTCGAGTTCGGCTTCGGTGCAGAGATCGGAATCAGCACGCAGAAGCTTCACGCGCGCGGACCTATGGGCTTAAAGGAACTGACTTCCTATAAGTATACGATCTATGGGGATGGACAGACCAGAAAATAAGTCTGGCAGAAATGACACAGAAAGGTATGGTGATTCCAATGAAAGAAATCAACGGCAGTATCTGGCACAGCATGAGCACGCAGAGGGTGACACCCACGGACTTTATCTGCGTGATCGAAATATCCAAGGGCAGCAAGAATAAGTATGAGCTTGACAAGGAGACAGGTTTTCTGATCCTTGACCGCATCCTTCATACCTCCACGCATTATCCGGCAAACTACGGCTTTATTCCCAGAACCTACGGAGATGACGGCGATCCGCTGGACGTATTGCTCCTGTGCTCGGAGCCTGTTCAGCCGCTGACACTGGTGCGGGCTTATCCGATCGGTGTGATTTCCATGCTGGACAACGGCAAGAACGATGAGAAGATCATTGCCGTACCATTCAACGACCCGTATTACAACGGCTACCATGACATTTCGGAGCTTCCACCACATGTGGTGGAGGAGATGGAGCATTTCTTCACGGTCTACAAGGCACTGGAAAACAAGACCACCGCAGTCAACGAGAAGGGAAACCGCGAGGAAGCGATCGAGGTCATCAAGAAGTGTCTGGATAACTACATAGATACCTTTATAAAAAGCTGGTAGGGAGCCTTTACAGGCTCCCCTTTTTATTATATAATATCGCCGATTAGTTGATAATTATTATCAAAAGAGAAAGGCTGGAGCAATGACACTGTATGAGGCAGAAAAAGGATGCAGCTACCGGATAGGCGGACTGTTCGTGGAACCGGGGATAACAAGAAGGCTGCAGGCGCTGGGATTAAACGATGGAACGACGGTCAGGGTGCTGAACAGAAAGAGACGGGGAGCGCTGATTATTCAGGTCAGGGGAACGAGACTTGCTCTTGGAAGGCATATTTCCTCCAATATAGAAATTGAACAGATACAGGAGGAATTGAAAAAATGAGCGGTACGAAAGAGAAAAAGCATATTAACGTTGCCTGCATCGGCAACCCAAATTGCGGAAAGACTACTTTATTCAACGCACTGACAGGCTCGAAGCTCAAGGTTGCAAACTGGCCGGGAGTGACTGTGGAGCGCTTCGAGGGTCAGACCAGCTTTGAGGATGTTGACATTACCCTCATTGATACTCCTGGCATTTATTCTCTGACCTGTTACACCATTGAAGAGAAGGTGACAAGGCAATGCGCTATGGATGACAGCATTGATGTGATCATCAATGTTGTGGATGCCTCATCTCTGGAGAGAAATCTTTATCTTACGCTTCAACTGCTGGAGCTTGGCAAGCCGATTGTGCTGGCACTGAACATGATGGATATTGTCAAGGAGCGTGGTATGGAGATTGATATGCATCGTCTGCCAGAAATGCTTGGGGATATTCCTATTGTGCCGGTTTCGGCGGCGAAGCGTACAGGACTTGATATTCTGTTACATGCAGTCGTCCACCATTATGAGGAGGGTAACGGCAGAAAGGGAGCACCCGGGGACGAGACGGAGTATGTTCTGAAATATCCTCCGGAAATTGAAGATAAGATTGCAAAGCTGGAGGTGATGATGGGAGCACATTATCCGACCCATTCGTCTGTGCGCTGGCATGCAATCAAGCTGCTTGAGGATGATGAGGAGGTCAAGAAGGAGCATCCCATCTCGGTCACTAATGTTGTGGACAGAAGCTATGAGAAGGATATTATCCAGTGCAAATATGCCTACATAGAGAAGGTGGTTAATGAGACCCTGTTTTATAAGAATCAGAAGGCAGCCTCGACGGATAAAGTAGACAAAGTACTCACACATCCTTTCTGGGGGATTCCGATGTTTCTGCTGATTATGTGTGCTGTCTTTTTCCTGACTTTTACCGTTGGAGATCTCCTGAAGGGTGTCTTTGAGCAGGGGCTTGCATGGCTGTCTGCTGCGGCTTCGGCAGGACTTGACGCGATCGGTGTGACAGCATGGCTGAAATCGCTGATTGTTGACGGTATTATTGCGGGTGTCGGAGGTATCCTGACCTTTATCCCGAATATCTTTATCCTGTTTCTTGCGCTTGCGGTGCTGGAGGACAGCGGCTATATGTCGAGAGTGGCTTATGTCATGGATTCTGTTATGGGAAGGGTCGGGCTCTCCGGAAAAGCATTTCTGCCTATGATACTCGGGTTTGGCTGTACGGTTCCTGCAATCATGGCGACGAGGGCATTGGAGACGGAGCATGACAGGCGTAAGACCATGTTCGTGACACCGTTCATGTCATGCTCAGCCAGATTACCGATTTACGTTCTGTTTTCGGATATGTTTTTCCCTGAACATCCGGCACCGGTTGCTTTCTCCATGTATGTAATCGGAATGGTGATTGCTATTCTGGCGGCGCTGGTAATAAACAGAATGGAGAAGGGGCAGATCAATGATTCGCTGCTCATTGAATTGCCGGAATACAAGCGGCCGAATGCGAGAACAATACGCATCTATGTCTGGAACAAGCTGAAAGATTACCTTTCCAAGGCGGGAACCACGATTTTTGTTGCCTCGATTGTCATCTGGTTTTTGCTGAACTTCGGCATCGGAGGTATGGTAGATAATCCGGCTGAAAGCTTCGGAGCAGTCATTGGTCATCTCCTTGTGCCTGTGCTGAAGCCGGCAGGTCTGGGAATGTGGCAGATCGGTGTGGCATTGCTGTCAGGACTGTCGGCAAAGGAAGTTGTTGTATCCAGCTTTGCTGTCCTATTTGGTGTTGCAAATGCAAATTCCGATGCGGGAATGGCGGCGATTGTCTCAAATATCCAGAGCATTAATCCCGGCTTTGGGGCATTGAATGCTTATTGCCTGATGCTTTTCTGTCTGCTTTATGTGCCCTGCGTTGCAACCGTCGCAACAGTGAAGAAGGAGAGCGGCTCATGGAAATTCACGGGAAAGATGATTGTTTTCCAGCTGGTTCTTGCCTGGATGGTGACGACGATCGTATATCAGATTGGCAACTTTTTCAGATAGAACGCTAAAACCTAGACTTTCGTTTAGTTGACATGATTTTCCATGAAAGCTATAATTAGGCTGTCAGACAAGGCAAAGTACCTTGGCTGACAGCTTTTTATGTTCTGAAATACCAGAAAAAGGAGTAAAATGCATGAAAAAAGTATTTATGGGTCTGGCGGTCGTCTGTCTTGTGCTCGGACTGATTGCCACTATACAGGACGCTGATGGTACGTTCCTGTTTGTCGGAATTCTGTTTGCCGCGCTCTTCGGTTTCCTTGCATGGCTGTGGAGAGGAAAATCCCCGATTAAGAGGACAGGGGAGCAGATTGCTAACGTCGTGGAACTCGAGAAGCGGAAGCGGGAGGATTATAAGGGGCTCGCAAAGCCTATGAAGGTGCGGTACTGGAAGTTTCGCATTGTGGGAGCCGTTGTTTTCCTGCTGGGAGTGCTCATTCTGTGCAAGGGCTATGGAATGACCGTGACGATCTGCATAGCGACGGTAGTGATAATTGCCGGAGTCGCAATCTGGTGCTCGGCATCGCCGGAGAACTATAATTCCCTGACGGACATGGGCGTTATGATCTCGATGGACAGACCGCGGACCATCGAGGAATTCTACGAGGCATACAAGAATGTGAAGACGCCGCTCGGCTCGGGTTACCTGGTCAAGTTCCGCACGATGAAGCAGAAGGCGCTGATGTTCGGACCGGACAACAAGGGGCAGTACCTGTATTTCTGGCTGACAAAGGACGGCTACATCGGCTATATCGGTTATTCCTTCCTCGATGTGATCCAGGTGAAGTATAACGAGCCGCTGATCCCGATCAGGGAGGACTTCGGGGACAATTTGTCTGAGTATCTCTGCTATACTGCGGATGTGCTCCTGATGGAGCGGAGACTGAAGGAGAGCCTTGAATATTACATAAAGAACGGACAGGCGCTTCCCATCGAGGAGTCGCTGCCCTCCGAGGTCTATACCTTTAACGAGGACTTTAAGTTGACCGGACAGCATTTTGAACTCCGCGACAAGGACGACAACCTCGTCTATGAGATCGACGGAACCATGCCGCTGCTCAGCCTGCGCATCTTTGACAGCTATCATAACGAGCTCTTCAAGATGACGAAGGAGGTCGGTCATGCACTGGCGACCTACCGTTTTTATTATCAGGGTGAGCTGTACGGAACATTTGAAAAGCAGTTTACACTGGTGAGGGATAAGTTTGCAATGCATATCAATGACGGACGGCTGGAGCTGACGGAGATTGCCGGTTCGATCGGACATAATTTCAGCGTGACCTTAAACGGAAGACTCATCGGTATGATTATGGACAATCTGGACATTACGCTTGAAAATGTATTCTTTGACAATGCAGTCATCATAGTATATGACGAGAAATATCGGGCGTTGATCACGGCAATGGCGGTCATGGTTGCGAGAGAGCTTGCGCGTGACGAGGACGGCGCACTGCCGAACAGAATTTAAAAAAGGAGAAATGATGATAAAATGAAAAAAGCTTTGGTTGGAGTTTTAGCTGCATGCGGCATGGTTATGCTCACCGGGTGTGCGGTTGCGAAGAATCTGGATTTTGACAGCGAGGAGGCTGCACAGAACGCGCTGGATACCGCGTCAGTCGTGAAGTTCGATGGCGACGACATCAAGGAGGTGCACCAGACGGGAAATATTTATGCGGACGGCAAGGTTGCCGGTTTCCTGCAGGAGGAGGGCTTCCTGAACAGCCAGATAATTATCTCGATGAATGACAACACATGGATGTATCAGAAAATTGTGGAGGATGAACCGAGCAGCGAGGAACTGCCGGGTGAGGCTATGGGCTCTGCCTACGGCATGTTTGATTCCAACGATAATGCCGTTGCCTATGTGCAGGAGCGGCTGATGGAAACGGAGGTTTTTCCCAGAGCTTTCTACCTTGTTTTTCTGGATGCCGACGGCAATCCGACAGGGTATCTGGCGGATGAGGAAGGAAAGAATGTCTATGATTTTGACGGCAATCTGGTCTGCACCGGCAGTGCACAGATGAACGGTGTTTTGGGAACTGACTACAATGTTGAGATCCAGATGGAGCCCGGAACGGATGCACAGATTGACTTCGCGTATAAGCTGGGATTGTATGCAAAGCTGTATTACGATCTGAGAAGCTGGTACAGCTTAACATATAGCGATTGATAGGGCTTGATTTTGTGGAATAAATATGCTTTAATGTTAATGACTATTTGTTAAAAAAATATCATTCAACATTGAGTGTACTGATGAGGTGCGCACGGGAAAGGCGGCAAAGACAGATGAGCAGTATGAGAGGGATAGACACCCCTGTAAGGCAGCGGAGAAGAAGAGTGTTCAAGGAGGTAGCAAACCTTGCTTACCACTCGACCAACCTGAAGGATGACATGGAGGCGCTTCCCTATAAGATCGTAGATTACGAAGAATCCCAGTATTGGGAGAGTGTGTACCGCGACCGTGCGATTATCCGTGAGAGAATCCGGCTTGCCATGGGAATGAGTCTTCGCCCGGAGAACAGAGAACATCCGGGACATCTGACACAGGGGCTGGAGGAGAGTAATATCGACGAAAAGTATTACGAGCCGCCGCTGATGCAGGTCATTCCGTCTGCGTGCAATGCCTGTCCCGAGAACCGCTATGAGGTGACAAGCTCCTGCATGGGCTGCCCTGCACATCCCTGCCAGAGTGTGTGCCCGCGGGGCGCGATTTCCATGAAGGACGGGAAATCTGTCATCGATCAGGAAAAGTGTGTCAAGTGCGGAAAGTGTAAGGATGTATGTCCTTACGATGCCATCTGTCACAAGGAACGCCCCTGTAAGGCGGCGTGCGGTGTAAATGCCATCAAATCGGACAAGGTCGGCAGGGCGTGTATCGATGAGGAGATGTGTGTCTCCTGTGGTATGTGTATGGTGAGCTGTCCGTTCGGTGCAATCGCGGATAAATCGCAGATTTTCCAGCTGATCCGCGCGATGCAGTCCGGCAGAACTATCATTGCGCAGGTCGCTCCGGCGTTTGCGGGACAGTTTGGACCGAAGGTGACGCCGGATATGTTCAAGACGGCATTGAAGGAGCTCGGCTTTGCGGATGTCTATGAGACGGCGCTCGGCGCGGACATGGGCTGCATGAAAGAGGCAGAGCATTATGTGAATGAGGTGGCGAGCGGGAAGCAGGCCTTCGCACTGACCTCCTGCTGCCCTTCATGGTCGGTCATGGCGAAAAATCTTTTCCCGGAGACGATCGACAAGATCAGCAATGAGCTGACACCCATGGTTGCGACGGCGCGGATTATCAAGCAGGAGCATCCCGAGGCGTCGGTGGTATTTATCGGACCCTGTGCGTCAAAGAAGCTGGAGGCGAGCCGGAGAACGGTGCGTTCAGACGTCGATTTCGTCATTACCTTCGAGGAGCTGACGGGAATGTTCGAGGCGAAGGGGATTCTGCTGGATGAGATCAAGGCGATGGACGAGATGCAGGATGCGACCGGCGCTGGACGTGGCTACGGTGTTGCGGGCGGCGTTGCAAACGCGATCGAGAAGTGCATCGAGACCTATTATCCCGGAACCGAGGTAAAGATTGAGCATGCGGAGGGACTTGCGGAATGCCGGAAGATGTTGCTGCTCGCAAAGGCGGGAAAGAAGAACGGCTATCTGATCGAGGGAATGGCTTGTCCGGGCGGCTGCGTCGCCGGTGCGGGGACGAATATTGCAGTCTGCCAGGCGGCGAAGGAGGTCGCAAAGTTCAAGGCGGCGGCGAAGGATGCGCTCCCGAAGGAAGCGGAGGAGTAATGGCGGCTTTCCGAAAGTCGATATTGCGTTTTGGCGGAAAAGAGACTACAATAGTTCTACATGACTATGAAATAGGTAATTGTGAAACTCAAGTTTTCGCAAGTGACGTTGCACAAAATGTACAGACCACCGCAGGCACGCTCTCGCTACCTTCCGCACGCAGCGGTGCATAAGATGCTATAGTACAGCATCTAAGCACCGGCGGCTCCAGAGTGCGCTGCTTGTGGTCATGTACATTCTGCACAACTGTTATTTGAAATTGGTGAGTTTCACAATGCTTATATGATTATGAAAGAGAAATGAGGAATTAACCATGAAAATCAGAACCAGATATGCGCCCAGCCCGACAGGCAGGATGCATGTGGGAAATTTGCGTTCCGCGCTGTATGAATTTCTGATCGCAAAGCATGCGGGCGGAGACTTTATGCTCCGTATCGAGGATACGGATCAGGAGCGTTTTGTCGAGGGGGCAACGGAGATTATCTACCGCACGCTTGAGAAGACGGGGCTTGTCCATGACGAAGGCCCGGACAAGGACGGCGGCTATGGTCCGTATGTCCAGAGCGAGAGAATGAAGACAGGCATCTATATGAAATATGCCAAGGAGCTTATCGATAAGGGCGAGGCCTATTATTGCTTCTGCGACAAGGAGCGCCTTGCGTCCCTGAAGACGGAGGTTGTCGAGGGCAAGGAGATCACCGTGTATGACAAGCATTGCCTGCATCTTTCAAAGGAAGAGGTCGAGGCGAACCTTGCAGCGGGAAAGCCCTTTGTCATCAGACAGAACAACCCGACCGAGGGAACGACGACCTTCCACGATGAGTTGTACGGAGACATCACGGTTGAGAATAAAGAGCTCGACGATATGATCCTGATTAAGTCCGACGGCTATCCGACCTACAACTTTGCAAATGTTGTCGATGACCACACGATGAATATCACGCATGTGGTGAGAGGAAATGAATATCTTTCCTCTTCACCGAAATATGTCCGTCTCTATGATGCGTTTGGCTGGGAGGTTCCGGTTTATGTACACCTTCCGCTGATCACGGATGAAAACCATAAGAAGCTCTCCAAGCGGAGCGGACATTCCTCCTTTGAGGATCTGCTGGAGCAGGGCTTTGTCACCGAGGCGATCGTGAACTATATCGCTCTGCTCGGATGGAGTCCGGAAGATAACCGCGAGATGTTCACGCTGGACGAGCTTATCAAGGAGTTTGATTATCACAGGATCAGCAAATCACCCGCCGTGTTTGACATTGTGAAGCTGCGTTGGATGAACGGCGAATATATCAAGGCAATGGACTTCGATAAGTTTTACGAGATGGCTGAGCCTTATCTGAAGCAGGCGTTGACAAAGGAACTTGATTTAAAGAAGATTGCGGGAATGGTAAAGACCCGTATCGAGGTGTTCCCCGACATTGCGGGGCAGGTGGATTTCCTTGAGGAGCTGCCTGAATATGATGTGGCGATGTATACGCACAAGAAGATGAAGACTGACAGTGCATCCTCGCTGCAGGTATTAAAGGATGTACTTCCGATGCTGGAGGCGCAGGAGGATTACAGTAATGACGGTCTGTATCAGATGCTGCTTCAGTATGTGGAGGAGAAGGGCGTGAAGAACGGTTATGTCATGTGGCCGATCCGAACGGCTGTATCCGGCAAGCAGATGACTCCCGCCGGTGCTACAGAGATTATGGAGCTTCTGGGCAAGGAGGAGACATTAAAGAGAATCAGGAAGGGCATAGAGAAACTGGAAAATGCCTGATCTGAGTAAGATGAATGAGGCACAGCGATGTGCTGTTACCTGGGGAGAGGGGCCGCTGCTTTTGCTGGCGGGTCCCGGCTCCGGGAAAACCTATACCGTCACAAACCGTATTCTTTATCTGATCGAACAGGGTGTTCCACCCGAAGAAATCCTCGTTATTACCTTTACAAAAGAAGCCGCGGAGGCAATGCGGCAGCGTTTCCGGAAGTTGTCGGTCGGGAATTGTCCGGTTAATTTTGGCACCTTCCATTCTGTCTTTTATCATATCCTGTTGGAATCCGAGAGAGCAAAGCATCGGAAACTCCTCACGGATCGTGAAAAGAGAAAGATCCTGTATTCCATAATTAAACAAATGCAGACCAGTTCGGGCGGAGCCATCCCGGAGGCAGAATATTCGGAGGATATACCCCGCATCATGGCAGCAATCAGCCTGTACAAGAATACCGTTGACCTCAGTCGTGCGATAGCGGAAATGCCTTCAGATTGGAGGGAACATTTTGAAAAAATCATGGAGAACTATTCTGCGGTGATGCGAAAGAACAGAGAAATTGATTTTGACGATATGCTCTTTGCGTGTAAGAAGCTTCTGGAGGCGGATCAGGTTTTCAGAAGCAGCTGGCAGAAGCGGTTCCGGCACATACTGATCGATGAATTTCAAGACTGCAATCCGGTTCAGTATGAGGTGATAAAGCTGCTGACATCGGCTCCGTATAATATATTTGCCGTGGGGGACGATGATCAGTCTATTTATGGCTTCCGTGGGGCGGATCCGGATATTATGCGGCGTTTCGCGGATGAATTTGTGGCGCGGAGGCTTTTGCTGAATATCAATTACCGCTGCAAGAGAGAGATTGTCACGGCATCACTGGCAGTCATCGGGGAAAACAGGAACCGCTTTCCGAAGGAATTGCAGGCAGCGGAAAACAGCGGCGACAAGGCGCTGGCTCTCCTGCATTTCACTGACAGAAAGGAACAGGATGCGTGGCTTTTAAGGGAGGCAGAGCAATGGAAGTCCCGGAATGATGGTCACTTAAGCTGCGCGATCCTTTTTCGGACAAATTCTGCCATGCAGCGTGTGGCGGCAATCCTGCACGGCAACGGAATTTCGTTTGGCATGAGGGATGAGGGAAAAAGTATTTATGAGCATTTTATTGCGAAGGACATTATGGCATATCTTTCGTTGGCTGCCAGGGACTGGCGCAGGGAGCTGCTGCTCCGGGTTATCAACCGCCCATCCCGCTATATCAGCAGAGAGTCGGTGGGGGAGGGGAGGACGCTGGCTGAAATACGGATGTATTACAGGAAAAGAGACGGAGAGAAGGCATTGCGCGAAAGCTGCTGTGACAGGCTGGAGCAGCTCGAACGACAGCTGCGTGCCCTCTCGAAGATGTCACCGGGGCTTGCGGTTTCTTATCTCCTAAAGGCGGTGGGCTATGGGGAGTATCTCAGGAGCATTTCCGGCGGAAATAAGGAGCGGCTGGCGAAGTGGCAGGAGCTTGCGGAATGGTTCAGGAATGATGCAGCGCGCTACGACAGTCTTGCAGAGTGGAAGGCGGCGCAGGAGGCATACACGGAGACCGCAATGAAGAGGAAGAAGGCTGTGCGGGAGGAGGCGTTGCAGCTGATGACGGTGCACAGTGCGAAGGGGCTTGAATTTGACAGGGTGATTGTCCCGGAATGCAACGAGAAGAATTTTCCTTTGGGGGAAATGCAGAGCAGGGAGACGATAGAGGAGGAGCGCAGGATCTTCTATGTCGCCCTGACAAGGGCAAAGAAAAATCTGGAGCTGCTGTATCTCACAGGAGATCAGACGCGCCCCAGACTTCCGTCCAGATTTTTAAATCCGTTATTGAAATAAAGGCGATGAGTTATTCTTCCTCGTCGTCCGCATCGATCAGCTCGTCAAATTCGCAGCTGTCAAGGTATTCGTCGAACGCATCTGCCACCTTCTCGTATTCGGCATCGTCGTCGATGTAGAGAAGCTCGGGCTCCTCGTTCGGATCGTCCGGGTTTTCACGGTAACCGTAAAACCATACCTCACCGTCTTCATTTTCGCCATCCTCATTCAAAGGAAGGAGCACAATATAATCCTTTTCCTCTACCGTGAGGATCGTGATTACCGCACAGTTGACATTGGTGCCGTCGTCCAGCTCAAGCTCTACGGTCATTTCTTCGTCATCATAATCTTTATTCTTTCCCATGGCAGCCTCCTGACTTTTTTTATTAGTATACCCTTTTTTAATTCAATTTGCAATATTTCTGTAATATGTTACAATGTATCCTATAACAGTTCAGCCATGAACATGCGTGTTCGCAAAATCATGCTCGCATGATTTTGCGAACCGACATGTTCATGAGAAGAGCGCCCGCTTATGAGCAAAGGAAGTCGCGGCAGCGACGGAAAGCGCGTAAGCGCGACTTTGCGAATGGCGCGAGCTGAACTGTTAGATGCCGGCGGATGCGTGTTCGCAAAATCATGCTCGCATGATTTTGCGAACCGACATGTTCGTGAGAAGAGCGCCCGCCTATGAGCAAAGGAAGTCGCGGCAGCGACGGGAAGCGCGTAAGCGCGACTTTGCGAATGGGAGCGAGCTGAACTGTTAGGGAAGTCGGAACATGCGTGTTCGCAAAATCATGCTTGCATGATTTTGCGAACCGACATGTTCGTGAGAAGAGCGCCCGCCTATGAGCAAAGGAAGTCGCGGCAGCGACGGAAAGCGCGTAAGCGCGACTTTGCGAATGGCGCGAGCTGAACTGTTCGACACAGGACGAGTGACGTTGCGCGAAATGCACAGACCACCGCAGGCACGCTCTCGCTACCTTCCGCACGCAGCGGTGCATAAGATGCCACAGCACGGCATCTAAGCACCGGCGGCTCCAGAGTGCGCTGCTTGTGGTCAGGTGCATTCCGTGCAACTGTTGGGTTCGCAAGTTTATGAGGTTTGCAATTATCGGATATTCCGTATACGGAGGATAAAGTCATGAAATACAAAATGATCAGTGTGTTTATCGTAGGGCTGCTCGCCGCAGGTCTCTATTCGGAGGCGGCGTCGGTTGAGACAGGGAGTGTTTCTGCGGTAAACATGGAAGATACAAATGAAATATCGGAAGATACACAGGAAACCATGGTGGATATGTCGTCACCGACCGCAGACGAGGAGTCTGGGAAAACGTCTGCGTCTGCTGTGAAGCTACAGGCACAGCAGGACGTTGCTGCACAGGATGCGGCTGCACAGGAGCCGCTCGACCTGTATGGGGGTATCCGTGCAAGCCTTGATTGGAACGGTATACCGTATCTGGGCGTTTCGGATCAGGCGGCACCACTGACGGGCAGCATCGGGACGGAGGCTGTTCCTATGACGCAGGCGGGAGTCGCAGCAGGAGAAGGAGCCGAGGTGCAGGATGGAAATGCAGCAATGCAGGAAGACGAGGAAACGGAGAGCGAGTACGCTGACCTTGCGCTTGCAAACGTGACACACTATGTCAATGTCAGGACGGAGCCGAATACGTCGAGCACCATCGTGGGAAAAATATATCATGGTGCGGTGGCGCAGATTTTAGAGACGACGGACGGAGAGGACGGAGAGTGGTTCCGCATTGTCTCCGGCAATGTGGAGGGATATATAAAGTCAGAGTTTTTTCTGTACGGGGCGGCGGCAGAGGACGCGATCGAGGATTATGTCACGAGGTACGCTGTTGTGGAGGTAGACAGACTGAATGTGCGCAAGGAGGCGAACGTAGAATCCGGCAGAATCGGCTATGTTGACAGAGGGGAAAAGGTACAGATTCTCGAAAATTTCGGAGAATGGATGAAGGTTCAGTACACGGAGACGAAGACGGGATATGTCGCTGCCCAGTATGTCACGGTGAAGGAAGAGTTTATCTATGCCAAGACGCTGGAGGAGGAAGCGGCGGAGCTTGCGGCGAAGAGAGCGCTTGAGGAGAGACAGAGCGTACCCGAAACAGCGGCAGCCGAGAATACGACTGTGGTTGTGACACCGCCGTCCGGAGATTATAGCACCAGCTCTGAGCTGCGGTCCGAGATCGTCGACTATGCGATGCAGTTTCTCGGAAACCGTTACGTTCACGGCGGAAGCTCGCTGGAGAGCGGCACGGATTGTTCCGGCTTTACCAGCCTGATCTACGCAGTGTTCGGCTATTCTGTCAGCAGAACGCCGAGCGGACAGCTGTCCAGCTCGGGAAGAAGCATTGATTACAGCGAGGCACAGCCGGGTGACATCATCTGCTATGGCTCGAAGAAATGTACACATGTCGGACTGTATATCGGCGGCGGACAGATCATACATTCCGCAAATTCCAGAAAGGGTGTCATTATCAGCGACGCAACATATGATAACATTCTGGGCGTCAAGAATGTGATTGATTAGTTGGCACCCAGAATGTCGGAGCGCGTCAGAACCCAGTCACCGAAGATTTCGGCGCAGCGTGTCTGAAGATCGGACAGCCGGAGGGTCACGCCGCCGTAGCTGCGAATGCCATGCTTTGCCGCCAGCTCTTCGGTGTAGTCCTCCAGAAGATAGACATTCTCCAGACGGACAGGACCGCTCACATAATGGCAGACAAGAGGAAGGACGCCAGAGGATTCCTTATTGATCGACACACCGTCCTCCGTCACATGGAATGTGACCCACGCCATGCCTTCCAGCATGGAGAGCGTCTGCTTCTGTGTGGAGACATAGTTGCCGAGGGAATAATAGCAGAGAGCAGTGTTGGCGTTCTCCGAGACGATTTCCTCGACCGGCTGTGGAACATGGGGATGGGTGCCGATGATGAGGTCTGCTCCCGCCTGCGTCATTTCTTCCGCAAATTCTTTCTGGTAGCTGGAGGGCTTTGACTGGTATTCCGTTCCCCAGTGGGGGAAGACGATGACGATGTCGGCAAGCTCGTCCGCCTGCCGGATGTCCTCCAGAACCTTTGGATTCAGTGTGGTAAAATCAATCAGTCCGTTCTTTTCGTTGTAGGCGCATAGCATATTCAAATGCTCCCGCAGATCGGACGGGATCGTTTGCGCATTTGGGCCATAAGTATAGTTTAGAATGGCAAAGGTGACATCCCCGATGGTCAGTAGAGGAATGTCTTCTGCGGGAACATTTTCCCTGTCATAGATACCGGTCATCAGAATGTCGGGATGTTCTTCGTTCCAATAGGCAACGCAGTTGCGGATGCCCTTTACGCCCTGATCGGCGGCATGATTTGTCGCATGGAGGACGATGTTAAAGCCTGCCGCAGCGATGGCATCGCCTGCCTCGGTAGGGGAGTTGAAGCGCGGGTAGCCGGAAAAGCCAAGCTCGTTTCCGCCGAGGATGGTTTCCTGATTGATGACCCGGATATCGGAGGCATCCAGAAAATCAGTGATATTCTGGAAGAGGAAGGAATAATCATAGGTGCCGTCCGGGAGCTTGCCGGTGTTGACGATACCCATGTGCATGAGGTTATCGCCGAGTGCCATGAGGAAAATGTCATACTCCACAAAAGGTGGTTCGGTCGGCTCGGGAGTCGGTGTCGGCTCGGGTGTGGCAGTCGGCTCGGGTGTGGTGACTTCTGTCGAAACGGCCGCCGGTTCGCTGGAAGAAACGGTGAGTAATGTGAGAAGTCCCTGCCTGTCCGGCAGGAAGGAGAACGCGATCAGGCAGATGAGAACCAGTACCGGAATTATAATAGCTATGAAATATTTCTTTTTTGATTGAAAATTTTTCACTGGAAAATCCTCCTGTTTTCTACTCCTTGTATCATATCGTATTTTAGATATTTGTCAATTCAATGATGAAAAAGTCGTCTTGTGATTTTTCGGCACATACTTTATAATGGAACAGACAGCATACGGAGAAAGGACTTGTGACGATATATGATGAAAAGAATGAATCCATACCCTCTGGGGGCGCGCCGTGAAGCCGGCGGAATCTGTTTTTCCTTTGTCTCCGTAACCGCGGACTGCGGAATCGTACTGTATGATGCCCTGACGGGGGAGGAGAGACAGAGGATTCCGTTTACCGAGGAGGATCGCACGGGTGAGATCTACTGTAAGCTCGTGGCGAATATTCAGCCGGAGCAGGTGGTCTATCAGTTTTATCAGGCGGACAGGCTTGTGCCGGACGAACATGGCAGGATCTTTCCGGAAAAGCTTCCGTATGGAAAGGAGCGCTCCGGAGAGGAGCTGCGCGCGGGGTTTCTTCCGGAATATTATGACTGGGAGGACGATAAATGTCCGGCGCTTCCCTATGACCGGACGGTAATGTATTGCATGCATGTCAGGGGCTTTACCAGACATGTATCATCAAAGGTGATGAACAGGGGAACCTTCGCCGGGATTCTTGAGAAGCTTCCCTATCTGAAGGAAATTGGTGTCACAACGCTTGAGCTTCAGCCTGCTTATGAATTTCTGGAGCTGGAAAAAGTGGAAGCTCCGCCGCAGGGCGCACCCCGCATCCAGCCGGAGAGCAGAGTGAATTACTGGGGCTATAAGCGTGGCTTTTATTATGCGCCGAAGCAGGCCTATGCCGCATCGGAGGATGCGGCGACCGAATTTCGTGATCTGGTGAAGGCGCTACACAGAAACGGGATGGAGCTTGTGATGCAGTTTTATTTCCCAGACCAGGTTGACAGAAATGATATATCGGATATTCTGCGCTTCTGGACTTTGGAATATCATGTGGATGGTTTTCACCTGCTGGGAACAGATCTTCCCATTGAGCTGCTTGCGGCAGACCCGCTCCTCGCGGATAAGAAGTTTATGTACTACGGCATAAATGCCGAGGCGGTCTATGGCAGGGACAGAATGCCGCAGTATCCGCATCTTGCAGAGTATAATGACAGCTTTCTGTATGAAATGCGCCGCTTCTTAAAGGGCGATGAAAACATGATGAACAGCGTGCTTAAGAATATGCGTTACATTCCTGCAAGGGCAGGGGTGGTGCATTATCTGACGAATTACTACGGTTTCACGCTGGCTGACCTTGTCTCCTACGACAGAAAGCATAATGAGGGCAACGGCGAGGAGAACCGGGACGGAAACGACTATAATTGCAGCTGGAACTGCGGTGAAGAGGGAACGACGAAAAGCCGTAAGGTCAGACAGCTGCGGATCAGACAGATGAAAAATGCGATCTGTCTGATCATGCTGTCACAGGGCACACCTCTGATCTTTATGGGAGATGAATTTGGCAATTCCCAGAAGGGAAACAATAATCCATGGTGTCAGGACAATGCAATCGGCTGGCTCGACTGGGGAAAGCAGGAGAAGAATCAGGAGCTTCTGGAGTTCTGGAAGCAGCTTGCGGCATTCCGCCGGATGCATCCCATCCTTCACCCGGCGAGGGAGCTGCGGCTGATGGATTACCTTTCCTGCGATTATCCTGATCTTTCCTACCACGGAGAGAGCGCGTGGAGACCGCAGACGGAGCACCACAGCAGGAGCATCGGCATGATGCTGTGCGGCAAATATGCGCGAACCGATGAGGGACAGGAGGATGCTTTTCTCTATATTGCAATCAATATGCATTGGGAGAGACATTCACTCGCTCTGCCGAGACTGCCGAAGAATATGCGGTGGGAGCTTGTGCTGACGACTGCGGAGGACAATGCGCTTCTTCCGCAGGAGGAAACGGGAGAGTCCGGCAACAGCTGTCAGGTTGCACCGCGAAGCATTGCATTGTATATCAGTGCCGCGGAGCCGGAAAAGGCGGGTAAGCGAAAGGACAGAAAGGTCAGACGGCAGGAGCCACAGCAGGAGACAGAAAGGAAAGACAAAGCAGCAGAAGGCAATGGGAAAGGCTTGGAGTCACTTTAAGACAATCACACACCATAAGATTCTTGTGGCAAAGGGATGCTTCAGGATCGGATTATACAGACAGGGGCTTCTTCACGACCTGTCGAAGTACAGCCCGACGGAGTTTCGGGTCGGTGCGAAATACTATCAGGGAACGCGCAGCCCGAATAATGCGGAGCGGGAGGAAATCGGCTATTCTACCGCATGGATGCATCACAAGGGAAGAAATAAGCATCATTATGAATATTGGCAGGACTATTCGGATGAGCCGGGAAAGAAGGGCTGTATGGTTCCGGTTCCGATGCCCGACCGGTATCTTGCGGAGATGATCATGGACAGGATCGCTGCGAGCAAGGTATACAAGGGAAAGGACTACACGGACGCGGCACCTCTGGAATATTATCTACAGGGAACCAGACACGACCTGATCCACCCGCGGACAGCGAGGGAACTGGAGCGGTTTCTGCGTATGCTTGCCAACGAGGGGGAGGCGAAGACCTTCGCATACATCCGCAGGGAGCTGGTGAAAAAGAAGAAATAAGAGGCTTGCACGGAGAGCCTGTATGCCGCATATGATACCATAAAAACAGGAAATTATGGTGAGCATATGAATTGGATTATTTTGTTGTTACTCTTCGGCTGCGGAGGCTGCGGTAACGGTCGTGGAGGCTGCGGCAACAACGGAGGCAACGGCTGTGGCAACAGCAATAACGGCGGCTGCAACAACCGACCGTCCTGCAGATGTGAGCGGGCAAGAGAAGCGACGAGAGAGGCGAGAGAGGATGCCAGGGAGGCATTGAGGGATGTCCGCGAGGCAAGGGAGAGGGAACAGGCTGTCTGCGACGGTCCGGGAATGGTTCCCCCACCATGGCAGGATTATCCGCCCATGCCCAGACGTGGGGAAGACAGGTGCGGAGAAGACAGACGTGACAACGATTGTGGCTGTGGGCGCAATTAATTAAACAGAAATCCGGCACAGGGCAAATCTTATGGGTTTGCCCTGTGGTATGAAGAAACAGGATAGTGCAGGAAAACTGCGGAAATGAGGATAAAATGAATCAGGAAAGTACGAAAATACCGATTACGGAAAACAAGATGGGAACTATGCCGGTGGGAAAGCTGTTGTTTAATATGTCCCTTCCGATGATGATCTCCATGTTGGTACAAGCTCTATATAACATTGTTGACAGTATCTTTGTGGCAAAGATGTCCGAAAATGCGCTGACTGCCGTTTCGCTGGCATTTCCGCTGCAGACCCTGCTGATTGCGGTGGGAAGCGGTACGGGTGTTGGTATGAATGCGCTGCTGTCCAAATCTCTCGGAGAGAAAAATACGGACAGGGCAAACCGGACGGCAGCAAATGCCGCTGTCTTGTATGTGATCAGCTATCTCGTATTTCTAATATTGGGATTTACCGTGGTAAAGCCATTTTATCTCAGCCAGATCGGAGGAGCCGACCCAGAGATCATGGAAATGGGAATTGACTACCTTAGCACGGTTATGATTTTTTCTTTCGGAATTTTGGGTCAGTTCTTTTTTGAAAGACTGCTCACCTCGACCGGAAAGACGATTTTCAGTATGATTTCCCAGCTGAGCGGTGCGCTGACAAATATTGTTCTGGATCCGATTCTGATTTTCGGACTGCTCGGAGCACCGAAGATGGGTGTCACCGGAGCGGCCGTTGCGACCGTTATCGGACAGTGTGTTTCCGCGGTGGTGGCGGCTGTCTGCAACTTCAAATATAACCATGAGGTAAAGCTCACATTCAGGGGATACAGACCGGACGGGAAGATCATCGGGATGATTTACGCGGTTGGTGTTCCATCTATTATCATGCAGTCGATCGGTTCGATCATGACCTACAGCATGAACCGGATACTGATTACCTTCTCCTCCACGGCAACAGCGGTATTCGGCGTGTATTTCAAGCTACAGAGCTTTTTCTTCATGCCACTGTTCGGGCTGAACAACGGCATTACGCCGATCATTGCTTACAACTATGGAGCGAGAAAGCGGAAGCGCATGATGCAGACGATCAAGCTGAGTATGATTGTGGCATTCTGCCTGACCTTTATCGGCTTTGTCTGCTTTGAGGCGATTCCACAGGTGCTCCTCGGAATGTTTGAGGCGTCGGAGGACATGCTGATCATCGGCATACCGGCACTCCGCATCATCGGGGTGCATTACCTGATCGCATGGTTCTGCATTGTCTCGGGAACGGTATTTCAGGCGCTTGGGAAAGCTGTATTCAGTATGTTGGTATCCATCATGCGCCAGCTCTTTGCGCTGGTTCCCGCCGCCTATATTCTTTCAAGGCTGGGCGGGCTTCATGCGGTATGGTGGGCATTCCCGATCGCGGAGCTGATGTCTCTGGCGGTGTCACTGACATTCCTGATTCATATCTATAAAACGATTATTAAAAAGCTGCCTGAGACCTGATAATAAGGATAGGACAAGATAGAATAAGAAAGGGCGGATGAACTCAGTTATGGGTTCATCCGCCCTTATCAGTGTGTCTTGCGGCACACGTCAGTTGGACATGATTTCCTTCCAGATGTTGTTGTAGAGCTCATCGCCGTCCTCACCGAGATAGAGGTAGGTTTCGAGGTTATACTTGGAGAGGTCGGGGAAAGCAATTTCGGAATTTCGGATGTCCTCGTCCTCAATCTGCTCCTGTGCGATGGTGTTCGGAGTAGAGTAGGTAATGTATTCAAAGTTCAACAGTGCGATGTCGCCGCGGCACATGAAATCAATGAATTTTTCGGCATTTTCCTTATTGGGAGCGTTCTTCGGGATGACCCAGCCGTCAATCCATACATTTGTGCCTTCCTCGGGGATGACGTATTCGAGATCAGGGTTTTCACGCTTGGTATAGATGGCTTCGCCGGAGTAGATAACGCCGAGTGCCGCTTCACCGCCGATCATCTTGTCGCGGACCTGATCAACGACATATGCCTGTACAAGAGGCTTCTGTGCAATCAAAGCTTCTTTTGCCTCCTGAAGCTCAGACTCGTCTAAGGTGTTCATGGAATAGCCCTTTAATTTCAGCGCCACCATAAACAGATCGCGGACGGAATCCTGCATCAGGATATTGTCGGCATATTTCTCGTCCCAGAGGATAGACCAGCTGGTGACAGGCTCGTCAACCATGGTCTTGTTGTAGAGAATGCCGACCGTTCCCCAACAGTAGGGGATGCAGTACTTGTTGCCGGGATCAAATCCCTCAGCCTGCTCGAAATACTGGGCGCCGATATTTGCCTTGGCATTCGGAAGATTGTCATAGTTCAGTTCCTGCAGCAGTCCGTTCTCAATCATCTTATTGACCATGTAGTCGGAAGGGCAGATGACATCATAGGCGGAAGATCCAGCCTCAACCTTGGGGTACATGGCTTCGTTCGTCTCGAACTCGTCATAGATGACCTTGATTCCGGTCTCCTCCTCGAACATGTCGAGCGTCTGAGGATCAATGTATTCTCCCCAGTTGTAGACATAGACGACACCGTTTTCGCCGCCCTTCTCGGAACCGCAGCCGGTCAGAGTACCGACGGCAAGAGCTGTGCAGAGCAGCAGTGCAATACCTTTTTTCATAAAATTTTCCTCCTCGTATATGACTTATTTTGCCTTTTTCTTAGGTGTGTAATTGACAAGCAGAAGCAAAATCAGAACCGAGACAAAGATGATCGCCGAAAGGGCGTACATCTCGGGCTTGATTCCTTTTTTTACTTCGGTATAAATCTTTGTTGACAACGTATCGATTCCAGGCCCCTTTGTAAAGTGCGTGATAATGAAATCATCCAGCGACATAGTGAATGCCATCAGGAAGCCGGAGAGGATACTGGGGAGCAGGTCGGGAAAGACGACCTTGAAAAAAGCGCGCAGCTGTGAGGCACCGAGATCGAGAGCCGCCTCGTAGGTATTCGGGTTCAGCTGCTTCATCCTGGGCATGACACTGAGGATCACATAAGGGATGTTGAAGGTGATATGTGCCATCAGGATTGTGAGAAAGCCAAACTTCATTCCGAGGCTGATAAAGAGCAGCATCAGGGAAATACCTGTGACGATGTCGGCGTTCAGCATCGGGATATTGGCGATTCCGAGACTGATGGTCCGTGCTTTTTTCTTCATTGCCTGCAAAGAGATACAGGCGATTGTGCCGATGACAGTCGAAATGACTGCAGAGAGCAGGGCAATCGCCAGCGTATTCCAGAGAGCCTGCATGATGACATCGTTCTGGAAGAGACTTTGATACCATTTCAGCGTAAAGCCGCCCCATTTCGCTCTTGTTTTGCTCGCGTTGAAGGAGAGTACGATCAGCGTGGCAATAGGCGCATAGAGGAAGATAAAGATCAGAGCAATATAGATTCTTCTGGCAGCGTTTTTCATAGTGAATTCGCCTCCCCTTCTTTATCTGTGACGGCGCTGATTACCATATTAAAGATGATGAACAGCATGAGCACGATGGAAAGTCCGCTTCCGAGGTGCCAGTTGCCCGTCTGGGTAAATTCCTGTTCGATGACGTTTCCAATCAGCAGGATCTTGCTGCCACCGAGAATCTTTGAGATGACAAAGGTTGTCAGGGCAGGAACGAAAACCATTGTAATGCCGCTGATAATGCCCGGAATGCTCAGGGGAAAAATGATCTTGAAAAAAGTCTGGACACTGTTGGCACCCAGATCTCTGGCGGCATTGATCATGTTGACATCTATCTTTACGAGCACATTATAAATCGGCAGAACCATAAAGGGCAGGAAGTTGTAAACCATGCCCAGCACAATCGCTGACGGTGTGTTGATGATATTCAGGGAGGGCAGATGCAGCAGCTCAAGAATGCTGTTGATCACGCCGGTCTTCTCCAGAAGTGTCTGCCATGCCAGAGTGCGCAGCAGAAAGTTCATCCACATCGGCAGAATAAAAATCAGCACAATAAAGGAATCCCTGCTGGTCCCGGCCCGGCTCAGAATCATTGCGAGGGGGTAGGCGAGCAGGAAGCAGATCACAGTGCTCACCACGGACAGCTTGACGGACTCCCAGAGTGCCTTGGAATGCTCGGGCGTGGCGATCGCCGCTATATTACTTAAGGTAAAGACTCCGTTCTTGTCGGTCAGCCCGTAGTAGAACACCATGCACAGCGGCACGATAATGAATAGCGCTGACCAGAAGAGAAAAGGAATCGACAGCATCTTTTTATTCATTGACTCCAACAGCCTCCTCGTCCTCGGATTCCGGTTTGTTCATGATCTGGATGTTGAACGGATCAATCTGGATGCCGACAGCAGTGCCCACAGGGAACATCTTTGTCGAATGAACGAGCCATTCGTAGCCGTTGGCAGTGACTTCCATCTCGTAGTGCACACCCTTGAAGATGATGTGCGTGACAACACCCTGAATGGTTCCCTGAGAGGGTTCCACCAGCTCGACATCCTCGGGACGGATGACGGCATCCACCGGCTTGTTGATGCCGAAGCCCTCATCGACACAGGCAAATTTTGCGCCGAGGATTTCTACCAGTCTGTCCTGCAGCATAGTTGCGCTGAGAATGTTGCTGTCGCCGATAAAGTCAGCGACAAAAGCGTTTTCGGGTTCGTTGTATATCTTTTCCGGCGTGCCGATCTGCTGGATATAGCCCTGATTCATGACAACGATCGTGTCGGACATCGTGAGGGCTTCCTCCTGGTCATGTGTGACATAGATAAAGGTAATACCAAGCTCGTTCTTTAAACGGATCAGCTCATACTGCATGTCCTGACGCAGCTTCAGATCGAGCGCGCCGAGAGGTTCATCGAGGAGAAGGAGCTTCGGTTCATTTACGATAGCGCGGGCAATGGCGATACGCTGCTGCTGACCGCCGCTGAGAGAGTCCGGCATACGGTGCTCATAACCGTCAAGGTTTACCAGCTTCAGGGCATACTTGATCTTGTCGTCGATATAGGACTTGCTCTTGCCCTTGATCTTTAATCCGAAAGCAATGTTTTCCGCGACATCCATATGCGTGAAGAGTGCATACTTCTGGAAGACGGTATTCAGGTTCCGCTTGTTCGGGGGAAGCTGTGTGATGTCCTGCCCCTCAAAGATGACCTGTCCCTTATCGGGTTTTTCAAAACCGCCGAGAATGCGGAGAGTTGTGGTTTTACCACAGCCGCTGGGGCCAAGCAGGGTCAGAAACTCGTTCTGGCGGATATAGAGATTCAGTTCGTCCAGAATCAGCTGTCCGTCATAAGATTTTGAAATATTGACCAGATCAACAAGAGCGTCTTTCATGCTGCAACTCTCCTTTAAAATTCAAAATTTTTCAGGCATCCGTATCGATGCATACTGCCATAAATTTTATACACTTCTACCCAGAAAGTCAACGAATATTTGACAGGATTTGCCCCTGAAAGTCTAATTATGTGAGAAAAAGAAAAAAAGGTTTTACATTGCTTCGTTTTGTGCTATATTTAGGGAAAGCAGAAGGAGGTATTCCGCATGGGAAAGGAAAAATATGTGGCATATGTCTCCACCTATACACAGGGAGATAACCACGGAATAAAAATATATGACGTCGATATGGTGAACGGTCGTTTTATCGAAAAGGATCAGGTGGAGATCACCAACTCCTCCTATGTGACGATTTCGCATAATGGGAAATATCTGTATTCCATCACGGACTTCGGCGTGGAATCCTATACGATCAAGAAGGACGGAGGGCTGGAGCTCTTAAATTTTGCACCGATCAACGGCATGAGAGGATGCTATGTATCTACCGACTATACGGACAGCTATCTGTTCGTGGCGGGATACCATGACGGAAAACTCACGGTTTTGAAGCTGAAGGAGGATGGCTCCATCGGCGAGATCACAGATGAAATCTTCCATAAGGGTCTCGGAAGTCTGGCAGACAGGAATTTCAGACCGCATATCAACTGCGCGAGAATGACACATGACAATAAATATCTGTTGGTTGCCGATCAGGGAATGGATCATGTCAATGTCTACCGCTTTGATGTGGAGAACGGCAAGGTCTCCCTTGCGGATGTCATCCGAAGCGAGATAGAGTCAGCGCCCAGACATATCAAGATTTCCAAGGACGGACGCTTTATCTACATTGTACATGAGTGGAAGTGCTATATCGATGTCTATTCCTATGAAGATAAGGATGGACAGCCGGTATTTGAGAAAATTCAGACAGTTGAGACAGCAAAGCTTGAGAGAGGAAGCTCCAACGCTACCAGCGCATTGACATTCTCAGAGGATCACAAATATCTTTTAAGCACCGTGGCAGGAGATAATTCCGCTGTGCTTTTCAGCGTGGATGAGCAGACCGGAATGCTGACCAAGGTATTCAGTCTTCCGATCAGTGGAGAGTATCCGAAGGATGCGGCGCTGTTCCCAAACAACAAGTTTCTTGTGTCACTGAACCATGAGTCGAATGACATGACATTCTTCCATGTCGATATTGAGCGTGGAACCCTGATCATGAACGGTGCGCCGATTAAGGTCAATGTGCCGAACTGCATTATCTTCCATAAAATATAAGCATAGCATAACAATAACGGTAAACACAGACAGCCGGTCAGAAGAAATTTCTGACCGGCTGCTTTTAATGGTGGAACTGTTACTTTCGATAGAAATCTTTTATGTGATCCATTCTTGCGGACATATTTACCAGCATGGCATCGAGGAGTGTGAGGGCGGTCATGCATTCCATGACGACCACAGCCCGGGGAACGATGATGGGGTCGTGGCGCCCCTTGATATTGATGCCGATTTCTTCCCCGGCTTTATTGACGGTCTGCTGGGTTTGGAAGATGGAGGGCGTCGGCTTTACATGTGCGCGGATCAGAATGCGGCTGCCGTCGCTGATGCCGCCGAGGATACCGCCCGCGTGGTTCGTCCTTTTGGAGACTTCGCCGTCTCTGATACAGAAGAAATCATTGTTCTCGCTGCCTGTCCGGCGGGAGACCTGACAGCCGTCTCCGATTTCCACCGCCTTGACCGCCCCGATGGACATAATGGCTTTTGCGAGGTTCGCATCCAGCTTCTCAAACACCGGATCGCCGATTCCGGCGGGGAGACCGTCCACGATACATTCCATACAGCCCCCGATGGAGTCACCATTCTTCTTTGCCTCCTCAAGACAGGCGACAGCCGCCTCGCTTGCCGTCCGGTCAGGCATGGCGGTCGGCGTGGAGAGGATGAAGGAACGGTCGAAGCGTTCGGGATCAATCTCTATCGGACCGATCGAGCGCGTGTAGGCGCAGACAATGACACCCAATTCCTTCAACAGCTTGGCGGCGACAGCTCCGGCGGCGACACGTCCAACGGTTTCACGCCCGGAGGAGCGCCCACCCCCGCGGTAGTCGCGGAAACCATATTTTTCATCAAAGGTATAGTCTGCATGGCCGGGACGGTAATAGGAGGCGATTTCGTCATAGTCGGCGGAATGCTGGGAGGTATTCCTTACCATCAGGGAGATTGGCGTGCCGGTCGTCAGTCCGTTGAAGACGCCGGAGAGGATCTCGACACAGTCTGCCTCCTTCCGCGGCGTGGTGAGACTGCTTGTGCCCGGTTTCCTGCGATCCAGATACTCCTGAATGTCGGCCTCTGTGAGCGCAAGCCCTGCGGGACAGCCATCGATCACAACGCCGAGCGCCTTTCCGTGCGATTCCCCCCATGTAGTAATCCTGAATATTGTTCCTATTGTTGATCCTGCCATCTTTTCCCTCCGTATTTGCTGGATATTAGGTATTGCAAAACGTTACATCCCAAGCCATAGTTGTGCAGAATGCACCTGACCGCAAGCAGCGCACTCTGGAGCCGCCGGTGCTTAGTCTCCGTACTTTGGAGACTTATGCATCGCTGCGTGCGGAAGGTAGCGAGAGCGTGCCTGCGGTGGTCTGTGCATTCTGTGCAACGTCACTCGCGGAAACCTACACATCCGTTTTTGCTATATTGTACTTTAATCCTGTAAAAATGGCAACTTTTTTGAAAAACATGTGTACATTTGGGAAAAATATGCTATGCTTAAAACAGTTGTATACAAATGCCGGATCAGGCGGCACAGAGAATCAAAGGCTAAACACAAATGAAAACGTCATCCGAGGAACGGTTTCGCAGGAGACTGCTGAAAATAGGAAAAAAGAATATTGTCTGTCGTTTCTGTATCATTCCCGTGATGGCAGTGGGAATGTTTTTTTTCCATGTGGCGGCATATCTGAGAGGGAATGGGAAGCGGTTGGCCACGCTCGGAATCGTACTCCTGTTTTCCGTTGTCTACAGCAGCTTCACTTTTCCAGCGTTTGTGAGCGGCAGTAAAAACACGGAAGAGTGGAACCCGATCTCCGATGAGGCACAGGATATTGTGCTGGCGGAGGAGCAGGAAATCAACCTGGAGGATATTCTGCTCGAGGAGGATGAGATTCTGACAGAGGAAGATGGACTGCAGGATACGGCGCACGGCATGGATATTGTCGAGTGCTACAGTACTTCGGATATCCTCGACTATAATCAGGACAGGCTTTCGGCAGGAGAGACTGCTGGAGAACAGGAAAAGCCGGAAACGTCAGAGGAGGACACAGTTTATGAATTCTCCGAGGATGACTGGCGGCTGATACTGATTAACAAGCAGCACTCCATCCCCGACGGCTACGAGGAGGAAGTGCCGCTCGGAAATATCAGTACGATGAAGGGAATCATGCACTGCGACGAGCGGATTATCGACGACCTTCTGGACATGATACAGGCGGCGAAGGACGACGGTGTGACGCTTGCAATCTGTTCGCCTTACCGCGATCTGCAATATCAGGAGATGCTGTTTAACCGGAAGATTAGGAAATATATGAAGCGCGGACTGTCTTATATGGAGGCTTACCAGCTGGCAAGTCAGGCGGTGACAGTGCCGAATGCCAGCGAGCACCAGATCGGTCTTGCACTGGATATTGTCACGGATACCTATGTTGCCCTGAACGAGGGATTTGCAAAGACGGCTGCCGGAAAATGGCTCGCGGAGAACAGCTGTAAATATGGTTTCATCCTGCGCTATCCGAAGGGTAAGGAGGACATCACCGGAATCGAATACGAGCCTTGGCATTTCCGCTATGTCGGCGCGGAGGCCGCTACCCTGATCACGGAGCAGGGAATTACACTGGAAGAATTTTGGGAGGAATATTTTTAATATGTATCGGATTTTAAAGCAGGAGGGCAGAGCAAAGAGAGCGGAGCTGACGACGGTGCACGGCGTGATACAGACGCCTGTGTTCATGAATGTCGGAACGGTCGCTGCGATCAAGGGCGCTGTTGCCACCTCTGATCTGGAAGAGATTAAGACACAGGTTGAACTGTCGAATACCTATCATCTTCATGTGCGCCCCGGGGATGAAATCGTAAAAAAGCTGGGCGGTCTTCATAAGTTCATGTCGTGGAATAAGCCCATACTGACGGATTCCGGCGGATTTCAGGTGTTTTCCCTCGCCGGACTGAGAAAGATAAAGGAGGAGGGCGTTTACTTCCACTCCCATATTGACGGTCACAAGATTTTCATGGGGCCGGAGGAGAGCATGCAGATCCAGTCGAACCTTGCTTCCACGATTGCAATGGCGTTTGACGAGTGCGCCCCCAGCAAGGCGGAGAGATCGTATGTGCAGGCATCCGTCGAGAGGACAACGAGATGGCTCGAGAGATGTAAGCGTGAGATGAACAGACTCAACTCACTGGAGGATACGATCAATAAAAACCAGCTGCTCTTCGGAATCAATCAGGGCGCTGTCTATGAGGACATCCGCATCGAACATGCAAAGAGAATTTCGGAGCTGGAGCTGGACGGCTATGCGGTCGGCGGGCTTGCGGTCGGCGAGACGCACGAGGAGATGTATCACATTCTGGACGAGGTCGTGCCGTATCTGCCGAAGGACAAGCCGACCTACCTGATGGGTGTCGGGACACCCGCCAACATTCTGGAGGGTGTGGAGCGCGGCGTCGATTTCTTTGACTGTGTCTATCCGAGCAGAAACGGCAGGCATGGACATCTCTACACGAACCATGGAAAGATCAACCTGTTCAATGCGAAATATGAGCTGGACGACAGACCGATTGAAGAAGGCTGTGGATGCCCGGCGTGCAGACGTTATTCCAGAGCCTATATCCGCCATCTGCTGAAGGCGAAGGAAATGCTCGGTATGCGGCTCTGCGTGCTGCATAATCTCTATTTCTATAACACGATGATGGAAGAGATCAGGGATGCGCTGGACGAGGGCAGGTTTGCGGAATACAAAAAGCACAAGCTGGAAGGAATGCGGGGAGAGTAACGGCTCAGTCCCGGGGCATCCGTAAAAGCGTCTGCTGCGCAGCAAATACTAAAAAATGTATAAAATGCTTGCTTGACAGCAGTTTTTTGTGTATCATATCGTTTTAGAGAGTGACGGAGGGCAGGGCTGCCCTGACGAAATAACTTAAATTATGGAGGAATAAAATGGGAATTTTATTATCTGAGACAGCAGCAACAACGACAGAAGGGGGCGGATCGGTCGGAAGCCTGATCACAATGATCGCCGTATATGCAATTTTCTTTTTTGCAATGTGGTTCTTCTTATTCAGACCCCAGAGCAAGGAAAAGAAAAAAATGGCTGCCATGCTTTCACAGCTGGCAATCGGTGACTGTGTTCTGACAACCTCCGGTTTTTACGGCGTGGTAATCGATATTGCCGACGATACCGTTATCGTTGAGTTCGGCAGCAACAAGAACTGCCGTATCCCGATGGATAAGCAGGCAATCAGCCGCATTGAGAAGCCTAGTGAGAGTCAGGCAAACTAATTACACATGAAATTTGGCAGGAAAATTTTGGGCAGTGTCGGGAGACATTGCCTTTTTCTTTGATTCATTATAAGATAATGTTGAAAAATATCATCTTTTCAGTTAATATAATAGGAAAATGTCTTTCGCACTGTGAAACATAAAAGCAGAGGAAAGAGGGAGTGGGAAAGGAAGAAGGCTATGGAATTACATATTACCTGTATTCCCGGAGATGGGATCGGACCGGAGATTGTGGCAGAGGCAAAGAAGGTTCTGGAAAAGGTTGCTGCGGTCTATGGACATAAGATGGTTTTTGAGGATATTCTGATGGGAGGCGCATCCATCGACGTCCACGGTGTACCGTTGACTGAGGAGGCGATCGCAAAGGCAAAGGCGGCTGACGCTGTCCTGATGGGCTCCATCGGCGGCGACACGACGACATCACCGTGGTATAAACTTCCGCCCAATCTGCGTCCCGAGGCGGGGCTGCTGGCAATCCGCAAGGCGCTGAACCTTTTCGCAAACTTAAGACCGGCGGTTCTGTATGACGAGCTTGCCGCGGCGTGTCCGCTGAAGGAGGAGATCAGCAGGGCTGGCTTTGACATGCTGATCATGAGAGAGCTGACCGGCGGACTGTATTTCGGCGAGAGAAGAACGGTCGAGGAAAACGGTGTGCGCAAGGCAATCGACACGCTGACCTACGATGAAAACGAGATCAGAAGAATTGCCATAAAGGGCTTCGAGATTGCCATGAAGCGCAGAAAGAAAGTCACGAGTGTTGACAAGGCAAATGTTCTGGATTCCTCACGACTCTGGAGAAAGGTCGTCGAGGAGGTGGCGAAGGACTACCCGGAGGTAAAGCTGGAGCATATGCTGGTTGACAACTGTGCGATGCAGCTGGTGCGCGACCCGGCACAGTTCGACGTCATTCTCACGGAGAACATGTTCGGCGATATTCTGTCGGATGAGGCGAGCATGGTGACCGGTTCGATCGGTATGCTTGCGAGCGCAAGCCTGAATGACACGAGGTTCGGTCTGTATGAGCCCAGCCACGGCTCGGCGCCGGATATTGCGGGTAAGGATGTTGCAAACCCGATCGCAACCGTGCTCAGCGCGGCGATGATGCTCCGCTACAGCTTCGACCTTGACAGGGAGGCGGATGCCGTTGAGGCTGCCGTAAAGCAGGTACTGAAGGATGGTTACCGCACTGGTGACATCATGTCGGAGGGCTGTACAAGGGTTGGCTGCTCCCAGATGGGAACGCTTCTGGCAGAGAGAATCCGGTAAGAGATATTGATAAATTAGCAGATGGAAGAAATGCGCAGCATCGTGCGCGGAAATGAGGATCAGTATGGTAAGTGATAATGCGAGAGCCGGTATGCAGCAGGCACCGGCAAGAAGTCTTTTCAATGCACTCGGGTTTACCCCGGAGGAAATGAAGAAGCCGATGGTCGGGATCGTCAGCTCCTACAATGAGATCGTTCCCGGACATATGAATATAGACAAGATCGTGGATGCGGTCAAGCTCGGTGTTGCCGAGGCGGGCGGTGTGCCCGTGGTTTTCCCGGCAATCGCCGTGTGTGACGGAATTGCCATGGGACATGTCGGAATGAAGTATTCCCTCGTGACACGCGACCTGATCGCCGACTCGACGGAATGCATGGCGATTGCCCACCAGTTTGACGCGCTTGTCATGGTTCCCAACTGTGATAAGAATGTGCCGGGACTGCTGATGGCGGCGGCAAGACTGAACCTTCCGACCGTGTTTGTGTCCGGCGGGCCGATGCTTGCCGGTCATGTCAAGGGACAGAAGAGGAGCCTCTCCTCCATGTTTGAGGCGGTCGGCGCCTATGCCGCAGGAACCATGACCGAGGAGGATGTCTGCGAGTTTGAGAACAAGGTCTGCCCGACCTGTGGCTCCTGTTCGGGAATGTACACAGCCAACTCCATGAACTGTCTGACGGAGGCGCTCGGCATGGGACTCCGTGGCAATGGCACCATCCCTGCAGTCTACTCCGAGAGAATCAAGCTGGCAAAGCATGCCGGCATGGCTGTCATGGAAATGTTCCGGAAGAATATCCGCGCGCGTGACATTATTACAAAGGACGCTATCATGAACGCCCTGACGGTCGATATGGCGCTCGGCTGCTCGACAAACTCGATGCTCCATCTGCCCGCAATCGCCCATGAGATCGGATTCGATTTTGACATCAGCTTTGCCAACCCGATCAGCGAGAAGACGCCGAACCTCTGCCACCTTGCACCCGCAGGTCCTACCTATATGGAGGATCTGAACGAGGCAGGCGGTGTGTACGCCGTGATGAAGGAGCTTGCCGACATCGGACTTCTGAACACGGAGTGCATGACCGTGACAGGAAGGACAATCGGTGAAAATATCGCCGGAGCGGTCAACCGGAATCCCGAGGTAATCCGCCCCGTAGACAATCCCTACAGCAAGACCGGCGGTCTGGCGGTGCTGAAGGGAAATCTCGCGCCGGACGGCTCTGTTGTAAAGCGCTCGGCTGTCGTGGAGGAGATGATGGTTCACGAAGGCCCGGCAAGGGTATTTGACTGCGAGGAGGATGCAATCGCCGCAATCAAGGGCGGAAAGATTGTTGCGGGGGATGTTGTTGTCATCCGCTATGAGGGGCCGAAGGGCGGACCCGGTATGCGTGAGATGCTGAATCCCACCTCGGCGATCGCCGGCATGGGACTCGGCTCCAGTGTCGCACTGATCACGGACGGACGCTTCTCAGGTGCTTCCAGAGGGGCATCCATCGGTCATGTATCTCCCGAGGCGGCGGTCTGTGGACCGATCGCGCTGGTCGAGGAGGGCGACATCATCAGCATTAACATTCCCGAGCTGACGCTGAACGTGAAGGTTTCGGATGAAGAACTGGCAGCCCGCCGTGCAAAGTGGCAGCCCAGAACGCCGCAGGTGACGACAGGCTACCTTTCCCGCTATCGCGAGCTCGTGACAAGCGGAAACCGCGGAGCCATTCTGGAAATCCCCGGCACTAAATAAGTAATTGCAAAACTTTTATAAGTCTGGATAACAGTTGTACAGGATGCACCTGACCGCAAGCAGCGCACTCTGGAGCCGCCGGTGCTTAGTCTCCGTATTGTGGAGACTTACGCACCGTTGCGAGCGGAAGGTAGCGAAAGCGTGCCTGCGGTGGTCTGTGCATCCTTGTGCAACGTCACTTGGAAATAAATTTTGGAGGTAAGAACATGCAGTTAAACGGTTCCGAAATAGTTGTGGAATGCCTGAAGGAGCAGGGTGTGGATACGGTCTTCGGCTATCCCGGCGGCACAATCCTGAACATATATGACGCGCTCTATAAGCACAGCAGTGAGATCAGACATATACTGACATCCCACGAGCAGGGCGCTGCGCACGCGGCGGACGGCTATGCGAGGGCGACGGGAAAGGTCGGTGTCTGCATGGCGACCAGCGGCCCCGGCGCGACAAATCTGGTGACAGGAATTGCGACAGCCTACATGGACTCCGTGCCGATCGTGGCGATCACGGCGAACGTGACGCTCCCGATGCTCGGAAAGGACACCTTCCAGGAGGTTGACATCGCCGGGGTGACAATGCCGATCACAAAGCACGGCTATATCGTGAAGAACATAGAGGATCTTGCGCCCACGCTGCGAAAGGCGTTCGAAATCGCAAAGAGCGGAAGACCGGGGCCGGTTCTGGTAGATATTACAAAGGATGTGACGGCGGCGGTCTGCGAATACACACCGGTAAAGCCTGAGCCGAAGCCGAAAAAGATCACATGGACGGATGCGGAGCTGGATGAACTCGCAGAGTACATAAGGGCGGCGAAGAAGCCGTTCATCTACCTCGGCGGAGGGGCTGTGATCTCGGGAGCCTGCGAGGAGGTTGCGGAGTTTGCCGAGCTCATCGACGCACCGGTCTGCGATACGCTGATGGGAAAGGGCGCGTTCGACGGACACAGCCCGCGCTATACCGGAATGATCGGTATGCACGGCACGAAGACATCCAACCTCGGCGTGAGCGAATGTGACCTGCTGATTGCGCTGGGGGCGAGATTCTCCGACCGCGTAATAGGCAATCCGCATAAATTTGCCGAGAACGCCAAGATCATCCAGATTGATATTGACGCGGCGGAGATTAATAAGAATATCCGCGTCAATGTCGGAGTTGTCGGCGATCTGAAGCTTGTGCTGCAGCAGCTCAACAAAAAGCTAAACAAGCAGGATCACGCAGACTGGATGCAGATGATAGGCGAGCTGAAAGAAAAATATCCGCTGAAATATGATGACAGTCAGCTTTCCTGCCCATATATTATAGAGATGATCGACAAGGTGACCGGAGGAGACGCACTGATTACGACGGATGTCGGACAGCATCAGATGTGGACGGCGCAGTATTTCCATTATACGAAGCCCCGCACCTTCCTTTCCTCGGGCGGACTCGGAACCATGGGCTACGGACTGGGTGCCTGTATCGGCGCACAGGTCGGGCAGCCCGATAAGATCTGCTTTAACATCTCGGGAGACGGCTGCTTCCGGATGAACATGAACGAATTGGCGACCGCGAGCCGTTATAATATCCCGATCATCGATGTTGTGATCAACAACCATGTGCTCGGTATGGTGAGACAGTGGCAGACACTGTTCTACGGCAAGAGATATTCCCAGACCGTGCTGAATGACAAGGTCGATTTCAGTAAGGTAGCGGAGGCTCTCGGCTGTGCGGCGATCCGGGTGACAAAGAAGGAAGAGGTACAGCCTGCGCTGGAGAAGGCGATCGCTATGAAATGCCCTGTCGTGATTGAGTGCATGATACCGGAGGACGACAAGGTATTTCCGATGGTTCCGGCAGGTGCGCCGATCGCGGAGGTCTTTGACGGCGACGACTTTGCAAAGAAATCATGAAAAAACTGATTCGCATTCTGATACTGATACCGCTGTGCGGACTGCTGGTTTTACTCGGCGGATTTCTGGCACTGGGGCTGTATTACAGGAATAATTTTCCGGTGAACACTTGGATTAACGGGGTTTACTGTACCGGAAAGACAATAGAACAGGTGAACGAGGAACTGGCTGCCGGCACGGAGCTGTCGGAGGCCATTCTGCTGGATGAGCAGGGGAAGGAGTGGCGGCTGCGGGCGGAGGACATCGGGCTGCTGCCTGACTATACCTCCGCTTTGAAGGCTTACCTGTGGGCGCATTCCTCCGTGCTCTGGATGAACAATATGCAGGAACCGGTCAGGGAGACAATCGCCGATGCGGAGCTTCGGTGGAGCGATAACCTGCTGAGAGAAGCGGTGGACGAGATGGAGCTTGCAAAGCAGGCGGCGGATGAGAAGGAAATCGGCTGTCGCGTGGTTTTCGGCGAAGACGGCTATTACCTTGAGGATCACAATCAGTCCAGACTCAACATGCAAAAGCTGATCGATTATGTGCAGAGCTGTCTCTCGGACGGTGTGACCTATATCGATCTGGTGAAGGGCGGCTGCTATGAGGTGCGGGAGGACAGTGCCGAGGACATCTCGCAGAGGGCAATCTGGAGCAGGCTGCAGGATTTCTTCGCGAATAGCATAACCTATGACATGGGCGCGGAACAGATTCCACTGACACCCGGTATCTTAAGCTCGTTCCTCGCGGCGGATGAGGCACATGAGCTCCGGCTTGATGACAGTGGAGAGCCGGTGGTGGACGAGAGCCGCGTCGCGGAATGGGTGAGGGAGCTTGCGGAGCGGTACGATACCTGTGATACGGAGCGCGAGTTTCCGGCTACCAGAGGGGATGTGATCAGCGTAAAGTACGTCACCTATGGAACCAGACTGGACACGGACGCGGAGACGGCATATCTCATGGAAACGTTGCAGCAGGAGAGGACGGAGCCGGTGAGCCATGTGCCCGCCTATCTGCAGGAGGGCTTTGTGCGAGGTCTTGACGACATCGGGAACACCTATATTGAAATAGATATGACTGAGCAGCATATGTATTATTATGAGAATGGCGAGCTGAAGCTCGACACGGATGTTGTGACCGGAAATACCGGCAGAAGGATGGGAACCCCGGAGGGAATCAACTTCGTGTACAACAAGCAGAGGAACCGTGTGCTGCGCGGCGCGGACTATGCAACTCCCGTGAAATACTGGATGCCGGTCAAGGGAGGCGTCGGAATCCACGACGCGGACTGGCGGAAAAAGTTTGGCGGGGAGATTTACAAGAAAAACGGTTCCCACGGCTGTATCAATACACCGCCCGAAATCATGGCGGAATTGTATGATATGGTGGAGGTTGGAACGCCCGTTGTGATGTTCTATTGATGGTTTATCAATGTAAAAAGTTAATTATTTACTTGACTAAAGCAAAAAGAAAGATTATTCTAAGACTACATATACAAATTTGAGGAGGAATGTGAAATGTCCAGAGTGTACAATTTTTCTGCGGGGCCAGCAGTGCTGCCGGAGGAAGTTCTGCGCGAAGCTGCTGATGAGATGCTTGATTATAAGGGGACAGGAATGTCCGTTATGGAGATGAGTCACCGATCTAAAGCTTACGATACAATCATCAAGGAAGCGGAAGCGGATCTGAGAGAACTCATGAACATTCCGGACAATTATAAGGTGCTCTTTTTACAGGGTGGCGCCAGCCAGCAGTTTGCCATGATTCCCATGAACCTGATGAAGAATAAGGTTGCTGACTATATTGTTACGGGTCAGTGGGCGAAGAAGGCATATCAGGAGGCTTCCATTTACGGTAAGGCAAATAAGATCGCTTCTTCGGAGGATAAGACCTTTTCTTATATCCCCGACTGCTCGGATCTGCCGATCAGTGAGGATGCGGATTATGTTTATATCTGTGAGAACAACACCATCTACGGAACGAAGTTCAAGACTCTGCCCAACACAAAGGGTAAGCCGCTTGTTGCAGACGTTTCCAGCTGCTTTTTGTCTGAGCCGGTAGATGTCACGAAGTACGGCGTGATTTACGGCGGCGTTCAGAAAAACATTGGACCTGCAGGTGTCGTTATCGTGATCATCCGTGAGGATCTGATCACCGAGGATGTGCTTCCGGGTACACCCACCATGCTCAGATATAAGATTCATGCGGACAACAATTCCCTGTACAACACGCCGCCCGCATACGGCATCTATATCTGCGGCAAGGTGTTCAAGTGGCTGAAGAAGATGGGCGGTCTGGAGGTTATGAAGGAGCGCAACGAGAAGAAGGCGAAGGTTCTCTACGACTTCCTCGATGAGAGCAAGCTGTTCCACGGCACTGTGCGCAAGGAGGATCGTTCCCTGATGAACGTGCCCTTTGTGACAGGAGACGAGGAGCTGGACGCAAAGTTCGTCAAGGAAGCTACGGCGGCAGGCTTCGTAAACCTCAAGGGACACAGAACCGTCGGCGGTATGCGCGCGAGCATCTACAACGCAATGCCGATCGAGGGCGTGGAGAAGCTGGTTGCATTTATGAGAGAGTTTGAAAAGCAGAATGCAAAGTAAAGGAGAGCCTATGTTTAAAATAAATTGCCTGAATCCCATCGCTGATGTGGGATTGAAGAATTTCAGCGACCAGTACCAGATCACCGCAGACATCAAGGAAGCGGACGGTGTTCTGGTGAGAAGTGCATCCATGCACGAGATGGAGATACCGGAGGGACTGCTTGCCGTGGCGAGAGCCGGAGCGGGCGTGAACAATATTCCTCTGGATAAATGTGCCGAGAAGGGTGTGGTTGTCTTTAACACGCCTGGAGCAAACGCAAACGGCGTGAAGGAGCTTGTCCTTGCGGGTATGCTTCTGGCGGCGAGAGACGTTGTCGGCGGCATCGAGTGGGTCAGGGCTTCGGCGGACAACGCAGACATTGCGAAGGCGGCGGAGAAGGAGAAGAAGAATTTTGCCGGAACAGAGATCATGGGCAAGAAGCTCGGTGTCATCGGACTCGGAGCGATCGGCGTGAGGGTAGCGAACGCGGCTGTCGCGCTCGGCATGGAGGTTTATGGCTACGATCCCTATCTGTCGGTCAATGCGGCGTGGAACCTGAGCCGTTCCGTAAAGCATGTGCTGAATGTGGATGACATTTACGCAGAATGTGATTATATTACGATCCATGTTCCCCTTATGGATTCCACAAAGGGCATGATCAATGCCGTGTCCATTGCAAAGATGAAGGAGGGCGTTATCCTGCTGAATTTTGCGAGAGACCTGCTTGCAAACGAGAAGGATGTGCTGGAGGGATTGGCAAGCGGTAAGATTGCCCGCTATGTTTCGGATTTCCCGAACCCCACCACGGCGGGACAGAAGGGCTGTATCGTCATTCCCCATCTGGGAGCGAGCACAGAGGAGTCCGAGGACAACTGCGCAGTCATGGCGGTTGCCGAGATGATGGATTATCTGGAGAACGGAAATATCCGCAACAGTGTGAACTATCCTGCATGTGATATGGGCGTGTGCACAAAGGCTGGAAGAGTTGCCATTTTCCACAAGAATATTGCCAATATGATCACACAGTTTACGGCGGAATTCGGTGCGAAGGGCATCAACATCAGTGAGCTGACGAACAAGTCGAGAGGCGATGTCGCTTACACAATGATCGATGTGGAAAGCACACCGACCGGAGAAATCATAGAAGCGCTGGAGAAGATTGACGGCGTGTTCAGAGTCAGAATTGTAAAGTAAAAAAGGTGCGTTATACAACGCGCACTTGAGAAAAGCGTTGCCGCTGCGGCAACGCTTTTTTTAACGGAACAGGAGCGGCATACTGCCGTCGAAGCCGTCGTTTAAATCCTGCAGACTGTCCTCGAGCTTCTTCTGCGACGTGAAGGAGGCCTCGCTCTGCAAATCCATGTAGAGAATGAAGATGTCCTCTAGGGGAACATTCCGCTCGGCGGCGATCTCCTCCATAATGGGCTTCAGCTTTTCAAGCTGCATGGAAACGGGAGTCTTCTGGGGATCGATCTCGCCGAGCACATCCTCGGCATAGGCGTTGATCCTTGCCAGAAACTTTTTGTTTTCATCGGTCATAATTTTCATATCCTTTCTGTTCACAGATCATTCATTTCATGATAGAATAAAAACGGTAGGAAGCATCCGACACTATTATTTTTGCCGGAACGGTTCTATTGTATCACTGTAAGGACGAGATGTATAGAGTATATGCGCAAAGAACGTGCGCAGATATGGAGATAACAATGAATAAGAGGTTATACGGTCTGATGAACTGGCCGAAAATCGAAGAGATTATCTATTCTGAGTGTGATGATCCGCACGCATTGCTGGGACCGCATGATGCCGGAAGCCAGACGCTGGTACAGGCATTTTTCCCGGCGGCGAAAAAGGTTGCGATTGTGCTGAATGACACGGGGGAGACCTTTCAGATGGAGATGGCGGATACGGATGGGTATTTTGCGGCATTTCTGCCGATGCCGGAGAGAGAGGTGCCCAGCTACCACTATGTTGTAAAGGAAGCGGACGGGAAGGTTTCCAGACATGGCGAAGCATACCGCTTTGCACCGCTGATTTCAAAGAAGGATACGGAATTATTTAAAAACGGGATTCATTATACTGTATATGAGAAGCTCGGTGCACATCCCATGGCTCTGGACGGCGCGAGCGGAGCCTATTTCGCCGTATGGGCGCCGAATGCGCTGCGAGTCAGCGTGGTAGGCGATTTTAACTGCTGGGACGGCAGAGTACATCAGATGCGGAGGCTCTGGGACTCCGGTATCTTTGAAATCTTTGTTCCCGGCGCTGAGATCGGACAGAATTATAAATTTGAGATAAAGCTGAAGAACGGTCTGACCTATCTCAAGGCAGACCCGTACTGTAATGCCGCGCAGCTCAGACCTGACACGGCGTCTGTCATCACAGATCTGTATGAATTTCACTGGGAGGACGAGGAGTTCCTGAACCGGCGTGCAGGGATGCAGCTGGGAAATGTGCCGGTCAGTGTGTATGAGTTCTATCCCGGCTCTTTTACGGCGCCGGAGGTGGGACAGCTGTATGCTGATTTCCGCAGCATTGCCGACAGGCTGATTCCGTTTGTGCGGGAGATGGGCTATTCTCATGTACAGCTTATGCCGGTGATGGAGCATCCGCTGGATGAGTCCTGGGGCTACCAGACGCTCGGCTACTATGCGCCGACGGCGCGTTACGGAACGCCGCAGGATTTCATGTATTTCGTCAATGAGCTGCATAAGGTGGGGATCGGCGTAATCCTCGACTGGATGCCCGCCGGTTTCCCGATGGATGTTCACGGACTGAATCACTTCGACGGAACCTGTCTTTACGAGGAGGACTGTGCGGATGGGGAGCGGCGCGCACACGGTATGTCGGGCTTTAACTTCGGCAGACATGAGGTCTCGAACTATTTGCTCGCAAATGCTCTTTTCTGGGTGGAAAAGTACCATGTCGACGGCATCTGTGTCGGCGCAGTGGACGAGCTGCTCTACGGAAGGCAGAGAAGAAACATTTACGGCGACAGGGAGAATCTGGAAGCGCTGGAATTTTTGAAGCATTTAAATTCCATAATGAAAAAGAGGAATTTCGGCGTGATTATGATTTCGTCGGGGGGCAAAGCGTTCCCTGAGGTCACCGGGGCGCTGGACGCGGGCGGACTCGGGTTTGACCTGCAATGGAATGCCGGATGCGCGGAAGGCTATCTGGACTATATTCACAGAGATCCTTATTTCAGAAGCCACCATCACAGTGAGCTGACCTTCAGCACGGTCTATGCGTACAGTGAGAAATTTATGGTGGGATTTTCGCATGAGGAGCTGACACACGGGAAGGGCTCCCTGCTGGAGCAGATGCCGGGAGAACAGCCGCAGAAATTTGCAAATCTGCGCCTGACCTACGGCTACCTGATGACACATCCCGGCAAGAAGCTGCTGTTTATGGGACAGGATGTGGCGGAGGCGGATGAGTGGAATGAGCGCAGACCGGTCGAATGGAATCTGATGGCGTTTGCCGAGAACGAGGGAATCTCAAGGCTGATCTGTGATCTGAACCGGATTTACCGCGAGCAGCCCGAACTGTATGCCGCGGACGACGTACCGGAAAAATTTGAGTGGATCAACAGCATCGCATCGGACACCTGCTGCCTGAGCTATGTGCGGAAGGGTGTGAAGGAGGATGATATGCTGCTGGTGGTTGCCAATTTCTCCGGCGTGCCGAGAGAGGTGGCGACGGGTGTGCCCGCAGCCGGCAAGTACAAGGAGATATTAAATACGGATGATGTGAAGTACGGCGGAAGCGGTGTCGTCAACAGCCGCGCGAAGCGCTCCAGAGCCGTTGAATGCGACGAGAGGGAGAATTCCCTTGTAGTCAGGCTGGCTCCGTTGTCACTGAGTATATTGAAGTTTTTTCCGGTTGCCTTGGAGGATACTGCAAAGCAGGCGGGTGGAAAGACGAGGAAGAAAGGATGAACAGAGAGGTTCTGCTGACGGCTGCGGGTGATCCCGTGGAGGAGATTGTCGAGGAGATTACAAAGCCGGGTGTGTTAAAGAGCTTTTTCATGCAGCTGCCGGAGAAGGCGCTGCACCTCGGCGTGAGAGTGCTGCTTGCTGTGCTCTGCTTTATCATCGGTGTGCAGCTGATTAAGCTGATTCGTAAGATTGTCAGGAAGTCCATGCAGCGTGTCGGCGCGGAGACGGGAGTCATGCAGTTCGTGGACTCCTTTATCAAGGCGGCGCTGTATATCCTGCTTGCGCTGATGATCGCGTCCTCTGTGGGTGTGGATGCGGCGAGCATTGTGGCAGTGCTCGGCTCCGCGGGTGTGGCGATCGGTCTCGCCGTGCAGGGCAGTCTGTCGAATCTGGCGGGAGGGGTTCTGATTCTCCTGCTGAAGCCGTTTAAGGTCGGAGATTATATTCAGGAGAGTACGACCGGAAAAGAGGGTACGGTCACGGAAATTCAGATTTTCTATACACAGCTTCTGACGCCGGACAACCGGACGATCATTCTGCCGAACGGTAGCCTTGCCAACAGCAGCATTGTCAATTATACCGCGCAGAAGAACAGGCGGATGGATATTATCATCGGCATTTCCTATCAGGCGGATATAAAGCGTGCGAAGGAGGTGCTGGAAAAGGTACTGCAGGAGGACGAGGATGTCCTGAAAGACAAGGACAGGCTGGTCTTTGTGGATGAGCTTGCGGCATCCAGTGTGAATTTAGTGGTGCGCTGCTGGTTCGCGCAGGACAAATTCTGGACCGGAAAATGGAGAATCACGGAAAACTGTAAGCTCGCGTTAGATAAGGCGGGCATCGAGATTCCGTTCAATCAGCTGGATGTACATCTGGACCGTTAGCGCCGTCTTACGACGGCGTTTTTTTATTGCCTTTTTCCTATTGCGCTTTCTGAAAGGTATGTTATACTAAAACTGAACGAACGGTCAGTTATGAAAAAGAAAGGTACCTATGAAAACGACGGAACAGCAGCATAACGAAAAGAAACAGGAAATCATGGAAAAATGCTTTGCGTGCTATGCCGAAAACGGGTTGAATGGCACGGGAATCAAGGCGTTGGCAAATGCCTGCGGGTTTACACAGGCAAATCTGTACGGTTATTTTGAGAATCTGGACGATCTGATCATCCAGTCTACCGCCTACTGCATGGCGAAGGTGGAGGACGATTTTATGAAGAAAGCTCCCACCGACCTTAAGGGTGTCATGCAGTTTATAGAGGAAATCCCTTATTGGACGGCAAGGGAGCACGGGAAGAAATACCGGCTGATGTATCAGGTTTATACGCACCCGAAATACATAGAGCACGGAAAGAAATTCTTCGAGGGTGTCAACGAGCGCTATACCGAATATGCAAAGCAGCTGGAGCCGAAGATCGGTATTCCCTATACGACCATCACGCCGTTAATCTTTATTTTCGTCCGTGCCTGCGTTCATTACGCCATGTTTGAGGATGAATATTATCTGAAGGCACAGATGGAGGTCCTGAAGCAGGGAGTAAACCTGTTTGCAGAGAAATACCGCACTGAATTTCTGAACGGAGGAGACAAGTTATGAAAAAAATTTTGCGCAGACTTCTGCTACTTACTTTATGGATGGTACTCTGCCTTGTGCCGCTCACGGCAAACGCCGAAGGGGAGAACCCCATAGAACTGACGCAGGATAATTATAAATCTTATTTGAAGGATTCGGGCAAGTATGACAAATTCTACCTTCCATCCGGCAGTTATATCCTGATGGGGGACATCACCCTTGATGAGACATTGCTTATTGGTTATGATGAGCAGTTTAACGATAAAGATTTCACTGATGTGAATGTGACTCTGGATTTGAACGGATATGTATTGCGGCAGGGGAACGTAGACCCATATCCTGTAATTCAGGTATATCAGGGCAGTAACCTGACCATTCAGGACAGCCGGCCGGAGGTAACCCATAAATTTACGGCGGACAGTACGGGATTATGGAAGCTGGACGAGGCAAATGGGGATAAAACAGTCAACGGCGGCGTCATTACCGGGTCAGTTAAAACGGGAATGGTGCTCCAGGCAGTGGATATGAATAAGGATACTTATGTAGCGCGATGCACGATGAACGGCGGCAATATCGTCGGCTGCACCTATAGTTCATTTGGCGGTGGTGTGTATGTGGGCGACAAAGCCGAATTTACGATGAATGGCGGCAGCATCCGCGGCTGTACTGTGACGGATCCGCAACATGGATTTGGCGGCGGTGTGTATGTGGTGAGCGGCACATTTACGATGAACGGCGGCACGATCAGTGACTGTGTCTCAGCTACTACAGACGGCGGAGACGCACTGTTTATGGCTAA
>CAKRUB010000005.1 GCA_934402375.1 uncultured Acetatifactor sp.
GCAATATTCAGCTAAAATACAGTAACTATGTGGCTTTCAGCCACTTTCACGGCTGAGCCGTGAATAATCTAGGATTAAGAAAATAAACGACTGTTAAAAGCCTGAATCGAATGGTTCGGGCTTTTAATTTGGAAAGTTTTCAAAATATTTTTGGGAGACAAAAGAGATGCTGCTTTATGCTTCTGTACAAAATAGACAAAAAGCAAAAATAAAATGAAAAACGGTCGAAAGGAAAACAGAATAGTCGAAAAAGTTATCCACAATTAAAATGCCGCAAAATTCGACAAAAGTTATTTATACACTTAGTTATACACATTATCCACAGATTTATAGGTGCAGTTTCTGTTGAAAAATGTCGAGCACTTGGGAACATCTGTTTTGTGTAGTTGTCATAAAAATTTTATTTCGTCGAAAAAAGGCGAGATTTCAATTGACATATTTAATATCAAAAACAAGTAAAAAATTTGTTAAATTGTTGCAAAACCAATCAGAAATATGGTATAATGCTTATACAATAAATAACCGAAAGGGATGATTAGTATGAAATTTATAATTGTTGGAAGGAACATTGAGGTTACACCCGGACTGAAGGCTGCTGTAGAGGAGAAGATCGGTAAGCTGGAAAAGTACTTCAATCCCGATACAGAAGCACATGTGACGCTGAGCGTGGAAAAGGATCGTCAGAAGATTGAGGTAACGATTCCGGTAAAGGGAAATATCATCCGTTCCGAACAGGTCAGCAACGATATGTATGTTTCCATTGATCTTGTTGAGGAGATCATCGAAAGACAGCTGAAGAAGTATAAGAACAAGATCGTGGACAAGCAGCAGGCGGCAAGCTCCTTCAGCAAGCTGTATGTTGAAAATGATTATATGGACGATGAGGACATTAAGATTGTCCGTACCAAGAAGTTTGACATTAAGCCGATGTATCCCGAGGATGCCTGCATCCAGATGGAACTGCTCGGACATAACTTCTTCGTATTCATCAATGCGGAGACAGATCAGGTCAATGTGGTGTATAAGAGAAAGGGAGATACCTACGGACTGATCGAGCCGGAAGAATAAGTACATCGCCTGCATAGTTCAGGCATGAAAAAGGCACCGGGGAAGAGTTGTCAGCGCTTTTCCGGTGTCTTTGTGTGAGTAGAGTATATACAGACGCAAACTTGCTATGCGCAAAGGACGTGCGCGGAAATGGGGCTAAAGATGATTTATACAGTGACCTTGAATCCGTCGTTGGATTATATCGTGGCAGTGGAGAATTTTCGCTTCGGGCACACAAACCGTACTTCGTCGGAGCTGATGCTGCCGGGCGGAAAGGGAATTAACATGTCCATTGTTCTGAAAAATCTCGGCATAGACAGCACTGCATTTGGCTTTGTGGCGGGCTTCACGGGGGAAGAGATCGAGAGCCGCCTCAAAGACTCCGGCGTCAGGACAGATTTCATTCATCTGGACAAAGGCAATTCCCGCATTAATCTAAAATTAAAATCGGTGGAAGGGACGGAAATCAACGGTCAGGGACCTGAAATCACTCCGGCAGCCATAGAAGCGCTGATGGCACAGCTCGCGCAGCTTCGAAAGGGGGACAGCCTGTTTCTGGCGGGCAGTATTCCTGCCACCATGCCCGATGACATCTACGGAAGGATTATGGAAAAGCTGTGTGGCAAAGGGCTGAATCTTGTCGTGGACGCGGCAGGGAAGCTGTTGCTCAATGTCCTGCAATATCATCCGTTTCTGATCAAACCGAATCTGGATGAGCTTGGGGAGTTGTTCGGTGTGGAGCTTCATGCGGGGGATGAGGTCATACCCTATGCGAAGAAGCTGCAGGAGCTGGGCGCGAGAAATGTTCTGGTTTCCATGGCAGGAGATGGCGCAGTACTTTTGGACGAGACCGGAAAGATCTATAGGGCGGAGGCGCCGGACGGGGAACTGAAAAATGGTGTGGGCGCAGGCGATTCCATGGCGGCGGGCTTTATGGCGGGATGGATGGAGCGCGGGGAATACGGTCATGCATTTCGCATGGGTGTGGCGGCAGGAAGCGCGAGCGCCTTTTCGGATTATCTTGCGACGGGAGAGGAGATCCGACAGCTGTATGAGAGAGTGAGCAGCCGGGAGGGACAGGAAAGCGTATTTCGGACGGAATTGTGACCGGCAGGATGCTGGCTGTGGCTGATAGGCGCATGGTGCGGTGAATGAATATGTTCACCGCATTTTTCATATATTGCAGAGAAAAGTCTGACCGGAGCGGCGATGAACAGGGGACAGAGGGAGACATATACGGGGCGGTTGCGAAAGGGGATTCTCGCGGAATGCATTGCTTTGGCGCTAATGGCGGTCATGCTCTGCGGACGGCAGGAGACAGATGGTGTAACGCTGGGAAGCGAGCCGGCGGGAAGCTCCGTGCTTGCGATAGAAAACGAATACATTAAGTGGGTGGATTTTACGGTGTCCTACGAGGCGCTTTGCAGTGCCTATGACTGGGATGTGAAGACGCATGGGACGGAGCATGAAATCTGCTGGGTGGAGCTACTGGCATACACGGCGGCGAAAACCGGCGGCAGCTTTGACAAGAATGCCCTGAAAATATTGGAAAAGACCGCGAAGGTGCTCTCGGAAGGCGAGAAGACGATGGAGGAGCTGACTGCGGATATGAAATATTATGCCTATTACCGGGAGGCTTACGACGCCGCCATCGGAGGGCTGGTCGGGGAATATCAGGAGGAGCAGGAGGACGGCAGCTGTGTGCAGCGCTATGGACTGAAGGGATATTTTCCGCTTGCGCGCGGCTTTGACTACAGCCATTATGATGACTTCGGCGTCAGCCGGAGCTACGGCTACAAGAGACAGCACCTTGGTCACGACATGATGGGACTTGTGGGAACACCGATCACGGCTGTCGAGTCCGGCACGGTCGAGGCGTTAGGCTGGAACCAGTACGGCGGCTGGCGCATCGGCATCCGAAGTTTTGACGGCAGAAGGTATTATTACTATGCGCATCTTCGGCAGAACTATCCTTACGCGGAAGGGCTTGCGGAGGGCAGCACCGTCACGGCGGGAGACGTCATCGGCTACATGGGGCACACGGGCTACAGTACGAAGGAGAATGTAAACAATATCGAGGTGACGCATCTGCACTGGGGTCTGCAGTTGATTTTCGACGAATCCCAGAAGGAGGGGAACAATGAGATCTGGATCGATGTCTATCCGCTGACAAGGTTCCTCGCACAGCACACCCAGCCGGCGGCAAAGGTCGAGGGAACGAAGGAGTGGAAGCGCACGGTCAGGATCATCGATCCGGCGGTGGAGGAGTACCTCAGCGAACAGTAGCTGCAAAATTCCTGTCGGAATGTTTGAAAAGAAAAATATAATCATGGTACAATGAGCCAAAGACTGAGAAAATAATCTGAGGAATACGAGAGATGAAAAAGAGACTGGTGGACTTTGTACGGGAAACGATAGACATATCCCATATTAACCGCGCTGATCTGTGTAGGGGCTTATGTTCCGTTTCAGCACTATCCAAATATCTGAACCAGGAACGAAAGATGGACAGACTGCTGTTGACGGCTGTTTTACAGAGGCTGGGACTTTCGGCGGTTTTTTTTATCACGCTTTTATCAGAAGAGGAGTACAGCTATTTTGAATGGCGGCAGGACATTGCAGTTGCGCAGCTGTCAGGTGACTGGACAAGGGTGCAGGAATTGTTGAAGGACAAGGTGGAGAACCCTGCCTGCAATGCTGCGCTGCAAAGACAGTTCTATCTGATGATGCAGGGACATGTCAGAAAAAGACTGTCGGGAGACTGTTCGGAGAGTGCGGCGCTGTATGAACAGGCGATCCGGATAACGATTCCTGATTTCCCATGTCGGATGTCAGACAGCATTCTCTTAAATGTTCAGGAGATTATGCTTCTGCTTTTCTGGCAGGCGGTGCAGCCGGATAAAAATTATTCTGAAGAACTGCTGAAGTTTCTGGAACAATATGTTCCGTCACATTTCAGGGACGAGCAGGTGACGATCAAGCTCTATCCGAAGATTGTCTCCGCCTATCTTCCGTTTTTGTTGGAGCAGGGGAAATACACAGAATGCTTTTCTATGGCGGAGAAGACAATAGACATGATGGTATCCTCCGCTTACGCATCCTGTATGCAGACGGTTCTGTATTTTTATATTCGGGCAGCAGAGAAGCTGGGAAGAGAGCAGGGGCTGCCTGAAAAGAGAGCACAGCTTGCCGCGTGGAAGGAACTGATGGACGCATTCGGACAGCCGGGGGATGACAATGCGGAGAATGAACTGCTGCCGGATGTCTGGCAGGAGATAGAGCTTCTGGACGAAATGCTTTGCAGGAACAGGCTGTATAAGGGGTATTCCCAGGAGAAGCTAAGCGAGGGAATCTGCAGCCCCGAAACACTTTCGAGAATAGAAAATGCGAGACAGAGCCCGACGTCCCGAACTTTTACAGCACTGGCGAGAAAGCTTTCCATGCAGGAGGAGTTCTATTATCATGAAATTCAGCCGGATAATATGGATTCACTGGGTATCTACTGGAGGATTATGCTGCTTTCCATGAACAGACAGTATGAGGAAGCTGGAAAGGCTGTGGAGCTTCTGGAGAAAAAGCTGGATATGTCGATTCCGTGCAACAGGCAGTATGTGGCGGATATTAAAAATAGTGTAAAATGCGAGACGGAAGAGGTACCGGCGGCGCAGCAGCTGGCAGATATCCGGGAGATTCTTGGCATTACGCTGAAGAATCTCCCGGAGGAAGAGGAGCCCCGGGACTGGCCGGAGACCTTCTGGAGTTATCCGTTCCGGACGGAGGAGATGTCGCTGCTCATGCAGATGAGCGATATTTATTACTGGTCAGGCAGGCGGGAGGACGCTGAATTTATGTATGAAAAGCTTCTGCAGCATTATCAGGAAAGCCGGGTCAGGCTGGAATTTCATTATCGGACGGCAATGCTGATCGTGGTGCATCTTTCGCAGTGCACCGGCGTGATGAAAAATTATGCCAAGGAACTGAAATATTCCGAGGAGGGCATTCGCTTACATATGATCAGCGGTGCGAGGAAGCTGCTGCCTACCTGTGTGAACAACCTCGCGGATGCGCTGGAAAACATGGGAGAGAAGGAGAAGGCACTGAAATTTTACCGGCTTGCCTTTTACAGTGCGGAACTCATGAAGCGGGAGGGGACAGCGAGGGTTGCCCGCAGATCCTATGAAAAGCTGTTGGGCAAAGAGATACAGTGGTACTAAGATTGAAAATAGAATTTTTCAATCACGAGATTTGTGTCTGCGCGCACTTGACACAAACTTGCTATGCGCAAAGAGTGTGCGCAGAAATGAGGCTGAATAGGTTTTATATTTTCCAGAAATGTCATGGTATAGAACATAAAAGATTGATATACTTTAACCAGATTTCTTCAAAGGAGCTGTTAAGATTGAAAAATAAAATCATAGCGTTACTGATAGGAAGCATACTGGTATGTCAGTTCTGTGGCTGCGGCGCAGGGACGGCTGGGCAGCAGGAGAGCTCAGCCGTAGCAGGGTCGTCCAAGGAAAGCTACGAGAGTAGTATAGATGCTGCATCCGTCCAGAACATGGACAGCAGCGATAATTCGCTGGACGCCTATTCGTATATTGTCAACAGCCCTCTGCGGGTGGACAGAAAGGCCGGAGACATGGGCGTTCTTACGAGCTGCTTTGTCGGCAGTTCGTCGGGCTTCTATTTAAAAAAACATTTTTTCGAGACCATGGAGGACAGCTATGACGAGCTTTCCATCGCAAATGTGCAGGGGGAGACGAATACCGTTACATGGGAGTACGGTAAAGATCAGGAATGGGCAAAACAGGTATGGGCAGCAGGACCGGTGCTGGGGACGGATTGCTATCTGACTCATTCTGTCGGGAAATTGGAAACAGGAGATTCTGTTACGCTTGTAAGGGAATGGGATGAAGACGGCCAGCTTTTGAAGGAAATTCCATTGGCTTTTCTCGGCAATGAAAAGCTGGACAGTCTGCTGCTGGATCAGTCAGGATACCTGCATATCGCATATGCAGAGGTCATGGAAAGCATGGAAGGGGAAATCTGGCATTATGATATTGTGACTTCGGATGGTGAAGTGCTGACAGATTATACAATGGACAGAAATGCATATCAGTTTCCGCGTCTGCTTCCAATGTATGATAATCAGGTTGCGCTTGAAGTACAGAAAGCTGTTATGGATGGTGAGAAGATTATAGGCTGGGAACGTACACTTCAGACCTTTGATATGGAGACCGGGGAGACTACGGAGCAGGCAAAGCTGCAGGAGTCCTTTGGAACTGTTGAAAACCCGGAGAAAGTACAGTATTATGCATTTACGCTTCTGGATGAAAATACCTTACTGTATACCAATGCCAAAGGTCTCTACCGCAGCGGGTTAAAGGGGGAGCAGCCGGAGCTGCTTTATCAATGGAACAGACACGGTATTAATGTGTCGGATGTCCCAGCATTACAGCCGTTTGGGGACGGGCGGATCGGACTGGTTTATGAGGACTCGGGCAGGATGAATTATCTCTGTCTTGAGCCAACAACGGAAAGCGTGGAAATTTTTGAGCTGACTATGGCGGTTCCTTCTTATATGGAGGCATCTTACCGGCCGATTGTGGCAAGATTTAACAAGCAGTATCCGAACTGCAATATCACCCTGAAGACGGATTATGAGGAGACAATGCTCCTGACTGAGCTGATGGCAGGTAAGGGACCGGTGCTGATTGACAGCTCGCTGACAGGCTTTGACAATCAGGAGAAGCTCTGGGAGCCGTTGGATGGAGTTCTGGAGCAGCTGGGCATTTTAGGGGAACTGAATCAGGCAGCGATGGAGCTGGGAGAGATCAACGGCAGGCTTTATGGTATTGTCACGGATTTTTTTGTGGAAACCGTGGTGACCGGAGATCAGGAGCTTCAAAGCTGGGATTATGAAACATTTCTTCAATGTATAGCAGACCGTCCCGGACTTGAGGCGGTCATGAACAGTAATACGGTGCAGGATGGCTGGTATTTTATCAACAGGTTTCTCATCCACGGCTTAGATGATAATTATCTTCTTGATGCGGAGAACGGTACGACACGGTTTGACAGTGAGGAATTTCGGAATGTACTGGAGATTGCCGGGAAATATTGTGAGCGTCAGGACTATGTTTATCCCGGGGAGACGATGCTGGAGGGAAAGGTTCTGTGCAATATATTGAGCATCTGGAAACCGGAGGATATGGAATTATATCGGAAGGTATATGGGGATGACATCAATTTTGTCGGTTTTCCGACCAAGGATGGCTCAAAGCACTATCTGCAGGGACATTCTCCTATCACAATCCGCAGAACGGCAGGTAAGGAGGAAAAGGAAGCGGCATGTGCCTTTCTGGGACTGCTTCTCTCCTATGAATGCCAGTCCGAGCTTGCTGCAGATATGAACTATGCGCTCAGTGTGAGAAAGGATGTGCTACAGGAACAGATTGACAGCATTGCGCAGATGGATGCGGATACGCCGCTGTTTGTATCGGGATTTGACCAGATGAAGCTGGGAGATCAGGCAGATGCGGAACTGGACGGAAAGCTCCTGTATGAGCTGATCGAAAAGGCGGAACCCGATAAAAGCTTTCCGCGTGGATTGACAAAGATTATTGCAGAGGAGCTGGACAATTATTTCGCCGGTTCGGTTGACGGGGAGACAGTGATAAAGAATCTGACGAACCGGGTGGAGCTGTACCTCGGTGAACAACAATAGCTATTCACGGAATGCCCGGCTTTTTTCCAGACGCTCCTTCCAGACCGTTTCTTCTCCCTGTGTGCCGGGCTGGTAATACTGTCTGTCCTTAAGCCCGTCGGGGAGACAGGTCATGCGGGCAATCTTTTCTTCCGTGTCATGGGCATAGACATAGCCCTCACCGTAGTGCAGCTCGTCCATGAGGCGGGTCGGGGCATTGCGGATGACGAGGGGAACCGGCTCGGATAATCTTGTCAGGGCGTCGGCTTTTGCAGCTTCGTAAGCGCGGTAGGCGGCGTTTGAGCGGGGCGCGAGGGACAGGTAGATCACTGCCTGCGTCAGATTCACATTGCACTCGGGCATCCCATTAAAATGACATGCCTGATAGGCGGAAACAGCGACCTGCAATGCCTGATTGTCGGCGAGCCCGATGTCCTCGCTGGCAAAGCGGATGAGCCTTCTGGCGATGAAGAGCGGGTCTTCGCCTGCCTCGAGCATCCTTGCAAGCCAGTAGACTGCGGCGTCGGGATCGGAATTCCGCATGGACTTATGCAGGGCGGAGATCAGGTTGTAATGTTCTTCGCCCTTTTTGTCATATAATAAGGTCTTCTTGCCGAGACACTGCTCCAGTGTCTCTTTTTTCACGGTGATGGAACCGTCGGAGGCGATCTCGCCGTTTAAAACAGCCATCTCCAGCGTGTTCAGTGCAGTTCTGGCATCTCCGTTCGCAAAGGTGGCAACGGCGGCAATCAGCTCCTGCTCCATATGGACATCCATAGACCCGAAGCCCCGCTTGTCCGTAAGCGCACGGGTCAGCAGCTCTGTCAGGTCATCCGCTGTCAGCTCCTTCAGAACGAAGACCTTGCAGCGGGACAACAGAGCAGCATTGATTTCAAAGGAAGGGTTTTCTGTCGTGGCGCCGATCAGAGTGATGCTTCCCTTCTCTACATAAGGAAGAAAGGCGTCCTGCTGTGCCCTGTTGAAGCGGTGGATCTCGTCCACAAAGCAGAGCGTGCGCACGCCGTAGGCTCTGTTTTCCTCCGCCTGTCTCATAATCTCCTTTATCTCCCTGATGCCGCTGGTCACGGCACTGAAATTGACGAAGCCGGATCGGGTGCGGTTTGCGATGATTCTGGCGAGAGTCGTCTTTCCGACACCGGGCGGTCCCCAGAAGATCATCGAGGAAATCTGATCCTGCTCCAGCATTCTGCGCAGAAGCATCCCCTTGCCAAGAAGATGTCTCTGCCCGACATAATCCTCCAGACTGGTCGGCCGCATCCTGTCGGCGAGCGGCGCAGACGAGGGGACATTCTGTTCCTTCTGATAGTCAAAAATGGAAATCTGATCCATGGTGCTTCCTTTCTTGGTTGAGTTTCCGCCGCTATACCCACAGCTTGCGTTGGGCGAGGGTACAGGCAAGCAAAAGCCGCTGCTGTACCCCCTCCCTACGGCGACAGCTGTGCGAGGCACACATGACCGCAAGCAGCGCACTCTTGAGCCGCCGGTACTTACACCCTGTACTGTAGGGTGTTATGTACCGCTGCGAGCGAAAGGTAGCGGGAGCGTGCCTGCGGTGGTCATGTGCGCCTCGCGCAGCGTCCCGTCAGCCAGCGTCCCATGTGCCAGCGTCCCGTCAGCCAGCGTCCCATGTGCCAGCGCCTCGCGCAGCGTCCCGTCAGCCAGCGCCTCGCGCAGCGTCCCATGAGCCAGCCCTCATCCAGCCTCCATTCTACCACGACCAGAACAAATGTTCAATGTCCGCTCCTCTTGTTATTTTTTTGTCAAATCTTAAGGAAATGGATTGCAAATCGACAGGGACTATGGTAAACTAGGAACAGTGGCTATGATAAAAAAATAACAATCATAAAAACAATTCACAGGAGGATTCACAAATGGCAAAGAAAGTTGTTTTAGCCGGAGCATGCCGTACCGCAATCGGTACCATGGGCGGCACACTGAGCACTACCCCCGCAGCTGAGCTGGGCGCTATCGTCATCAAGGAAGCTCTGAACAGAGCAGGCGTTAAGCCTGAGGATGTAGATCAGGTTTACATGGGCTGCGTTATTCAGGCAGGTCAGGGCCAGAACGTGGCTCGTCAGGCATCCATCAAGGCAGGCCTTCCCATCGAGGTTCCCGCTGTTACCATGAACGTTGTCTGCGGTTCCGGTCTGAACTGTGTAAATCAGGCTGCCCAGATGATCATGGCAGGCGACGCTGACATCGTGGTTGCCGGTGGTATGGAGAACATGTCCATGGCTCCTTACGCAATCCCTCAGGCACGTTACGGCTACCGTATGGGCAATGCGACCATGGTTGATACCATGATCAAGGATGCTCTCTGGGATGCATTCAATGATTATCACATGATCATGACGGCTGACAATATCTGCCGCGAGTGGGGACTTACCCGCGAAGAGCTGGATGAGTTCGCACTGAAGAGCCAGCAGAAGGCAGAGGCTGCTCAGAAGGCAGGCGCATTTGACAAGGAAATCGTTCCTGTTATGGTTAAAAAGAAGAAGGAAGTTATCGAGTTCAAGGTAGACGAGGGACCTCGTGCAGGCTCCACAATCGAAGGACTTGCAAAGCTCCGCACGATCAACCCCGACGGCTTCGTTACCGCCGGTAATGCTTCCGGTATCAACGACGGCGCTGCAGCTATCGTTGTCATGAGCGAGGAGAAGGCTAAGGAGCTCGGCGTTAAGCCCATGGCTACCTTCGTTGCAGGTGCACTCGCAGGTGTTCGTCCCGAGGTTATGGGTATCGGACCTGTCGCTTCCACAAAGAAGGTTATGGCAAAGACCGGCATGAAGATCGAAGACTTCGACATCATCGAGGCTAACGAGGCATTCGCTGCACAGTCCGTAGCAGTTGGCAAGGAGCTTGGCATCGACGTTGACAAGCAGCTGAACCCGAACGGCGGCGCAATCGCTCTCGGACATCCCGTAGGAGCTTCCGGATGCCGTATCCTGGTTACTCTGCTTCACGAGATGCAGGCAAGAGGAGCAAAGACAGGTCTTGCTACGCTGTGTATCGGCGGCGGCATGGGCTGCTCCACAATCGTTAAGATCGAGGATTAATCTTAAAAAAACAAAAGGCGGTGGGCATACTACCGCCTTAGTTTGCTGATATATGCATGAAAACAACATAATCGAAACGAGGTACGAAAATGGATTACATTTTGTATGAACAGAACGGCAACGTTGCTACCATTACCATCAACCGCGAGAAGGCGCTGAACGCGCTGAACTCTCAGGTGCTTGACGAGCTGAACGCAACACTGGATGCTGTCAACCTTGACGAGGTACGCTGCCTGATCCTTACCGGAGCAGGCCAGAAATCCTTTGTAGCAGGTGCGGACATTGCAGAGATGAGCACACTGACCAAGGCGGAGGGCGAGGCATTCGGCAAGAAGGGCAACGACGTATTCCGTAAGCTGGAGACCTTCCCGATCCCTGTGATCGCAGCGGTGAACGGCTTCGCGCTCGGCGGCGGATGCGAGATTTCCATGAGCTGTGACATCAGACTCTGCTCTGACAATGCAGTATTCGGTCAGCCCGAGGTTGGTCTGGGAATCACACCCGGCTTTGGCGGAACACAGAGACTGGCTCGTCTGGTCGGCGCTGGCATGGCAAAGCAGATGATCTATACCGCGCGCAATATCAAGGCAGCAGAGGCTTACAGAATCGGTCTGGTAAACGAGGTATTCTCCGCTGAGACAGATGCAGAGGGCAATGTTGTAAAGACGGCTCAGGAAGTTCTGATCGCGGCTGCCCAGAAGATGGCTGCAGGCATCGCAAAGAATGCACCGATTGCTGTCCGCAACTGCAAGAAGGCAATCAACGAGGGTCTGGATGCTGCTATGGACGAGGCTGTTGTAATCGAGGAGAAGCTCTTCGGCGACTGCTTCGAGACAGAGGATCAGAAGTACGGCATGGCTTTCTTCCTTGACAAGAACAAGGAGAAGGTAAAGGCACCGTTCAAGAACGCATAATGTGAAAAGTAAGCCTATGGCTTAACAGAATAAGGAGGATTTAAAATGAAGGTAGGTATTATCGGCGCAGGAACCATGGGACAGGGTATTGCGAAGGCATTTGCCCAGGTTGAAGGCTATGAGGTTGCTCTCTGCGACATCAAGCAGGAGTGGGCAGAAGGCGGCAAGGCTAAGATCCAGAAGGGCTATGCAAAGCTGGTTGAAAAAGGAAAAATGACACAGGAGACAGCAGATGCGATTGTTGCAAAGATCACACCCGGTCTGAAGGAAGACCTCTGTGCAGACTGCGACCTGATCGTTGAGGCTGCTTTTGAAAATATGGAAGTAAAGAAGACCACCTTCGGTGAGCTTGACAAGATCTGCAAGCCTGAGTGCGTTTTCGCATCCAACACCTCTAGCCTTTCCATCACAGAGATCGGCAACGGACTGACACGTCCCATGATCGGTATGCACTTCTTCAATCCCGCAGACCGCATGAAGCTGGTTGAAGTAATCGCAGGCGTAAATACTCCTGTTGAAGTAGTTGACACCATCAAGAAGATCGCCGAGGAGATCGGCAAGACTCCCGTACAGGTAAACGAGGCAGCAGGCTTTGTTGTAAACCGTATCCTGATCCCGATGATCAACGAAGCAGCTTTCATCAAGATGGAAGGTGTATCCGACATCGCAGGTATCGACGCAGCTATGAAGCTGGGCGCGAATCATCCCATGGGACCCCTTGAGCTGGGCGATTTCGTAGGACTTGACATCTGCCTTGCAATCATGGACGTTCTCTATAAGGAGACCGGAGACAGCAAGTACCGTGCATGTCCTCTGATCCGCAAGATGGTTCGCGGCGGAAATCTCGGCGTGAAGAGCGGCAAGGGCTTCTATGTTTACAATGCTGACCGCACAAAGACCCCTGTAGACGCACAGTAATGACACACACCGCAAGGTGAGTTAAAGAATAAAAAGATAAATTGGAGGATTAACATCATGGATTTTACATTATCCAAGCAGCATGAGATGGCGAGACAGCTCTTCAAGGATTTCGCTGAAAACGAAGTAAAGCCTCTTGCACAGGAAGTCGATGAGGAAGAGCGTTTCCCCAGAGAGACCGTTGAAAAGATGGCAAAGTACGGATTCATGGGAATTCCGGTTCCCAAGCAGTACGGCGGACAGGGCTGTGACATCCTGACCTACGTTATGTGTGTGGAGGAGCTCTCCAAGGTCTGCGGTACAACAGGTGTTATCGTTTCCGCACATACCTCTCTCTGCATCGATCCGATCCTGACCTATGGTACAGAGGAGCAGAAGCAGAAGTACATCCCTGATCTGGCAAGCGGCCGCAAGATCGGTGCATTCGGTCTGACCGAGCCCGGCGCTGGTACCGATGCACAGGGTCAGCAGACAAAGGCTGTCCTTGACGGAGACGAGTGGGTTCTGAACGGCTCCAAGTGCTTCATCACAAACGGTAAGGAAGCGGACATCTATATTGTTATCGCTGTTACCGGCATCATCGAGAAGAACGGCAGAAAGATGAAGGAGATTTCTTCCTTCATCGTTGAGAAGGGAACCCCCGGCTTTACCTTTGGTACGAAGGAGAAGAAGATGGGTATCCGCGGATCTTCCACATATGAGCTGATCTTCACAGACTGCCGTATCCCGAAGGAGAACCTGCTCGGACAGAAGGGCAAGGGCTTCGGTATCGCAATGCACACACTGGACGGCGGACGTATCGGTATCGCTGCACAGGCACTTGGTATCGCAGAGGGCGCTCTTGAGAGAACCATCGCATACACCAAGGAGAGAAAGCAGTTTGGCAAGGCTATCAGCGGCTTCCAGAACACCCAGTTCCAGCTGGCTGATATGGCTACCAAGGTAGAGGCTGCCAAGATGTTGGTTTACAAGGCTGCCCTGAAGAAGGATGAATACAGAAGCAATCCGAAGATCTCTTACTCTGTAGAGGCTGCACAGGCTAAGCTGTACGCAGCAGAGGTTGCCATGGAAGTTACGACCAAGGCTGTTCAGCTCCACGGCGGCTACGGCTACATCAGAGAGTACGATGTAGAGCGTATGATGCGTGATGCTAAGATCACGGAGATCTACGAGGGAACCTCAGAGGTTCAGAGAATGGTTATCTCCGCTAATCTTCTGAAGTAAGGCTGAAACTGTTCAAACCATATTAAATGAAAAGAGAATGAAGGAGAAAATACAATGAAGATTGTTGTTTGTATTAAGCAGGTGCCCGATACAAAGGGCGGCGTTAAATTCAATCCTGACGGAACTCTTGACAGAGGCGCAATGCTTGCTATCATGAACCCGGATGACAAGGCAGGACTGGAAGCAGCACTGAGACTGAAGGATCAGTACGGCGCAGAAGTTACCGTTCTGACCATGGGACTTCCCAAGGCAGCAGACGTACTCCGTGAAGCAATCGCTATGGGCGCAGACAAGGGCATCCTTGTAACTGACAGAGTACTCGGCGGCGCAGATACATGGGCTACCTCCACAACCATCGCAGGAGCACTGAGAAACCTCGACTATGATCTCATCATCACAGGACGTCAGGCAATCGACGGCGATACCGCACAGGTTGGCCCCCAGATCGCTGAGCATCTCGGAATCCCTGTGATCTCCTATGCACAGGACATCAAGATCGACGGTGACAAGGTTACGGTTCAGAGACAGTATGACGACAGATACCATGTGGTAGAGGCAAAGATGCCCTGCCTGATCACCGCTCTTTCCGAGCTGAATGAGCCCCGTTACATGACTCCCGGCGGAATCTTCGACGCATGTGCTGCAGAGATTACCACATGGGGCAGAGCAGACCTGAAGGATGTTGACGACAGCAACCTCGGACTTAAGGGTTCACCTACCAAGATTGCAAAGGCATCCGACAAGGTTCGTAAGGGTGCGGGAGAGAAGGTTGTGCCTGATTCACCCGAAGAGGCAGTAAGCTACATTGTGGGTAAGTTCAAAGAGAAGCACATCATCTAATATAGGAGGCAAACCATGGTAACGAAGAATATTGAGGAATACAAGGGCGTATTTGTCTTCGCCCAGCAGGTAGATAATGAGGTCAGCTCGATCGCATATGAATTGCTCGGAAAGGGCAAGGAGCTGGCTGAGAAGCTTTCCACAGAGGTTGTTGCAGTCCTGATCGGTTATCAGGTAAAGGGACTTGCTGACAAGCTGGCAGAGTACGGTGCAGACAAGGTCATCCTTGTAGATGATCCCGAGCTTGAGGTTTACAGAACCGAGCCTTATGCACATGCACTCGCATCCGTAATTGAGAAGTATAAGCCCGAGATCATGCTGGTTGGCGCAACCGCAATCGGACGTGACCTTGGCCCTACAGTTTCCGCAAGAGTTGCAACCGGTCTGACCGCTGACTGTACGGTACTTGAGATCGGAGATTTCCCGCTCGTAGCAATTCCCGGACAGGAGCAGAAGCACAATCAGCTGCTGATGACCCGTCCTGCATTCGGCGGAAATACCATCGCTACAATCGCCTGCCCTGACAACCGTCCCCAGATGGCGACCGTTCGTCCCGGCGTTATGCAGAAGATCGCTCCGATCGCTGGTGCAAAGGCTGTTGTTGAGGAGTTCAATCCCGGATTTACACCGAATAACAAGTATGTAACCGTGAAAGAGGTTGTAAAGGCTGTTTCCGATACCGTAGATATTATGGACGCAAAGGTTCTGGTATCCGGCGGACGTGGTGTAGGAAGCGCTGAGAACTTCAAGATCCTTGAGGATCTGGCAGAGGTTATGGGCGGAACCGTATCCTGCTCCCGTGCAGTTGTAGATAACGGCTGGAAGCCTAAGGATCTGCAGGTAGGACAGACCGGTAAGACCGTTCGTCCCCAGATCTACTTCGCAATCGGTATCTCCGGTGCCATCCAGCACGTTGCGGGTATGGAGGAGTCTGATGTCATCGTTGCAATCAACAAGGACGAGAGCGCTCCGATCTTCGATGTAGCTGATTACGGCATCGTTGGCGATCTGAACAAGATTGTTCCCCAGCTCACCGCTGCTCTGAAGGCAGAGAAGGCTGCAAAGGGCAACTAAGAATTTGTAAACATGTGCCATCCGGCATTGTGAAAGGACGCATCCGTGGACTCGCGGGTGCGTCCTTTTCTGCTGTAAAAAATACATGGAGTTTATAGATATAGAATGCTATAATTTATATACAGAATATTATACGCGGTTTATAAGCTGAACCCATAGAAAGGAAAAAGATGTCATGGCAATTACGAGTGCGAGTCTTCCCGCCAAGCGGAGAATTTTAAAGGTATGCGTGAGGCTTTTTTTAGAGAAGGGCTATAAGAGATCGACGATGGCGGAGATTATAGAGGAGGCGGATGTGTCCTACAGCACCTTCCAGAATATTTTCCGCGCAAAGGACGGTGTGCTGACGGAGCTGGTGGAGTTTATGTTTGGCACGCAGTTTGTCACGGCGAAGACGCTCACCGGGGAGAAGCTGCCGCCGGTCTATGCCTATGCGGTGGAGACGGCGATCCAGATTACGCTGACGGAGCTGAACGAGAATCTGCGGGAAATCTATATTGAGGCGTATACGCAGAACGAGGCGTCGGAGTACATCTTCCGGCAGATGTCGAAGGAGCTTTTGGAGATTTTCGGCAGTTATCTGCCGGGACTGACGCAGGAGGACTTTTATGCGCTGGAGATCGGTTCGGCGGGCATCATGCGCGGCTATATGGCGAGAGCCTGTGACGAGGACTTCACTTTGGAGAAGAAGCTGAGGAGCTTTCTGACGATGAGTCTGCGCGCTTACAAGGTGCCGGAGGAGGAGATCGGGGCGGTGCTTGATTTCATCAGAAAGCTGAATATCAGGGAGCTTTCCGAGCAAGTCATGCAGAAGTTGTTTCAGGCGCTTGCGATGCGGTATGAGTTTTCGGTGCAGACGCTGTTATGAATGAGCTGGGGTGGGCGTTTGCTATTGCCAATTTATGGGGGCAATGTTATAATGATGGTACATATACCAATAGGCGCTTTCAGGGGGATAAGGCTTTTGTTTCTACAAAGGACGGTGTGTAAAGGGCGGGATTCCGCGAGTGACGTTGCGCAAAATGCACAGACCACCGCAGGCACGCTCTCGCTACCTTCCGCACGCAGCGGTGCGTAAGTCTCCAAAGTACGGAGACTAAGCACCGGCGGCTCCAGAGTGCACTGCTTGTGGCCATGTGCATTCTGTGCAACTGGTTGCGGGAAAATGTTCAGGTGCATCTGTGCAACTGGTTGCGGGAAATGTGCGAGTTTGTCAGTTACCTGAGAGAGTTATATTGAGGGGAGGATATTATGATAAAGAAATTGAAGGCTATGAGGAAGAACACAGCGCTCCTGCTTTCGGCTGCATTGCTGGCGGGGATGGTTGCCGAAAACGGCAGTGATCTCAGAAGGGTTTACGCTGCCGGAAATACGCCGGGCGTGACAAGCTTTGCGACGAAGGAAGAGCTTAAGACAGAGTTTAAACTTGACGGAATGAGTGATGGAGTGGAGGATACCGTCGGCAGACTGCGCTTCGGAAAGAATGCGTACGGTGAGCCGCAGATATGGTATATTGCCGGAACGGACAGCGGTGTGCCGGGGGAGAATATCGTTCTCTTTGCGGCGGAACCGATCTTGGGAAAAAGTGAGACGGACGGAACAACAATAGAGGGACAGAAATTTTCGGCTAACAAATTTGAAGATCCATATGATTATGAGCCAGTGGTGGATTGTCAGTATTCCGGTAACACACCGGCACAGGTGTATTCAAACCATTATGGCAGGAGTGAACTCCGCGCAAAACTACGAGCGATGGCGGAGTCGGAGGCTTATTTTACAAAAGCGGAACAGGGTCTGATGAATGCGACTACGGTTAAGACACTGGATACGAAGAACGATGTGATCTATACCACGACAGATAAGCTTTATGCACTCAGCATATGGGATGTTAACGCGTGCCCTGCAATTTATTGGGAAAAGGGGCAGACTATTAATGAGTTTACTGAACCAGACAAGATCTATGCAGGAAGCGGCAACGATATTGTGATTGCGAGCGAGCTGTACAGCGGTACAACCTCGTCTGGCACTTACTGGCTGCGTTCTCCTGCTACTAATATATATTGGGAGAATGGTGGTTATGGTGCTCAACAAAGGCAAACTTATTATCGTATAGCGGTTGTATCGAGCACGTCTAAGCAGCTCGCCACCGAATCCTGTGGCTCCAGTCGTGCAGTTAAGCCGGCTGCAAATCTGAACCTGACCAATGTCCTTTTTGCGTCCGCTGCGGAGGCGGCTTCGCAGGAGCCGACCGCGAGAATGATTACGGACGAAACGCCGATGGTGCTGCGTCTGGATGGGGCTGTATATGGGAAAGCAATCGGAACGGTTGAGTATGTTGAGAATGAGGGACTAATTGTTGCGCAGAAGGATGCAAATGCTACGGGAACGGTCTCTCTCGTTGTGCAGGGAAATGATGGGAAAGACTGGTACTACAGTGTGGTTGTGGATGGGTCTGCGGTCGTGACGAAGGAGCAGCTACAGAAGGCGCTGGGTCTTTCATCGGTCAATTTTGCAGACTGCAGGATCTGGCTGGAGACAACCGAGGACAATGTGTCGTATGCGACGGCTTTGGCGACAGAACGGACGCAGACGACGCCGATTACAAAGACGACAGTGAGCAAGGTGGAGCTTACCGGCGTGATACCCGTCGGCGGTACAACGTTGGCAGATTGTGCGACTTGTAATACAGCGGGAATTGCAACGGAATCGCTTGCAATTTCTTATACAGTGGAAAATACTGTGCCTGCAACGGGCATTGCTGAGTGGGATACAATGTATAGTGCAAGATTTACGCTACACACAGGGTTGGATGGAAATCAGGCATATGTGTTTGCTGATGATGTGGAAGTTACAGTCGATGGGATGACTAGAGGAGGACTTGAGCCGGACCAATATGGTAGACTACAGGTAGGGCAGGCTTTTCAGACGGACCAGAGAAAGATTACCGACGTTGCCACACCTGCCATCCCGAACGGCGGGGTATTTTCCAACTATTATACGGCGGCAGATGTGCTGACTAACGGTGCAAACAGTGAGCTTGCTACACAGGCAGATGTAACTCTCGAAGGAACGACAGAGGTTCCGCCAGTGCAGCAGCCGATGGACGTGGAATGGACGCTTGACGGCGGGGCAGACTATGATGCCACACCGGGCGCTAAGAATATCTTCCGGTGGACGGTGAAACAGGCTGCCTATCAGGATTATGACACAGACAATCATGAAATGACCGGCACCTATGAGATTGCAAACAAGGCAGCGACTCCGGTCAGAATCACCGGAACGGATGAAAGTTTGAATTTTAACGGTACGGATGTTGATGTTTCCAAGTATTTCACAATTGATGAGAATGCGGGAACTGCGAGCTATTCGCTTGAGGCGGGAGGAACAGGAGTAGGAACCCTGAATGGAACAGTGCTTACTGTGACGCAGGCGGGAAGCTTCCGGATCAAGGTATCTACGGCGGCGAACGGCATTTATGCGGCAGGGGAGAAGACAATCACACTTACCGTGGACGAGGGAAGCATTGTAAGCACGGCAACAGATTACAACGGTATTTACGACGGACAGCCGCACAGTATCACGGTCAGTGTGACGGAGCCGTCGGACGTGAACGTGACCTACAGTACGGATGGTACGAACTTCGGAACGGAGAATCCAAAGTTTACCGAAGCGGGCAGCTATGAAGTGGAATATAAGATCGAAAAAGAGAACTACGCCTCGGTGACAGGAAAAAAGACGGTGACGATCGAAAAGAGAGACATCGAGATCCAGGCGGAGGATCAGACGATTCTCTGGGGAACAGCTGTTGATCAGACAAGATATATCGTGTCAGGAAACGCTTTGGCGGTGGGAGACCATATAGCTGACATTACACTCACACCGAGTACCACAGAACGCACGGAAAACGCTGCACTCACGGTTGGCGGCGTTAAGATTATGAACGCTGCGGATGAGGATGTGACGGAAAGCTATAATATTTCAACGGTTCCGGGTGTCCTTAAGATTACGCACAACACCACGCTTGCGCCGGACAGAATCGAGGCGGTCAAGCTGAGAACCGTATATAAAGAGGGGGATGTCCTGAATCTGGATGATCTGACGGTGACAGCCTTTTATGCCGACGGCTACAGTGAGGTCGTGACAGGCTATACGACGAATGCTGCGGACATTGACATGTCTGTACCGGAAGAGAAGATACTGACGGTGAGCTTTACCCAGAATGGGGAGACAAGGACAAAGGACGTTGTTCTCACAGTGGATGCGGTGCCTCTGATTGTGGATGTGGTGGAGCTTACCGGCGTGAAGCCTGTCGGCGGCATGACATTGGCGGAAAATGCAGGGTGTAATACGGCAGGAATTGCCGCGGATACGCTGACACTCTCCTACGCGACGGTCAGCGGCGGAGATAATGTGACAGTGACAGGTATTGCTGAGTGGAATACAGAGTATAGTGCAAGTGTTGCTCTGCGTACAGCGCCGGACGGAGGCCGGGCATATGTGTTTGCCGATCATGTTACAGTCACCGTCGATGGGGTGGCAATAAATGTGGCGCCGGATGCAAACGGCAGCTTGCATGTGACGCAAAAATTTACGACGGACAAGAGAAAAATCACTGGCATTGCTGCACCGACCGTTCCCAATAATGCGGTATTTTCTAACTATTATACTGCGGCAGATTTGTTGATTGACGGCGGAAACGGTGAGCTTGGCACACAGACAGCTGTGACACTGGAGGGAACGACAGCGGTTGCGGAGAAGACGCAGCCCATGGATGTGGAATGGATGCTTGCTAATGCTGGTGGAGTGGATTACGATGCAACACCGGGCGCTGTGAATACTTTCCGGTGGACGGTGAAGCCGGATGCTTATCAGGATTATGACACAGATAATCATGAAATGACCGGTATATGTGAGATTGCAAACCGGGCAGCGACTCTGGTCAGCATTGCCGGAAGAGATGGAAGTGTTGCATTTAACGGTACAGATATTGATGTTTTCCAATATTTCACGATTGATCCGAATGCGGGAGCTGCAACCTATTCACTCGAGGGGGGAACAGGAGTGGGAACCCTGAATGGAACAACACTCACTGTGACACAGGCAGGAACCTTCTTAATAAGGGTATGTACGGCGGCAAGCGGTAATTATGCACCGGGAGAAGAGACGATTACGCTCACTGTGGGCGTGGGCGGTATTGTAAGTACGGCGGGGGATTACAGCGGTATTTACGACGGTCGGCCGCACAGCATCACAGTCAGTGTGACAGAACCGTCCGACGCGAAGGTGACCTACAGCACGGATGGTACAAATTTCGGAACAGAGAATCCGGAGTTTACCGAAGCGGGCAGCTACGCTGTGACTTATAAGATTGAAAAAGAGAACTATACTGCGGTGACAGGCACAAAGACGGTGACGATCGGAAAGAGAGACATCGAGATCAAGGCAGAGAATCAGACGGTTTTCTGGGGAATGGCTGTTGATCAGACAAAGTATGCCGTGTCAACCGTATCGGGAAATGATCTGGCGGCGGGAGACCATATAGCCGGCATTACACTCACACCGAGTACCTCGGAGCGCACGGAAAACGGTACACTTGCGGTTGGAGGTGTGAAGATCGTGAACGCTGCTGGAGAGGATGTGACGGGCAGCTACAAGGTTTCAACGGTTCGGGGTGTTCTCAAAATTACGCATAACACTACGCTTGCACCGGACAGAATCGAGGCGGTCAAGCAGAGAACCGTATACAAGGCAGGGGATGCGCTGAATCTGGATGATCTGACAGTGACAGCCTATTATGCGGACGGCTACAGCGAGGGCGTGACAGGCTATACGACGAATGCTGCAGACATTAACATGTCCATACCGGAGGCGAAGATACTGAAGGTGAGCTTTACCCGGAACGGAGTGACAAGGACAAAGGACATCGTGCTCACCGTGGACGCACTGCCGCCTGTGCAGTACACGATTACGGCGACGGCGGGTGCGAACGGAAAAGTGACTCCTGAGGGCACTATCACGGTGACGCAGGGGGGCAGCCAGACATTTACAATCATTCCGGATTCCGGTTATGTGATTGATACGCTGACCATTGATGGCAGTGCGGTTGCTGTCAGCACAAGCTATACGTTTTCGGGCATAACGTCAAACCACAGCATCAGTGTGACCTTTAAGCCGGAGCCGCCGGTCATCACGCTCCAGCCGTCGGATACGAGTGTCAAGGCGGGAGCTCCAGCCGTGTTCCGGGTTACAGCGACAGGCACAAAGCTCGCCTATCAGTGGCAGGTTGACCACAACGACAAAAAGGGCTGGGTAAACATCAGCCGTGCAGAAGCGACAGAATTAACCTTGAAGGCTGTGGAGCAGTCCCAGAACGGCTTCCGCTACCGCTGCATTATCAGCAATTCCTCCGGCAGTGTGACCAGTAACGAGGTAAAGCTCACCGTGGTTCCAGTCAATGTGGAATATAAGGTAATCGAAGGGGTGGACAGTACCTTTACGCTCGGCGAGGACGAAAGTCTTACCATCCGTGTAGATGCGGAGCTTGGCAAGTTCCTCGGTGGGGAAATGGACGGCTGGACGGTTGATCCTGCCAACTATACCTCATGGAGCGGCTCTACCTATGTGAAGTTTACAAAGGATTATCTGAACACGCTGGCTGTGGGCACTCACACCGTCAAAATACTTTTCAGTGACGGCTATGCCACTACCACTGTCACGATTGCAAGAAATGAACAGCAAAATGGAGGAGCGGTAACACCGACACCTGCTCCGACACCGTCCGAAGAAATCACAGTGCCTGCGGGCAATACCGATAAGGCTGCACCGAAGATGGGCGACAACAGCATACCGATCATGGTATGTGTAGCTGTGATGGTGGCCTGCGGAGCGGCGCTTGTGATTTTCGGCGTGACAAGGCGCAGGGAAGACAAATAAATGCGCTGATGACGGCATATAATGCATAAAAAGTAAGGAAATGCATTATGGGTAAGCAGACAAAAATAAATTGGAAGGCACTTCTGACCAGCATCGCAATCAGCCTTGGAACGGGCATTGTCAGTTCGGTTCTCACCGGGAGGGCGATGCAGGAGTACCGGAATCTATATCAGCCACCTCTGGCACCGCCGGGGTGGCTGTTTCCTGTTGTCTGGACAATACTCTATATTCTGATGGGTATTGCCGCTTATCTTGTCTGGGAGACCGGCGGCGTGGAGGTGCGGAACGCGCTGACACTCTATCTTGTGCAGCTGCTCCTCAATGCGCTGTGGCCAGTCTTCTTTTTTCGTTTTCATGCCTATTTTCTGGCGTTTGCCGAGCTGCTGCTTCTATGGCTGGCGATTTACCTGACGATAAAGCAGTTTAAGGAGATTAACAGGACAGCAGCGCTTCTTATGCTGCCATATCTTGCATGGGTGACTTTCGCGGTATATTTAAATCTTGCAATCGCGCTCGGCACCCCTTGACAAGAAAGGTTAGCTTATACTAACTTATAAATGAGCAGTGACCAAAAATAAAAATGTGGTCACACATAAGGAAAGTGGTATGCCAACAGCATTTACGAGAGAACAACAGGAGAGCATTCGGGAAAAATTATTCCGGGCGGGTATATACTTAAGCAAATCCGAGGGAATGCAGGGGATGACGGTTTCCAGACTGGCAGCATCAGCCGAAATTGCCAAGGGTAGCTTTTATCACTTTTTTTAGTCAAAGGAGGCTTTTATTCAGGCGCTTATTACATATGCCGGGGAGAAGCAGCAGTTACTGTTGATATGCCGGAGGGACGTTCCTTTTGTCTCGATCCTAGGGTCAAAAGCAACGTCCCTTTGGCTCATATAAATTTTAAGGCTTGCAAAATTACCATACAGTGTGGTAAACTATATCAAAAGCATATTTTTTAGAAAATCTGTGGTGAAGTCACCATCTGTGTTCTCAAGTCATTTCAGGAATCTATGCTTTTCAATCACATTTTATTTCAATTGAGAGCAGGAGAACCTGAAAGGTTCCTCCTGCAAAAAGGGAGGAATTCATATGGAACATGGAACTACTGTGAAGCTGCCGGAGGCAAACCGCAAGTACAAGGACACGATTTTCCGCTGGCTTTTCTCGGACAAAGAGAATCTGTTGTCTTTGTACAACGCCGTGACAGGGAGGGCTTACACGGATGCGGACGCGTTGGAGGTTGTCACGCTGGACAGTGCTGTGTATCTCGGGATGAAGAATGATGTGGCTTTTCTGGTGGATATGAGGCTGTATTTGTGTGAGCACCAGTCAACCTATAATCCGAATATCCCGCTGCGGAACCTGTTTTATATTGCAAGTGAGTATCAGATTCTTGTGAAGGACAAGTCTCTTTATTCATCGGTACTGCTTAGGCTGCCTGCGCCGAAGTTTCTGGTGTTTTATAACGGCACGGGGCGGGTTGCGGACAGGGAGGAGCTGCGACTTTCCACGGCATATGAGAATCTGCAGGGAGAGCCGGATCTGGAACTGAAGGTGACCCTGTTAAACATCAATGAGGGACATAATAAGGAACTGATGGAGCAGTGTCAGATCCTGAAGGAGTATTCGCTGTATGTCGCAAGAGTAAGGAAATATGCGGCGCAGATGGAGTTGAACGAAGCAGTGGAGCAGGCGATCACAGAGTGCATCCGGGAGGGGATTCTGTCGGAGTTCCTGTCCCGCAATCGTGCGGAGGTATTGAAGGTGAGCATATTTGAGTATGATCAGGAGCTGGAAGAGAAGAAATACCGGGAGGCGGAGTACGAGCATGGAAGACAGGATGGAATCCGTGAGGGAATGGAGACAGGACATGCCGCCGGAATGCAGGAAGGACATGCCGCCGGAATGCAGGAAGGAATTTACACCATGGTGAGGAAGCTGGCGAAGCAGAATATCCCGATACAGCAGATCGCGGAGGCGGCGGGAGTCGATGAAGCGACTGTCCGGGAGTGGATGAGAGATTGAATTAACTGTATAGAAGGAGACAGAATATACGATGGCGAAGCAGAAGGAAGTAAAAACAAATGCAATGCGGATATTGGAATCCATGAAGATTCCGTATCAGCAGTATACTTATGAATGTGAGGAGTTTGTGGACGGGCTCCAGATAGCGGACCAGCTCGGACTGCCTTATGAAAAGGTATATAAGACGCTTGTCACCGTCGGAAACAGTAAGGAATATTTTGTTTTTGTTATTCCAATCGCGGAGGAGCTGGATTTGAAGGCTGCGGCGCGGAGCGTGGGACAGAAGAGCGTTGAAATGGTTCATGTCAAGGACATCAATACAATTACTGGTTATATCAGGGGCGGCTGTACTGCGCTTGGCATGAAGAAGCAGTATGTGACAAGGATCGACAGTTCAGCGGAACATCTGGAGAAGATTATCGTCAGCGGAGGAAGGATTGGTTCCCAGCTTGAACTTGCCCCCACCGATCTGGCGAAGGCAGCGAGGGCAGAATTTGCGGATTTAATAAGGCACTGAACAGAGTTCAATGTCGATTATGAACAAAATTCATGATACAATGAGATGAAAAAATAGGTGGGAGCGGCAAAAGGAAAGAACATGACAGAGAAAACAGAGAAATGGCTGGAACGGCTTCTGCCTGTTCTGCCGGTTGTTATTTTATATATTGTTTGCGCGGGCAGAGGGGGTTTTTATTATTCGTCAAATGACGACTCCCTGCTGACGGATATTTTGAGCGGAAGCTACAGCGGAGAACCGGATGCTCATGACATTTACCATATCTATCCGCTGGCGGCGGTGTTTGCGTTGCTGTATAAGCTCCTGCCGGGAATACCATGGTACGGCGGTGCCCTGATATTGGCGCAATTTGTATGTCTCTATCTGGTGACGAACCGTTGTGGCGAACTTGCCACATCATGGAAGGGGAAGCTGGCAGCATCAGCGCTGGCGCTTGCAGTTTCAGGGGCGATGCTTTTCTCTGAACTCCGGCTGATTCAGTATACGATGACAAGTGCAATCATGGCGGCTACTGCAATTTTTTTGCTGGTGACGGAAAAGGAGAAGCGTCCTGTAGCGGTTGTGCTTCTGTATTTGTGTTCCTGTCTTCTTCGATCGCAGATGGGATTACTGCTTCTTCCGTTTCTGCTTACAGCGTGCTTCTACCGGTGGCTGTGCAGTGATTGCAAAAGGAAAGCCTTTTTCTATTATCTGTCCGTTGTCGGTGTGCTTTTGGGCATTCTGGCAGTTTGTTTTTTGACACATAGAATTGCTTATGGAGGAGAAGACTGGAAGGCGTTTGAAAAATTTAATCAGGCGAGAACGGATATTTATGATTTTGGCAGCATTCCGTCTTATGATGTGAATGAGGCATTTTACGAGAGTCTCTCTGTCGAAAAGATTGAGCAGCAGCTTCTGGAAAAGTGGAGCTTTCCGCTTTCGGACAAATGGGATGCGGGGACGCTCGGGGAAGTCAGCCAGTATCAGAAGGAGCTGGGAGCCTATCAGTATTCCTACCGTTATTTTTTGAAATCTCTGCTGACGGTGCTGCAATACTATACCTTTGGAATCCGCTCGAGTTATGGAGGAGTGCTGTACCTTATGGCAGTGTTTTTTGTACTGCTGTGTGTGGCTTACAGGAGGGGCTGGATATTACTGCTCAGCTCGGCTGTATTCGGCGCAGCACATGTTGTATGCTGGGGCTACCTTGTCTGGCGGAACCGTATGCCGGAACGTGTTACGAATGGATTGTATCTTGCGGAGGCAGCGCTGCTGATCGGTGTGTGTGTACACTTGCTGCGACAGAGCAGGGCAGAAGGAAGGGGCACAGACAGAATGCGCAGTCTGCTGCAGCTGGGTATATGTGTTATCCTTCTGCTTCTGACAGTCGGACTTTTGGCTTTTAAGGCGTCGGATGTTGCAAAGGAACTGGAACAGACGGAGCAGGAGGCGTTGAAAAACCGGGAGGTGCTTGCGTACTGTAAGGAGCGGGGAGACAGGCTGTATCTGTTAGATACCATGTCTTTTGCCGCGGCGAAGGAGAAAATTACATGGGATGAAAGAGCTGACAATGCAACTATATGCGGAGCATGGATTGCCAACTCGCCCGTCTATGTACAAAAACTGCAAAAGTTTATAGCTGCGGAGAGCCTGCAACAGGGGCTAAGCAGCGGAAGAGTGAGCTTTATTGCGGCGGAGGACAGGGATATGCTCTGGCTGGATGACTATCTTGCATCGTTAGAGGAAAACTGCCGATTGATTCAGACGGATAAAATTGTTACACAGACAGGAAACGATTATCTGGTGTATGATATTGTCACAGAATGAAGATTCGTAGAGTTTGTACAGGCAGGACATGGAGCGGTGCCCGCCTTCCTCTAAAGATGAGGAAAGCCGGACAAGAAGTTCTGGCGGTACAAAGGATGCTGGACAGGCGGCAAAGCTCATACAGAACCGTGTGCAGCTTTATCTGGATGGACTTAATTGACAGATAATTATGGTTCGAAAGCAACAATTGACGAATAATCTGACAATTTCAAAAATAGTTTTTATTTACAAATGAGAAAAAGTATTGTATAGTGTTTAAAACAAAGAGCGCAAAGGAGCGCGTAATAGCTCCCTTGCGCTCTTTTTGTGTGAGTGTTGAAACTTCGGGGATGCGTGAGCAGGCGCGAACAGAAAGGAGTACAGCCATGTTTGATGTGAAGAAGGAAGTAGCGGAGGCACCGCTTTATCGTGAGGTATTTGAGCATGATAACTGCGGTATCGGTGCCTGTGTCAATATCAAAGGGCAGAAGAGCCGTGAGACAGTGGAGAATGCATTAAAGATTGTAGAAAATCTGGAGCATAGGGCAGGTAAGGACGCAGAGGGAAAGACCGGAGACGGTGTCGGTATTCTGACCCAGATCCCGCATAAATTCTTTGCGAGAGTGACGAAGCCCCTCGGAATAGAGATCGGAAAAGAGCGGGAATACGGAGTCGGAATGTTCTTCTTTCCGCAGGAGGAGCTGCGCCGGAATCAGGCGAAGAAGATGTTTGAGATCATTGTTGAAAAGGAAGGGCTGGAATTCCTCGGCTGGAGAGAGGTTCCTACGTTCCCGAATGTGCTTGGACATAAGGCCGTGGAATGTATGCCGCATATCATGCAGGGCTTTGTGAAGAAACCGGCAAATGTAGAGAAGGGCTTAGCCTTTGACAGAAAGCTCTATATTGCAAGGCGTCTTTTTGAACAGTCCACGGAGGACACCTATGTGGTATCCTTCTCCAGCAGGACGATCGTATATAAGGGCATGTTTCTTGTCGGACAGCTGCGTACCTTCTTTGCCGATCTGCAGAGTGCAGATTTTGTGTCGGCAATCGCCATGGTTCATTCCCGTTTCTCGACCAACACGAATCCGAGCTGGGAGCGTGCACATCCGAACCGCCTAATGGTGCATAACGGTGAGATCAACACGATTCGGGGCAATGCGGACAAGATGCTGGCAAGAGAGGAGAACATGGAGTCTGAGTATCTGAAAGGGCAGATGCACAAGGTGCTGCCGGCGATCAGCAAGACAGGCTCGGATTCCGCCATGCTGGACAATACGCTTGAGTTCCTTGTGATGAGCGGTATGGATCTGCCGCTGGCGGTCATGATCGCCATTCCCGAGCCATGGGCGAATGACAAGGCGATGTCCCAGACGAAGAGAGATTTTTACCAGTATTATGCTACCATGATGGAGCCGTGGGACGGACCAGCATCCATCCTGTTTTCGGACGGAGACATTATGGGGGCGGTTCTTGACAGAAACGGACTCAGACCTTCCAGGTACCTGATTACAGAGGACGACACGCTGATTCTTGCATCCGAGGTCGGTGTGCTGGATATTGACCCGACGAAGATCAAGGTGAAGGAGAGGCTGCGTCCTGGCAAGATGCTTCTTGTCGATACGGTTCAGGGCAAGGTGATCTCCGATGAAGAGTTGAAGGAAAAATATGCGTCCAGACAGCCCTACGGCGAATGGCTGGATAACAATCTTGTCTTCCTGAAGGATCTCACGATCCCGAACCAGCGTGTACCGGAATATACCTACGAGGAGCGCCAGCGGATGCAGAAGGCATTCGGCTACACCTATGATGAGTTAAAGCAGAGCATTCTCCCGATGGCGAAGAACGGCAGTGAGGCAATCGCGGCGATGGGTGTGGATACGCCGCTGCCTGTCTTGAGCAAGACTTATCACCCGCTGTTCCATTACTTTAAGCAGCTGTTTGCACAGGTGACGAACCCGCCTATCGACGCAATCCGTGAGGAGATCGTAACATCGACGACCGTCTATATCGGAACCGAGGGCAATATTCTGCAGGAGACACCGAAGAACTGTAATGTGCTCAGGGTCAACAATCCGATCCTGACGAACACAGACCTCTTGAAAATCAAGAATATGAAGGCGGAGGGCTTTCAGGTGGAGGTCGTTCCCATTACCTATTATAAGAATACCAGCCTTGAGAGGGCAATCGACAGACTTTTTGTAGAGGTAGACCGCGCTTACCGCGACGGTGTCAATGTGCTGATCCTCTCCGACAGGGGCGTGGACGAGAACCATGTGCCGATCCCTTCGCTGCTTGCAGTTTCCGCGCTGAACCAGTACCTTGTGCGCACAAAGAAGCGTACCAGAGTGGCATTGATCCTTGAGTCAGGGGAACCCAGAGAGGTTCACCACTTTGCAACTCTGCTCGGCTACGGCGCCTGTGCGATCAACCCTTATCTGGCACAGGATTCCATCCGCGAGCTGATTGACAATCATATGCTGGACAAGGATTACTATGCGGCGGTCAACGATTACAACAATGCGGTTCTCCACGGTATTGTCAAGATCGCGTCAAAGATGGGCATCAGCACGATCCAGTCCTATCAGGGTTCGCAGATTTTCGAAGCAATCGGTATCGACAAGGACGTGATCAGCAGATATTTCAGCAATACGGTATGCAGAGTCGGCGGCATTACGCTGAAGGATATTGAGAGTCAGGTAGACGCGCTGCATTCGATGGCATTTGACCCGCTTGGGCTGGGAAATGACCTGACGCTGGACAGCCCCGGACATCATAAGATGCGCAGCGGAGGCGACGAGCATCTCTATAATCCTGCGACGATCCATATGCTGCAGGAATCCACCAGACGCGGCGACTATCAGATGTTCAAGCAGTATACTGCAATGGTGAATGACGAGGAGTCTGTAAAGAATCTGCGCGGACTGATGGACTTCAACTATCCGAAGAAGGGTGTGCCACTGGAAGAGGTGGAGCCGGTGGAGGCGATTGTCACCCGCTTCAAGACAGGCGCAATGTCCTATGGCTCTATTTCCAAGGAGGCGCATGAGACGATGGCGATTGCCATGAACAGGCTGCACGGAAAGAGCAATTCCGGCGAGGGCGGCGAGGATTTGGAGCGTCTCACTGTGGGCGTGGACGGGCTTGACCGGTGCTCTGCCATCAAGCAGGTGGCGAGCGGCAGATTCGGTGTCACAAGCCGTTATCTTGTCAGTGCGAAGGAGATTCAGATCAAGATGGCGCAGGGCGCAAAGCCGGGTGAAGGCGGACACCTGCCGGGCGGAAAGGTCTACCCGTGGATCGCAAAGACCAGACATTCCACGCCGGGCGTATCACTGATTTCACCGCCGCCGCACCACGACATTTACTCCATCGAGGATCTGGCGCAGCTGATTTATGATTTGAAGAATGCTAATACAGAGGCAAGAATTTCTGTAAAGCTGGTGTCTGAGGCAGGCGTCGGCACAGTCGCCGCAGGTGTTGCCAAGGCGGGAGCACAGGTCATTCTGGTCTCCGGCTATGATGGCGGAACGGGAGCGGCGCCCAGAAATTCCATTCATAATGCCGGGCTTCCGTGGGAGCTGGGACTTGCAGAGACGCATCAGACGCTGATTATGAACGGACTCAGGAACAAGGTTCGCATTGAGACAGACGGAAAGCTGATGAGCGGCAGGGATGTGGCGATTGCAGCAATCCTCGGCGCAGAGGAGTTTGGTTTTGCGACAGCGCCGCTTGTGACAATGGGCTGCGTGATGATGAGAGTCTGCAATCTGGACACTTGTCCGGTGGGGGTTGCAACCCAGAACCCGGAGCTTAGAAAGAACTTCCGCGGGAAACCGGAATATGTGGAGAATTTCATGAAATTTATTGCGCAGGAGCTGCGTGAATATATGGCGGCACTCGGTGTGAGGACTGTGGATGAGCTGGTCGGCCGCACGGATCTCTTGAAGAGAAGAGAGCATCTGACCGAGAGACAACAGGAGATTGATCTGTCGCAGATTCTTGCCAACCCCTATGAAGGCTCCAGACAGAAGGTTACCTTCGACCCGAAGCAGGTCTACGACTTCCAGCTTGAGAAGACACTGGATGAGCGCGTGCTGCTGAAACAGCTCGGGAGAGCTATTGAGAGCGGTCAGAAGCGGAGTATCGAGGTGGATGTGTCAAACACGGACAGAGCCTTCGGCACGATTCTCGGAAGCGAGATTACCCGTAAGCTGGGGGATGATCTGGAGGAGGACACCTATCGTGTGCTGTGTACCGGAGCGGGAGGACAGTCGTTCGGCGCATTCATCCCCAAGGGACTGACGCTGGAGCTTGTCGGTGATTCCAACGACTATTTCGGCAAGGGGCTGTCCGGCGGCAAGCTGATCGTTTATCCGCCTGCCGGAAGCACGTTTGAAGCATCCGAGAACATTATTATCGGCAATGTGGCGCTTTATGGCGCGACCAGCGGGAAGGCGTTTATCGCCGGTGTGGCAGGAGAGCGTTTCTGCGTCCGCAACTCCGGTGCCATTGCAGTTGTCGAGGGTGTGGGCGATCATGGCTGTGAGTATATGACCGGAGGGCGTGTGGTTGTCCTCGGTATGACAGGAAAGAACTTTGCAGCCGGAATGAGCGGAGGAATCGCGTATGTGCTGGATGAAGGCAATGATCTGTATAAGCGGCTGAACAAGGAGATGGTTTCCTCCAGTGAGATTACGTCCAAGTATGATGTGCTGGAGCTCAAGGGCATGATTCAGGAGCACGTTGCGCTGACAAACTCCAAGAAGGGAAAGAAGATACTCGATCACTTCGGAGAATATCTTCCGAAATTCAAGAAGATTATTCCGCATGACTACGAGAGAGTGCTGAAGACGATCGTCCAGATGGAGGAAAAGGGACTGAGCGCCGAGCAGGCACAGATTGAGGCTTTTTACGCAAACACGCGCGGACATTAGTCCGGTGCTATGGCAAAGATGGAAAACAGGAGGACAGAGAGATGGGAAAACCTACCGGTTTTATGGAATATAAGAGAGAAGTCAGCGGAGCACAGGAGCCGAAGAAGCGTATCAAGCATTTCAACGAATTTCATGAATATCTGCCGAAGGAAAAGCAGCAGCTTCAGGGCGCGAGGTGCATGGAATGCGGCGTTCCGTTCTGTCAGGCGGGCATGTCGATCTGCGGGATGACAAGCGGCTGTCCGCTGCATAACCTGATTCCCGAGTGGAATGACCTTGTTTACTCCGGCAACTGGCAGCAGGCATATAACAGACTGAAAAAGACCAACAATTTCCCGGAGTTTACCTCCAGGGTATGCCCTGCGCTCTGCGAGGCGGCATGTACCTGCGGCTTGAACGGTGATCCGGTGTCAACAAAGGAGAATGAACATGCCATTATCGAAAATGCCTATGAGAAGGGATATGCCGTCGCAAATCCGCCCAAGGTGCGGACAGGGAAGAGTATAGCCGTTGTGGGAAGCGGTCCCTCCGGGCTTGCAGTGGCAGATCAGCTGAACAAGCGCGGGCATTCCGTCACTGTTTTCGAGCGTTCGGATCGCATCGGAGGTCTTCTGATGTACGGCATTCCGAACATGAAGCTGGAAAAGCAGATTGTAGACAGAAAGCGGAAGATTATGGAGGAGGAAGGCATCACCTTCGTAACAGGTGTGGATGTGGGAAAGGACATGAAGGCGGAAAAGCTGCTGCATGAGTTCGACCGCGTCGTTCTCGCCTGCGGGGCATCGAACCCGAGAGACATCAAGGCGTCGGGGAGAGATGCGAAGGGAATCTACTTCGCGGTGGATTTCCTGAAGGCAAATACAAAGAGCCTGCTGGATTCCGGTTTTGAGGACAAAAAGTATATCGACACGAAGGATAAAAACGTTGTGATCATCGGTGGCGGCGACACAGGAAATGACTGTGTCGGAACCTCCATCCGACATGGCGCGAAAAGTGTTACACAGATCGAGATGATGCCGAAGGCACCGGACAGACGGGCTGCGAACAACGCATGGCCGGAGTGGCCGAAGATCTGCAAGACGGATTACGGTCAGGAAGAGGCGATTGCGGTGTACGGGCATGATCCGCGCATTTATGAATCCACGGTGAAGGAGTTCATCAAGGATAAGAACGGCTGTCTCAAGGCGGTGAAGCTGGTAAAGCTCGCATGGGAAAAGGATCAGGAGACCGGAAGGATGACGATGAAGGAGCTTCCCGGCAGCGAACAGGAGCTCCCGGCGGATATTGTGCTGATTGCGGCGGGCTTTCTCGGGGCACAGAGTTATGTTGCCGAGGCATTTGGCGTGGAGCTGAATGAGCGGACAAATGTGAAGACGAAGGCGGGCGATTACAGGACGAGCAGAGAAAATGTATTTGTCACCGGAGACATGCACAGAGGGCAATCCCTTGTTGTATGGGCAATCCGCGAGGGCAGAGAGGCGGCGAGAGCAGTCGATGAGAGCCTGATGGGGTACTCTAATCTGGTAGTGCAGTAAGTAATCATATGCAGTTTTTTCAGTTTTTTTGAAAAAACTGCATATTTTAATAAATAGTATATTGCATTGTATAATAGCTTGTGATACAATCAACCATACAAAGAATAGTATTGAAAAAGGAGGAGCTATTATGTATTGTATGATAAGAGAATACTTTATGTGGCGCAGGATGATGTTCTTATTTTAACAATGTTGAATGCTGTAAGGGAGGCTTTAAATGAATACACAATTTAAGAAGGGAGCGCTTGAGTTGTGCGTGCTGTCTCTGCTTGTGAGAGGAGATAAATACGGTTATGAACTGACGGAGAGAATTTCCGTAGAGATGTCCATTGCGAGTGGAACGCTTTACCCTATCCTGAGAAAATTAAAAGAGGACGATTATGTGACGACCTATCTTGTCGAATCGGAATCGGGACCGGCAAGAAAGTATTATCGTCTGACGGACAAGGGGAGGGAATATCAGCAGGCGGTCAGGCAGGAGTGGGAGTCCTTTGTGAGGGCGGTCAATGAATTGATGGAGAACTGAAGGGGTATATGAGCAGGCGCGAAACTCAGGTTGTTGCAAGTGACGTTGCACAAGATGCACAGACCACCGCAGGCACGCTCTCGCTACCTTCCGCACGCAGCGGACGCATAAGTTCCCATAATACGGGAACTAAGCGCCGGCGGCTCCAGAGTGCACTGCTTGCGGTCAGGTGCATCTTGTACAACTGTTATCTGAAATTTGTGAGTTTTGCCTTGACCTAAAACGTTACACATTATAAGGAGAAAACGATGACGAAATCAGAGTATATGCAGGCATTGCAGGAAAAGATGGAGAAGTTTAACAGGGAACTTCAGATGGAAATTGTGGAAGATTATGAGCAGCATTTCGCAGAGGGACTTGCAGCCGGGAGAACCGAGGATGAGATCATTGAGGAACTCGGAAATATTGAGGATATGATAAGTGAGCTTCCGGAGAAGGACATCAAGCAGGAAATCAGTATACCGCAGAGCGCTGACAACGAGAAGAGTGCGGATAGTCAGAAATACAACGCTGTTGTGATCGACGGACTGGTGGCAGATGTGCATGTACAGAACTCAGCAGATGGGAAGATTACGATGGAGTATCATAACGAGGGTGATGATGCACAGAAGAAGCTCTATAGGTTTTATCAGTATGAGGAGAATGGTGTTTTCCATCTGGGGGTAAAGCGGAATGATAACGCTGCCTATACGCGACAGGCCAAGCGTGCGGTGAAGATTATGCTGTTCGGCAGAAGCTATGAAATTAATGTTAGCAGCAGCGGTGACAGTCTGGACAGAGACATTAGTCTGACGGTCGGTATTCCGGAGGGAATGTCGAGGGTAGAAGCGTCGACCGGCAGCGGCGATCTTGAAGTGGACGGTGTGAATGTTGTACAGCTTAAGGCGCATACCAAGAGTGGCGATTTGAATATAAGGAATGCGAAAGCAGACTGGATGGATGCGAAGACGGGCAGTGGTGATCTCACAGGAGAGAAGCTTAAGGCTGCCGATCTCTGTATTCAGACCGGCAGTGGTGACATGGATATTATGAATATTGAGGCGGGAAACATGACATGTCAGGCCGGCAGCGGTTATATTAATGTCAATACAATCAGAGGGCGGAGAGCGGAGTTTCAGACCGGCAGCGGCGATATTGACTTTGACGGGGACTTTGAGGAATACATTGTCAGAACGGGCAGCGGCGACGTGGAGATGCGTGTCGGCAGCAGGGCAAGAGCGGTGCTGGTTGAGACTGGCAGCGGAGATATGGATATCGATCTCGGCAGGGTAAAAGATCCGTCCATCAAAGCCCATACCGGCAGCGGGGAATGCCATGTTTACGGCGCCGACGGTACAAGGAGAAAGGTGTCCTCGCGTTATACTGTAGGCAATGGAGAATGTAAGGTGGAGATCAACACCGGCAGCGGTGATGCAGAGGTAAGATGTTATTAAAATCTGAGAAAATATTTATGCCATACTTCCGGTGTGATGCACCAGCCGGAAGTATGGTATTTTGACTTTATACCGGATAGATGCTATAATAATTCCGCTGCCGCGGAATGCAAGACAGCAGGGCTGTCTTGCCGCCACTTCGTGGCGTATTATACACAGCCACGGCTCGAAAAGTAAATGTCCCTGCGGGACGCTTCCTTTTCTTCGCACATGGTATAATGAGCGCGGTGTTGTTATTTACTACAAAGAATGGACGGTGCAACCGATATGCTGTTTAATTCCTTGCAATTTGTCGTCTTTTTTCCGATTGTTGTGTTGATCTATTTTTTCATTCCGAAAAAGATGAGATATATCTGGCTCCTGGCAGCCAGTTATTTCTTCTATATGTGCTGGAATCCGAAATATGTGCTGCTTTTGCTTTTTTCGACGGGAATCAGCTATGCGGCGGGTCTGCTGCTCGAGCGATGGCGGGACAGACCGAAGCGGAAGAAGACGGTTGTGGCTGTCGGTGCGGTTTTGAATTTCGGCATTCTTTTTCTGTTTAAATATCTGGACTTTGTATGGCAGAGCGTAGGGGCTGTTCTGGAAAAATTACATTTCAGCCTGCCGGAAAATACACTGGTACTGCTCTTGCCGGTTGGAATTTCATTCTATATCTTTCAGGTGGTAGGTTACATTGTGGATGTTTACCGGGGCACGATCGGGGCAGAAAAAAATTTCGCCCGATATGCTTTGTTTATCTCTTTTTTCCCGCAGCTTGTCGCCGGACCGATCGAACGATCGGGAAATCTCCTGCCCCAGATCAGAGAGCTGGAAAAGCTGAAGCTATGGGATTCAGAGAGAATACAAAAGGGCGCGCTCGTTATGTTGTATGGGTACATCCTTAAGATGGTGCTGGCTGACAGGGCAGCACTTTATGTGAACACGGTGTTCTCGGTGGAAAACTTCGGGCTGTATCAGGGGATTCCTGTCTTCGTGGCGGCGGCGCTTTTTGCCATTCAGATTTACTGTGACTTTGCCGGATATACTTATATTGCAATCGGGGCGGCGCAGATTATGGGTATCCGCCTTATGAACAACTTTAACGCCCCCTATTTTGCGGTTTCATTCAAGGACTTCTGGGATCGGTGGCATATTTCCCTCTCGACGTGGTTCAGGGATTACCTGTACTTCCCGCTTGGCGGCAGCCGGAAAGGAAAGCTCAGAAAATATCTTAATATTCTGCTGGTGTTTGGTGTCAGTGGACTCTGGCACGGTGCGGCGTGGCACTATGTCATATGGGGCTTTCTACACGGCATCTGCCGGGTGGCAGGGGAATTGACGGCAGACTTCAGAAATAATGTGTGGCAGAAACTCAGGGTTAATACGGAAGTCTTTTCCTTCAGACTGTGGAGAAGGCTGTTTATGTTTACAGCGGTCAGCATTATCTGGATTTTTTTCAGAGTGGAGGCGGTTTCACAGGCATTTCTGTTGATAAAAAATATGTTTGCGGTCTGGAATCCGTGGGTGCTGTTTGACGGTTCTCTGTTTAATATTGGTCTGGACAGCAAGGACTGGAACATATTGATCGCGGCACTTGTCTTTCTTTTATCTGTCGATGTGCTCAGGGGGAAGCGGAAATCTCTGCAGGAGGAGTTTGTGCGGCAGAATCTGGTTTTTCGCTGGCTGGTGATCTTTGCAGGCATCTTTACGGTTTTGGTTTTTGGCATTTACGGCGCTGACTATAATGCGGCGCAATTTATCTATTTTCAGTTTTAGGGAGGCGGGGAAATGGCGAAATACACAAGGATAGTTAAAAACATAGTTCTTACGATCCTTTTTCTCGGTCTCTTTATCATGATGCTCGCACGGGTAATGTACGTTTTTCGGGAGAAAAGCGACAATCTGGTTCAGGATCGCTTTGCCGCGCTTGAGCCGGACTCGGTGGATACGGTTTTTATCGGAACCAGCCATCAGTTCTGTTCGATCGATGCGGATCTGCTCTATGAGGAATATCATATCAATTCCTTCATGCTGGCAACATCTGCACAGACCGTGCCGATGTCTTATTATGCAGCAATGGAGGCGATAGAGCTTCAGCATCCGGAGAAAATTGTATTTGAGGTGCTTTACTGCACAAATGATTTCAGGACGGTGACACCAGAAATGTCGCATACCTTTTTTGACGGTATGCCGATGTGCAAGGCGCGTAAAATGGCGATTGATGACCTGATCGAGCCGGAACAGAGAATCTATTATTATCTCAATTTCGGAAGATACCACAGCCGTTGGAAAAATCTGACACAGGATGATTTTCGGGTTCCGGCTGCCAGCCCGAGAGGCACATTCTATTCTGAAAAGGTAGCGTATAATCAGAGTATTCCGGTGATCCCCAGAGAAGGTAAGGAGGAGATGACGGAAGAAATGTTCCTTTATTTTGAAAAACTGGTAGAGCTCTGCCGTGAAAACAATGTGAAATTGATCCTGTATGCTGCACCTTTTAATGCATTATATGATGATGAAAGTATGCGGGAGGATCTGTTCAGACGCCAGCGGATATTCAACTGGATCGGAGACTATGCCATGCAGGAGGACATCCCTTTTCACAATCTGTTTTATGAATTGGATGAGATCGGACTGGATGGAGAACGAGACTTCATGGATACACAGCATTTGAATTGCTATGGGCAGGAAAAGCTGACGCGGTACATGGCGGAGAAGGGATATTTTGACTAAGACAGAGTTGGAGGAAGGAAGACCATGGCGGAAAAGAAACGTATGGCAAATCTGGAGTTATTGCGCTGCGTGGCAATGATGATGGTAGTGGTGCTGCATTATCTGGGCAAGAGTCAGCTTCTGCCGGAATTAACGGGAGAAAGTCTCGGGGCGCAGGGGATGGCGGCATGGCTGCTGGAAAGTTTCAGTGTTGTCGCGGTCAATGTCTATATGTTTATCAGCGGCTATTTCCTGTGTACCTCTTCCTTTAAGCTGAGTCGTCTTCTGAAACTCTGGCTGCAGGTATGGCTGTATTCGGTCGGCTTTGGTCTGATTGGTATGATGACGGGTGTTATGACAGAAATCAGTGTGGACACACACTTTTTCCTGACGCTTCTGTTCCCGGTCTGGATGGAGCATTACTGGTTTATGACCGCCTATATTTTCCTGTATCTGCTGCTTCCTTTTATTGGAATTGCGCTCAGACACATGACAAAGCAGCAGCTTCGGAGTACTGTAATTATGCTACTGATCGTATTCAGCGTGATTAAGAGTGTTCTTCCGCTGCGTCTGGAGATGGATGCCAAGGGCTATGACTGCATCTGGTATCTGTGCGTGTTTGCAGTTGCGGCATATGTCAGGAGATTCGGCATTCCGGCGTTGGAAAAGAAGGGACGGGGCATCCTGCTGTATGTGGTCTGCGTTCTGCTGATATTTGGCGGTACGATGGCATTGCGGATGGTTTTTCTGAAAACAGGCAGTCTTGGAAGAATGACGGGCATGTGTATGGAGTATAATCATATTCTGCCCTTACTGGCGGCACTGGGGCTGTTCTATGCGTTTCTGAAACTTGATTTCAAAGGGAAAATAGCAGATGTTATTGTTAAGATTGCACCCTATACCTTAGGAGTGTACCTGCTGCATGAGAACTTCGGACTGCGTTATACATGGCAGCGCTGGTTTGGGGCGGACAAGGTGAGCGGTGTCTTAAGCCTGCTCCTGCACACAATTCTTGCGGTGGTTGCAGTGTTTGCGGTGGGAATTCTTGTTGATATGCTGAGAGCCTTGCTGATGAAGGGAATCCACGGTGTGCTGCTGAGAGCCAAAGGCTACAGAAGACTGATGGACGGACTTAAGGTAGCGGATGATGTTTTTGGTGCTGACAAGATTGAAAATTAAAATTTTCAATCACGAGATTTGTGTCTGCGTGCACTTGACACAAACTCGCTATGCGCAAAGAGCGTGCGCAGAAATGGGACAAAAAAGATAATGCATGATAATTGGAAAGGTTTGGATACAGATATGCAGTGTAAGATGTGCAGAATAATTACGCCGGAGCGGATGGCGGCGGGGAAAAGGCTTCTGGAGAGTATTTTTATAGTGATTTTGGCGCTTTATCCCTTAAGGCACATCAACTGGGGACTTGACCTGATGGATACGGGTTACAATTATGCAAATCACACCTATATGGGGACAGAGCATATGGATCCTATGTGGCTTTTTTCCACATGGATTTCAAATGTAGTGGGACATTGGATGACCGGTCTGCCGAGTGCGGGCAGTCTTCTCGGAATGAATTTTTACACCGGCCTGCTGGTGAGCATTCTTGCATTGGCAAGCTATTGGTTCTGCATTAAAAGGCTGCAGATTCGTCCATGGATTGCCTTTGTGGGCGAGATGGTGGCAATCAGTCTCTGTTGGTGCCCGACGGCGCTTCTGTATAACTATTTAACCTATATTTTATTACTCGGATGTACCATTTTGTTATATGAAGGATTAACAAACGAAAAGAAAAACTGCCTGATTGCCGCAGGAATCTGTCTCGGCATCAATGTTTTTGTACGTTTCTCCAACTTGCCGGAGGTGGGGCTGATCCTTGCGGTCTGGGCATATGATTTTATCTGCGTGCGGGAGGAGAAGGAGCCCGGCTTCTGGAAGCGGACAATCCGGCATACCGGCTGGTGTATGGCAGGCTATTTCGGGACGCTGGCAGCGCTTTTTCTCATCATCCAGCTGGAGTATGGAATTGGTGAGTATTTTGCGGGAATCACACGGCTTTTTGCCATGACGGACAACGCTACGGACTATAAGGCGACCTCGATGGTAAAGAAGCTGGTGACGGAATATGTTGAGAATTCCTACTGGGCAGTCAGACTGCTTGGGGTAGTTGCAGGCGGAACTGTGCTGTTTGCGCTTGCGGCAACGGTTAAAGGAAAGATGGCATATGTTATTAAATGGGCGACGCGGCTGCTCTGGGCAGCGGTCAGCATTGCTGTGCCGCTGTGGCTTTACTGGCGGAAGTTCTGTTCCGTGGATTTTCAAGATTATGGTTCGATGTACCGCCCGGCGGTTCTGTTTATTATGCTGACGATGGTGATTGCGCTTGTTCGGATCTTTGCTCCGGGGAGTCGAAGGGAGGAGAAGCTGATCAGCGGTCTGTTAGTGCTGGTTCTGCTTCTGACATCTCTTGGCAGTAACAACGGTGTTTTCCCGAGCATTAACAATCTGTTTCTGGCAGCTCCCTATACCTTTGCGGAGAGCGTGCAATTTATACGTCAGATTAAGGATAAAAAAATAGCGCGTGTTACAATATCTCCCACTCCCGCAAAGTACATTCTCACGGCATTTCTGTTATTCTGTTGTGTACAGTTTGGAGGCTTCGGTGCAGGATTTGTCTTTGCTGAGGCGACGGGCGTGCGGGACATCAGTGCCACGGTGGAAAACAATGAAGTCCTGAAGGGGATTCGGATGTCTGAGGAGAAAGCGCAGTGGATGACGGAGCTCAGCGCCTATGTCAACGAAAATGCCTTAAAGGGGCAGGAGCTGATTACCTTTGGAATGTATTCTTCGTGGTGTATTCCCTCGCTTTCTTATTATTTACAGATGCCGGCGGCATTCAATCCGTGGATGGAGCTGCCCTCCTACAGTTACAGTGTTATGGAAGAGAAGCTTCTTGGGTTGGACGGGAATCCCGTAATCATTCTGGAGAAGCATAATGCGGTCTACGAGGAGAGCGGCAAGGAGGCATTGCTGGAGCTTGGCGTAGACAGTGACGTCGCTGATAAGATGGACGAGGACAGGAAATTCCGTCTGCTTCTGGATTTTATGAGAGAGAGAGGCTATGAACAGACCTTTCGAAATGAGAAGTTTGCGGTATACCGCTGTGTAGAGTAAAAGGTTACAGACGATTAAGAAGGTCCTGCAGCTTATAAAAGCTGCAAGCCCTTTTTCTCAGCTTCCGCCATGACCTCTTCCGGCCACAGGGAGCACTGTACTTCACCGATATGTGCCTTTCTTAAGAAGAACATACAGATTCTGGACTGACCGATGCCGCCGCCGATCGTATAGGGCAGCTCGCCGTTGAGAACCGCCTTGTGGAAAGGTAATTCCGAGCGCTCGGGGCAGCCCGCTTTTTGCAGCTGCTGATTCAACGCAGTCTCATCTACACGGATTCCCATGCTGGAAAGTTCAAGTGCAATATCGAGAACAGGGTAGTACACGATAATATCGGCATTCAATGACCAGTCGTCATAGTCGGGTGCGCGTCCGTCATGCGGCTCACCACATTCCAGAAGATCACCGATCTGCATAATGCAGACAGCGCCCTTCGCCTTTGCTATGTAATACTCACGCTCCTTCGGCGTGTAGTCGGGGAACATCTCCTCCAGCTCCGCGGTTGTGATGAAGAAAATATCATGGGGAAGAATTTCCTCAATGTAATCATAGTGGATAGACATATATTTTTCTGTCTTGCGAAGAACCTTATATACCGTGCGGACAGTTTCCTTTAAGGTATCAAGGGTACGCTCCTCCTTGGAGATGATCTTCTCCCAGTCCCACTGATCCACATAGATGGAATGAATGTTGTCCGTGTCCTCGTCTCTGCGGATTGCACTCATATCCGTGTACAGTCCCTCTCCAACGGAAAAGCCATATTTTTTCAGCGCATAACGCTTCCACTTAGCCAGTGACTGCACAATTTCTGCTTCCCGTCCATCCTGATACTTGATGTCGAAGGTTACGGGACGCTCAATGCCGTTGAGATTGTCATTCAGACCGGATTCCGGTGCGACAAACAACGGTGCGGATACACGCAGCAGATGCAGTCTCTCTGCCAGAAGCGTCTGGAAGAAATCCTTTACGGTCTTGATCGCAATCTGCGTATCATACAGATTCAATTCTGATTTGTAGTTTTTCGGTAAAAGTAATTTTGACATAATGCTCCTGCTTTCCTAATATACAAAAGATTCCTTTACCATTTAAACGCTTTTTCCTATATTTTGCAAGGATTTTTTTATTTTTATATCTTGCCAAAACCGAACATATGTACTATTATAATAAGGAACAGATGTTCGACATTAGTATATTTTTATTTATGTAATTATGCAACTAACACATTTCAGGCAACAGTTGCGCAAGATGCACCTGACCACAAGCAGTGCACTCTGGAGCCGCCGGCACTTAGCTGGCGTACTGTGGCAGCTTATGTGCCGCTGCGAGCGGAAGGTAGCGAGAGCGTGCCTGCGGTGGTCTGTGCATCCTGTGCAACGTCACTTGTCAATTACGGTTACGAGGGGGCTATTATGGAATACCTGTCAACAGGACAAGAGCTTTCTATCATGAAAAAACTGGAGATACTTACCGATGCGGCAAAGTATGATGTCGCCTGCACTTCCAGCGGCGTGGAGCGGAAGGGGAACGGAACCGGAATCGGAAACTGCGCAAAGTCCGGCATCTGCCATAGCTTCAGCAGCGACGGCAGATGTATTTCTCTCTTGAAAATACTGCTGACGAACGAATGCATCTACGACTGCAAATATTGCCAGAACCGATGCTCCAATGACATTCCGCGTGCCACCTTTACTCCTGAGGAAATCTGTACACTGACCATGGAGTTTTACCGGAGAAACTATATAGAGGGTCTTTTCTTAAGCTCAGGCATTATCAGAGATCCATCCTTTACCATGGAACTGATCTGCAGGACGATAGCGCTTCTGAGGAACAAGTACCACTTTAACGGATATATACATGTCAAGGCGATTCCCGGAGCTGACCCACAGCTGATCCGCCAGACCGGTTTTCTCGCGGACAGGATGAGCGTGAATCTGGAGCTGCCGACAGCGGAGGGACTGCGTGCACTGGCGCCGAATAAGCATCGGAAGACAATTCTGACGCCGATGCGCCAGATTCAGACCGGAATAGAAGAAAACAGGAATGAACTGGTTCTATACCGGAATGCACCGAAATTTGTTGCTGGCGGGCAATCGACCCAGATGATCATCGGGGCGACTCCCGAGAACGACTTCCAGATCATCAACGTGGCGGAGAACTTATATAAGAAATTCGGACTGAAAAGAGTCTTTTATTCAGCCTTTGTCAATGTGACCGGAGATAAGGCACTGCCGGCGCTTGCGGGAGGACCGCCGTTGCTGCGTGAACACAGACTGTATCAGGCGGACTGGTTGCTGCGGTTCTACGGCTTCCGGGCGGAAGAGCTTCTGGATGAAAGTCATCCGTTCTTTAACGTTCTTCTGGATCCTAAGGAGGACTGGGCGGTGAAGCATCTGGAATACTTCCCGATAGAGATAAACCGTGCACCGATAGAAATGCTTCTGCGTGTGCCCGGCATCGGAGTCAAGAGCGCAAGACGCATTGTGGCGGCGAGAAGATGCAGCCGGCTGACGTTTGCCGATTTGAAGAAGATAGGCGTTGTATTGAAGCGGGCATTGTTTTTTGTCACCTGTAACGGACGGATGATGTATCCCGTGAAGCTGGACGAGGACTATATTGTGCGGAATCTTACGGAGGTGAAGGAGAGGGTCAGCCTCGGGAGCGACGGCATGTCTTACAGGCAGATGTCCCTGTTTGACGACAGCAGCTTTGCGAGGACGCTCACCCCGCAGGAACAGCTCCAGACCGCTGTAGGGCAATTTTAATGTATATAATACAGAGATTTGCGGAAATCATGTTTCCGCAAGTGACGTTGCACAAAATGCACAGACCACCGCAGGCACGCTCTCGCTACCTTCCGTACGCAGCGGCGCATAAGATGCTACAGTACAGCATCTAAGTGCCGGCGGCTCCAGAGTGCACTGCTTGTGGTCAGGTGCATTCTGCACAACTGTGATCTGAAATGTGTGAGTTTTGCAATTACCCGGTATATAAAAAAGAAAGAGGGTTAAAATGACAGTATACAGATGTGAAGACTCGCTGGAGAGCATATTCACGGCAATCTATTTATCCTATGAGGAGAACAGAAACGCAGAGGACACATATATTGCTCTTGATGAGGAACCTCTGCTTTTTGCGGAGGACGTAAAGGTCAGGGCGGATGCGGCAAAGACGAGAAAGGTCATGCAGACCCTGCTAAGACGCTTTGGCGAGGAGAATTATCTTGCCGTCTGCATGGCACTGGCTGCGGAAGACGGACAGAAGGCGCAAGCCGTATTTCGGACTGTGGTAAAGGGACTGGATGAGAGGTATGAGAAGGGGCATCTGCTTGATAATCTGGCGGATGACCATGTGATGCAGACCTTCTCCCTTGCGAGAGGAACGCAAAGGGAGATTGACCATATGAAAGGCTTTCTGCGCTTTCAGGAACTGCAGAACGGCATCCTGTATGCGAAGATTGGACCGAAGAACAACATTCTGACCTTTCTGATGCCGCACTTTGCAGATCGCCTTCCGGTTGAAAACTTTGTCATCTATGATGATAAGCGAAATTTCTTTGGTGTACATCCCCAGCGGGGACAGTGGTATCTGCTATCCGGGGACGAGATGGGAGAGCCACCGCTGACATTTTCTGAGAAGGAAATGCAGTATCAGGAGCTGTTCCGGCACTTTTGCAGGACGATTGCCATCAAGGAGAGGAAGAACCTTGAGTTACAGATGAATATGCTGCCTTTGAGGTTCAGGGAGTATATGATTGAGTTCTGAAAGGCCTTTGGATATTACAAATATATTGCAGGGATTTGAAACAGAACGTATATTTTTTTGAAGGGAGAAATACCGAGGCAAATTCTAAGATGATCAAATTGGACAAAACTGGAAAAGCGTAGGGAGCAGGAATATACAAATTGATGAAAGAAGCGATAAAGTACTTAATTTAAGGCAAAAAAGAAAAATGTAAATCGCTTTACTTTTTGGCTTGCGTGCATATAATAGTAGATTATAGAAGATTTCTTGTGTGTGTATGAAAGGAAGGTTGGAAATGGTTAAGACAATTCGTATGACGCAGGATGATGTTCAAAGCTTCGTTGATGTAGCTTCCAGATGTGATTTCGATATTGACATTTCTTACAACAGATATGTTGTAGATGCGAAGTCGTTTCTGGGTGTGTATGGACTTGATTTCAGAATGCCACTGACTGTAGCTTATGACGGATATAATGCAAATCTGGAAGAATTCCTTAAGAAGTATGCGATAGCCTGCTGACAAATCAAAACCAAATTGACTCCCTACGGTGGATAGAGTACTATCTTCGTAGGGAGTTAATTTTTTGCGGGAGGAGAGGGCGTGAAGGGAGAAATAAGCATTTCTGTGCGCAGACTGGTGGAATTTGTGCTGCGTTACGGCGATATTGATAACAGGCATCATGTCGGCACAGACAATGCCATGCAGGAAGGCAGCAGGATTCACCGCATGATTCAGAAGAGAATGGGGGCGGAGTATCAGGCTGAGGTTGCGTTGAAAATGACCTTTGAGGAAGAAAAGTATTTCCTCACGCTGGAGGGAAGAGCCGATGGCATTATTCGGCTGGAAGACCGTGTTGTCATTGACGAGATCAAGGGAACTTACAGAGATTCGGTAAAATGGAAGGAACCCCTGCCGCTGCATCTGGCACAGGCGAAGTGCTATGCCTACATATACGGGACGCAACAGAACCTTTCCGAGATACAGGTACGAATGACCTACTGCCATATCCCTACGGAGACACTGCGCTACTTCTATCAGGACTATACGATGCCGGAACTCGCGGAATGGTTTCAGGGATTGATGGCGGCTTACCGGAAATGGGCGGATTTTACATGGGACTGGCGGGAGATCAGACAGAATTCCATCAGGGGACTGTCGTTTCCCTTCCCTTACAGAGACGGACAGAAGGAGCTTGTCGCCAATGTATACAGGACAATCTATCACAAGAAGAAATTATTCATGGAGGCTCCGACCGGAGTCGGAAAGACAATATCAACAATCTATCCGGCTGTACAGGCGATGGGGCAGGGAATGGGAGAAAAACTCTTCTATCTGACTGCCAAGACAATCACGCGGACAGTCGCAGACGATACACTGGAAATTCTCAGGGAGAGGGGGCTGCACTTCAAGAGCGTGATTCTGACCGCGAAGGAGAAGATTTGCTTTATGGAGGAGGCGGAGTGCAATCCGGAATACTGTCCCTACGCAAAGGGACACTATGACCGCATTAACGATGCACTCTATGATCTGCTGATGACGGAGGACAGCTTCAGCCGTGAAAGGATTGAAGAGTATGCGGTGAAGCATCAGGTCTGTCCCTTTGAAATGTGTCTGGACATGAGCCTCTTTGCGGATGCTGTTATCTGCGATTATAATTACTTATTTGATCCCCATGTCTATCTGAAGCGTTTCTTTGGAGACAGTGTGGGTGGGGAATATCTGTTCCTGATCGATGAAGCGCATAATCTGTTGGAGCGTGGACGGGAGATGTACAGTGCGGTGCTGGTGAAGGAAGACTTTCTTGCATTGCGGCTGGAACTGAAAAAGACAATCGTGTCAGATATTAGCGGAAATGCCAGAAAATCAGAGGTTTCCGGGCAAATGACCCTTGATATGACAGGAGATCTGACAGGTGCGTCGATACTCGTTGACCAGACCAGTACCATGCTTTATCCGTCGGAAAACACGGCAAATGCGCTATCAAAAGTAAAGCATAAGGGGAGACGCGGCGGACGCAGTATTCTTGTCCGGGAAGGCTATGCGGATAAGATGATCTACCATCTGGAAAAATGCAATCAGGAAATGCTTGCCATGAAAAGAGAATGTGAAGGCTGCTGTCTGGTGGAGGATATTGATTCCTTTGTGCAGCCCCTGATGCGGTTGCAGGCGGTGATGGACGATTACCTTGCGGAGCAGGAGGATGGGCAGCTGCCTGCCAGAGAGCTGCTTCTGGAATTCTACTTTGAGATCGGTCATTTTCTGGAAATGTATGAGCTTATGGACGAGAACTATGTGAAATACACACAGCTGGGGGAGGATAACAGTTTCAGGCTGAAGCTGTTCTGTGTAAATCCGGCATCGAATCTGCGGCAATGTATGGCGCGCGGACGAAGTTCCATCCTGTTTTCTGCGACATTTCTGCCGATACAGTATTATAAGAAACTGCTTGGCGGAACACCGGAGGATTATGAAGTATATGCAAAGTCAGTATTCGACCCGGAAAAACGAGCGTTACTTATTGCAGATGATGTGACGAGCAAGTATTCCAGGAGGTCGGATGAGGAGTATGCCAATATTGCTGCATATATCGAGGAAATTGTAAAAAACAGACATGGGAATTATATGGTATTCTGTCCTTCCTATGCATTTCTCTACAGAATCTATGAGCAATATGCAGAGCGATATGCAGGAGAGGGAAGGGAATGCCTGATTCAGGGGGAATCCATGGGGGAAGCGGACAGAGAGGAATTTCTCTCACGGTTTAGGGGGAACGACATGCTTGACCTTCAGGCGGACATTGCGATGGAAATAGAGGAAGAGGACAGCATTCTGATCGGATTTTGCGTTCTGGGAGGTATTTTCAGCGAGGGGATTGACCTAAAGAACGACAGCCTGATCGGGGCGATCATCGTGGGAACCGGACTGCCGCAGGTGTGCTTCGAGCGGGAGATTCTGAAGAATTTCTTTGATGAAGAGGGGGAGAATGGCTTTGATTATTCCTACCGTTATCCGGGAATGAACAAGGTTCTTCAGGCAGCCGGGCGTGTGATCCGTACCACAGAGGACGTCGGAATCATCGCTCTGCTGGATGAACGTTTTCTGCAAGGCTCTTATCGGCGGATGTTTCCCCGGGAATGGGAGAGCTTCGAGGAAGTGAGTCTGGGAACAGTGTCAAGGCGCGTGGAGCGCTTCTGGAACGAATGGCTGTAGTTTTTACAGAAGCTGACATGTCATTTTTCGCCGAATGACATTGTGGAAAACCAAAGTGACACATGTGTATATGTGGATAACTCTGTGGATTTTAAAGGGTTTTTAAGGAAAAAAGCAAAAATAAATGACAGGTTAGTACATTTTTCTTTTAGAGAGAAATATGCAAAACATAAATTTAGTACTGAAGTAGTCAATGAAAAGGAGAAGAGAATATGTGGGCTTATGAAAGTGTATTTTATCAGATTTATCCGTTAGGCTTCTGTGGAGCGCCGTTTGAAAACGACGGCATTTTGGAGCACAGGCTGAAAAAAGTGACAGACTGGATTCCTCATATGAAAAAGCTCGGGGTGAATGCAGTTTATTTTTCGCCGCTCTTTGAGTCGGACACCCATGGTTATAATACCAGGGATTACCGCAAGGTGGACGTACGGCTTGGAACGAATGAGGACTTGAAGGAGCTCTGCGACACCCTGCACCGCAACAATATCCGTGTGGTTTTGGACGGAGTATTCAATCATGTGGGCAGAGGCTTCGCACCGTTTCAGGATGTTCTGCGGAACAGGGAGCATTCTCCTTATGTGAATTGGTTTTACCGCATCGCCTTTGACGGCAATTCAAACTATAATGACGGTCTCTGGTACGAGGGCTGGGAAGGCAATTATGATCTGGTCAAGCTGAATCTCGGAAACGAGGAGGTTGTGAACTACCTGCTGGAGAGTGTGCGCTTCTGGGTGGAGGAATTCGGAATTGACGGACTGCGGCTGGATGTGGCATACAGTCTGGATGAGAACTTTGTCCGCAGGCTGCGCTCCTTCTGTGATGGACTGAAGGAGGACTTCTTCCTTGTAGGGGAGATGCTGCACGGGGACTATAACCGGCTGATGAATGACAGTATGCTGCACTCTGCGACCAACTATGAATGCTACAAGGGACTCTACAGCAGCTTTAACAGCATGAACCTCTTTGAGATCAATCATTCCCTGCTCAGACAGTTCGGCCCGGAAAACTGGACATTATATAAGGGAAAACATCTGCTATCTTTTGTGGACAACCATGATGTCACAAGGATTGCGAGCATTCTTGGCAACGAGAGGCATCTTCCGCTGATCTATGCGCTGCTCTTCGGTATGCCGGGCATCCCCTGCGTCTACTATGGCAGCGAATGGGGAGCAAAAGCGGATAAATCACAGGGAGATCCTGCGCTGCGACCGGCATTTGACGCTCCGGAGTGGAACGGACTGACGGAATGGATCAGCAGACTCGCGGAGATAAAGAAAAACTCAGAAGCGCTTAACTATGGAGCCTTTCGTTCCGTGCTGCTGACAAACAGGCAGTGTATTTTCGAGAGATGTTCTGCAAACGAGAGGGTGCTGGTGGCAATCAATGCAGATGGGAATGATTTTGCAGCACATTTTGACGCGGGCTGCGGGCGTGCAACGGAGCTGCTCACGGGCGAAGAACACGATTTTGGACAGGGAACGGTATTGAAGGGTTACAGTGCAGCCTTCTGGAAGTGTATTTAGGAAAGGAATTTTATGAAGAAATTTGTAAAGGTCTGTGGAATCATTGTGCTGCTCCTGCTGTTGACCGGAATTACGCTAGGCGTGATCGGTTTGGCAACAAAGGGACCGGAGGGGATTCAGGAGATCGTGGACTCCGTCACCGGAGGCAGGGTCACGATCAATCTTGAGCCGCTGAAAAAATTCGGCTTTCTTGTTCAGGACGGCTTGGATGAGCTGAATTCGGTCGATTACGACATCAACGACGAAATGAATTTCAGTTCGGAACATGAGATTCTGACAGGAAAGGTAGATAAATTCTGTGTCGGGGAAAATGTTCAGAAGCTGGACATCCAGACAGGAGGAGGCGGATTTCGCATAGAGGCATCCGGGGACAGCTCCTTTTATATAGAAGCAACGAATGTCGGGAAGCTCCAGACCTACATGGAGGAGGAAACGTTGATCGTTCGGACGACATCCGGGTCGCAGAAGTGGAATGATTTAAAGGGCGATAAAATCACGCTCTATATGCCAAAGAATTTTCACTATAGTGACATCTGTATGGAATTGGGGGCGGGAAAAATGGATGTGGACGATCTGGATGCTGACCATATTGTGCTGAAGGCGGGCGCAGGACAGATTGATGCAGAGCGGCTGACAGCGCAGGTACTGGAAGCGAATGTTGGCATGGGACAGATCAATATGACCGACATCACCGTACAGAATCTGGATGCAGAGGTTGGAGCGGGCGGCATGTCAGCGAAGGGAACGGTGAAGGGAGATGCCAGTGTTAAGTGCTCCATGGGCAGCCTTGAGCTGCAGCTTGATGGCAGCGAGACGGATTTCAACTACCAGATGATCGGAACTATGGGAAATATCAAGCTTGCCGGACAGGGCTACAGCGGTGTCGGGATGCAGAGAGAGATTGACAACGGTGCAGAAAAGAGTCTGACTGCGGAATGCACCATGGGTAATATTTCGATTCGCTTTGAGGACTAAACTAAGGCGCAGCCAGACTTTAAAGCAGCATGGGGAGAAACTTTTCCAGAAGAACGCCTTCCTGTATCGGAATATCGGCGGCTTCCGTGCCGCGGATGCAGAGTGCGACAAAGTCAGCCGCCTTCTGCACGCTGGGGAAAAGCTCTCTTCCGCGCAGAAGCTCGGCAACCACAATCGATGCAAAGAGATCGCCTGTGCCCGGTCGGGATTTTCCCGTTGCGGGGGTAACACAGGCTTTTTGCGTGTTATCCTCCCAGCAGATATTCCGGAAGTGATCACCTTCATGCAGGCCGGTGATGATGACAGAGCCGGGACAGAGCAGTGAGAGCTTCTGGCAGAGATTTTGCAGTTCTGTTTCCGACCATGCGCCCTCCTTATAGGGGGTGTCGGTGAGCAGACAGGCTTCGGTCAGATTCGGCGTCAGAACCTGCGCATGCCTGCACAGTCTACGGAGTGCCATGCAGTGTGAGTCGGTGACGGAGCGATATTTTTTCCCGTGATCGCCCATGACAGGGTCGAGAAGAAAGAGCGGGGGATGGAAGAGAGACAGAAATTCTTCAACAATACCAATCTGACTTTCATTGCCGAGAAAACCGCAGTACAAGCCGTCAAAGGACAGGCCGAGCTCCTTCCATGCGTGTATGTAAGCCTGCATATGGGGAGTGTAGTCATCTCTGTGACAGACAGGGAAGCCGAGATGATTGGACAAAATGGAAGTAGGCACAGGACAGACCTGTACCCCCAGCACACTGATCACGGGCAGGGATACCGTTGTCGAGCATCTGCCGAAGCCAGCAATATCATTTATCATAGCAAGCCGGGGAACTCCGCCCCGGCTCTCTTTTTCTTTATAATCCGTCATATTTTATTTCCTATTGTTCCTCCGGTGTCACTTGAACAAACAGTCCAGCCTTGCGGAGTGCGGGACGCAGCGCAAGATAGAAGATTGAGGCGGCGATCACGGCGACAATGGCGTTTACACCGGTGGTCAGCGTGCTGATCTTGGCGAGCGCGGCAGAGATGTCCTGCGGAACTCCCAGAAGATACATTTTATAGAAGTAACCGACCAGCGGATCGGCGACGACGTTAAATGCCATACCGCATACACAGGAGAGAATGGTAACGCCGGTGATATATTTTGCGGAATGCTCCTTGTCGAGCTTAAAAATCTTATGCGCCACAAAGCCAACGATCAAGCCGATGCAGAGCTTTAATAGGAAGGTTTTCGGAGCGCTGGTAACATAGGAGGTTGTCAGGTCTCCGATCGTCATGCCGATTGCCCCGGCCATTCCGCCCCAGTATCCGCCGAGCAACAGCGCTGCAAGTACACAGAAAACATTTCCGAAGTGGAAGGCGGTTTTTTCCGGGCCGACCGGAATATCGATCTTGAAAAAGGCAAAGCCGATGTAGCAGAGCGCCGCCATCAGTCCGGCGGTTGCCAGACGTTTTACGTCCGGTTTAGTGGAACGGTAAACACCGTGCACAGCATTGTAGATTCCCTTGATTGTCAGCAGGACACTTAAGAATACGACGATCAGCGCGTAGGAATAGGGACGTTCCAGACTAAGCTTTTCTGCGGAAAGCTCTGACTGTTGTGCCTTCAGGGCCTCCAGATCGACATCGGTGTTTCCTTCTGCTGCTGAAATCTGTGCCTTGACCTCCTTCAGCGTGTTTCCGACGGCAACGGATTCCTGATAGCTGTTATTGTAAGTAAGAACTGCAAAGATGACTCCTGCGATCAGCAGGACAGCGCCCACGATCAGCAGGCCGAAGCTTTTTGTTTTTTTCATAATCTCATTTTCTCCTCTCGCTCAAATTCTATACGCAGAGTGTATAGCAAGAGTGGCTCTATAAAAAGTGCCAGAGAAGAACTTTTTTACCAGTCCAGTTTGAAATTAGCAAAAAGTGCACACGAATCCACAATGGTTGAGAAGATTCAACGTGGCAGGATAAATATAATGATAGTAGAACATTCGGGTCAGTGGCAGAGTAGTCAGACCCGGAGGAAGAGAAATGGGGGACGATCCGATGGCAGGACCAATCGCACCGCGTGACGCGGAAAAGAAGAGAAAGAGCTTTTATATTATGAGGAATAAGCAGGTCGCGGGCTCCGGACAGCCGGACGGCACGGGAACGCAGTTTATCTACCTCAACGACGGCAGGATGCTCAGCTCCGCCAGACTGGTGGGCGGGATCGCGGACGAGGAGATGCTGAAGCTGATGACTACGGTGGAGGGGCTTCGCAGACTGGTCTATGCTGTCGGCGTGACAGTGGAGATGGACGAACCTCTCACCGAGGTGGGATTTGCGTTCCAGATGTACGGAAAGACCGATGTGTACGGCTCCGGCACGACAATCCGTAAGAAGGTGAGCGCGGACGGCATGGAGAACATCATCAAGCTGGAGGATGTGGAATGGTCACAGGATGACGACATTCCGGGACAGATCCGTTTTGAATTTCCCAAGGCAAACCAGCAGGCGAGGGTAGCGGTGCGCTTTGTGCTGCAGGACGGATTCGATGCGCCGGAACCGGAGGAGGAGAATCCGGTCGATTTTAACTGCCCGGAGTACAGGGAAATGCTGAAGGCTTCTCTGATGCAGACGGGAAATAATGCAAGGATAAAGCGGGCGATCGAGAAGGCGAGACGCGGCGGGGACGTGACGATCGCGTTCATCGGCGGCTCCATCACACAGGGCGCAGGCGCTATTCCGATCAATACGGAATGCTATGCGTGGAAGACCTTCGAGCATTTCTGTAAGCTCTGCGGAAGGAGCACGGAGGAAAATATCCACTATGTCAAGGCGGGTGTCGGCGGAACCTCCTCCGAGCTGGGCATGATCCGCTATGACAGGGATGTGTGTGCCGAGGGGAAGGTGGTTCCCGACCTTGTCATTGTCGAGTATGCGGTGAACGATGAGGGTGACGAGACGAAGGGGCACTGCTATGACAGTCTGGTGCGGAAGATCCTGCTCTCCGCGCAGAAGCCTGGTGTCATCCTCCTGTTTGCGGTCTTCGCAGACGATTTCAATCTGCAGGACAGATTGTCACCTGTCGGAAGGACTTACGGGCTGCCGATGGTGAGCATCAAGAACTGCGTGACGGAGCAGTTTTACCGGAAGGCGGGAGAGGGACGCGTTCTGTCAAAGAACCAGTTCTTCTATGACAGCTTCCACCCCAGCAATTACGGACATACCATCATGGCGGACGCGATTGAATATCTGCTTCGGCAGACCGACAGTGCGGACGAGGACGAGGACATTGACATCAGCGGAATCCCGGCTCCGTTCAGCGCGGAGTTCGAGGGAGTGAAGCTGCTGGACAGAAGGTGCGCGGAGACGGCGGAAAACCTTGACTGCGGAGACTTTTCCGGCACCGATAAGGAGCTTCAGGCGGTGGAGAGGAACCGCGATCTGTCCGTGACGCCGGAGTTCCCGGACAACTGGCTCCACACGGGCGGAGACAGACCGTTCTGCATGGATATTATGTGCAGTGCCTTGCTGATCGTGGCAAAGGATTCCGCTTCACCTATGGCGGGCTGCATTGAGGCGTTTGTGGACGGCGAGAAGGTGCGGGAGATCAATCCCAGAGACGTGGGCTGGACGCACTGCAACGCGCTGATTCTTTTGAGGGGTGCGGAAAGAAAGCGGCATCATGTGGAGATCCGGATGCGGCAGGGGGATGAGCAGAAGCAGTTTACGATCCTCGGCTTCGGATATGTTGACAACGAAAGATAGACAGGTGACAAGTGACAGCATGTGCACACTGTGCGCAGGAAAGAGGAAGGTATGGCAGAATTCAGACTCATTGAGGAAAAGAGAGCGGTTCCGGTTCTGGTTGAAACGACAGGCTACGAGGGCGTCAGAAGAATTGCCGACACACTGGCGGAGGACATCTTCCTTGTCTCGGACAGGAAGCCTGAGCGGGTGGACGAGGCGTGGCTGAACCGCAAGCCCGGGGGTGGCGTGATCCTCTGTGCCACGGTCGGGCACAGTGCGCTTCTGGAAGAGCTTGAAAAGAAGGGCAGCTTCTCTGCGGAGGAGATCAGGGGAAAGAGAGAGACTTACAAGATACAGCTTCTGGAGCATCCGTTTGAGGGCGTGGACAGTGCGCTCGTCATCTGCGGAAGCGATAAGCGGGGAACCATCTACGGCATGTTTACACTGTCGGAGTATCTCGGAGTGACCCCGCTGGTCTACTTCGGGGATGCAGCGCCGAGGAGATGCCCCGATCCCGTCGTGGGGACGGATATTGAGACAGTGTCAAAGGAGCCATCCGTGCGCTACAGGGGCTTTTTCATCAACGACGAGTGGCCCTGCTTCGGAAACTGGGCATGCTCACACTTCGGCGGCGTCAATGCGGATATGTACCGCCATGTGTTTGAATTTCTGCTGAGGATGAAGGGCAATTATCTCTGGCCGGCAATGTGGGCGTCTTCCTTCCCTTTGGACGGGCCGGGGAGCGCAAACGAGGAGCTTGCGGACATCTACGGCGTTGTCATGGGCTACTCCCATCACGAGCCCTGCCTCCGCGCCAGCGAGGAATGGGACAAGGTACGTGGCGAGGGAACACGCTACGGCAACGAGTGGAATTTCTATACCAACGAGCAGGGACTTCTGAACTACTGGGAGGATTCCCTTAAGCGCAGCGGAAAATATGAGAATGTGATTACCATCGGTATGCGTGGGGAGAGAGACTCCTCCATGCTCGGCGATGACGCGACGGTCGAGGAGAACATCAATCTCCTGAAGGACATCATCAGAAAGCAGCGAAAGCTGATCCGTGAAAATGTCAACGAGGATCTGGATAAGGTGCCGCAGATGCTGGCGCTGTACAAGGAGGTCGAGGCATATTTTTACGGGGATGAGCATGTCGCCGGTCTGAAGGACTGGGACGAGCTTGACGGCGTGATCTGTATGCTCTGCGAGGATAATTTCGGGCACATGAGGACATTGCCGACACCGGAGATCCGAAACCGCAAGGGCGGCTTCGGCATGTATTACCACTTCGACTATCACGGTGGACCGATTTCCTATGAATGGGTGGATTCCACGCCGCTGTCAAAGACGTGGGAGCAGATGTGCACCGCGTATGAATATGGCGTGCGCGATCTTTGGATTGTGAATGTCGGGGACTTAAAGCTGCACGAGGTGCCGCTGACCTATTTCATGTCCCTCGCCTATGACTTTGACCGGTGGGGCAGCACAAATCCGGACAGCTATCGTGAGTTTGCGGCGCAGTGGGCGGAGAAATCCTTCCCCACGGCGGAGAAGCAGCTGCAGGAGACGGCGGCAAAGCTGCTGTTGTCCTACATCGATCTCAACCATCAGCGCAGACCCGAGGCGCTGAATGAGAATATCTATCATCCCTGCCATTACCTCGAGGCGGACAGGATGCTTAAGGCAGCGGAAGACATTCAGGCATTGGATTCCAAGCTGCGGGATGGCTTATCCGAGGCGGAGAGAAACGGCTATTACAGCATGGCAGGCTTTTCGGCAGCAGCCTCCGCGAATCTGCTCAAGCTGCATCTCTATGCCGGAAAGAGCAGACATTATGCCGCACAGGGAAGAAAGGCGGCAAACCGTTACGCCGCGCTGGCAGAGGAATGCATAGAGCAGGATAACAGGCTCGCGGACGAATTTGCGGCTTTTCAGGGCGGCAAGTGGAAGGGCATGCAGCTGGCTCCGCATATCGGCTTTACGAAGTGGAATGAGGACGGGTGCAGATACCCCGTCATATGCCGGCTTCATCCGACTGCAAAGAACCGGATGAGCGTGTCGCGCAAGGATGACGAGCGGGTGGCATTTAAGAATTATGGCGGTCCGGAGCGCATTTTCGTAAATGACTTTATGAGCGAGGGCTGTGGGGAAATTGTTCTCGAGGTGTCCTCGGACGGTCCCGGCGCCATCCATTATGAGATCAGTGTGGCATCGGGAAAGCTGCCGGAATGGCTTACCGTATCGCCGCTTAGCGGGGATGTGGAGGAGCTGCAGGAGGTGGTTCTGAGTTGTAAGAGAGAACTGCTTCCAAAGGTGACAGAGAAGGTGACATTACATATCAGCGACGGGGACACGGTTGTCGCTGTCGAGATCAGTGGTGTCAGGACGGAGATGGACGCGCTTCCGCCGATGACCTTCCTGCCGCAAAACGGTGTCATTACAATGAATGCGGCGCATTATGCGGAAAAGAAGGACGTGGAAGCGGGCGCTTATCAGGTGCTCAGAGGTTATGGGCAGTATGGCACCGCCGTGAAGGTTGTGCCGTTTACAGCTGCCTTCAGCGAGGGGCAGGACGCGCCGGAGCTGAAATACCGATTCCTTATCCCGGAGAACGGCGATTACCGCGTGGAGATTCTGGCGGCGCCGACAAACCCGGCATTTAACAGGCAGAGTCTCAGGATCCGTGTCGCGGCAGAGGGAGAGGAAAGAATACTTACCCTTGTCGGAGCTGACTTCAAGGCAGGAGATACCAGAGACAGCAGCTGGTGCAGGGGAGTTCTGGATCAGATTCATTCCGTGGAGACGGTCATGCACTTTGAGAAGGGTGTCAGGGAGCTGACGCTGGGGGCGCTGGAAGCGGGCGTCGTGCCTGAGCGGATCCGGATAATCCCCGCAGCGGGCGGAAAAGGATGCAGGGGAATCCGCACATCCTACCTCGGACCGGAGGAAAGTGCGTTTGTATAGGCTTCCTGCCCGCCATCTGCGCAAAAAATGGGTGTAAGTTAGCACAATGTGAGAGGATAGAAGCGGGGAAGCATGGTAATCTGAATGAAGATATAGCACGCAGAAGCGTGTGAAGGTAAACCAATGTCCGTGATATGCAGGAGCTGTGTCTATGCGCACATGACACAGCTCAGTGTAGAGAACTATATGACGACAGGTGCGCAGAAATGAGGAATCATATGAGAGACAGAACAACGGCGCAGCAGCGTGCCAGAGAACTGGTAGGTAAGATGACGCTGGAAGAGAAGGCTTCACAGTTAAAGTATGACGCGCCCGCAATTCCCAGACTCGGGGTTCCCGCCTACAACTGGTGGAATGAGGGACTGCACGGCGTTGCGAGAGCAGGAGTAGCGACAGTGTTCCCGCAGGCAATCGCCATAGGAGCTGCCTTTGATACGGAGCTGGCGGAGAAAATCGGCGATACCATTGCCGAGGAGGGGCGTGCAAAGTATAACGCTTATGTGAAGGAAAATGACAGGGATATTTACAAGGGACTGACCTTCTGGTCTCCGAATGTCAATATTTTCAGAGATCCCAGATGGGGAAGGGGACATGAGACCTACGGCGAGGATCCCTACCTGACCGGTGAGCTTGGAAAGGCATTTGTGGATGGCATTCAGGGTGACGGGGAGTATCTGAAGGCGGCGGCATGCGCGAAGCATTTTGCCGTACATTCCGGTCCGGAGGCAGTGCGCCATAAATTCGATGCGAAGGCATCCAAGAAGGATATGCGGGAGACCTATCTTCCTGCATTTGAAAAGCTGGTGAAGGATGCGGATGTCGAGGGCGTTATGGGTGCCTACAACAGAACCAACGGCGAGCCCTGCTGCGGCAGCAAGACGCTGATGCAGGACATTCTGAGAGGTGAGTGGGGCTTTGACGGGTACTATGTTTCCGACTGCTGGGCTGTCCGTGATTTCCATACGAATCACATGGTGACGGACACGGCCGAGGAGTCGGCAGCGCTGGCGCTCAAGACCGGCTGTGACGTAAACTGCGGAAACACCTACCTTCACATGATGAAGGCGTATGAGCAGGGACTTGTGAGCGAGGAGGACATCTCGCTTGCGGCGGAGAGACTGTTCACAACCCGCTTTATGCTTGGACTTTTTGATGAGACGGAGTACGACAAGATCGGCTATGACAGGATCGAGTGCAAGGAGCATCTTGCCCTTGCAGACAGGGCAACGGCGGAGTCGGTTGTCCTTTTGAAGAACGACGGAATCCTTCCGCTGGAAAAGAAGAAATTAAAGGCGGTCGGAGTAATCGGACCGAATGCCAACAGCCGCGCCGCACTGATCGGAAATTATCACGGAACCTCCTCCCGGTACATTACCGTGCTCGAGGGCATTCAGGACTGCATGGGCGAGGATGTGCGCGTTTATTATTCAGAGGGCTGCCATCTGTTCAAGGACAGGGTAGAGAACCTTGGGCTGCGTCAGGATCGCATCAGCGAGGCGGTTGCGGTGGCGAAGAACAGTGATGTAGTTGTACTGTGTCTTGGACTGGATGAGACGCTCGAGGGAGAAGAGGGAGATACCGGTAACAGCTACGCTTCCGGAGATAAGGTTGATCTGCTTCTGCCGGAGGTTCAGCGTGAGCTGCTGGAGGCTGTGGTGGCGACCGGAAAGCCCGTCATTCTTGTCAACATGACCGGAAGCGCCATGGATCTCCGCTATGCGCAGGAGCATTGCGCGGCGATCGTACAGGCGTGGTATCCCGGCGCAAGGGGTGGTCGTGTCGTGGCAGATATTCTGATAGGTGAGATTTCACCGTCCGGTAAGCTGCCTGTCACCTTCTATCGTGACACGGAGGAACTGCCTGATTTTGAGGACTATTCCATGAAGGGCAGAACCTACCGCTACTTTACGGGAGAGGTGCTCTATCCGTTCGGCTATGGTCTGACCTACGGCAGCGCTGAGATCAGCGGAGTAAAGCTGGGTGGACAGGAGCTGGCAGACGGCAGTGAGGTAAGACTTCCGGGCGGAAGCCTTGACAGTCTTGAGGTTACGGTCAGCAACACCGGAGACCGGAATGTCGAGGAGGTCGTACAGGTATACATAAAGGCTTTGGATTCCACGGATGCAACGCCGAATGAAAGATTGTGCGGCTTTGCGAGAGTTTCCGTCAAGACCGGCGGGCAGGCTATGGTTCAGGTTCCTGTGGACAGGGACGCGTTGACCGTCATCAATGACGAGGGCGAGAAGGTGTCCGGCGGCAGCAGGTATGCTGTCAGCGTGGGCCTCGGACAATCCGATGCAAGGACAGAGGAGCTGACCGGGAAGAAGTGCCGGAAGATAATTCTTGTGACAGAGTAAGAGAGTGGAAGAGACGCTGTTTCCGCAAGTGACGTTGCACAAAATGCACAGACCACCGCAGGCACGCTTGCGCTACCCTCCGCACGCAACGGATGCATAAGTTCCCACAGTACGGGAACTAAGCACCGGCGGCTCCAGAGTGCGCTGCTTGTGGTCAGGTGCATTCTGCACAACTGGTATTTGAATTATTGGAGTTTTGGAATTATCTAAGATAAGTAAGGAAGAGGGCAGCACCGCACAGGAGCTGCCTTTTTGAATTGGAGGGTATATGGGAGGAAAGCAGGCTGTCATACCCAGAGTTGCCGGCATCGGAATGCATAGTGGACAGAGACATGCGTGAGAATTTGTATAGAATAGATACCTTTACAATAAATAAAAAATATGTTATATTTCTATTGAAATATAATTATAGAGGGAACACATAAAACGGATGTAGGGGGATTGACATGAAGAAATTTTATGGGTATCTGTCTTTACTTTTTCTCGTTTTTTGTCTGTGCGGCTGTGGACAGGCTGCTGTCAGCGAGGAGACGGAGCAGAAGATCGACCAGATCGACTGGAGGAGCAAAGGTTTTGCCGAGGCGCAGAAGGAAACAGAGCAGCAAGAGCTCTGGGCGGAAAAATACTTTCCGATGCAGCGGGAAGGTCTGGTGCCTGAGGTGGAGGCGGAAGCCGAAAATCACGAGGTTAAGGAAGAAGGGGGCTGTGCCGGGAAATGGCTTCGGCGTCATACCTATTATATCGGGGAGGAGCTTGAACGGCGAAAGCAGTATGCAGAGGTATACGATGTGGAGAGTGGCCAGCGCGAAATGATCGAGCTGACAATGGAAAACATTGGACTTGAGGCAGATTCCGGAGATGTGGAAACCGTAGGTTTTGCATACATAGACGATATGGATATGACGGCGGACGGCAGATATGCCATCCTGCTTACCAGAAGGGCAGTGGATGCGGAGAAGGGATTGTATTTCTCAAAAATTCAGATCGTTACTTCGGCATTGGACGGCACACCCGCTGAGGTAACAGATGTCCGTGAGCAGTTTCTCGAAAAAGGTATTTTCAAGGATGAAGAAGCGTTGACTCTGGCGGATACGGAATGCGATTATGATGTCTCCGGCAATATTTATGTCCGCTCGGGAAATTCAGAGAACCCCAACAGAGAACTGTATGTATTCGACAGAGAAGGAAAACTTCTGGCAGAGCAGAGATTTGGGGAGCAGGAGTATGTAGATCCTCCGGCGCGGACGGAGGATGGTGAATTGATTTTTGCGGTTCGGGATCTACAGGCAGGAAGAACCCGAATGATGTGGTTTGACCCGGAAGCACAGAGACTGAAAACACTTGCGGAGGTAGAGGAACAGAACTGGAAGCAGGTTTATGGGCTGTGGGGCAATGAGTTTTATTATGCTGCACCGGACGGTATCGTGCGATGGAACATAGAGAGCGGCGAGCGGGTGAAGGTCTTTGACTTTGGAGAGAACGGTGTGAGCACATTGTTCCAGACGATGTTTACCCTATTGGACAGCGGAGAGTCGGTTTTCAGGATGTATGGCAAAATAGCGGAAAACTCTGAGGACTGGGTCACTGCCATGAGCCGTGAGGAGATAGAGAAGCAGGACGCGCTGCAAGTGACGAGTATGCTGAGCACAGGAGTCAGGAAGGTGGAGACCTGTGCAGCCGTGGCGTCAAGAAGAAATCCCAACCTCAGCTATGTCTATTGCGCAGGGGAGACAACAGCGGATTACCGGAACAGGATGATTGCGGAAATAGTGGCAGGAGGGGGACCGGATATTCTCTATCTTTCGAGAGAGGATTTTGACTTGTTTGTGCAGAAGGGACTGCTGATGGAGCTGGATTCTGTGATCCATGAGGAGACGCTGGAGCAGGTTCTTCCGGGCGCCATCGGTCTGGGAACCGTGGACGGACATCTGTACGGACTGCCGCCGGAGATTTCGCCCGAGACTTTGATTACCCTGAAGGAAATCTGGCAGGAGGACAGTTGGACACTGGATGATCTGATGGCACTTTTGGACACCGGGAACTTTACCGGCTTTATCTGTCAGAGAGACGGCAGCTTTGGTCAGAGAGCTGTGCTGTCCTTTTTCGTGGAATATGGTCTGAATAATTCGGTGCTGATTGACTGGGAGAATGGGGAAAGTCATTTTGATGATGAGATATTCTTAAAGATGATTGAGTATGCAAAAGAATATGGGGATGTAGACCCGGGACCGGGCAGCAGACTCGGTATCGGTGAGACGATTGCCGATCTCTGGCCGGGGAGCAATTTGGCTTCGATCAATGATACCTATGAGAGATATGGGGATGACTACTTCTTTGTCGGACTGCCGACGGACGGAGACTGCGGGAATTATGTCAAGTGTGAAGGCATCGTGGCGGTGAATAAAAATGCTGCGAACCCGGAGGCAGTTGCCTTTTACTTTGAGACGCTGAAAAGTCAGGAGATACAGCAACTGAAGCCGGAAAAAGTGACAATCATATCAATCTGCAGAATATCTGAGGAAAATCCTCTCTACAGGGAAACCGAGGAAGGCATTTACTGGGATGGAGAGAAGGCAATCCAAAAGCCGGACGGCAGTACCACCCTGCAGGACTGGAGCGACTATCTGGAGCGGTGCGTTCCGGGACCTCCCGATTATCAGGATTTAAAGAATGTTATATGGGAGGAGGCGGAAGGCTATTTTAACGGTGACAAGAGCGCGGAGACAGTTGCCGAGATCATTGACCGCCGGATCCAGTTGTATCTGGACGAAAAATAACCAAAAAACAGGCATGGACAGCTTTATGGGCTATCCATGCCTGTAATTTTTTGTTATTCACGCATCAGATCTTCCATTTCGTCGAGCAGACTGTCAAACAGCTTTAAGGCATCCTCGACGGGCTTCTTGGTAGACATATCGACACCGGCATCCTTCAGGATCGATACCGGATCTTTGGAACAGCCTGCACTCAGGAAGTTCTTCTTGTATGCCTCCACGGCGGGAGTGCCCTCCTTTAATATCTTCTGTGACAGCGCTATGGCTGCGGAGAAGCCGGTCGCGTACTGGTATACATAGAAGTTATAGTAGAAATGGGGGATTCTCGCCCATTCCAGGTCGATGTAGCTGTCATGTGTGACAGCGTCACCGAAGTAGAGCTGGATGAGGTCGTGATATACCTTGCTTGCGGAATCGGCGTTGATGCTCTCGCCGGCGGCATTCATTTCGCTCAGCTTTAACTCGAACTCGGCAAACATCGTCTGGCGGTAGAGCGTTCCTCTGAACTGCTCGAGGAAGTAGTTGATTAAGTGGGCGCGTTCCAGTCTGTCCGTGGTCTGACCTAACAGGTACTGCATGAGCAGCGCCTCGTTGCAGGTGGAAGCCACCTCTGCCACGAAGATTACATAGCTGGAGTCAATGACCGGCTGATTTTTATTTGACAGATAGGAATGTAGGGCATGTCCCATTTCGTGTGCGAGGGTAAACTCACAATCCAGATTATTCTTGTGGTTTAACAACACAAGAGGATGAACGCGGCAGCCGGAGGAGTAGGCTCCGCTTCTCTTTCCGACGTTCTCATATACGTCGATCCAGCGGTTTTCAAAGCCCTCCTTTAAGATCGCCACATAGTCGTCGCCCAGCACGGACATCGCTTTCAGCACATTCTCCTTAGCGGTTTCAAACGAAATCTCCCGGTCAGCGCTTGCCACCATGGGCACATACAGATCATACATATTCAGCTCATCCAGCTTCAGGAGTTTCTTGCGCAGACGGACATATTTGTACATGGAGCCCATGTTTTCATGTACGGCTTTGATCAGGTTCCGGTAGACGGCGGGATCGACCTCTGTGCGATCCAGAGCGGCTTCCAGAGTGGAATTGTAATGTCTCATATCGGCATTGAACTGAAGTTGCTTCATCTGGGCGGACAGCAGCGCGGCGGAGGTGTTCTTCGTCTTTTCGTAGGTGCTGTAGAGAGACTCAAAGGCAGCCTTCCGCACGTTTTTGTCGGGATGCTGCATCAGCGGGATAAAGCTTCCGCTTGTCACAGGCAGCTTTTCGCCGTTGGAGTCCGTGACGTCCGGGAAGGTGAGATCTGCATTTAAAAGCAGTCCGTTGATCTGCCCCGGCGCCTGACGCATTTCGCCGGCAGCCGCCATGATCCGCTCCTCGGCATTTGAGAGAATGTGAGCCTTCTTGCGGCGGATGCTGTTGACCGCGCGTCTGTAAACAGAGAGAGCCGGTTCTTCCTCAAAGAAGCGGTTCAAGGTGTCGTCCGGTATCTCCAGAATTTCGGGCTCGGCGAAGGAAAGGGCGCCGCTGACCTCTACCTGGAAGCTGGAGGACAGTTCCCTGATTGCAAGATTTGCGGTGTTCTTCGTGTCCTCATCCGCTTTGCAGGATGCGTAGCGTGCCAGACGGTCCAGCGCAATGTCAAGTTCATCCTGGAGCTTGAAAAAGGTAAGAAGACTGGCGCTGGATGCGCCCAGCTTTCCCTTGCAGGCTGCGATTGCGGAGAGACTATCTCTCGTGGCAGCAAGATGTTTTTTCCATTCTTCCTCGGAGGCATACAGGTCTTCAAGAGCCCATGTGTTCTCTACGGCAGCCTCGCTCCTCAGAGGAATGCGGTTTTTACTATTACTCATAGTAATCCTCCTGTCTGATAAATTAAATTTCTACATGATAACAAACTACCATAGATAATAGAAAAAAGCAAACGGAGAAAAAATTCTTGACAATACGGGGTAACTGTATTATTATCTAAGTGTACTAAGAAACATAATACACTTAGAAGACGCGACACACAGAGGACACAAGAATTCCGAACTGTGATGGCTGCGGAACGGAAAGGGGAGACAAAACCATGATTCTGCTGGACTACAGGGACAAGAGACCGATCTATGAACAGGTCGTGGAAAAGCTGGAGAGGCTGATTGTCGGCGGCGCGCTGGAGCCGGATGCGAAGATGCCCAGCGTGAGATCCATGGGCGTTGAGCTTGCCGTCAATCCGAACACAATCCAGCGTGCATACAACCAGCTTGAGCAGGAGGGTTATCTCTATACGGTATCTGGCAGAGGAAGCTTTGTGGCGCCCGAGAGCGAGTGGCGGGAAGGCAAAAAGAAAAAGATGCTGGACGAATGGCGGCAGGTGACAGAGCGTGCAAAGGAGGCGGGTCTGGGAGCTGAGGAGCTTAAGGCAGAGCTGGACCGGGTCTTTGGGGAGGGACTTAAATGATTGAGGTAAAAAATCTGAGCAAGAGCTTTGACAGTATCAAGGCGATAGATCATATCAACGCGAAGATCGAGGACGGACATGTATTCGGACTGATCGGGACAAACGGCGCCGGAAAGTCTACCTTTATGCGGATGCTCAGCGGCGTGCTGAAGCCGGAGGAGGGCGAAATCCTTGTCGATGGCGAACCGGTGTATGACAATCCGGCGGTGAAAGAGAAAATATTTTACATTTCCGACGACCAGTATTATTTCCGCAGCGGTACGCCGGTCGATATGCTGAAATTATACCAGACCTGTTATCCGTCGTTTGACGGGGCGAAGTGGAAGAGCCTGATGGAGAAATTCGGACTGGATGAAAAGCGCAAGGTGAATACTTTCTCCAAGGGCATGAAAAAGCAGCTTTCCGTAATCTGTGGAATCTGCGCGAATACAAAATATCTGCTGTGCGACGAGACCTTTGACGGGCTTGACCCTGTGATGCGGCAGGCGGTGAAGGCGCTGTTTGTCAAGGAGATGGATGAAAGGGGGCTGACCCCGGTCATCGCCTCTCACAATCTGCGGGAGCTGGAGGACATCTGTGAATATGTCGGACTGCTCCACAGAGGCGGCATTCTGCTGGAGAAGGATATTGATGATATGAAGCTGAACATCCACAAGCTGCAATGCGTGATCCGGGAGGATGAGATGCTGCAGAAGATACGGAGCGGCCTTGAGGTTGTGACGATAGATAACAGAGGATCTCTTTACACGGTGACAGTGAGGGGAGACAAGGAAAAGATTCTGGAATTTATGGAGCAGCTGAATCCGGTCTTTTATGAGCTGCTTCCCCTGTCGCTCGAGGAAATCTTTATCAGTGAAACGGAGGTGAAGGGATATGACGTCAAAGCATTGCTTTTCTAAGGTAATGAGAGAGGATTTCAGACATAAGACATGGATGCTGGCGCTCTCTGTTCTCGGAAATCTGCTTGCAATTCCGGTGGCATTTCTAATCTACAGCGGAAGGCGCACCTACAATGCAATGTCCATAAACAGTTCAGAGGCAACGCCGCTGCTCAGGGATGCACAGGTCCTGGCAAACGTTTTCTCCGGCGCGCTTCCCATTGCGGCTGGCATTATAGCAATCGCCGGGGCTGTCATTGTCGGACTTTTTGGCTTCCGGTATGTGTTTCACCGGAACATGACAGATACCTATCACAGCATGCCGGTGAAACGCAGGACGCTGTTCCTTGCGGGGTGGCTCAACGGGCTGCTGATCTGGTTCGTACCTTTTCTGGTAAGTCTGCTGATTACGCTGCTGATCGGCGAGGTAAGGCTCGCGTCGATCAGAAATCAGTTTGAGGCACTGACGGTTGTCACGGCGGAGGAGATGGGGACGTATCAGGGCTCGATGACCGGAGGACAGCTGTTCTCCTTATCCCTGCGGTTCGCTGTTGTACTGCTGGTTGCATTCCTGCTGGTCTATCATCTGGTTCTGCTGGCAGTCATGCTCTGTGGAAATGTATTGAATACTCTGGTGACAACAGCTGTGCTGGGCGGTGGTGTCGTGTCGGTCTATCTTCTGGTACAGGCATTTTGTGCGTCCTATCTGAATACCTTTGTGTCGGTGATGTCAAAGTCGCGCACATCCCTGTATGCCGCGGTTCACGCGTCTCCGTTTGCGGATGCTGTGTATGTGCTGTATGAATTCTGCGAGGAGGGAGGAGATGGCCTTTCGCACAACGTTCTGATCAGCCTGGTCATTGCACTTGTGCTTGGCTGCCTTGCGTTTGTCACTTATCTGAAGCGTCCTTCGGAGCTGGCAGAGCAGGGGACGAAGAACAGGCTTGTCTGTTTAGCGGTACAGTTCGTCGGTTCTCTGTGTGCAGCCTTCAGCGGATGGCTGATATTCATGGCAGTTACAAACGGGACGCTGGCATGGAGTGTGTTTGGCACATTGCTCGCGGGAGTTATGGCATTTGGTGTTCTGAATGTTATTTTCAACATGGATTTCAAAGCATTTTTCCGGCGTAAGCCCGTGATGCTTGCCGTGCTGGCAGTGGGATTGCTGACAGGCTTTGCCTTTGAATGGGACTGGGCGGGTTATGACCGTTATCTTCCGGCAGAGGAGGAGATTGCGGAAATTTCCGTTTACAGCTACAGATATACCAATGTGAACGGATGGAGCGGTATCAACGAGCCGGATTCGGCAATCGAGAAGGTTCACATCCGGAATGCCGAAGCGGCATATGCCTTTCTCAGAGATGTGTCGGAGCCGGAGAAAGTTTCGTACGGAGAGCCCGACGAGAACGGTTACGCGGAGGAATTTTACGCAAAGGTCACGCTGAAAAACGGCAGGAGCTATTACCGGAGGTATATTGTGAGCAGCCGCCACAGTCAATCCGTGCTGGCACTGCTGACGACTCCCGAATATATGGAAATCAGTTACATGGTGGATGATGAGACTCTGGCGGAGTGCAGCGCAATACAGATCACGCGCGGCGACGAGACTGCCTACATTGCATTGACGAGCGAACAGAGCCGGGAGATGGCTGAGGCGGTTGTCGCGGCATATAACAGAGATGCTGCCGAACGGCCGGAGGCACTGCTGAGCGGGGGCAGCAGGACATATTGTACGGTGAGCCTGCTGACAGGGCGTTATACAAGCAACCGGTCGCTGGAAGTGAATGATGAGATGGAGAATACAATAGCAGCTCTGAAGGAATACGGCTATGCCGCCTATGTGGAACCCGTCCCGGTGGAGGACGTTGCGGAGATCCGGCTCGGTATCTATTTGAGCTGGCGGGATAGCCAGAATGATGAGATCGATCTGGTGGAGATAGCCAGAAGCGTCTATGAAGTACCGGCTGGGGAAGGCAGTGAAACGCAGACACCGGAAGTGATTGTGAATCCTGCCAGCACAGAAAGGGTTGACTTTGTGAGCTATGATGACGGAGCATGGCTGAGAGTCACGGAAAGCTCAGAGATCGGGGAACTGCTGGAAATGATCTCGTATGAGTATTCTGACATCAGCGGCGGGGTATTCCGTGGCGGTTGTGTGACCTGTGTGCAGATTGTTCTGAAAGATGGGCAGAACTTCCGTGTGATGCTTCCGACGGGAAAGCTGCCGGAGAAATATATTCTTAGATTCGGGACACTGTGAAGGAAATTGAATGAAGCAGGATTAAGGTGAGAGTATGAGTGAGAGAATGACAAAGGGAAACATTTTAATCTATGGCGCGGAGGGAGCGTCCGAGGTACTGGAATATATGCTGACAGGCTGCGGGTTCGGTGTCATAAGGGTGGATGACAGGGAAGAGCTTGCGGAGCGGTTTAAGGACAGCGACACGGCGCTCCTGCTGTTTGACTTTCAGACAAAGGCGGGGAATGAGACGTCGGCGCTCACAGTGCTTTCGGAGCTTCGGCAGAGCAGCGTCAAGCCCATTATTGCGATTCTGGAGAGAAGCAAGGAGATGTTAAGGATTCTTGCATTGAATGCGGGAGCGGATGATCTGCTGGACAGCGAATGCTCCGATATGGAGTCGATGGCGCGGATACAGGCACAGATCCGCTGCTACCAGAGGCTTCACGGACAGTCGGACAAAGATAACTCCATCAGAATGAAGGACCTTGAGGTCGATGACAATGCAAAGGTCGTGCGTGTCCGTGGAAACGAGGTGGAGCTTACTCCTACCGAGTACAAGATACTGCACCTTCTGATGGAGAAGCCGGGGCGCGTGCTCTCGAATAAGCAGATTTATGAGAGGATATGGAAGATGGCGCCGATCGGGGCTGACAATACGGTTGCCGTGCATATCCGCCACATCCGTGAGAAAATTGAAGAAAATCCGCAGGAGCCCAGATATCTGCAGGTGGTCTGGGGACAGGGCTATAGGGTTGGATGACAGAGGAACCGTCTCTTTTGGGACGGTTCTTGTTTTTTTGTGGCAAAATATATGCTTTTATGCTATGATTAGGGACATGGAGGAAATGGGGAATGAGAACAGTATGTATTGCGGTTTTGGCAGTTTTGCTGGCTGTGACTGTGGGGTGCTGTTTTTTCACGGTGAGGAAGAAAAGTGAATATTCCGCGGCGATTCTGCGGCTGCTGATCTCCGGCATTGTGGCGATGGCGGGTTATATCGGGTTCCTTCTCTCGGAGCGGGTGACATGGGCGCTGTTTTTTGACGGACTTTATTTCATCTGCACAGACTGGCTTCTGGTCTGTATGCTTGCCTATGTGTGTCGGTATACGAATGTAAAGGTACATACGAAGGTGTTCTGGTATGCCATTCTGGCATGTGCGGGAGGAGATACGGTTTCCCTGCTGCTCAATGTGAAGACAGGACATATGTTCCGGCTTGCTGAGACAGTGCATGAGAGTACAGGCATCCTTTACTGGAGTGCGGACTTTATGCCGCTGCACTACTGGCACCTTGGATTTTGTTATTTTTTGACGATACTGATCTTTCTGATTCTGATCGTCAAGACCGCGACGACCTCATGGATGTACCGGAAAATGTATCTGTATACGATGGTTCCGTTTGCCGTGGTGCTTGTGGTGAACGCCGCCTGTTATTCGAGCGATTTCCCGGTCGACTTTTCTTTGTTTTTCTATGTTGTGCTGGCGATCTGTATCTGTTATTGTTCGCTGTACGCCGCGCCGAAGGGATTGCTGGAGGACACGCTTGTCAATGTGGTGAAGAATTTCAAGAGCGCGGTCATCTGTTTTGACATCAATGGGAAATGCATTTATGCAAATGCCAAGGCATACGAGTTTTTTGAAGCGAAGGACGAGAGGGAAAATATTGTTTTTGAACAGTTTTACCGGAACTGGAGAGAGCGGAACCCGGGAATTTCGGGGGATTATGAGCAGTGGGAGGAAAATCGCGGCACAAAGGAGGCGGAGCGGTTTTTCCATATGGAGTATCAGCGGCTGAAGGACAAGAGGAATGCCACTCTCGGCTATACCTTCCGTCTGACGGATCGGACGGAGGAGATCCGCCGCTTTCGGGAGGAACAGTATCTCGCGACTCACGACAGGCTGACCGGGCTGTATAACAGGGAATATTTTTTCCAGAAGGTGGAGCAGATCCTGCAGAGAAAGCCGGAGGTTCGCCGGTACATGGTATGTACGAACATCAAGAACTTCAAGCTCGTCAACGATCTGTTCGGCGAGGAGATGGGAGACCGGGTGCTTGTGGATCAGGCATCCATGATGAAATTCGGAAATTATGAGGACTGTATCGCCGGCAGAATTGAGGCGGACAAGTTTGCAATGCTGATCTCGGAGGAGAATTTCAGCGACGAGCTCGCAGTGAAGAACCTCGCAAGGCTGCAATACATGATCAATGACTGCAACTACAAGATACATATTGTCATCGGTGTATACCGGATCGAAGACCCGAAGGAGAGCCCGCAGGTGATGTATGACAGGGCGAGTATGGCAATCCAGTCGGCGCAGAGCGATTATCAGAAAACAGTGGTCTACTATGACTCACAGATGCTGAAACAGCTCATCTATGAGAAGGGCATTGTCAGAGAATTTGACCATGCGATCAGCACGGGACAGTTCAGAATGTATCTGCAGCCGCTCGTGAGAGCAGACCGGACGCTGAAAGGGGCGGAGGCGCTTGCCAGATGGGTTCATCCGGCACGGGGACTGATTATGCCGGTAAACTTTATCTCGGTCGTGGAGAAAACCGGACTGATCAGCAAGCTGGACGAATATATGTGGGAGCTTGCGGCGAGGAAGCTCAGAGAATGGAAGGACATCGGCAGAGACAATCTGACTATATCGGTCAACATATCTGCAAAGGATTTCTATTACACGGATCTGTATAAGACCTTCACCGGGCTTGTTGAGAAATACGGAATCGCACCCGGAAATCTTAATCTGGAAATTACGGAGACGGTTTTGATGTCGGATCTGCAGCATCATATGGAAACCCTGACGAGACTTCAGGATTACGGCTTTGTCATCGAGCTGGATGATTTCGGGAGCGGCTACTCCTCCCTGAATATGCTGAAGGATATCACAGCGGATGTGTTGAAGATCGACATGCTGTTCCTGAGGGAGACAGAGCATACGGTGAGAAACCGTATCATTCTGCAGTCGGTGATCTCGATGGCGAAGCAGCTTGGCATGGCTGTCATCACGGAGGGCGTGGAGACGGAGGAACAGCTTGAGAGTCTGAAGAAAATGGGCTGCGAACTCTTTCAGGGCTATTACTTCTCACGGCCGATCGCTGTGGAGGAGTTTGAACAAAAATACATCGGAGAGGCTGCCAGAAGGAAAGCGCGGGATGAGGGCAGCCGGGAAGGAATCTAGATTGAAAAGGAATCAAAAAATGAAACTGACATGTTTTGCAAGACCGCCTAAATTCAGAAACCGGATGGTTATGATGATCATAGGCATCCTGTTACAGGGCTTTGGTCTTGCCCTGTTGATTAAGCTGAATCTCGGAACGGATCCCTGTTCGTGCCTGACGCAGGGAGTCATCCGGTATATTCCGATCAGCTTCGGAACTGCACAGTTTTTGTGCCATCTTGTGACCTTTCTTTTTGTGATACGGTTCGATATGAGCCTGATCGGGTTCGGCACAATCGGCAATATGGTATGTCTGGGTTATATAGCGGATTTCTGGGGCTGGGTGTGGAACAGTCTTCTGCCGGAGAATTTTTTCCAACAGCCTGTGGCGCGCTATGGTTTGTTACTGCCCGCGTTGGTGGTCTTTATCCTTGGCGCGGCTACCTATATGACGGCAGGGCTCGGAACCTCTCCCTATGACGGTCTTCCCTTTATCATATCAAAGCATGTGCACAGACTGTCCTTCAAGGCAATCAGAATGATATGGGATGTCTGCTTTATGATAGCGGGCTTTATTCTCGGCGGAGATGTCGGGATCGTCACGGTGGCGGTCGCTTTTTTCCTCGGACCGGTAATCACATGGCTCGGGAAAAAGCTGCGGAGGTTTATAGAGTGAAAAGAGGAATTGCAATCTGTCTGAGCTGTATGCTTTTGCTGTGCGGCTGTAATGCCGGTGGGCGGGGGGCGGACGATCTGACACCGGAGGTGACAGCCGGAGAGTCAGTTGTGTCAGATGCCGGAACGAGCTTGGAGTCATTGTCGGAGGCAACGCCCGAACCGACACCGGAAGTCGCGCCGGAGCCGACGCCTGAACCGACACCCGAGCCGACACCGGCGCCGGAGATGTCAATCGTCATGGTCGGAGATGTGCTGCTGCATACACCTGTTGCGAAGAGCGGCGAGATGGAGGACGGAGGCTATGACTTTCATCCCCTGTTTGAAAATGTCAGGGAAGAGATCATGATGGCAGATCTGGCACTGGTGAACCAGGAGGTCATCATCGGCGGCACCGGGTTGGGCATCAGCGGCTATCCGGCATTCAATGCGCCGTATGAGCTGGGGGATGCACTGGCGGACACGGGCTTTGATGTCATCCTGCACGCGACGAATCATGCGCTGGACAAGGGAAAGAGGGGCATTTTAAACTGTCTGGAATTCTGGAGAACCTCGTACCCGGAGAAGGCGGTACTCGGGATTCATGACCGGGAGGAGGGCAGTCGGGACATCTATGTCTATGAGCAGGACGGCATTCGCATCGCCATCCTGAATTACACCTACGGGACGAACGGGATTGCACTGCCGGAGGGGATGCCGTTCGCGGTGGATTTATTGGAGAAGGAGCGTGTCATTGCGGACTTGCAGGCAGCGGAGGAGCTTGCGGACTTTACCATCGTCTGCCCACATTGGGGAACGGAGTACACGCTGACCCAGACAAAGGAGCAGGAGCGCTGGGCAAAGCTGTTTGCGGAGAATGGCGCGGATCTTGTCATCGGGACACATCCGCATGTGATAGAGCCTGTCAGATGGCTGACACAGGATGAGAACGGAGAATGGACGCAGAGCGCGTCACAGCCGGAGGATGGGCAGGGTACGCTGACCTATTACTCGCTGGGAAATTTCGCAAACTGGACCTCCGGAACGGGGGACGGCGTTGCTAACCGCATGGTCGGCGGCATGGCGAGGGTGACGCTGACAGAGAATGAGGACGGCAGAGTGCAGATACGGAGCTGGGATGTGGAGCCGCTGGTCTGCCATGTCGAGAAGGGCTTCGGCGGAGTGACGGTATATCCGCTTGCGCTGTATAATGAGGAGATGGCTGCGAGAAATGAGATCATCGGGCAGGACAGCCATTTTTCACTGGAATATTGCCATGACCTTGTGGAGACAGTATTCGGAGAGGCGGTAGAGACATCTTGGATAAGCGATTAGAGAGAACGGAGCTGCTGTTAGGCAGCGAAAATATAGAGAGATTAAAGCGGTCGAGAGTGGCAGTATTCGGCGTCGGCGGCGTCGGCGGTTATGTTGTGGAAGCGCTCGCCAGATGCGGGATCGGTACGCTCGACCTCATCGATAATGACGAGGTCGCAGAGAGTAATCTGAACCGGCAGATCATTGCAACGGTCAGCACGATCGGAAGACCGAAGGTCGAGGCTGCGAGAGACAGGGTTCTGGATATCAACCCAGATTGTCAGGTCAATATCCATCAGGTCTTTTTCCTGCCAGAGACGGCGGACGACTTTGACTTTTCGGAATACGATTATGTGGTGGATGCAATTGACACGGTGACGGGAAAGCTGATGCTGGTGGAGCGGGCGAAGGCGGCAGGCACGCCGATCATCTGCTCGATGGGCGCGGGAAATAAGCTCGACCCGACGGCATTTCAGGTGGCAGATATTTATCGGACGAAGGTCTGTCCCTTGGCGAAGGTTATGCGCCGGGAGCTGAAAAAACGTGGCATAGATTCCCTGAAGGTGGTATACTCGGAGGAAAAGCCGCTGGTGCCGGGAGGCATGGGGAGCGGAAACGGCGAACTGCCGGCACTCCCGCCCGGCAGACGACAGACGCCGGGAAGTGTCTCGTTTGTGCCGTCTGTCGCCGGACTGATCATAGCGGGTGAAGTGGTAAAGGATTTGTGCCGGATTACGGCTGAGGAGGATTAGTATGTACCAGATAATTGACGGTAAGAAAATTTCACAGGAAATCAAGGACGAACTCAGGGAGAAGATGGCGGAGCTGAAGCAGAAGGGCGGGAGCAGATGTCTCGCCGTGATTCAGGTCGGCGACGATCCCGCGTCCTCGGTCTATGTCAACAATAAAAAGAAGGCATGCGAATACATCGGCATCGATTCCGAGAGCTATCATCTGCCGGAGGAGACAACGGAGAAGGAACTGCTGGAGCTGATCGATGAGTTAAACAGGAAGCCGGAGGTCAACGGAATTCTTGTGCAGCTTCCGCTGCCGAAGCAGATCGACGAGAATAAAATTTTATTAGCGATTTCGCCCGAGAAGGATGTGGACGGCTTTCATCCCGTCAATGTAGGAAACCTGTGTATCGGCAGACCGGGCTTTGTCTCCTGTACGCCTGCCGGTGTGATCCAGCTTCTCAAGCACTCCGGCATCGAAATTGAGGGAAAGGAATGCGTTGTCCTCGGAAGAAGCAATATCGTCGGCAAGCCCATGGCAATGTTGCTGCTCCGGGAGAACGGAACGGTGACGGTCTGCCATTCCCGCACGAAGGATCTGAAGGAAATCACAAGGCGTGCGGACATACTGGTCGCAGCCATTGGCAAGCCGAAATTTATCGATGCTGATTATGTCAAAGAGGGCGCTGTCGTGATCGATGTGGGAATCCACAGGAACGAGAACGGAAAGCTCTGCGGGGATGTGGACTTTGAGAGTGTTGCACCCCACTGTGCAGCAATTACTCCGGTTCCCGGGGGTGTCGGACCGATGACGATTGCCATGCTGATGCATAATTGCGTGGAAGGGATCAGATAGAGGAGAGTACAGATGCAGCATCATATTATTGTGAAGTGGAACTCTAAGGTGGAGGATAAGAGAGCACTCTGTCCGGAGATCGATGCGCTTTTCAGAAAGACGCTTGCAATACCGGGAGTTCATAAGATAGAAGTGGTTCCGAATATAATAGACAGACCAAACCGGTATGATCTGATGATAAGGATGACAATGGAGGAAGAGGCGCTTCCGGCATATGACGCCAGTCCGTGGCATGCGGAGTGGAAGGAGCGGTACGGAAGCCTCATGGAGAGCAAGGCTATCTTTGACTGCGTGTAAAGACAGCCTTGCGGTCTTTTTAGTCGAAGACGAGCTGGGCAAAATTGTAAAAGCCCAGATACCAGATTTTGAAGTCATGCCCACCCTTTAATTCCTGCCACATGAAGTTTTTCTCAGAGTCAAACTGAGTGCAGACGGTGGGGAGATTCTTTGCGGCGGCAGATGCACTTTCATAGGCAATATCATCCTGCAGTCCGCAGATGTTATAAAAGTAATAAATCTCATTTGTATTATTCTTTAACAACTCGGCGGTTTTTTCCGCTGGATTGCTGGTCGGCGCAGCAGAAAAGGCACCGAAGTAACCGAAGAGGTCTACACATTCCCCGATACCGATATTGATGGTCTGCATTCCGCCCATCGACAGTCCTGCCATCGCACGGTGCTCTCTGGTGGCACTGAGGTCATAGCCGTTTTCATCGTACTCCGCATAGGTTGAGTACGTTTTTTCTATAAACGGAATCAGATCATTACGCAGCTCCTGACCAAATACATAGAAGGAATTAAAATCTGAACCGCTGGCGGCATGATTGCTGCTAGAGCGCCCGTTTGGAGTGACAACGATGAAAGGTTCAATATCCCCATTGTAAATAAGATTGTCCATCATACGCTTTACTTCTGAGGCGTTTCCGGTCATTCCCCATTCGTTTTCGTCTCCGCCGATTCCGTGCATCAGATAAAGGACATTATATTTTTTGTCCCTGCTGTAACCATAAGGAAGATAGACATTTGCCTCCTTTGTGACGGGGGCACCATCGCCGAAGTAATCGTAGGATGTGTAGGAGACGGATTCGATCGTTCCGGCTTCTGTAAGCTGATAAGTTAAATATTTGGAAGGAATGATCTCACTGATCTCAGCAGTGGGTTCCCGGAGAGTCTGTCCCTGTTCGGTGACAGGCTCCTGTGTAGTCTCCGGTGCTACATTTTCTGTTTCCTGTCGTATTGCCTCTGCAATCTTGTCCTGATCTTGTGTCATGTTTGTTTCCTCCTTTGGTTGATACAATGTTTTCATGATATTTCTGACACTTTCAAACGCGGGCTTCGGCTGGAAGCCACCGTCGAACAGGCGGGAGTTGGTGGTATCTCCCGGGCGGTAGTGGTCGATCAGCCCGAAGAAGGTGACGTTGGTGATGTTTGCCTTTCCGCCTCCTGCCGTGTCGAGAGCCTTTAGCAACATGAAAATCTGACCGTAGCGGTCGCCCTGCTTCTTAAAGGACTCATCATCCTCTTCGGTGACGCTGACGGACAGCTCCGTGATCTGAATCTCCAGCTCCAATTCTGCAAACTTCTTGATCGTCAGCTCGAGAATGCCTATCGTAGGCGAGGTAACGCCCCAGTAGCCCTGCATACCGATGCCGTCGATCAGACCCTTTTCCTTCAACGAACTGCAAAGCGTATAGATCGCGTCCCTCTTTTCCGTCTGGAAGGTGTTGAAATCATTGTAGAAGAGCTTCACACCGTCCGCGGCATATTTCCGCGCGTAGGTGAACGCCATCTCGACATATTCCTCCCCGATAGTGACATACCATGGGTTCGGTGTTCCGTCGTTTTCTGTGCGGCAGAGGAAAGCGCTGTTCTGGTCGCCCTTGCCAGGATCGACCGCCTCGTTGACGACGTCCCAGCAATAAACCACTCCGGGATAATTGTCCTGAACATGCGTCATCAGCTGCTTAATATAGCTTTCCATGCGGAAGAGCATAGTTTCCTTGTCGACGTATTCCGCATTGCTGTCGTAGTTTTCACGGAAGAACCAGTCCGGTGTCTGTGTGTGCCAGACAAGCGTATGTCCGCGCATCTTCATATCGTTCTGCATACACCATTCCAGCGTGGGATCAATCGTCTCAAAGGTGAGAACAGGACTGCCGTCCCCCTCCGATGCGCTCCGGATGCTCGCCGCCTGATCCAGAAGATAAGCGCTTTTCATCAGATTCGTCATGGTGCAGCTGTTAAAATGCTTCTTCGCTACAGCCATATACTCCGGCATATTCAGAGTCTGACTCTCCAGAGAACTGCCGTTGATTCCGACGCCAAGCGTAAAAAAGTCCGAACAGAGATCCTTTAAGGCAGGCTCCGTCAGAGCAGCGGTCAGATCGTAACCGCTATAGCGGAAGGAGTCCAGAACCTCCTGCCAGTAAAGCTCGTCCTCGTCTACAGAATCGTCGCTGTCATTAGCGCCGCCAACATTGTCACTGCCATCACCAGCGTCATTAACCTCTGCATCCGCCCCACCTGCTTTTTCACTTTCAGGCTCCTTCGACGTTTCCGCCGAAGCCTCCTGTGTTACTTCACTATTCAAAGACGGTTCAACCGCCTGCTCCGCGCCGCACCCTCCCGCAAATAGTGCTGCACATATGCCCAGTGTCGCCAAAATTGTTCTTCTTTTTCCCATGCAATTTCCCCCAAACTTCTTTTCGTAACATATAGGTATCTTATATTCAGATAAGTAAGATAGTACTTCGGTAACCGCCATTTCCAGCTGCCCAGCCACAGTTGCGAAGGTGCACATGGCCACAAGCAGTGCACTCTGGAGCCGCCGGCACTTAGCTGGCGTATTCTGACAGCTTATGTGCCGCTGCGAGCGGAAGGTAGCGAGAGCGTGCCTGCGGTGGTCTGTGCACCTTACGCAACGTCCCCTTTGCCCAGCAACTTCCCCTTACGCAATCCCCGTCCCCTTTGCCCAGCAACGTTCCTACCTCCAATATAACATACCTCACCTCCCCCCCACTTTGCACTTCTTGCGCTCCTATCCCCATACCTTGCGAAGAAAAACCGCACAAAGCTGGAAATGACAGCCACGCCCCGCATTGTACCTGATAAAATACTTGCAAACCATGATTTCTATGGTAAAATGAGGGTGACAATAGAATAATGAGAGGAAATTTCTGATTCGAAGAGGAGAAGAGTTATGAAAAAGAAACTTTTACGTTTACTTTTAACGGCACTTCTGTCAATGGCTGTACTGAGCGGATGCGGCTCGGACGGCACAGGGGAGTCTTCGGGGGAGGCTTCCTCTGCGGAGTCTGTAGGCGAAGCGGTCTACGGTGGCTCCGTTGTTGTAGGAGTACAGCAGGATATTGATAGTCTTGACCCACACAAAGCAACTGCGGCAGGAACTAAGGAGATTCTGTTCAATATTTTTGAGGGCTTGGTGAAGCCCGATAAAAATGGCGACTTGATGAACGCGATCGCAAGCGATTACACGGTTTCCGAGGATGGTCTGGTATATACCTTCACCCTTCGAGACGGTGTAAAGTTCCATAACGGGAATGCGGTGACGGCGGAGGACGTGAAATATTCGCTGGAGAGAGCGTCCGGTCTTCTGGACGGCACACCGCTGATCTCATCATTGAGCGTCATTACAAACGTAGAAATTCTGGATGAAAAGACGGTTCAGGTAACGGTGAGCGGTGCAAATACGGAGCTGATCTACAGCTTCACGGCAGCCATCATTCCCACAGGCAGCGGGGAGGATGAGAGCGGCACTCCGATCGGTACAGGACCGTTTTCTTTTGTTTCCTATACACCACAGGTCGGAATGGTCGTGAAGAAGAACGCCGACTACTGGCAGCAGGGTCTGCCCTATCTTGACGAGGTGAATTTCAAGATCGTCACCAGCCCGGATACAGCGCTGCTGGAGCTGCAGGGCAAAACCATCGACATTTATCCGTATCTGACCGACAGTCAGGCGAGCGAGCTCCAGAGCAGCTTCCAGATTCTGTCTGCACCGTCCGCCGTTTTACAGGGACTGTTCCTGAACAATGCAGATCCGGTGCTGAGCGACGTAAGACTCAGACAGGCGATCTGCTATGCGCTGGACAAGGATGCCGTCAATGATTTCGTGGCGGGCGGCAAGGCGACCCTGATTGGTTCCGCGATGCTTCCGACGCTTCAGACCTATTACACGGATCTGAACGATGTCTATGGCAACGCAGCGAACATCGATAAGGCGAAGGAGCTGATGACGGATGCCGGCTATCCCGACGGCTTTGACCTTGAAATCGCGGTGCCGTCCAACTATGAATACCATATGCAGACGGCGGAGGTTGTAGTGGAGCAGCTCAAGGCAGCGGGAATCAACGCGACGATCAAGCCGGTGGAGTGGAGCACATGGCTGGAGGAAGTCTACAACGGCAGACAGTATCAGGCAACCATCAGCGGTCTGACGAGCGACGCGACGCCGGGCTACATGATGAACCGATTCCAGACAGACTCCAAGAAGAATTTCATCAACTTTGCAAATGCAGAGTATGATGAGGTTTACCAGAAGGCGGCAGCGGCTATGGACATTGCCCAGAAGGCAGAATACTATAAGCAGCTGCAGCAGATTCTATGTGATGAGGCGGGAAGCGCCTTCATCCAGGTGCCTGCGATCACGGTGGCGGTCAATAAGGACCTTGCAGGCTACACCTTCTATCCTGTCTATGTGCAGGATATGAGTACCGTGCATTACACGAAATAAAGTAAGAGGAAAAGGAGGAAAGCACTGCGTGAAATACTTTATAAAAAAATTTTTGACTCTCATTATGACATTGTTTTTGGTTTCCGTGGCGGCTTTCCTCGCTTTCCAGATCATTCCCGGGGATGTGGTGACATCCATTCTGGGAACGGAAGCGACTCCCGAGAGGGAGGAACAGCTTCGGGAAGAGCTGGGTCTGAATGAGCCGCCCGTTGTCCGGTATTTCAGCTGGGCGGGCGGTGTGCTGAAGGGTGATTTCGGAAACAGTTACCGTTATTCCAAGAATATGAACGAGATGATGCCGGTGTCTGAGCTGATCGGGGACAAGCTGCCCGTGACACTCTGGCTGGCGGCAGTGGCGCTTGTGCTGATTGTGGCGGTCTCCATTCCGCTCGGCGTGCTCTGGGCGAGAAGCAGCAACCGCATTCTGGATGCCGCGCTCGGTGTCCTCACACAGATCACGATGGCGATACCGTCCTTCTTTCTGGGGATTCTGGTGACTTATCTGTTCGGCATATTGCTGAAATGGTTTGCACCCGGAGGCTATGTCAGCTATAAGGAAGATTTCGGACGCTTCCTCGGCTACCTGTTGTTCCCGGCGTTGTCGATCGCTCTGCCGAAGATTGCCATGACGGCGCGTTTCCTGAGAAATTCCATGCTGACGGAGATGAAGGCGGACTATGTGCGGACAGCGTACAGCAAGGGCTGCACGAAGAGAAGGGTCATGTACGGACATGTGCTCCGGAATGCCATGATGCCTGTCACGACCTTCCTCGGCATGATTATCGCGGAGATCGTCGCGGGAAGCATCGTCATTGAGCAGGTTTTCGGTCTGCCCGGCATTGGCAGACTGCTGATCAGTTCGATCAATACGAGGGATTTTCCGGTGGTGGAAATTCTGATTCTCTATATTACCTTTGTCGTTATTTTTGTGTATTTCCTTGTGGACATCCTGTACCGCGTCATCGATCCGAGAATCAGCGGGAAATAAGACCTGTGGGAGAAATTTTATGAAGAAGAACAACGGCAGAAAATGGAATAAATATCTGATCGCAGGTCTGATTATGACAGGGCTTGCCCTGCTTCTGGGAATTGTCGGCTTTTTCTGGACGCCCTACAGCACAACGGCGATGTCCGCCTCTGAGAAATTTGCGGCGCCCTCTCTCCGGCACCTCTTTGGCACGGATAACTTCGGGCGCGACATCTTCTCACGCGTCATGAAGGGGCTCGGAACAACTATCGTGATAGGAAGCCTTGTCGTGCTGTTTTCGGCATCCATCGGAATTCTGCTGGGGGCGCTCACCGGTTATTTCGGCGGCCTTGTCGATGAGCTTGTCATGCGGATCACGGATGCGGTCAACGGTTTTCCGAGCATTCTGCTGGCGCTGGTGCTGATCAGCATCCTTGGCAACGGAAAGCAGAATGTCATTCTGGCGCTGGGAATTGTCTTTGTGCCGAGCTATGTCAGGATCGTCAGAAGCGAATTTATCCGGCTGCGGGATGCCGATTACATTAAACGTGCAAGGCTCATGGGTGTGAAGCGGTCCCGAATCCTGTTTGTGCATATTCTGCCGAATATTTTCTCGGTTTTCTGGGTCTCCGTGATGATCGGTTTCAACAACGCGATTCTGGCGGAGTCCGGTATGAGCTATTTAGGTATCGGGGTACAGCCGCCGGATGCAAGTCTCGGTAAGATGCTGTCCGATGCACAGGGGTATTTACAGACGGCTCCATGGTATGCGCTGGCGCCGGGGGTGACAATCGCATGGATCGTGCTCGGCTTTTCGCTTTTCAGTGAAGGAATCCGCCGCAGAGACTGACGCTTTGCGTGTTTGTAAAAGGCTAAAGCCCGGAGGAAACGAAATTGATCAGAATCGAAAATCTTTCTGTCGCCTTCGACGGGACAGAGGTTGTAAAAAATGTGAATCTTGAGCTGAAGGATGGAGAAATCCTCGGCGTGGTGGGGGAGTCTGGTTCGGGAAAATCCGTGACTGCCCTGACCTTTATGGGGCTGGTGTCGGAGGCGGCTGAGGTAACGGGCGGAAGGATCGTGTTCGACGGAACGGTGCTCCGGGAGGCGGGAAAGCCGCTGGACATGGCATTGTACCGCAAATTTCAGGGTGCGGAGATGTCGATGGTGTTTCAGGAGCCGATGACCTCACTGAACCCGACGCAGCGTGTCGGAAGACAGGTCGGCGAGATGCTGGAGCTGCACACGGACTATACCAAAGAGGAGATCCGAGCGAAGGTGCTCGAGACCTTCGACGCCGTCGGTCTGCGCGATATAGAGAAGGTATATGACAGCTATCCCCATCAGCTGTCCGGCGGTATGAGACAGCGCGTGATGATTGCAATGGCGATCATCCTGCACCCCGATCTGGTTGTCTGCGACGAGCCGACGACAGCGCTGGATGTCACGATCCAGAACCAGATCATGGAGCTTCTCAAAGAGATCAATGAGAAGGAACAGAACTCCATGCTGTTCATCACACATGACCTGAATCTCGCGCGGAGAATATGCCATCGCGTTGCAGTCATGAAGGACGGAAGGATCGTTGAACAGGGAAAGACGGAGGACATTTTTGAAAACCCGCGCGAGGAGTATACAAGGACGCTGATCGAGGCGGTTCCGTCGCGGTTAAAGCCGCGCGTTTCCGTGCTGCAAAACAGGGATAAGAGGGAGAGCGTTGTCGAGGTGAAGGATCTGTCCGTGTTCTACAGGGACAGCGGCAACAGCCTCTTTGCAAGGAAGGAAAAGCATTGTGTCGTGAAGCATGCGACCTTTGACATCTATAAGGGCGAGAGTCTGGGGCTTGTCGGCGAGAGCGGCTGTGGCAAGACCTCCCTCTCGAAGGCGATTCTGGGCATGAATACGGACATCACGGGTGAGATCCGCCATCATACGATCCGTCCGCAGATGATCTTTCAGGACCCTTACAGCAGTCTGAATCCGGTGAAAACAATTGGCTGGCTGCTGCAGGAGCCGCTCAGGGCTGCGGCTGCGCTCGATCCGTCGCTCGCTATGAGCAGGCAGGATATGGAGGCGGCAGCCTACGATATGCTTCACCGCGTGGGCATGGAGGACAGCTTCTTCCATAGAAAGCCGTCCCAGCTTTCGGGCGGACAGCGGCAGAGAATCAGCATCGGGCAGGCGCTCATCACGAATCCGGGGCTGATTGTCGCGGATGAACCGGTGTCGGCGCTGGACGTGACGATTCAGGCGCAGATCATGGAGCTGCTGCAAAAGCTCCAGCAGGAGATGCACTTGTCCTGCCTTTTCATCTCCCATGACATCAATGTGGTCTACCATATGTGCGACAGGATTATGGTCATGAAGGAGGGGCAGATACTTGAGATCGGGGAGACGGAGGAGCTGTTCCGCCATCCGACGCAGGAATACACGAAACAATTATTGAACAGTTAAAGCTGTTTGGACATGTTTTTGTCCCAACCGGCATAGGATAATGTGACGGACAGAAAATGAGAGCTGTCTGGAACACAGCGGGGAGGGCATGGGACGGATATGTTTGAACAGAGCAGCGCGGCAGTGGCGATAGCGGAATTAAAGACAGACAGCGTCAGGGGACTTACGGAGACAGAGGCGGCAAAGCGGCTGGCAGCGTATGGCAGAAACGAGATGAAGGGCGCGAGGAAGAAAACGGTTCTGGAATCCTTTCTGGAACAGTTGAATGACCCTCTCATCTACGTGCTGATTGTGGCGGCTGCAGTGTCGATCTTTCTTGGCGAATACAGTGATGCCATCATTATAGGTGTGGTCGTGCTGCTCAATGCGACAGTGGGCGTAGTGCAGGAGGGAAGGGCAAGGAAGGCGCTGGAGTCCCTGAAGAAGCTGACCAGCCCGAAGGCATTTGTCATCCGGGACGGCAGAAGGCTGGAGCTTCCTGCGGCGGAGCTTGTGCGGGGAGATCTGGTATGGCTGGAGGCGGGCTGTCAGGTTCCGGCTGATCTGCGGCTGACGGAGAGCGCGAATTTAAAGATTGAGGAGTCTGCACTGACGGGAGAGGGTGTTCCGGTGGATAAGGACAGCGCGTTTCTTCCGCTGAACCGGAGCGGTAGGGCGGCGATCCCGCTCGGAGACAGACGCAACATGGCATATATGTCAACCATTGTCACCTACGGAAGAGGGCAGGGCATTGTCACGGCGACCGGAATGGATACCGAGCTGGGGCAGATTGCAACCATGATTACCGAGGCGAAAGAGGAAATGACACCGCTACAGAAGCGGCTGGGAGAGCTTGGAAAGGTTCTGAGTCTCCTGTCGCTTCTTTTGTGTGCAGTACTGTTCGGCATTGCCGTGCTACAGCACCGTAATGTGCCGGAGATGCTGATTACGGCGATCTCGCTGGCGGTTGCCGCTGTGCCGGAGGGGCTTCCGGCGGTGGTTACGATCTGTCTGGCGCTCAGTGTGACAAGGATGGTCAAGGTGAACACGATCGTGCGGAGACTTCCCTCGGTGGAGACGCTCGGCGCGGTCAGCGTGGTCTGCTCCGACAAGACGGGCACGCTGACGCAGAACCGGATGACGGTGGAAAAGTGCTTTGTGAACGGCAGATTACAGCCGTCCTCCGCGCTAAGGCTTGCGGATGCGCCGGATTTCTTTCTCGGGATGACGCTCTGCAATGATGCAGTGCTGGAGGAGGGAAACAGGACGGGAGACCCGACAGAGCTTGCACTGCTGGATATGGCGGAGAAGGTGGAGCTCGGAAAGGAGGAGGCGGAGCGCCGTAATCCGCGAACCGGTGAGCTTCCCTTTGACTCCGACCGCAAGATGATGACGACGCTGCACGGCTCTGTCTCCTATACGAAGGGAGCACCGGACGAGGTGCTCAAGTGCTGCAGTCAGATGAGGGCGGCACAGGGTGTCTTGCGGCTGACACCGGATCTGCGGAGGCAGATACAGGAGGCGGTGGCGGCAATGTCTGCGGAAGGGCTGCGGACGCTTGCCGTCGCCATGAGAACCGGAGTTTCACAGCCCATGGAGAGTGAGCTGATCTTTCTGGGGATGGTCGGGATGCGCGATCCGGCGAGACCAGAGGCAGCGCAGGCGGTGGCGGATTTTAAGCAGGCGGGTGTCACGACGGTCATGATTACGGGAGATCATGTGGATACGGCCTTCGCCATCGGAAAGCAGCTCGGCATTGTGGAACGGTTTGAACAGTGTATGACGGGAGAGACGCTGGGGCATCTGACAGATGAGGAGCTTGCGGGGAGACTGGGGCAGGCAAGGGTCTTCGCCAGAGTGTCACCGGCGCAGAAGGTGCGCATCGTGGACGGCTTCAAGGCGAGAGGGGAGATTGTCGCCATGACCGGAGACGGGGTAAACGACGCTCCCTCGTTAAAGAGAGCCGACATTGGCATTGCCATGGGAAAGAACGGCACGGATGTGGCGAGACAGGCGGCGGACATGATTCTGACGGATGACAATTTTGCGACGATCCGGCGCGCAATCGAGGAGGGGCGCGGCGTCTATGAGAATATCCGTAAGTCCGTCATCTTCCTCCTGTCCTCGAATCTCGGGGAGATTATTACCATGTTCCTCGCCGTGGTCTGCGGACTGGCGGCGCCGCTCAAGTCCAGCCACATCCTCTGGATCAACCTGATCACGGATTCCCTTCCGGCGTTAGCTCTCGGAGTGGATAAAAACGATGGAAAGGCGCTGATGCGCCAGCCGCCCAGAAAAGCCTCCGAAAGTCTCTTCTCGAGGGGAGGCTTTGCCTGTACCTGCCTTTACGGGGCGCTGATCGCGGCGGTCAGCCTGACGGCGTTTCTCATGCTTCCGGTGGCGCTTCTGAACCTTCAGGGAGCGGAGTTAAGCATTCAGGCGCTCGCCGATATGCTGCGGGAGGGCTGGGTGCTTTCCAGGGCGCAGACCTACGCCTTCACGGTGCTCGGGATGAGCCAGCTCTGGCATGCGGTCGGCATGCGCGATACGAACCGTTCGGTGCTTTGCATGAATCATTTTGAGAACAAGCTGATGATCGTCGCGTGTGTGGTGGGCTTTCTGCTGCAGTTTGCCGTGACGGAGGTGCCGTTTCTGATCAATGCCTTCGGCACCTCGCCGCTTTCCGGCAGGGAGTGGATGCGGTTGAGCATATTGTCGGCGGCACCGCTGTTTGCCCATGAAATCATTGCGCTTACTTTTTCACTTTCCCGAGCTCGGCGTTGATGATCTGTAAGGCGTTTTCTGGAACCTTGTGGGTGGAGTCCGCCTTCTCCCCGGTGTGCATTCCGTTTCCGCCCAGCATGCCGAAGAGGTCATACAGCGTCTTTCCGCCCATCATGGCGAGCATGGACTTTTTCAGGCGCATGCCCGACATGGCAAACATGGCGTTGGAGAGGATGGAAAATGCCTCATCATTCGCGCAGATGGTATTTATTTTGTCGTGGACGGAGAAATGTTCCCCGGAAAATTCCATCGGCGCGTCACTGGCAATGGTCTCTACCTGCTCGAACCAGTTGGCAACGCCGTCCGCGTCATCGTCCTCCTGCGGCAGGGTATAGATCTCAGGCTTTTGTGCCACCCTTTCAAGGGTCATGCTGTCGGAGACAGTTCCGGAGCAGTCGGTCAGTGCGGAGCCGGAGCGTATACCGGCGTAGGCGGCAATGCTTGTGACCGGGGCGGTTGCCGTCAGATAGGTGAAGCCTTTTTCCAGCGGCACGTTTTCAAAGGTAAAGATCTTGTCGCCGTACTGTGTTCCGAATGCCTGCCCGTTGACATACAGCGTGACGCAGGGCTGATTGGAGTAGAGCTTCACGGAGACGGTCTCCGAGGCGTGCTGGGCATAGCGCTTCCCACAGAGATAGACGAATGGCTCGCGGCTCCAGTACGCCTTGTAGAGATAGAAGGCTTCCTTTTTGATCCTGCGGTCCATGCTGACAAGCCCCTTGTTGTTTCGCCCGGCGGTTCCGCCTTCATTTCTTGCCGCGCAGCCGAAATCAAACATGTTCCAGACATGGGTGGACCAGAGATAGGGTCGTTCCATGAGGATTTTTGCCATGTGTTCATGATATTCCGCCTGATAGCGCTCGGAGTAGTCGCGGCATTTCGCCTCATCCGGCTGCCATGTGATGATGCCCTCCGCGCCGTATTCCGACAGACCGAGGCAGATTTCGGGATTCTTCCGGTGAAATTCATCCAGCCATTCTTCGTTTTTCTCATAGCTTCCGCCGTACCAGCCAAAGTAGTGATTATAGCTTTCGACGTCCGTGATGCCGTGGAGCGCGCTGTCCATGGAGAGCATGCTGACATGGGCAATCGTCGTCAGGCGGCTGGGGTCAAGCTCCTTCACAAGAGCGTTCAGATCCCGGTGGTTTTCCACAAGTCCGGGCTTTTCTCCGGCAATGGTGATCTCGTTGGAGATTCCCCAGAAGCAGATGGAGGGATGGTTGTAATTCTGGTAGATCAGATCAGTCATCTGGAGGCGGCAGTTGTCGTGAGCCTTCGGATCGTCGCTCTGGCTGCTGATGTAGGGAATCTCTGCCCAGACGATGAAGCCGTACTCGTCACAGGCATCGTAGAAATCCCGGCTGTGCTGATAGTGGGCGAGACGGACGGTATTGGCGCCAAGCTCGGCTATCAGTGCGGCATCCCTGTAATGCTGCTCCTTTGTCAGCGCATTTCCTTGCCAGAGCAGATCCTGATGCCGGGACACGCCGCGCAGCATCATGGGAGAGCCGTTCAGGAAAAAGCCTTTTTCGGGGTCCACCGAGAAAAAGCGGATGCCGAAGCGGGTTGTTACCTCGTCCACCGTTTCGTTCCGGTAGACCAGTGTTGCCGTACAGCGATACAGGTAAGGGTCACGCACACCCTGCCAGAGGTGAGGTGTCGTCAGAAGAATATCTGTCTTCGGATTTTCAGAGGGGCGCCAGCTCTCCGCGATGACTCTGCCCTCTGCGTCCGCGATGGAATACCGGACGGTCATGTCGGGCGAGGGGGAGACGACCCAGCTGTTGAGATGCAGCATGGCGGCGGGGGTGACGCTGCTGACATTGCAGCAGGAGGGGTAGAGCTTTGTCTCCGAGCTGTTGTTGGGGAGGACACTGCTGTCGAGAACCTCCGGCGTGACGGCAAGTCCCGGCGCACCGTGGAAGCTGACATCAAAATGCGTTTCCGGCAGCAGCATCAGGTTCACACCGCGATAGAGTCCGCCGTAGAATGTAAAGTCCGCAAGCTGCGGATAAATATCATCTCTGGGGGAATTGTCGGCGAGGATGGTCAAGGTGTTTGCCTCCGGCGCGGGGCGGAGCGCGTCCGTGAGATCGACGGTGAAGGAGGAATAGCCGCCCTCATGGCTCATCAGCTCCTGACCGTTTAAGAGCACGGTGCCGCTTAAAGAGCAGGCGAGCACCTCGAGGACATACCGCGTTCCGGCGGGAGCCTGCGGAGCGCAAAATTCTTTCTGGTACTGGCATATACCGCGGTAGTATTCTCCCTTGCCGTCCATGCCGTCAATCGCATTCCAGGTGTGCGGCAATGTCACAAGCTCCCAGTGTGTGCCGTCCTTGGAGAAGACCCAGTTGTCATTAAAGGAAATGATTTCTCGCATATCAACCTCGTTTCTGCGCGTGTGCGCCTTGTGTGTCGTATTCTGCTTTTGAGGATTTCCTGTTTTTTGCAATTTAGTCACAAAGTTCCTGTCGGGACTGGCTGATAACAAAATCTTTTTTCGGCGAAAAGGGTTTTCCAATCCGTGAAAGAGTGGTAAGATATAGAAAATTACTTATTATTAGTGATTTGCGAAACCCATGTTTCCGCAAGTGACGTTGCACAACATGCACAGACCACCGCAGGCACGCTTTCGCTACCTTCCGCTCGCAGCGGCGCGTAAGATGCCACAACACGGCATCTAAACGCCGGCAGCTCCAGAGTGCGCTGCTTGCGGTCATGTGCATTTTGCACAACTGTTACCTGCCGGTTGTGGGTTCCGCAATCACTTATATTACTTATTTTATGGAGGGAATATGGACAAGATTATTTTGACAGGTGACAGACCTACGGGAAGACTGCATGTGGGACATTATGTCGGCTCGCTCAGAAGGCGTGTGGAGCTGCAGAATTCAGGAGAATATAAGAAGACCTTTATCATGATTGCGGATGCGCAGGCATTGACGGACAATATCGAGAACCCGGAAAAGGTGCGCCAGAATATCATCGAGGTGGCGCTGGACTACATGTCCTGCGGACTGGATCCCGCGAAGTCGACCCTGTTCATCCAGTCACAGATCCCGGAGCTCTGCGAGCTCACCTTCTATTATATGGATCTGGTGACGGTGGCGAGATTGCAGAGGAACCCGACGGTGAAGAGCGAGATACAGATGCGTAATTTCGAGGCGAGCATTCCGGTCGGCTTTTTCACCTACCCGATCAGTCAGGCTTCTGACATTACGGCATTCAAGGCGACGACAGTTCCGGTCGGTGATGACCAGCTTCCCATGATCGAGCAGACGAGGGAGATCGTACATAAGTTTAACACGGTCTATGCACCGGTGCTTGTAGAGCCTACGGCGCTTCTGCCGGAGAATGAGGCATGTAAGAGACTGCCCGGAACAGACGGCAAGGCGAAGATGAGCAAGTCTCTCGGCAACTGCATCTATCTCGCGGATACGGCGGATGAGGTGCGCACAAAGGTCATGAGCATGTACACGGATCCCCTGCATTTGCAGGTCAGCGATCCCGGACATCTCGAGGGCAACACGGTGTTTACTTATCTTGATGCGTTCTGTAAGCCGGAGCATTTTGCAAGCTATCTGCCGGATTACGCAAATCTGGACGAGCTGAAGGCACATTATCAGCGGGGCGGGCTCGGCGATGTCAAGGTAAAGAAGTTCCTGAACAATATCATGCAGGAGACGCTGGAGCCGATCCGTGCGCGCAGAAAAGAGCTGGAGAAGGATATTCCTGCGGTCTATGATGTGCTGAAGAAGGGAAGTGAGGCGGCGAGAGAGGTCGCAGCGCAGACGCTTTCCGAGGTAAAGAGCGCCATGAGGATTAATTACTTTGAGGATAAAGAGCTGATTCAGATGCAGAAGGAGAAGTATGAGGGATGATACGGAACTGGAAGAATTGAATCTGGAGGAAGAGGACGAGCCGGATTATGAGATCGGAGGCAGCTATGGGGATGACTGGGAGGGCGGCAGTCCGCTGAAGCCGGGCACTGTTGCAATCGTCTTCGGCATCCTTGTCATTCTTGCGGCGATTATCTGCGGCATTCTCTGGAGGGTCACACATGCGGACAAGCCGGAGGGGCAGAATAACGCATCGACATGGCAGTCGGCAGATAACGGAAGTGGGGGAGAAGACCAGTTGCTGCCGGATACGGACGCGATGCCGGATGGGGAGACGACGCCCGGCGGATCAGAATCGACGGTCACACCGGAGCCCGAGCCAGAGGCTACGGCGACCCCGGAACCTACACCAGAGGTTACAGCGACCCCAGAGCCAACGCCGGAGATCACGGCAACGCCTCAGCCGACACCTGAGGTAACAGAGACTCCGCGACCGGTGGTGACGACCGACCCGAACCGGGTATCGACACAGGACGGAAGAGTCATTGTCTTCACAGACTGCGACGATATTGTCACCCCGAAGGAGTATGTGAACCTTCGTCTGGAGCCGAGCACCTCCGAAGGGAATGCAACGATCCATTGCAGACTGAACTACGGGGAAGCCGTACACCGCACCGGGATCAGTGAGGATTCCGGCTGGTCAAGGGTGGAGAAGGACGGCGTGGTCTGCTATGTGGTAACCAGTCTGGTTTATGTGCCGGAGTGATGGAATAAAATAAACCGATAGAAGGGCATGACATATTATGTGCCAACACTGAAAAGGAGATGTGTGAAATGAACGATATACAATTACTAGAAGAAAAAGTGAATATTTGCAAAAAAAGAGTTACTCTTTTTTGCTGCTTTTTTCTTGTGGTAATGTTAATTGTGGGAGCATACATTTCGAACCTTCCATATCAATTGGCTATTTTTGCAATTGCTGTTTTATTTGTTCTTTTTGCACTAATCGTATGGAATTCCATGAAAATAAGGAAATTAAAAAGAGAAATGGAACTGGAAGATTCCAATATAGAAAAATAAAACACTGTGATTTTGCCAAACATAGTCAAATGGATAAATTGTTAGAGACAGTCATTGCAAGGCACGGACGCGATGCCGGGCGGGGAAGCACAGTCTGATGTATTATTAGACCGGAGGCTGTTCACGGTTGTACAGCCTCCGGATATTTTTGTAGCATCGTTTCCTTCAGCTCAAGCAGTGCGTCAAGTGCTGCCTGAGTTGTCACAAAGAATTCATTGTCGCAAACTTCGCTGTAGGGCACATAGGTGGAGGCTCCGTCCATGATCGGAACGATTACATCCTTGTGCTCCTGATAGGAGAATGCAGGTGCAAGAAGGGTTTCAATGCCTCCGTACAATTCAAAGATCGGGGTGGTTTCGCCGGGACCATCAACCCTTTCGCCCAGAAACAGCAGATATTCTTCCCCTGAATTCAGAAAATTGATAAAACCGCGCTGCACCCTATTCCCATCGGAGGGGTCGGAGGCCGCAATGAGCTCCCAGCGACCGGAGGTGACATAGAATTGTTCACCCGGGCTCAACGATTTACCCTGATAGATCTGTTCTACTTTTACGAGCTGTCTGCTCGTTTTGAACAGATGCTCGACTTCTCCTTTGACAGTAACCCTGACAATGTCGGGGGCAAGTGGCAGAGTTTCGGAAAGCTGCCTGCTGACAGCGAAAGCATTGGATTCCGGCAGCTCCGCCACATAGAGCTGCTCAAGATAGGAAGCATCCTTTGAAATATCGGTATAACTTCTTTTTTCATAAATACCAAAGCCCATCGCCGCCAGCATCAGCGTGACCGTTGTCCATAATATCCATTTCAGCTTCACGTTTCATTCCCCTCCGTTATCAGACTTCCGTCGGAAAGCCTGTATCTGTCATCAGCCAGAATGTCCATATCATCGCGGTTATGACTGCTCAGAAGGATCAGTGCGCCGCGGTTTCTTTCCTCCTCAATTAATCGGCGGATCTCTTCAACACCCGATTCGTCCAGACCATTCGTCGGTTCGTCCAGCATAATAATATCAGGATGTTCCATGACAGCCTGTGCAATGACCAAGCGCTGTTTCATTCCCATGGAGTATTTTCCGAACGTTCTTCTGTCATACGGATCAAGACCGATCCGACGGATGGCATCCATGATTTCCTGTTTCCCAATCGTATTCCGTATTTTTGCAAGGTATGTCAGATTTTCCATGCCGGTCAATCCGGGGTAAAGTCCCGCGTGTTCCAGTGTGATTCCCAGACTGGGCAGGACGGTGAAATCCTTGTGTAATTCCTGTCCGTTCCAACGGATAATGCCGGAGTCGATCGACATCAGACCGGACAGGGCGCGGAAGAGCATGGTTTTTCCCGAACCGTTCCGTCCCCAGAAGCCGTACACCTTTCCACTCTCCAGTTCCAGACTGATATTGTTAAGAATCGTTTTTCCCTTTAGCGTCTTATTGATCCTTTCTGCGATCAGTTTCATTTACATTGTCCCCCATTCTGTATTTTCCGTTAACAGATTATGCTTTTGTACGATGATTCCGCCGACAGACAGGGCGAATATGCAGAAGGATGCCAGAAATGCAATGGAGCATATCGCACTGATTGGATAGCTTGCGTAGGAAAAGTGCCAGCCGACAACGGTGTGTGCAACCGGATTCCATGCCAGCAGACGCCGGATTGTGACTGCATCGGCATCATTTCTGACAAACAGCTGCAGAAAGCCCAGACCAGCCGTACATAACGCCTGAATCCCCATTGCCAGAAGAAACGCTGAACTGCTGCCTGCCTTGATGGCAGCAATATTGATCGATAACACCCATGCAAAGATCCACAGCACATAGGTCAGCAGATGGTAGGCTGTCAGAAAAGCTCCTGCTGTATCAAAAAGCACACGGTACTGCAGACAGCTCAGGAGGACAGAGCTTCCCACAAATACGCATTCAAACAACAGGACAGAGCTGAAGAGCGGGAGAAGGGTCTGCCGATACCATTTCATGCGATCCGGGCATCTGCTGAAAACATAGATGCTTGCTGTGCAGAAATATTGATACATGCTGTTGCCGAGCAGCATCATGATGCAATAGCCGGGAAGCATACGCAGCATAAAACCTGCCAGCTCTGCCATGGAAAAGCCGAGACAGAAGGTTCCCCGTGAGCCGCTAAGCTGTAGGATCAGTTCTGATAATGCAATTTGACCCGAATAGGGTCTTATAAAGATCAGGGTGATATAGACACCGGAAAGCAATCCGACCCCAAAAGCCATACGCAGATCGTGCCGCATCATTACCACATCTCCTTTTTCGTTCCGATATGAAAGCACAGGGCAGTCAGTAGCAGAAGGAACAGAATGGTGGTCATGGGATACCACGGAAATTTTTCGCTTTCGTTAAATAGCAGCAGGTACTTCATCCAGCTTGTCCCGGCGCTGTCCGCCTCAAAAAGCAGGTTCACATACTCTGTGAGATTCAACAGCAGGAAACATGGGAGCAGGAGCAGTGCGCGGTATCTGACACGGACGGTAAAGGAAATGGCGACAGTGAGCATACCGAGCAGACCGGACACGACCGCAAAGACGAAAAGCCCCAGAAGAGTGTACAGAACCGGGAAATGACAGAAAAGAGCCGCAAAGGGATAGTTATGCACCATCCCGGCATATTCCGCACTGTAAAGGCTCACATTATAGAAATCACCTTGTGCCTTCAACGGGAAAGAGACACAGGTCATAAGAAATTCGAGCAGGAAAGGGAGCAGAAAAACAGTAAAGGTAGTCAGAAAAGCAGAACCCAGCTTACTCAGGAGATACGTTTTTTTCCCGAGCCGGCTGATCAGGAAAATTTCTTCTTTGGTCTGCTGTTCCTTTGCGTAAGAGAAACCGGCCGGCAGAGCGACAAGAAGCGGGTAGAGCATGGTGAACAGAATTGCGTTGTCAGCGGTTTCCACTGTCCGGTTATAGCTGAGCAGCAGGAGCTTCACCGGCATATACATATGGGTGATGTCTGTGCCGCGGAAGAGGATGACGTTTTGGATATAATTATACAGAACCATCCATAGGAGCAGAATCAGGGTCAGCAGCGCCTCGTTCTGTTTTAATAAGAATTTGGTTTTGTGAATAATTGTCTTTTGCAGCATAATCTACCTCGATAGCTCGGAATAAAACAAGTAAAGCATTGCTCTATTCCGAGCTTGCAGAATTTAGGACTTATAGCCCGTCGTAAGATACAATTGCATATGCTTCATCCGAAGAATTTCCTCTAAACTGGAATCCAACAAGAGAGGTATTTAGATATCCTTCATATATTTTTATGGATGAAGCAGTTGTGGCACTTTCTTTTAAAGTGTAGATATCACTGATGCGTAAGCCGTAACCATCAGTCACTCTGACTTGTATTTTGGAAAAATTGTCTGTACCTGAGATAGGGCGTACGGCATGATTGCGAGCATAAACATAGGAATAATTTTTGCTGCGAAAATCTGTGTTGTCAGAATCAGCAGTCCAAATTTGATTCGGATAAATATATAAGGAAATTTCTCCAGACGCAGCAAGACTGGTTAAAGCATTGGAAATAAAGAGCATTGCAACAAAAAGATTAATGACTAATCGTTTAATTAATGTTTTCTTTCTCTTTTTTTCACCTTCCTATATTTTTTGAAAGTATTTGGTTATAATATGCGAATAATTAAAAGCATTTTAGAGTATACGATGTTAGTATTATCAATAATATGTATATAAAAATGCATTAATAGAACATAATACTATAGCAATGCCTTTGCGTATAAATACTTATGTTATATTCGTAATTAAAATAATAAAACAGTAAAAACAAAATTTCAATAGCTTATGATTAAAAATGTTACAAAAATAAACCAAACATATAACGCAAAGAATAATTGATTATGGAATAGAAATAATCAGCAAAAAAATCGACCATGCATAGAAATTCACCGGTGTGAGACACTGGATCCCGCGAAGTCTACCCTGTTCATCCAGTCGCAGATCCCGGAGCTCTGCGAGCTCACCTTTTATTACATGGATCTGGTGACGGTGGCGAGATTACAGAGGAATCCGACAGTGAAGAGCGAGATCCAGATGCGTAATTTCGAGGCGAGCATCCCGGTCGGCTTTTTCACCTACCCGATCAGTCAGGCTTCTGACATTACGGCATTCAAGGCGACGACAGTTCCAGTCGGTGATGACCAGCTTCCCATGATCGAGCAGACGAGGGAGATTGTACATAAGTTTAACACGGTCTATGCACCGGTGCTTGTAGAGCCTACGGCGCTTCTGCCGGAGAATGAGGCATGTAAGAGACTGCCCGGAACAGACGGCAAGGCGAAGATGAGCAAGTCTCTCGGCAACTGCATCTATCTCGCGGATACGGCGGATGAGGTGCGCACAAAGGTCATGAGCATGTACACGGATCCCCTGCATTTGCAGGTCAGCGATCCCGGACATCTCGAGGGCAACACGGTGTTTACTTATCTTGATGCGTTCTGTAAGCCGGAGCATTTTGCAAGCTATCTGCCGGATTACGCAAATCTGGACGAGTTGAAGGCACATTATCAGCGGGGTGGGCTCGGCGATGTCAAGGTAAAGAAGTTCCTGAACAATATCATGCAGGAGACGCTGGAGCCTGAACCGGAGACCACGGCAACGCCGGAACCCACGCCGGAAATCACGGCGACTCCGCAGCCCGCGGCAACACAGCCGTCTGCAACGGCTGACCCGAACCGCGTACCGACGAAGGATGGCAGGGTAATTGTCTTTACGGACTGCGACGATTTCGTTACCCCGAAGGAATATGTAAACTTGCGTCTGGAGCCGAGCACCTCCGAAGGGAATGCAACGATCCATTGCAGACTGAACTACGGGGAGACCGTACACCGCACCGGGATCAGTGAGGATTCCGGCTGGTCAAGGGTGGAGAAGGACGGCGTGGTCTGCTATGTAGTGACCAGTCTGGTTTATGTGCCGGAGGAATGAGGTAAAATAAGCTGATATAAGTAAATGGTATTTTGAAAAATTTTCCAAAAACACCATTTACTTTTGCACATAAAGATGTTATAATGTCATTATCAAAAAGCATAAGTGGGTATGTAAATTATGAGTAAAGGACTGAAAGTGATACTGGCAACAATGGTGTTGGGGTTAACAATTTCCTTTTCAACACTGGATGTGAGTGCGGCTATGCATGAATGTAGCTATTCTTACATGGGGGATTCAATGTTGAGCGAGCGGCAGGTGGGGTCTCATCAGGTTACACTGTATAATGCGGAAACAGGAAATTATGAGGTGTGTACCTGTTATATCTCTGCGCAAACGTGGGCAAACGTATATAAATGTGCTTGTGGAAGCATATCATATAGAAATACATGGACTAGAATGATGCATTCTCGATGTGGAAATTAAGCCGATAAGAGGTAGTTTTGGGAGGACAGAGAGCTTGAGGCGGAAATTTTCGTGTATTGCATTGGGATTACTGTTTTGTGTGCTTCAGTTATGTGGGTGCGGCAAGGAGACGGACGCGCCCATAGAGGAATATAAGCTGGGGGATGTCTACCATGCCGCCACCGGACCGGTGAGCGAACGGGAGATACCCGCATGGGAGGAAGAGACGGAGCAGGACGGCAGCGCCAGTGTCTATCAGGAGAGCCCTATTCTTTTCGGAGAGGGAATTGCGCAGCTTATGGTCACGGCTGAGGGTCAGGCATATTACCAGATCTATTCGTTTGCCGATGGGCAGTGGACGAAGGTAGCGGTCAGAGAGGCGGATATGCCCGACAGTCATATAGGAGAGGTGTTTGCGACAACCTCCGGAGAGCTTTGCTGTCTGGTGTATTCAGGGGAGAGTGCGGCGCTTACCTCGCTGTCAGCTGGCGGACTGGGACAGAAATTGTCCGAAGAAAATCTGCTGGGGAGCCTGCAGGGAGGCATTGAGCAGGATGAGCATATCGTCGTGGGTACGGACGGACAGCTCTTTGTCTATCTGAATAGTGAATATTCCGTTTATACCTCCGACTTGAAGACAAACACAGCGAAGGTGACGCGGCTTTCGGGAGCGGAGGAGACAGTATCCGCGGAGATTGACGGCTGGATTCACGGAGCGGTGCAGGAAAATGGCTCAACAGGGCTGCTGTTTTACGGAGTGGATCGGGACAATCTCCCGGCAATGTGGAGAGAGAGCGGCGCGAGATACCAGATTGCATTTCCCAAAGATATTGCGGCGACGGAATACTTTTCGGTGGATACCGGGGACGGACAGCTTGCACTGCTTGACCGGTACGGACTCTGGGAGGTGTCGGACGATGGCACGGAAAAACTGATTACTTTTGCGGAGAGCGGCTATCGCTTTGAGAACATATGGGGGCTGGAAAAGGGCGCAGACAACACGCTGCTGATATTGGCGGAGATGGATGGAAAGCTGTTTCTTCTGTCCTATGACCTTTCCAAAAAGGAAATGACAAATGAGAGACAGGAGCTTGTGCTGGCGCTATCCATGCAGAATGTTGCACTGAGCAACGTAATAGCGGAGTTCAACAGACACAGCAGCGAATATTATGTCTCGGTTATGACCCCCGAACCGGGGGAATCCGGAGACAGCTTCCTGACGCGTATACAGATGGAGGTCACGGCGGGAAGAGGCCCCGATCTTCTGGAGCAGGATGTGATTTTCAATGTGCAGTCCATGAAGGACAAGGGCTATCTGCAATGCCTTGACGGACAGGGCTTCGAGGAGTCCGGGTGTCTGGCGACCGCGTTGGAAACAGGAAAAATAGACGGTGGATTGTACGGCATACCGTATGAATTCAGTCTGGACTTTGCGGCATACCGCAGTCAGGAGCTTGGCAAGGCGGATTCGGTGAACATCGGAGAACTGATGAAAGCAGTCAGAAGGTCTGATGCGAAGGTGCTGGATCCTTACAGCAGCGCCATGGATATTGTCCTAAGGTATGCCATGCGGGATGAATCCAACACGGAGTACATAGACTGGGAAAAGGGAAAGAGTCATCTGACGGGGAAAGCATTTCTTGAGCTGCTGGCGTTTGCTGACGAGTATGCCGCAAGGGGCAGCGCGGATTCGTGGAGCAGGGAAGAGGTCTTTGCGTCGCATCCGTTTAATGGGGAATTTACATTCTATACCTTTCAGGATTTACAGGACGAGTTAGGCGACAATGTCATTCTGGGCTATCCCAGAGAAAAAGGCAGGGGCGTCTATATGATCACAAACAAGATCTATCTGAACAGTCAGACGGACGGAGCAGACGGGTGTATAGGCTTTCTGAAGTACCTTGTAAGCAAAGAGGCACAGGCACAGTATGTGGCATACGACATTGGCGGGGATGCCATAAGGAAGAGGGATTCCGCGGGCTTCTTCATGAATCACAGCACATGGTTTTCAATCAACCGGACGGTTGTGGAATTGATGGTCGAGATGGAGGATGGGAATCATCCCGATAACAAGTTTGTTACGGATTCGGGACAGGTTATCTATTTGAAGCCGCCTCTGACGGACGAACAGATCGCGGTTTTCGGGGATATGATTGAAAATGCTCTGCCCGGACAATATTCTGTCACTCCGCTGGAGGGAATTTTCCGGGAGGAACTGGCAATTTATTTTGAGGGACAATGCAGCGCGGAAACGGCAGCGGAAAAATTGAATAATCGCGTGCAGCTCTATTTGGACGAGCGGTGATGCATTCGACTTGAACCGGTGATTATCCGGGGACTGTTTACGGTTAGACAGTCCCCGGATATTTTTGTAGCATAATTTACTTCAAAATCCAATATTAGCCGTAAAACGGTGTCAAGGACGTATGCAAAATGTGGACAATCAAAGATTGTGGTAAAAAGTAATACAATAAATAAAAAGGATTGACAAAGAAGACTTTACGGAATATACTTATAAAAAAAGATAATAAAAACATGGGGAAAAAGAAGGAGGATTTCAAAATGAAAAAAATGATTGCAATGTTTATGACCGTTATTTGTTTGACTGTTTGTTGTGGTAATATGATAGCCAGAGCAGAAGGATACGTATATTGCCCCTATTGCAAAGCAACGTTGAGAGACCAGGGGGAACACTTAGATCATTGGTATACATATCATACGTTTACAGACAACCAAGGGGAATCAATTACATGTACGGAATACCACACCGTAGACAGGATTGTAAAAGTCTGCCCTAAGGGATGCGGTGTTGTATGGACTGGGGAAGCGGAAGAAAAAGTGTCACATTCGTTAGCAGTATGTCCTTATAAATAAAACACGAATTTATTTTCCCCATGTTTTTATGATATAGACATAGTTTGTTGGAATGGAGAAACTGGATGAGAAGGAATACATTTTTTAGGGTAGTTATTGCGTGCATATCACTGGTGCTTCTGACCGGCTGCGGGGCGGACAGAGAAGCTGAGGAACAACCGCAGAGGGTTGTTGAAGAGTGGAAGGAAAAGGGTTTTGCTGTTTCAGGGGATGTGGTCGAGGAGCAGGAACTGTGGACTCTGGAATATACAAAGTGGAGTCACGAGGAACTTGTGGACAAGGTGCCCGCTTATAATTGGACGGCAGCCTTTGAGGTCGGAGCCTATGACGGGCAAATTTATCGTATCTATGACGACTATGATATGACGACAGATGGCGGGGCACGACGAAATTATATTTTGGAAAGATATAATGCTTCCGATGGTAATACCGACATAACAGTGTTGGACAAAGAAATGTATGGGGATGGATATATTGCGGGAATGAGTGTTCCCAAGGCTGGCAGCTATGTCTTTCGCATCCAGAAAAATGAGCGGACAGAGGAAGGGGACTATGAACCTGTCAGGGATGTGATGGTGTTTACGGACTTGCAGGGTGAAATGGAGCAGGTAGATCTGCTGGAAGCCTGCCGACAGAATGGAATCACAGATCAGCAATATGGTGCAGAGGCAATCTGTGATGCGAGTGGAAATTGCTACATCAGAACGGGAAGAGGAGAATTCCTGACCAGAAATCTTTACATTTTGGATAAGGATGGGAATCTGCTTGTGGAGCAGAAAGGGGATGAGTATACACAGATTTTGAATCCTCTGCGGACGGAGCAGGGCGATCTGATATTCCCTGTTTATAACATAAAAGATAAGAACATCAGATTTCTCTGGTTTGACTTAGGGATAAAAGCGGCGAGGACTCTTGCGGTCATTGAGAAGGATATAGACCAGATATATGGTATGCAGGGAAATGATATTTACTATGGAACCGACAGCGGGATCGTGAAGTGGGACACGGTTGGAGGTGGGCGAAAGTTAATCTATCGCTTTGCCGAGAACGGAGTGGATAATTTTTATGGGATCATGTTGGTTTTATGTGACGGACAGCTTCCCGGTCTGAGAATCTATGGAGGAGTGGAAGATGAGGCGGAGGACTGGTTTATTACCATGTCGGAGACGCCGGTGGAACGGCCGGAAGGAATTCGGATTATCAGCCTGAACGAAGATTCTCTGCGGGTAAAGAACACTGTGGGGCTTGCCACACGCAGAAATCCCGGACTGTATTTCAGCTACGAGGCGCCCTCCGGCGGTGAGACGCGGGATGAATTCAGAACACGGATGATTGCGGAAATGGTGGCAGGAGGCGGACCTGATATTCTGTATGTGTCGCTGGATGATATGGAAATACTACAGAATAAGGGATTGTTGAAGGAACTGGATGAATTTATTTCGGAGGATTGGAAGGAACAGATTTATTCCGGCATTATCCAGACGGGTACGGTGAACGGGCAATTTGTCGGGCTGGCACCGGAAATGGAGGTTTCTACGGCCATCACGCTGAAAGAGATCTGGGGTCAGGATACGACGTGGACGGTGGAGGACATTCTGGCGCTCATGGATACAGGCGATTTTACCGGAGTTTTCTGTCAGGGCTCGGCAACCTTTGCGCCCAGAGCTGTGCTTATGCTGCTGACAATGTGGGGATTAGAAGGTTCAAGGCTGATCGATTGGGAAACAGGAGAGAGCCTTTTTGACAGCGATCTGTTTCTGCGGATGCTGGAGACAGCCAAAACTTATGGGGACTATCCGATCAGAACGGATAGCTGGCTGGGGGAAGGAGGATGTCTGGGACGACTCCTTTCGATGGATTATGAGGATTTCTGCGAGCTATTTGAAACATACGGGGAACAGTTGGTGTTTGTGGGGGAGCCGACGGACGATGCCTGTGGGAATTATTTGCAGGCAGATGGTGTGCTTGTGGTCAATAAAAATGTATCGGACGCCGAGGCGGTAAGTACCTTCTTTGAGACTCTTCTGAGCGATAAAATTCAGGAGGATTCCTCGCTTACATCAAAGCGTTCGGTTCGGAAGAATTTCGGCGAAAATTTTGATGATCCGGAATACAAAGAGGCATATGAACAGTTTCTGGAAAGCTGTGTTCCGAGACCGAAGAGCCATGAAGATATTGAATCGATCGTATGGGAAGAAGCAAGCAGCTATATAGAGGGCAATAAAAGTGCAGAGGAGGCTGCAAAAATTGTCGATAACCGCGTGCAGCTCTATCTGGATGAATCAAAGTAGAAAGAAACTTAAACATGCATAGAATTTCTCCGGCGGGACACACTGGATAGAAAATCCAGAAGAGCCGGAGGAATTTTTATATGAGCCAGAAGATCGGAAAGGCGAGCATGAAGCCGGAGCAGCCGGTTTATATTTTGAACAGCGGAAGTATTGTAGGTACAAAGGAAGGGCAGGGCCCACTGGGCTTACTGTTCGACGTGGTCGGTGAGGATGACCTGTTCGGCTGTGAGACGTGGGAAGAGGCGGAGAGTCATCTGCAGAAGGATGCGGTCTACCTTGCTCTGAGTAAGGCGGGTGTGAAGCCGGAGGAAGTGTCGTTCCTGTTTGCGGGTGACTTACTTGGTCAATCAATAGCTACATCATTTGGTATTTCCAGCTACCAGATACCACTATTAGGAGTATATGGGGCGTGTTCGACCTGTGGTGAATCGCTTACGCTCGGAGCCATGGCGATTGCAGGCGGCTTTGCGGACAGAGTGGTCTGTGTGACCTCCAGTCACTTTGCAAGTGCCGAGAAGGAGTTCCGCTTTCCGCTGGAATACGGCAATCAGCGCCCGCTGTCGGCGTCATGGACGGTGACGGGAAGCGGCGCGTTTGTCCTTGGAAATAAACAGGCGATGGAGGAAGGCGGCTCGGAGCCGGAGGCGGTGACCGGCGGGAGAAAGCGCGCCAGAGCGTGTATTACCGGAATGACCGTCGGAAAGATTGTGGATTACGGATTAAAGGATTCTATGAACATGGGTGCCTGTATGGCTCCGGCTGCGGCTTCCACGCTGGAACAGCATTTCAGTGACTTTAACAGTCAACCGGAGGATTACGATAAGATTATCACGGGAGATCTGGGAAAGGTAGGGCAGAAGGTTCTGCTTGATCTGCTCCGCGACAAGGGTATTGATATTTCGGCGCAGCATATGGATTGCGGAATCGAGATCTTTGACGATGAGACGCAGGACACACACGCCGGCGGAAGCGGCTGCGGCTGTTGTGCCGTCACTCTGTCCGCTTATATTCTGAAGCAGTTGGAGGAGCAGAACTGGAAGAAGGTGCTGTTTCTGCCGACGGGCGCACTGCTGTCCAAGACCAGCTTCAATGAAGGAAAGAGCGTGCCGGGCATTTCACATGCGCTGGTGCTGGAAAGTGTTGCGAGCAAATAGAAATTATAATGGGGATGAAGCAGCGGATCATAGGTGGTCTGCTGCTTTTCTTTTGAGTAAAATAATGGCGACATGTAGATTTTTGATTATGTATATGATAGAATGTTTATTAGTACAATAGGGCAAGGAGTTAAAATAATCATTCTGGTACGGGAGGTCTTTGCTATGGCAGAGGATATATTGTTTTCCGGCGAATCAGAGAATATTGAATATAAGGTAACGGTGCCGGATAAGAGCGAAAAATATATGAAAACAGTAGTTGCTTTTGCCAATGGCAGGGGCGGAAAAATTATTTTTGGAATTGATGATAAAACATTAGTGATTGTCGGAATGGACGCTGATAAGGTCTATATGATTATGGACGCTATTACAAATGCAATCTCTGATTCCTGTGAGCCGGCAATCAGACCGGAGGTAGCCTTGCAGACGATCAGGGATAAGACGGTTATTGTTGTCGAAATCCTTCCGGGAACGCAGCGTCCGTATTACATTAAGGCACAGGGCGTGATGGACGGGACTTATGTACGCGTATCTGGCACGACCAGGCATGTGGAGGGATATATGTTGAAGGAACTGATTCTGGAAGGACAGAATCGGTATTTTGACTGTGAGATTTGTAGAAATATGACGGTGACTGATAGCGAGATTGAGAAACTCTGTACGAGCATGAAAGAAACTGCTATGAAAAATACGTGGCAGGAAAGTGAGAAGACAAAAATAAAAGATGTGACCAAGAATGTATTGATTTCGTGGGGCGTGCTGAGGGAAGAAGATGGAAAAATATATCCGACCAATGCTTACGCACTTTTGACCGGGCAGATGCCACAGCAGCCTGTGATTCAGTGTGGGATTTTTAAGGGAACAACCAGGGCACATTTTGTTGACAGGCGGGAATTTGAAGGCTCTATTCAGGAGCAGATGGAAGCAGCGTATCAGTATGTTCTCGAAAAAATTAATATGGGGATGACGATAAAGGGTATGTATCGGCAGGATGTATATGAGCTTCCCACGGATAGCATCCGTGAGATGATTGCAAATGCCGTGGCGCATCGCAGCTATCTTGAACCGGGAAATATACAGGTTGCATTATTTGATGATCGTCTGGAAGTGACATCTCCCGGAATGCTTTTGAATAATGTAACGATTTCAAAAATGATGGAGGGCTATTCAAAGCCAAGAAATCCGGCAATTGCAAGAGCTTTTGCATATATGAAAATTATCGAAAAATGGGGGACTGGGATACCGAGACTGTTTGAAGCCTGTGAAGAGTACGGATTACCTAAGCCGAAGTTAATTGATTTTGATGGGGATTTCCGGGTAAATATGTATCGGCGGGCTGCGGGAGATTTTGGTATCAGGAGAAATGGTTCAAATTGGCGGGGCGGATATAGTGATGTCAGCAAGGTGACTGATAGGGTGACTGATAAGGTGACTGATAAGGTGACTGATAGGGTGACTGATAAAGAACAGGAAATCATTTTTTTATTATTGGAGGACGCTGGTTATACGATGCCGCAGTTGGCAGAAAAACTAAATATCAGCAGGAAGACCGTGGCGGCAAGATTGAAAGTATTGAAGGAAAAAGGAATCATTGAACGCGTAGGCTCCGATCGAAAAGGGTATTGGAAAATTATGTTCTAGTTTGATAACAGCAAATTTCTGACAAGGGTTTCCGAAATTTTCGGGAACTCTTTTTATGGACAAAAATAAGGTACATTATTTGTAGCTTTTTAAGCAGTTGAGTTGTATTAGAGGTGAAGGGTGGTGGGAATATGCAGAAAAGAGCTTCCTGTATGAAAAATGATCAGGAAGAAAACAGCAAAAGAATCATTGAGACATATTCTCCGATGGTTTATCGCCTTGCATACTCGCTGGTAAAAAGCCGAACAGATGCAGAGGATATTCATTAGGAGGTATTTCTGAGGTACTTGAAGTATAAGCCTTGTTTTGAAAGCGAGGAGCATGAGAAGGCATGGTTTCTCAGAGTCACTACGAACCAGTGCAAGAATTTGTGGAAAATGGTTTGGAGGCGAAGAATAGTCAGTCTGTCGGAATATGAGGAGGACAGAGTAACCAGCAATCTACAGGAGCAGGAACCGGGCACAGAGGACAATATTATTGCTGTTGTGAAAAACTTGCCGCAAAAATACCGCGTTGTAATTCATTTATTTTATTATGAGGAATTGTCGGTTGATGAAATTGCGCGGGTTCTTGCCCTGAAGCCGTCCAATGTGAGAACACGGCTGACCAGAGCTCGTAAAAAGCTAGGTGAACTATTGAAGGAGGAAATCTAATGTTTCAGGATGAATATAAGAAAGCCTATGACAAAATATATGCAGATCAGAGTAACTTGCAGGAACTGATGGTGCGGGCTGAAGAAGCTTCCTTTAAGAAAAGAGGGCGATTTACAAGACTACTGCGTCCAATAGCTGTTTTGGCGCTTTCGTTCTGTTTATTTTTTATGTTAGCTATTCCGGCGTTAGCGGAACAGTTTCCCGGTATTTACAGAGTGATTCAGCAGTTTGCTCCTGCACTTTCAGACTATGTCTTACCGGAGGAGGTCAGTGATACCAGATGCGGCATTACACTACAGGTAGAGGCAATCCGCATAGACGGATGCAAGGCGGAGGTGCTTCTGTCATTCAGCGACGCGGAGGGAAGCCGGGAGAACCAGATTGACGGAGAAGTAGATTTATATGACAGCTACAAAATCTATAATTACGGTGAAAAAGGTGTAATAGGCGGTTGCAGCTTTTTACAGTATGATGAAGCGGAGGACAAGGCGTATTTTAAGGTTGATATTACATCAGACAGGGGCTTCGATCAATGCAAGGTAAAATTTTCGGTGGCAAAGCTGTTGACGAATTGTAGTTTGGAGGAAAGGCGGATCAGCATGGATGATCTGACAGATTGTCCCGAGGAGAAGACGGTTGAATATAACGGAATAGGCGGTACGTCGGAAAATAGGGGCAAAGTGCCTTTCCTCATCGGCGATACAGCTTCCGGGAGCCGTCTGGCAAGGGTAATGAATATAGCAGACAGAAGCGAAGCCTTACTGGAAGCTTTGACGATAACCGGTCTTTCGTATGATGAGGCGATACTGCGGGTACAGCAGTGCCGGGGAAACTTTCGTGATGCAGACCGTCATATAAGGGTCTATCTGCGAGATGATGAAGGAAATGAAAGGGTACCGGATTGTACTGTGGTATGGCAGGAGGAAATAGGAGACGAGAAGGTTCTTTTTGACGAAAGCTGGTTTGAGTTATCGGAAAGCGAGCTGGACAATTATGAGTTGTTTGGTGAATATTGTATTACCGATAACTGCGTGAACGGAAACTGGCAGGTGGTCGTGAATCTGGAAAAGGAATTGGAAGATTAAATGTCGTCTTTGCTAAACACGGCATTTTAGCAAGAAATGAGGAGAAAAAGGCAGATTTAGGCAAGACAAGACGTAAACCTCCACTTATAATAAGCTAAACTTGGCATTGTGCCGGACTAAGAGTTTATGGGGTGGAGGTAGCTATGAACAGTTTTCATACCAGACAGTACAGAAATCTATTTCAGCAGTGGGGACGGAGCAATAGTGAGATAGAAGAACGGCTTGAGCTTATCTGGAACACATTTTTCTATGGTTCCGAGGAGGAGAGAATTTATCATCCGGTCGGAGACGATATGGGTTATCTTGAGGACACGGGAAATCATGATGTCAGGACGGAGGGAATGTCCTACGGCATGATGATCTGTGTACAGCTTGGGAAAAAGGAAGAGTTTGACAGAATCTGGAAATGGGTCTGTACCTATATGTGGATGACGGAGGGCTATAGCGAGGGGTACTTTGCATGGTCCTGCGGAACAGACGGAACAAGAAACGCGGACGGTGCAGCGCCGGACGGGGAAGAGTTTTTTGCAATGGCGCTTTTCTTTGCCTCCCACAGATGGGGAGATGGCGAGGGAATCTTCTGCTATTCCGAGCAGGCGAAGAAAATTCTCCGCGCCTGTCTGCATAAGGGAGAGAACGGACGGGACGGACAGCCGATGTGGAATCATGAGAACGGTCAGATTTTGTTTGTACCCGGAATCGATTTTACCGATCCCTCTTATCATCTGCCTCATTTTTATGAGCTGTTTGCACTCTGGGCAGACGAGGAGGACAGAACGTTCTGGAAGAGGGCGGCGGAGGTCAGCCGTAAGTATCTGAAGGAGGCATGTCACCCGGAGACAGGAATGTGTGCGGAGTATGCTGAGTTTGATGGCTCGCCCATGAGCCGGAAGCTGCCGTGGAGCAATGACAGACATGACTGGTTTTTCTCAGATGCCTATCGGACAGTGGCGAATATCGGACTTGATTATGAGTGGTTCGGAGTGGATGAGGGTCAGCTTCAGGCGGCGGAAAAATTGCAGCACTTTCTTGGTGATGTGAGAAAGGAAGATCCATGGAAGACTTATGAGCTGGACGGCACGCCGTTAGAGCAGGACGCCCTGCACCCGGTAGGAATGCTGGTGACGACGGCACAGGGTTCCCTTGCCGTGATCGGACGCAGCACAGACGAGGAAGCAATCCGCATGGCATGGGATTGGATAAAGCGTTTCTGGGAGGAGCCGCTCAGAAAGGGCGACCGGAGATACTACGATAATTGTCTGTATTTCTTTGCTTTTCTGGCGCTCAGTGGCAGATACAGGGTCTGGTAAGCGCTGCTTTTGACAAAAGAAAATAAAGATGCTATCTTGTAAGGGAAGCTTTTGCGTTTATTACGGCAGGGGCTTCTCTTTTTCGCTTACTTTTGGAAATTACGGATCGGTTGACGAGGGTGGAAGATGGAAAAACAAAGGATAAATAACAAACGGCAGGAGCCATGTTCCTTCAAGGATAATCTCAGGGACATGCTCGTCAGTCACTCCTTCAGACCGGCGCTGGAGATGGAGGTGATCTGTATTCTGGTGGTGGTCTGCATCGGGGGCTTCTGGGGGCTATCCAAGAATAGAAATGCCAGTCATGAGATCTGCGAGACCCTGAATGCTGCAGTCACGGCATATGACGGGTTTCTGATCCAGACAGCGGAGGCAGATCTGACCGGTACGGGAATTTCATCCACCAAGCGGACGGCGATCATGAAAGCGCTGTATACAGCATCGATTCAGGCGGGGTACGACGCGGAGTTTTATCTGTTGGACAAGGAAGGGCGAGTTGTGACGAGCAGTCGTGGAGAACTGTCGGAGGAAGAGAAGGGAAGCGTCAGGAACTGGAGGGTCATAGAGAGCGTAAGGCAGCAGCCGGGAGAATTGCAGATGGATGTCTCGCGGGGAACGGAGAGGTATCTTTTTCTGGCGCGGTCGATAGAGCGGGACGGACAGTACGGCGGCTGCGTGATTTTGAAGATCAATGGAAAGGTGTTTGACGAACTGCTCGCAAGGTATTCAGTGACAAGTGTGATCGTGGGAGAAGATTACTGGGTGCTGGAGACGGATGCTTACCAGTTTGTCGATTCAATCGGAAAGCTGCTCGGTGAGATGAGGGCATACGGCGGAATCAAGTTTTTTGAGCACGGCATTTATTATGGGATGCACCAGATGCCTGAGTGCGGGTATCTGACGGTGTATACTTATTTCAATTACACGGAGGCGCTGCGGGTGTTGGCGACAGTGCTGCTGACGGGCGCGGTAGTCCTATTTTTCCTCTTTTTTGCAGGGGTTAGGAATGCAGAGAAGATGGCGGTAAAGGCGACAGAGGACATTTACGCGCTGAATGAAGCGTTCTCTGAGGTGACAAAGGGAAATCTGCATCCGGCGCTGGACATCCACAGCAGCACGGAGTTTGAAAATATTGGACAGGGTTTTAACCAGATGATCAGCAGCCTGAAGCACCAGATGGAGGAAAACAGGGAGCTGGCGGAGGCGGTGGCATACGAGCAGGTAAAGCAGCTTGCGAGCCAGTTTAAGTCGCACTTTCTTTTCAATACGCTCGACAACATTCGCTTTATATGCAGACTTGCACCGGAACTGGCGGAGAGCATGGTAATCTCACTTTCAGAGCTTCTGCGCTACAATACGGGAAATCCGAATGAGAAGGTGACGATTGCCGAGGACATCAACTATATCAAAAAGTATTTTGAGATCATTAAGGTGCGCTTCGGGGATGCCTTCACCTATCATATAGAGGTTGAGGAAGAGGTGAAGGAGGCAATGATTCTCAAGCTGCTGATACAGCCGCTCGTGGAAAATGCAATCAAGTACGGCTTTGGGGAGCGGGATCATATGGAAATATTTATTACCGCACACCGACAGGGCAACAATGTCTGTATCAGCTGCCGGGACGACGGAGACGGTATACGACCTGAATTGCTGGCGAAGATTCAGGACAATCTTGCCCAGGAGGAAAATAAGACACCGCACCTCGGGCTTTACAATGTACACCGCAGGCTCCAGCTCACCTATGGGCAGGAGTATGGACTGTCTCTGGAAAACTGTGATGGACTGCGGGTCACTGTCATATTCCCGATGCAGATGGAATGACAGGGAAGAGGCTGCGTTGTGTAGACGGCAGGCATGGAGGTAACGGTGGAAAAGCTGAGAGTTGTGGTTGTGGAAGATGAATATTATGTGAGGAAGGGCATCATCCAGTCATTTGACTGGGAGAAACTGGACTGTGAAATTGTCGGGGAGGCGGCGAACGGCAAGGCTGGAATGGAAGTCGTAGAGGAATGCAGACCGGATCTGGTAATTGTTGATATTGAGATGCCGGTGATGGACGGAATCGAGATGGTGAGGCGGCTGAAGGGGAAACAGTGCACGGCGGAGTTCATTTTCCTGACGGCACATCAGAAGTTTACCTATGTGCACAGTGCGTTGAAGCTGGAAGCGATGGATTATCTGCTGAAGCCTTTCCGCTATGAAGATCTGGAGGAGTGCATAGAGAAGGTGCGTGTAAAACGGCACAAGCTGGATGAGACAGGGGAGCAGGAGTTGCTTCTGACACAGCGGGAGCTGCAGGTGAAGAACGGTTATATCAAGGATGCAGTGGCTTATGTGCGAAACCATTATGCAGAGGACATTTCCAATGTCACGGCGGCGGAGCAGCTGGATATTAATTCAGCTTATTTCTGTCGTCTGTTTAAAAAGGAGACGGGCTATACCTTCGGACAATATCTTACGAACTACCGTATTCATGTGGCGGCTGGGCTGCTGGCGAATTTTGACATCCGGGTGAGTGAGGTTGCCGAACAGGTCGGCATAGCGGACAGCAACTATTTTTCACAGGTGTTTAAGAAAATCATGGGCATGACGCCCAAAGAGTATCAGGACGCGAAAAAAGTCTTTTAATATGTCAAAATTTTAAAGAGAAATGTCAAAGACCTCTATTAGAAAGTGACGGCAGGATCACTATAATAAAATTACAAAAAAGATTTCCTAAAATCTTTCTAAGGGAGGAAAAAAAATGAAAGCAAAAAAGGTAATCAGTTGTTTGATGGCAGGAGCAATGGTGCTTTCCATGGCTGCCTGCGGTTCCGGGGATGCTGCGAATGATGCAAGTTCATCCAAGCAGGAATCTACAAATTCTTCCGTTGAGGAGAGCAAGAGCGCTTCCAGTGAGATGACGCTGGATGAGTTGATTGCGGCAGCACAGGAGGAGGCAAGCGCAGCAGATGCAGGCACTTTTATGGTATATGCGCCTACCAGCCGAATTGAGAAGGCTCTGAAGGCATTTTCCGAGGAGTACGGCATTCAGGGTGAGTATTACAACGAAAGCGGTCAGGATCTGTATACCAAGCTGACCACAGAGCTGGAAGCGAAAGTGAAGGACACGGCGGATGTTGCACTGCTACAGGACTCCTACCTGTTCCAGACACAGCTGCAGAACTATGATTATATTGAAAATTATGTGCCGCCTTATCTTTCCGATGTGATTAATGCGGATGACCAGAATCCTCTGGTTTGCTACTATTACAATAAGCTCTTCATCTTCAATAACACAAACGGTATGGAGGGCATCAGCAATGTATGGGCATTGACTGATCCTGCAAACGAGGGCAAGACCTTCATGAAGGACATCAGTAAGGAGTCCGTCAACAAGAACTTCCTCGCAATGCTGACCAAGGATGAGTGGGCTGACAAGCTGGCAGCGGCTTACAAGGACTACTTCGGCACAGACATTGTGCTTGACGATGACTGCCAGAACGCAGGCTATCAGTTCATCAAGAACTTCCTTGCAAACGTGACCTTCGGCTCCGGCGACGGCGACATCGCAACAGAGCTTGCAAACGGTAACGGCGGCAATGTGGGACTCTTTGTTTACTCCAAGCTGCGTGACGACAGTGTAACACAGGAAAACCTGACAGTGGCAGCTTATCAGGATGCACAGCCCGAAGGCTTCTCAGGATTCATGTACCCGATGTACCTTCAGATGATCAAGGGTACCGACAGACCGTACACCTCACAGCTGTTCATCTACTTCCTGATGACAGAGAAGGGCTTCAAGTCTGCATTTCAGACAAAGGAATCTGACATCGGAACCTATTCCGCAAACAGCACGATCAGTTCCCTTGACGGCGACAGAGAGCTTGCTTTCTGGAAGGATTGCCTTGTAAGCGAAGATCCTCAGTACTTACAGGAGGCATATGCGGCAGGAATCCTTGACTTCATCACCTACTGCACGAATAAATAACGTTAAGGAAAGCCGAGAGCACTGTGAAATAGTTGCATGATTTTGCAGTGCTCTTTTTCTATTCATTTTCAGGAAGGAGTTCAGATGAGAAAACTAAAAAATCGGTTGAAAGCATTTTTCTCTAAGCCGGCAAACATCATTCTGGTGATTTTCGCACTGCTGCTGATTGTTCTCACGCTTTATCCGCTGTGCGAGCTGCTGCGCCACACCTTTGTTATTCACGCCACCGATGCGACGATCTTCCCGGGAACCAGAAAGGGAGATCTGTCGCTGAGAAGCTGGAAGAAGCTGTTGTTCACGGAGGCAAATAAATACAGTCTTATTAATTTTTACAAGCCTATGCTCAACTCTATTGTGCTGGCAACGCTGTCAGCGCTGTTTGCCCTGATTTTCGGCGGAACGGTTGCATGGTTTGTGACAAGAACCAACATGAAGGCAAAGAAGTTTATCTCCTCCGCTTTCATTTTTCCTTACATCATGCCATCATGGACACTCGCGCTGTTCTGGTTGAATATGTTTAAGAACCCGAATGTCGGAACTGGCTCCTCCGGCTTTATCCATTCCCTGACAGGCTGGTGCGCGCCGGAATGGTTCGTCTACGGACTCTTTCCGCTGGTTGTTGTATCGGGACTGCATTATGCGCCGTTTGCCTACATCTTTATCGGCGGTATTTTAAGGAACATGGATGCCAACCTCGAGGAGGCGGCAACTATTCTGAAGGCATCGAGACGAAAGATTCTGCTGCGTATTACGCTACCTATCGTAAAGCCCGCGATCCTGTCTACCTTCCTTCTGGTATTTGCGAGTGTTATGGGCTCTTACGCGGTGCCGATCTATCTGGGATCTCCCGTGAACTTTTATGTGCTCACGACGAAGATGAAAACCCTGCAGACGACGGCGCTCGGACAGGCATATATTATCGCCCTGTTCATGGTGGTGCTCGGTGCACTGATCATGCTGTTTAACAATGTCTTTATCGGAAACAGAAAGTCCTACACGACGGTGACGGGAAAATCCTCACAGATTTCCCTTGTAAACCTGAAGGCCGGAAAGTACATAGTCTCCGGCATCCTTTGCCTGATTTTGTTCTTTGTATGTATCATGCCGTTGATCTCCTTCGGACTGGAGTCCATCATTATTAAGGCGGGAGACTATTCGGCATCCAATATGACGCTCAATTACTGGATCGGTGGTGCCGGTTCCGTTTCCACCACAATCGGAAACAGCGGTATTCTGAAGGATCCTGCGATCTGGTCGGCTATGGGTAATTCGTTAAAGCTCTCCATCATCTGCGCTCTGATTGCCGGAAGCTGCGGCGTTATCATCGGTTATGCGGTAGTCAGGAGAAAGGGAACCAAGCTCTCCAACTGGGTCAGCGGGCTGTCCTTTTTCCCGTATCTGGTTCCGGCGATGGCATTCAGTGCGATTTATCTGGCGATTTCCACGAACTTCCCGTTCCTGACGAATTCCTTCCTGATTCTCGTTCTGGTCGGCTCCGTGAAATATCTGCCGTTTGCAACCAAGGCGGGCACGAACTCCATGCTCCAGCTTTCCCCGGAGATCGAGGAGGCGGCAGCAATTTATGGTGTTCCGTGGCTTAAGAGAATGACAAGGATTATCATTCCCATCCAGAAGACCAGCATTATTTCCGGTTTCCTGCTTCCGTTTGTGTCCTGTATGCGTGAGCTGTCGCTGTTTGTCATGTTGGTAAGCTCTAAGACGCAGACGCTGACGACCATGCTGATGACCTACAATGAGAAGGGAGCGTCCCAGTACGGAAACGCGATCAACCTGCTGATCATTCTGATCGTGCTGTTTGTCAACTTTACCGTAAACAAGGTGACCGGAGCATCCATAGATAAGGGAGTGGGCGGAAATTAGGGTATGCGCAGAGGACATGCGCAGGAAAGGAGATAATATGCCGGAAATTATTTTGAAGAATGTTAGGAAACAGTTTGGCGATAAATTCGTTGCAGTGGAAAATCTGAACATGGTGATCGAGGACAGATCCTTTATCACGCTGCTTGGACCGTCCGGCTGCGGAAAGACGACGACACTGCGTATGATCGCAGGTCTGGAGACCCCCACATCGGGGCAGATCATTATTGACGGGGAGACCGTATTTGACGCAGAGAAGGGCATCAATGTTCCGCCTGACAAGAGAGATGTTGGCTTTCTGTTCCAGAACTATGCGCTCTGGCCGCATATGACGGTCTATAAGAACATTGCGTTTGGTCTGGAAAACCTGAAGTGGCCGAAGGACAAAATTGCGGAGCGAGTGAAGGAACTGCTTGTGATGCTCAAGATCGAACAGTTTGCGGAGCGTTATCCGAGCGAACTGTCCGGCGGTCAGCAGCAGAGAGTGGCGATTGCGAGAACGCTTGCGCCGAAGCCGCGAGTGCTGTTCATGGATGAGCCGCTTTCCAATCTGGATGCGAAGCTGAGAGGCGAAATGAGAACGGAGCTGAAGCGTCTGCATGTGGATACGAATTCTACGTTCATCTATGTTACGCATGACCAGCTCGAGGCAATGACTCTTTCCACGAAGGTATGTCTGATGGAGGCTGGAAAGCTTCGTCAGTTTGCACCGCCGCTCGAGATTTATCAGAGACCGGAGAATATCTTTGTCGCAGATTTCATGGGAAATCCCACAATGAATTTCCTCGATGCGGAGATGACGCAGTGCGAACAGAATACTGCTAAGCTTTCCTTCTGCGGTATTCAGGCAAAGTATACGGCGGAGGCATCATTGCCGGCGACAGTGAAGGATGTTGTCATCGGAATCCGCCCGGAGCATATCGGCATCATGGAGGACGGACAGGTCAAGGCATCTATTTACACGACGCTGCCGACCGGTATGGAGACGACCGTGAAGGTGATGCTCGGCGGACAGATTCTGTCAGCAGTCGTATTCGGTGGAGTTGATTACGCAGTGGATCAGCAGATCGCAATCAGCTTCCTTGACAGCCAGATCCTCTTGTTCAACAAGGCGACCGGTGATAGAATTGCAGTAGGAAAACTTGAAATTTTGTAGGGGATGATGGCTTATGGAAGCATGGGTGATAGAGCAGGGAACATATTTTATACAGGTCGTGCTGGCTGGGCTGTGCGGCATTGCCATCGGTGCAGAGAGGCAGAGCCGTATGAAGTCAGCAGGTGTCAGAACCCACTTTATGGTGGCAGTGGCATCGGCAGTCATGATGATTATTTCCAAATTCGGTTTCATGGATGTCATTGTGATCGACAGTGTCAGCGTGGACGCTTCGCGTGTGGCTGCTGGTATTATCACAGGCATCGGTATTCTTGGAGGTGGTCTGATCTTTACCGGGAAGCAGGGACTGGTCAGCGGTATGACGACGGCTGCCGGTATCTGGGTGACGGTCGGCATCGGCATGGCGATGGGCTCGGGAATGTATGCACTCGGCTTTTCGGTGACGATCCTGATTCTCGCAGTACAGTTTTTGTTCCACAAGAATCTGAAAATCTGCAGGGAACCGCTCAGGGGGCAGATGGTCTTCTCCGTGGATAACAGTCCGGAGGCGGCAGAGGAGGTTCTGGAGAAGCTGGAAAGTCTGGACATGGAGGTGAGCCGTGTGAAGACTGAGATCAAGGATAAGAAGACAAGCCTGATCCGGTGCAGCGTGATTCTGAAGCCGGGCATGACCCGAAAGGAGTTTGCAAAGCAGATTGCCGGCATGGATAAGATTATATCATATGAAATTTAAGGATAAGATATTTAGCTGAATAATGGGGCAAAGAGCTGTGGAAATCAGGCACTCTTTGCCTCATTATTTTAGTATGTAACAATTCAGACCTAGAACGGCGGGGGCGGAGCGCGGGCACTGTACACAAAGCGCGGGTCTTGTCTTTCATGAGAGAAACGCTGCGGATGATGAATAAAGGGTGAGCCGCAAAGCGGCGCCGGCTGTGTAGCAGACGCTTTGTGAATAATCCGGGTTGAGCTGACATTGACAAAACTGGTATGCGCGTATATAATGACTTATAAACAATATGCGATGTATAACAAATGTATTCACATGGCGTATTATAAAAATATGAAAGCTTCCTGTATACTTTAAATAGGTCAAGAGATTGACGAAAAAAATACCTCAAGTACAATTAGATTATTAC
>CAKRUB010000006.1 GCA_934402375.1 uncultured Acetatifactor sp.
TGCACAGAGCCCGGCTACACGGGAGACACCTGCTGTACGGCATGTGGCGAGGTGCTGACAAGCGGAACTGAAATTCCCGCGAAGGGACACAAGGGCGGAACGGCGAGCTGTACGAAGAAGGCAGTATGTGAGGTATGTCAGGAAGAGTACGGCGAGGTCAATGCGACAAAGCACCTTGCAAGTGAGCTCCGAAATGAAAAGGAAGCGGGCTGCACAGAGCCCGGCTACACGGGAGACACCTGCTGTACGGCATGTGGCGAGGTGCTGACAAGCGGAACTGAAATTCCTGCGAAGGGACATAACTACACATCAGAGATTACAAAGCAGCCGACGACCGCGGAGGAGGGTGTCAGAACCTACACTTGCGGAAACTGCGGGGATGAGTATACAGAGGCTGTGGCGAAGCTTGAAAGCGACGACCCGGGAACCACTGACCCGGGAACCACTGACCCGGGAACGACCGAACCGGAAACGACGGATACCGGAAATGGCAGTCAGGGAAGAACGGACAGCGGAAAGCGCCCCTTCCTTAAGGATGAGAATGGCAGAGAAGGCTGGGATGTCATCCGGGAGGATGTGAAGACTGCAGCAGAGGGCTCGAATGTCACCGTCGATATGAACGGCACGACCGTAGTGCCTTCGGATGTGTTCGAGACCATCCGTGGAAGAAATGTGACGATCGCGTTTGACATGGGCGGCGGCATCATCTGGCGCATAAACGGCAGAGATGTGGCAGAGAACAGAGCCGGAGACATCGACTTCGGCGTGAAAATCGGCGCAGACGCAAATAACGTCATTCCGGTAGAAGTCATCAACAACGTCACCGGAGAGAAGGCGCATATGAATCTGAGCCTTGCCTATGACGGCGAGTTTGGCTTCAAGGCAGTGCTTTCGCTGAACGTGGATGCGAAAAATGTCGGTCTGTATGCAAATCTGTACTATTACAATGAACAGACGGGTGTGCTGGAATTCATGAGTGCGGGAGAAATCGCGGCGGACGGAACCGTACAGCTTGCATTTACCCATGCCTCGGAATACACGATCGTCATTGACAAGAATGTCGCGGTGAAGTCGCCGAAGACCGGAGATGCTGATGAAATGACGGCGCCGGAGAGAAATGCGTCGCACGCTATGTGGCTGTTGCTGATATGCGCGGCTGTGTTGACGGCAGGTGCTGCGGCTGCTTACACGGCAAAGAGAAGAAATCAGAAATAAGCCGAACTGCAAAATAAATAGCAGTAAACCAAAAAGGAAGTACCCGTCCGGGGACTTCCTTTTTGGTGTTCTACGAATGATTTTTCAGGTAGAAGTTGTTCTTCTCGCGGTATTCGCTGGGAGTACAGCCCTTTTGCTGCTTGAAGAGACGGTTGAAGGTGGAAATGCTGGGAAAGCCTGACTGCAGTGCAACCTCTGTGATGGAGAGATCCGGCTGCTCCAACAGCTCCTCCGCAACCTTGATGCGCCGGTGGCAGAGATAGGCGCAGAAGGTGTAATTGGTATATTGCTTGAACAGTCTGGAAAAATGATATTTGCTGAAGCCGATGGAACTTGCAATATCCTCCAGATTTAGTTCCTCCGTGTAATGGGAATCGATGTAATCCATCACGGAGTTGAATTTCTGTACATATTCCTTCTGCTTATATACTCTGATATTTGAAAACAGGTCAATATTATCCAGATGATTTGTCCCCAGCTTCACAAAGAGATTCAACAGGAGAGAGCAGATCGTGAGCTCTGCAAATTCCTTTTTGGAAAAATATTCGTTTCTCATCTGTACCAGTATCTCGTAGATGTCGTCATAGACATTCGGATAGGTGGCGCGCGTCAGGAGCATGGGCTTTGCCAGAATGGACTGGATGCTGGCAAAGCCGTTCAGCCGTGAAAAATTGGACAAATCGAACATAAAAATAAAACGGTTGCCTTCCTCCGGAGCCTTTAGCGAGTGAAGCTCACTGGGCGGAATCAGCATAATGTCCCCCGGGGTCGCATGGTAATAGCTCTCTCCGACGTAAATGTCATACCAGTTTTCGACAGGCATGATGATTTCCAACGCAGTATGCCAGTGTGGATCATAATCCACGGGAAGGTCATTGTACCAGATCCGCACAGAGGTATCCAGATGATATTGTACCAGCTCCTGCCCGGTCTCAATCAGAATACGGCTTGTGGGAGCATCGGCATTCGCATTATAGAAGAGCTCTCTGTTCTGGGAAACAGGACTGATATTGCGGCTCGTAGACATAGCATGCGCTCCTTTCGTATATGTACCATTGTAGCATCTGACTTAAAAAAAGTAAATTCAAAAATTAAGCAAGGAGTGCGAGGGAAAAAGCAATGAATAGTGGGAAGTCATGAAACACAATATGCTATAATCTGTGGGAAGCGTGAGAAGCAGGAATATGTGGTATGGAGGAAGCATGAGAAAGAAATCAATATCTGTGGTCATTGCGTTGACAATGGCGGTCGGCGTGCTTGCCGGCTGCGGTTCAGCGAAGGGGGAACAGAACGAGAGCACAGTATCCGAGGTGAGTGATATGTCGAAGGAAAGCAGAGAACCGGAGAGCACAGTGTCAGAGGAACGTTTGCCGGAGGAGCCGGAAGAGATTGTAAGCACTGACAGTGCAGCGGAGGATACAGGAGATAACGGTACAGTACCAATCTTAAAGGATACGGTCATGGAGACCATGGGCTGCCGCATCGGGGCTGCCGCTACGGAAGGCGAATTAAATGACAGAAAGGTCTGGGAGATCATCACGACACATTTTAATGCATTGACGCTCGGAAATGAGCTGAAGCCGGATGCCCTGTTCGGATACAGCAACGGCAGATGCCCCGGAACAGAGGAGGCGGAGCTGGACGGGAAAACGATGGTTGTTCCCAAGATGGATTTTTCCCGTGCAGAGCGAATGCTTGACAAGATATACACATGGAATGAGAACAATCCTGAAAATAAGATCATGGTGCGGGGGCATGTGCTGGTCTGGCATTCCCAGACGCCGGAGTGGTTCTTCCATGTGGATTATGACAAGAATAAGGACTATGTGGACAAGGATATTATGAACCGTAGGCTGGAATGGTACATCCGGACAGTGCTCACACATTTTACCGGAGAGGACAGTAAGTATAAGGATCTGTTTTACGGCTGGGATGTTGTGAATGAGGCGGTGAGCGACGGCAGCGGAACCTACCGGTCGGACAATGAAAATCCGGGTGAACCTTTGTCAAACGATACCCACGGCAGCAACTCCAGCTGGTGGCATGTCTATCAGAGCAACGAATATATTCTGAATGCCTTCCGGTATGCGAACAAATACGCACCGGCAGAGCTTGAACTGTATTATAACGATTACAATGAATGTGATACCTTCAAGATGAAGGGAATTGAAGCACTGCTGACAGCGGTGAAGGAGGAAGAGGGTGCCCCGGGGGAGGGAACAAGGATCAGCGCCATGGGAATGCAGGGGCATTACAGCATGACGACTCCTTCGTTTGACCGTGTCGAACTGGCAATTAAGAGGTATGCGGCGATTGTCGGAAACGTCCAGATCACAGAGTTTGACCTGAAGGCAAGAGATGGCTACGACGGCAGTGAGAAGGCGAAGCAGGAGGAGTACGAAAAACAGGCGACACGCTATCAGGTGCTCTACCATGTCATGCAGAATCTGAATCAAAATGAAGATATTCAGATCACCGGCATTACCTTTTGGGGAACGGTCGATCACTATTCATGGCTTCAGAACCGCTCTAATGTAGGAGGCGGAAGCAGTGGTAATCTGCCGCAGTGTCCCCTGCTGTTTGATGATAAATATGAACCTAAGCCTGCATTTTATGTCTTTGCAGGGGAATGAGAGGAGAAAAAATGACAACTATAACTAAGAACCCTATTATGCCGGGCTTTTACCCGGATCCGTCCATCTGCGCGGTGGGAGGAGACTACTATCTGGTAAATTCAACATTTTCCTATTTTCCCGGACTGCCGGTCTTTCACAGCCGTGATCTCGCGCACTGGGAGCAGATCGGGAATGTGCTGGATCGTGAGGAGCAGCTGCCGCTAAAGGGAGCGGGACATTCACAGGGACTGTTTGCGCCAACGATACGTAATCATGCGGGAACCTACTATGTCATCTGTACAAATGTTTCGGGCGGCGGGAACTTCATTGTGACAGCGGAAAATCCTGCAGGACCGTGGTCGAACCCGCATTATCTGCCGGAGGCCGGAGGTATTGACCCGAGCCTGTTCTTCGACGAAGACGGAAAATGTTATTATATCGGCACGCATCCGAATCCTGACGGCTGCAAATATGACGGAGACTGGTATATCTGGATCAGGGAGCTGGATATCGAACAAATGAAGTTCGTCGGCGAGGAGCATGATGTCTGGAACGGCGCAATGAAGGGAGTACATTGGCCGGAGGGACCTCATCTGTACAAAATCGGTGAATATTATTACATCATGCACGCGGAGGGCGGAACCGGTCCCGATCATGCGGTGACAATCTGCCGCAGCCGCAGTATTTTCGGCCCTTATGAAAACAATTTCTGCAATCCGATTCTGACGCATCGGCATCTTGGGAAGGATTTTCCGATCAAATATGTCGGACATGCGGATCTGATCGAAACGCCTGCGGGAGAATGGTATATGACAATGCTGGCGGTTCGTCCGGTTGAAGGTTACACAATGATGGGCAGGGAGACATTTCTGGCGAAGGTGGTCTGGGAGAATGGCTGGCCGGTGGTAAATCCGGGCATTGGTATGTTGACGGAGGAAGTCGAAATCGGACTTCCCGAATGGAATCCGGCGGAAGATCCGACTTTTGACACTGCGGCAAATGCAATTCCGGGCAGCAATCGTGTTTACAGATTTTCAGAGACAGACAGGCTCGGGGATGAATTTCTCGCGCTCAGAAATCCGGGAGAGAAGCTGTATACACTGGATGAGGAGGGCTTAAAGCTCAATTTCAGAAAGGTTACATTAAAGGAGCAGGACAGCCCGGCATATCTTGCGCTGCGGCAGCAGCATCACTGCTTCGCGTCTGAGACAGCCTTTGCCACAGAGACACTGACATCGGGCAGAAGAGCGGGAATTGCCTTGGTACAGAGCAACAAATATCATCTACGCGTGGAGGCGGGCTTTACTGAGGATGGACGGTTGATGGCAGAGGTGATTCTCTGTGAGAAGGGAGCGGATCGCGTGCTCGCGGGCGCGGAGATTTCCCAGACAGCTGGAGAGCTTAAGCTCCGGTTGAAGGTGGAAAAGCTTACGGCTACAGTGGAGGCAATTTGCGGAGACGGCAGCACGGTTTCTCTCTGCACCGGTCAGGACATCCGGGCGCTCTCCACGGAGGTTGCTGGAGGCTTTGTCGGTTGCACCGTCGGAATGTATGCGGTGGCGCCGGAAGGCAGCGATAGCGGCGCTGTGTGCTTTAAGACATTTTCCTATCAAGCGTAGGATTCAATAGAGGCGATAAAGAAAGCAGGAGGCGGTTGTTTGACCGCCTCCTGTCTGGGTTTACAGAACAGATGCCATGAGCTGCAGAAGTGCAGAATTCCAGTAGATCGTCACCTCGTTTGTGGAGTAGCTGTCCGTCATGTCAACAAGACATTTCGCGGGAGCGGTTTCGGGGGTGAGCACTCCCTTCGCGGCAGCGTCAGCCATCCAGTCGCAGGGACCGCCGGAGAGCATACCGGGCATTGCCTTTCCCTGAAAACCGGAGGGACGGTGGTGGGGATGCTTTATGGCATCCGTGCCGCAGCCGGTGACATAGCTGAGTCCCATAGGGTTTCTGCCGAGGAGGTAATGCAGCTGTTCGGCAGCGGCATCCAGATATTCGTGTCTGCCGGTGAGTGCCCAAGCGTCATAGAGGTGAAGCCCATTGTTTGCGACGCTTAAGTTGCTGCCCCAGATATATTCCTTCTCCGTCAGGGCGGTTCCATAGCCGTCTGCATTTACCGTCGCCAGAAGAGCATCGGCGCGCTCGAGCATGGCATTTCTGATGGAGTTTTTAAGCTCCTCATTTACCGGGCGGTCGGTGGAGAGGTAAGCAAGGTTTCCATAGCTTCCCATGTTTACCCAGCCGTAGCCCTGATAGATATTCTCTGCGGCGAGCCTTTCAAAATCAAGACGGTATTCCTCGTCTCCGAATGCCTTGTACAGCTCCGCTGCCGCCCAGTATCTCTCGTCCGTGTCGTCGGGATCGCCGTATTCGCCGGTGGAGATTTCGGGGGGATTCCGAAAGCCGCCGGGCAGTTCCATGGTCTTCATGGCAACGTATGCCCTGCGGGATGCGGCGGTGAGCGTTTCCGCATAAGCGGTATCATAGGGGGCATAGAAGCTGACAGCCATTGCGCAGACAGCGGCGAAATTGCCTGTTGCGGTGACGGAGACGGGACTGAGGACAAGCTCCTCCTGTTCCTCCTCTGGCATGACAAAGCCGCAGAAGCCGCGGCAGGTCGCCTTGTGGTAGAGTGCGCCGTCCTCACGCTGCATCTTCAGCATCCAGTCCAGCTCGTATTTGATCTCCTCGAGGAATGACGGCAGGGCAGATGCATTTTCTGTGTCAGGGCAGGTATAGCGGTCGCATAAAGCCTGTTTTCTCTCGTAGGCATAGAGAAGCTGTGCGACAGCCATGGCGCCGGGACCTACATAGCGGCCGTAATCTCCGGCATCATGCCAGCCGCCGCTGACTTCCTTTCTGCCATTTTCTCCATAGATGGCAGCCGTGCCGGTATGACAGGCGCGATGCGCATAGATGCCTGCGGCATTTGAAGGAAGATTGCAGCCGCAGCGCTGCAGGTAGAAGAACTGCATACCCTTGTGAAAGACGTCATCAAAGGCGTCCTCACAGATGACAAAGGTGTCCGATTCGCTGTGATTCTCTGTCAGAATGTAATAGCGTCCCGGCTCACGGATACCGGAAAAGTCACCGATATAATCGGTTTCACCGGCAGCTGCGTTCTTTACACAGCGGTCTGCGATACCGTTATATACGGCGCTGCCATCCGAGCGGCGTACCTCGAAGGAAACCGGAGCCTCACTGCGGATCGTGACGTGCTTTTTCATCCCTGGCAGATAACCGATCTGGTCTACAAAGACATTTTTGTACATAAGAAATCCCTCCCATTCTATATAAATAAAGTGCTGAACAGCCCAAAATTAAGCCTCGGCATCCTCCTCGTCTTCACTGTCGGCGCCGGGGCGGACGGTGATGCCATTGACCATGACGCCGCCGTCTAAGCGGATCACAAGGCATTCCTGTCCGTTGATGTTGCGTGTCTCGATGAGATCCGTGCGGTCGGGGCTTACCTTGATGACAATATCCGGGGTCTTGACCTCGAAGGTTCTTGTGTTCATGACATTGCTGGCGAGCAGCGAGGTCGCTTCGCCGGCGGTCTCGTCGTAATGACGGTCAAACTCCTCCAGCTTCTCGTTGGAAACGCCGCTGTCGGCCAGTATAGTCTTTACTTCGTTCTTATCCAGAACAAGCGGTTCCGGCTCTTCTTTGTGCTCCTCCGCCATTTCCGTAAGGCGGTCGTGGATATTCTTGACAAGCTCGATACCGCAGTCCTCGCCGAGCGTTTCCTCGATCAGCGCCTGAAAGGTTTCCTTTTGGTCGCCCGCAGAGAGCGGCAGCGGACAGCCGAGAAGCTCTCCGACAAAGCCGGCGTTCAGCTCCTCGGGATCCTTTGAATAATAGAGGGCGCTGTGAAGGTCGGTGCTGCGATCCGTGAATGCCGGGAAGAGGAAGCCGGTCTCCGGCAGACTTACCACCCAGTCGCGGATACGGTTCTGGAAGGTGTTTTCCACGGCGTTGTAGGAGAGCCCGGGCTTGGAGAGCTCGACGGGGCAGATACAGGTCAGTATGTACTCGTAAATCTCATCCGAAGCGTCTTCCATGTCGATTCCGTCCGAGGTGCGCCCCGGAACGTCGTAGACATCATGTACGATCAGAATGAGGTAGTTGCCGACATATTCATAGTTGGCGATGATCCGGTCATAGTATTCCTCGAGCAGGGCATCATCCTTGAGCTTACTGTCGCGCAGCCGCAGCAGAAATTCCTGTGCGCCGCCCTCTTCCTCGCTCTTTAAGGGAAATTCCAGCGTCAACAGATTTTTCCCGAGCGTGCCGGAGAGATTTTTGCGGAGAATCTCAAAGTATTTGAACATCTCCTCCTCCGGCAGCGCAAGGAATGCCTGTTTCAGTTCGGTTTTCTTATTCTTCTCACCGTCCACATAGCAGCCGCAGATGCGTGTGATCGAGCAGTTCTTCGGGGTGAGTAGCTTCTTGATTTCAGATATTTCCTGTTTTGTCATTGTATATCCTTTTCTGCGCACGTTTTTTGCGCATAGCGAGTTTGTGTCAAGTGCGCGCAGACACAAACTCGTGATTGAAAAATTCAATTTTTCAATCTTTTACCTCGTGCTTTAAGTTTATGGTTTCAGTATAGCTCAATTTCGCTGTGCGGGCAAGCGCGGAATGCTGGATGGGAAAAATCAGTGATTGTAGAGAGCAGGAGAATGTGGTAAAATGACCGTATTCGGGGCAGAGAGAGTCCAACTGCCGGCAGAGAGAGAAAACGGGGGAGGAACCTAAGATGAAAAACGATAAGAGCAAGGGCTTTATTGCGGAGTTCAAGAAATTTATCATGAGAGGAAACGTGATGGACATGGCGGTCGGTGTAATTGTCGGCGGAGCCTTTACGACCATCGTTAATTCTTTAAATCAGGATATTCTCACACCGATTCTGGCAATTTTTGGAGGAACGGATTTCAGTTATCTGACATTGACGCTCGGCTCTGGGGAGAATGCGCCGGTATTAAATTACGGAAGCTTTATAACGGCAGTCATCAATTTCCTGATTACGGCGCTGGTGATTTTCCTGCTGATCAAGCTGATCAATAAGATCGGGGACAAGCTCAGCCACAAGGAGAACAAGCCGGCGGCGCCCACGACGAAGAAATGTCCGTTCTGCAAGAGCGAGATAGCGATAGAGGCGACGAGATGCCCTCACTGTACTTCGATGCTGGAGGAGACGAAGCAGGGATAAGAGTTTACAGCAGACAGGCAATTACGAAACGCACGTTTTTACAAGTGACGTTGCACGAAATGCACAGACCACCGCAGGCACGCTTTCGCTACCTTCCGCACGCAACGGACGCATAAGATGCCGCAGTACGGCATCTAAGCGCCGGCGGCTCCAGAGTGCACTGCTTGTGGTCAGGTGCATCTCGTGCAACTGTTGATTGAAGTTTGTGCGTTTCGCAATTGCCAGAGTTAATTCATAGAAATGAGGAAAATAGTGAGAGCTACAGAGGATAAAAAAGGGAAAAAGTACATGGCTGCTGCGCTGTGCATCGGTCTGCTTGCAGGCATGACCGGCTGCGGGAATGCGGTGACAAAGATAGATACGGCGACGGAGCTGATCCGTAATCTGGACTATCAGGGGGCGCTGGAGGAGCTTGATGCGGCGGAGGCAGAGGGCGAAAACATGCGTCTGGTGGAACGCTCCAGAGGCATCGCCTATATGGGACTGACAGAGTACGGCGAGGCGGTACAAGCGTTTCTAAGCTCGTTGGAGGGAAGCAACGGCTTTCTGGAGGAAATTGACTTTGATCTGAATTATTATCTTGCGGCAGCTTATACGAAGAATGAGCAGTATGCGGAAGCGGAAAGCACCTATGATGCGATACTTGCGCTGCGTCCGGACGAGAAGGATGCTTACTTTCTGCGGGGAAATGTCCGTATGAGTCTCGGGGATTTTCAGGGGGCGAAGGAGGATTTTGACCGCGTTGTCTCTATGGAACCCAGAAATTATGACCGGTTGATCAGCATTTACGAGGTGCTGGCGCATTTCGGCTATAAGGAGGCAGGACAGGAGTATCTTCAGACGGCGCTTGCGTCGGGCGATAAACAGATGGATAACTATGTCATTGGGCGGATCTACTATTATCTCGGGGAATATCAGAAGGCGTGTATTGCCCTTGAGGAGGCGAGAGAAAAGGGAGGTGTCCGGAGCTATCTGTATCTGGGACGCTCCTATGAGGCGACCGGTGATTACAACTATGCCGCCAGCGTATATAACAGCTATCTGGCGAAGTACGACGGCAATGCGGAGCTGTATAACCAGCTCGGGCTCTGCGAGATGGCAAAGGGTGAATACAAGAAGGCGCTGGACGCATTCCAGACGGGTATAAAGCTCAGCGAGAGCAGCATGATGCAGTCTCTCTCCTTCAATGAGATCGTGGCTTATGAGTATCTGGAGGAGTATGAACAGGCATTTTTACTGCTTGGAACTTATCTGAAAAATTATCCTGATGATGAACAGGCACAGAGGGAATACGCTTTTCTGTCGACAAGGTAGCAATCAGGGCTGCTTTGTCTGTAGATACCTTGCATAATCCATGAGATGATCGACTGTGCTGCTCTCAAAGGTCAGCACAGTATTTACGATGTCGGTTACGGTGTAATGGTCAGATACGCGCAGATTCAGCACGGCGGGATCCTTGCGGTAGGAGGTTCTTCCGAGCAGGTAATCTGTTGTCACTCCAAAGAAATCAGCAAGTCGGCAAAGCGTGGAAAGGTCGGGACAATGTACGTCGTTTTCATAGTTTGACACAGTACCCACAGAGACATTCAGATAGACGGCGAGCTCTTTCTGACCGATTTCCTTTTCCTTTCTCAGTTCTGTGAGAATTCTTCCTGTAGTCATATGGTTCCTGTTCCTTCCCGAAGCCGTATTCTATGTATTGTAAAAATGATTTTATCCTTTTTTAGACTGCGTAAAACATAACTTCACAAAACCAATAAAAAAATTGAAATTGGGAGGAAAAATTCAGCAAAACTAAAACGACACAACATATTCCGAAAAGACGATTTGAACACCACCATATCTTGTATCATACATTGACTTTTAGGGTATGGAATGCTAAGATAGGTACATGTGCGGTCCTGAGACGCAGGTGTCTCGGGACGGAACGGTTCAGTATGACAGGGGAGGTTTCCGGGTATGCAGGTAATCAAGAGAAATGGGGAAAAGGCGGATTTTACGCTTGTGAAGATCAATGATGTCATCATGAAGGCATTTACGGCAACGCAGATGAACTATACAAATGACATTATCGATCTGCTTGCACTGCGTGTGACGGCAGATTTTCAGGACAAGGTGAAGGAAGATGCCATCCATGTTGAGGACATTCAGGACAGTGTGGAGCGTGTTCTGGGACAGGCAGGCTATGAGGAGGTTGCAAAAGCATTCATCCTCTACCGAAAGCAGCGGGAAAAAATGCGCACAATGACATCTACCATTCTGGATTACAAGGAAGTGGTCAACGGCTATGTCAAGGTGGAGGACTGGCGCGTCAGGGAGAATTCTACGGTCACTTACTCTGTCGGCGGTCTGATTTTAAGCAACTCCGGTGCGGTCACGGCGAATTACTGGCTCTCGGAAATCTATGACGAGGAGATCGCGGAGGCGCACAGAAATGCAGACATTCACATTCACGATCTCTCCATGCTCACGGGCTATTGCGCCGGCTGGTCACTCAAGCAGCTGATTCAGGAAGGGCTTGGGGGCATTACGGGGAAGATCACGTCGGCTCCGGCAAGGCATCTCTCCGTGCTCTGTAACCAGATGGTTAATTTTCTCGGAATCATGCAGAATGAATGGGCGGGAGCGCAGGCATTCTCTTCCTTTGATACCTATCTTGCGCCCTTTGTAAAGGTAGATCATTTAAGCTACGGTGAAGTAAAAAAATGCATCGAGGCATTTATCTACGGCGTGAATACGCCGAGCCGGTGGGGAACGCAGGCGCCCTTTTCCAACATCACGCTCGACTGGACAGTACCGGATGATCTCGCGGAGCTTCCGGCAATTGTCGGCGGCATGGAAATGGATTTCAAGTACAAGGATTGCAAGCCGGAGATGGATATGGTCAACAGGGCGTTCATCGAGACGATGATCGAGGGGGATGCGAACGGAAGAGGCTTCCAGTATCCGATTCCTACCTATTCCATTACAAAGGATTTCGACTGGTCGGACACGGAGAATAACCGGCTTTTGTTTGAGATGACAGCAAAGTACGGTACACCTTACTTCTCAAATTATATCAACTCGGACATGCAGCCGAGCGATGTGCGCAGCATGTGCTGTCGTCTGCGCCTTGATCTCCGCGAGCTGCGGAAGAAGACGGGCGGCTTTTTCGGCTCGGGTGAGAGCACGGGAAGCGTCGGCGTTGTGACGATCAATCTTCCGAGGATTGCTTATCTGTCCGCGAACGAGGACGAATTTTTTGCAAGACTGAATCATATGATGGACATTGCCGCACGATCCCTGAAGATCAAGAGAGGCGTCATTTCCAGACTTCTCGAGGAGGGACTGTACCCCTATACCAGACGGTATCTCGGCTCCTTCGACAATCATTTCTCAACGATCGGACTGATCGGCATGAATGAGGTCGGATTGAATGCTAACTGGCTGCGCGCGGATATGACGAATGAGAAAACACAGGAGTTTGCCAAGAAGGTGCTCAACCATATGCGCAGCCGCCTGTCCGATTATCAGGAGCTGTACGGGGATCTTTACAATTTGGAGGCGACACCGGCGGAGAGTACGACCTATCGTCTGGCGAAGCATGATAAGAAGCGCTGGCCGGCAATCCGCACTGCGGGAAAGCCCGGAGACATTCCTTATTATACAAATTCCTCGCATCTGCCCGTGGATTACACGACGGATATTTTCGATGCGCTCGATATTCAGGATGAATTACAGACGCTGTACACCTCGGGAACAGTGTTCCACGCATTCCTCGGTGAGAAGCTGCCGGACTGGAAGGCGGCGGCAGCCCTTGTGCGCACGATAGCGCAGAATTACAAGCTGCCCTACTACACGCTTTCCCCGACCTATTCTATCTGTAAGACCCATGGCTATCTCGCGGGGGAGGTAAAGATCTGTCCTCACTGCGGGGCGAAGACGGAGGTCTACAGCCGTATCACCGGTTATTACAGACCGGTTCAGAACTGGAACGACGGAAAGCTTCAGGAGTATGCGAACCGTAAGGAGTACGACATTGAACATTCTGTCTTAAAGCGTCCGGCGCGGACAATGGTGAAGCTGTCTGATTTTGCGGGGAATGTTGAGGTTGAAATCGAACAGCCGAAGAATATGCGTTATCTGTTCACGACGAAGACCTGTCCGAACTGCCAGCTGGCGAAGGAATATCTTCGGGACGTCAGCTATGTGATTATAGATGCGGAGGAAAATATGGAGCTTGCACAGCGTTACGGTGTGATGCAGGCGCCGACGCTGGTTGTGATAGACGGGGATGTTCAGAGAAAATATGTCAATGCATCCAATATCAGAAAATTTGCGGAGCAGTTACAGGTTACACAGGGATGAGACAACAGGAGGAGAGAGTATGATTAACAGGCTTATTGCAGGAATTAGGAAGACGAATGCACCGATCGTGGTCGGTCTGGATCCGATGATGAAATTTGTGCCGGAATATATCAAACAGCAGGCATTTGCGGAGTTTGGAGAGACGTTGGAGGGAGCGGCAGAGGCAATCTGGCAGTACAATAAGGGACTGGTAGATGCGATTTACGATCTGATTCCGGCGGTAAAGCCGCAGGTTGCGATGTATGAACAGTTCGGCATACCGGGCATGATCGCCTTTAAGAAGACCGTTGACTACTGTAAGGAGAAGGGACTGGTCGTGATCGGTGACATCAAGCGCGGAGACATCGGCTCCACCTCGGAGGCATATGCAGTCGGACATCTGGGAAGGGTTCAGGTCGGCAGCAGGAGCTATGCCGGCTTTGATGAGGACTTTGTGACGGTGAATCCCTATCTCGGCTCTGACGGTGTGAAGCCGTTTACCAAGATCTGCGCGGAGGAGAAAAAGGGTATTTTTGTACTGGTAAAGACCTCCAACCCCAGCAGTGGGGAATTTCAGGACAGACTGATCGACGGAAGACCGCTCTATGAATATGTCGGTGAACAGGTGGCGGCATGGGGAGCGGAGTGCATGCCGGAAACCGGTGATTACAGCTATGTGGGCGCTGTGGTCGGTGCAACCTATCCCGAGCAGGGGAAGGTTCTGAGAAAGCTGATGCCGAAGACCTTTATTCTTGTTCCCGGCTATGGAGCGCAGGGCGGAAAGGGCGCTGATCTGGTACACTTCTTTAATGAAGATGGCTTGGGCGCGATTATCAATTCCTCCAGAGGCATCATTGCGGCTTACCAGCAGGAGCAGTATGCCGGTTACGGTGAGAAGGCATATGCGGATGCGGCAAGGGCGGCAGTGCTTGCGATGCGGGAGGATATTGCAGCGGCGCTGCAAAATAGATAAGGAAGTGACGTTGCACAAAATGCACAGACAGATATAACATAAGAAAGGTATGGTACAGCATGGGAGAGAATGAGGCTGGGACGCATAAGATCCTGCTTGTGTCGGAGACGCAGGGATATTTGGTGACATCTCTCAAAAATAAACTTGAGGCGGCAAATTATGAAGTCATTGTCTCGCGCGTAGAGATTGATTCCCTGTGCCGGACACTGAAGGAGGCGGAAGCGGTGTTCCTCTTTGCCGAGGAGGAGCTTGAGGAGCTGCAGCAGGGCGTGGTCTATCTGAAAGATACAGTTCTGGAGAATGAAGTTCCGTTGTTTGTCACGGGAGGCGTGCGGGAGCTGGACGAGGTACATAAGAACATTCCGGCGAGTATGATAAAGAAAGAATTTCCGCGACCGCTCAATGTGAACGAGGTTTGTACCGAGATAGACGGCTATATGAAGACAGAGGCAAAGCACAACAAGAAGATCGTGCTTGTGGTGGATGATTCCGGTGCAGTACTGCGCAATGTGAAGGGCTGGCTTGAGGATAAATATCAGGTTGTCCTTGCAAATTCCGGCACTATGGCGATCAAATATCTTTCCACGAACCGGCCGGATCTCGTCCTGTTGGACTATGAGATGCCGATTCTGGATGGCAGACAGGTTCTGCAGATGATCCGGAGCGAGATTGAGTTTGCAGATATTCCCGTGATTTTCCTGACAAGCAAGGGAGACAGGGAGAGCGTTATGCAGGTGATGGCGCTCAAGCCGGACGGGTATCTTTTAAAGACCCTGCCGCCGGAGGAGATCAGACAGTCAGTGGATAATTTCTTTGAGAGACAGAAAATAAGTGGAAAATAGAATGAGGGAGATTTAATTGTATGTTTATTACATGTTTGGACCTGGAAGGGGTACTGGTACCGGAAATCTGGATTGCGTTTGCAGAGGCAAGCGGCATTCCCGAGTTAAAGAGAACGACGAGAGATGAGCCTGATTATGACAAGCTCATGAAATGGCGTATCGGAATACTGAAGGAGCATGGGCTGGGCTTGAAGGAGATTCAGGAGACGATCGAGAAGATTGATCCGATTCCGGGAGCGAAGGAGTTTCTGGATGAGCTGAGGAGTTTTTCCCAGGTCATTATCATCAGTGACACCTTTACGCAGTTTGCAACGCCCCTGATGAAAAAGCTGGGATGGCCGACCATCTTCTGCAACTCTCTGGAGGTTGCTGAAAATGGAGAAATCACAGGCTTTCAGATGAGAATCGAGAATTCCAAGCTCACGACGGTGAAGGCGTTACAGTCGATCGGCTATGAGACGATTGCCAGCGGAGACAGCTATAATGATCTGGGAATGATCAAGGCGAGCAAGGCGGGTTTCCTGTTTAAGAGCACGGACAAGATCAAGGCGGAGAACCCGGAGCTGCCTGCATACGATACCTACGAAGAGCTGATGGCAGCGATCAAGGCGGCGATGAAGGAACAGTAAGGGAAAGTGAAATGATAAGCAAGACAAAATACGAGGCTTCACTGGCAGAGCTTGACCGCATCTTTGAAAAGGCGAAGCTGGGAAAGGTGCTCTTGGCAAAGCCGCTTGGAGAAGGAGAATTTAACGCGGCATATCGCGTGGAGACAGAGCAGGGAAGATATGTATTGAAGATCGCGCCGCCAAAGGAGGCGACGATCCTGACCTATGAGCGGGATATGATGCACTCGGAGGTTTTCTGGTATGAACAGATCAGGAAGCATACGACAGTCCGTGTGCCGGAAATCTACTTTGTTGACGAGAGCTGCGAACTGATCCCGAGCCATTATTTTATTATGGAATACCTCACGGGAGCGCCGCTCTGGGCGATGAATTTTTCCGCGGAGGAGAGAGCGCTGGCGGACAGGGAGAAAATCCGCATGGCGGGCGAAATCCATACCATCAGGAGCCATAAGTTCGGCTACATCCAGTGTGGATTGAAGGACAGCTGGTACGATGCCGTGAGAGAGATGGTTTCGGCGCTGCTGGCTGACTGTGCCCGGTTCGGGAAGCAGTCGGAGTACGGTGAGCGTCTGCTGAGGGCGATTGACCGGCATCAGGAGCTTCTGAAGGCGGTAGAGGGAACGATGGTAAATTTCGATCTCTGGGACAGCAATATATTCTGCGAGAGAACGGAAAACGGCTTGCAGTTTTCGTGGATTGATCCGGAGAGGAGTTTTTACGGGGATCCGATTGCCGACTGGATTGTCTGCGGCAGAGGACCGGAGCAGCCTTTGTCGGACATGGGGGAATACTTTGATTATTATGAATCTGTGTCGGGAATCCGGTTGACTGGCAGCCGGGACGAGGATATCCGCTATGCGGTGGCGCTGGGGTATCTTGCGCTGATTATGGAGACGGAGCGCTATAACCGGTATGTGCCCGGAGATGAGGGCTGGGAGCGCAATACGGTCGATTCCGCACAGAAATTTGAGCAGGCATTGAAAATTCTGGAGTAATGCTTTTATAACAAAATATTCTTGACAGATTGTCGGTGGAGTGGTAACTTACTCTTACCGACAATCTGTCGGTTTAGGGTAATAGTGATCTATGGAGGAAGATTGAAAAATGCGGGTAGTGAAGGACGCCGAAGAGCGCCGAAACGAAATACTGGATGTGGCGGAGCGCCTCTTTGCAACCAAGGGCTTTGACGGAACCAGCACGAACGACATTTTGGAGGAGATCGGGATTGCCAGAGGAACGCTGTATTACCACTTTAAATCAAAGGAAGACATTCTGGACGCCATGATTGACAGAATTACGGTAAGACTGCTAACGGATGCGGGAAAAATAGCGAATCAGACGGAAATTCCCATATTGCAGCGAATCACGATGACGATGATGGCGATGAAGGTGGAGAATGATCTCGGCTATGAGGTGATGGAGCAGGTGCACCGCCCGCAGAACGCATTGCTTGCACAGAAGATGCAGGAAAGGCTTCTGGACGGCATTACCCCGATTATTACAGGGCTGATAGTGGAAGGCATCCGGCAGGGGCTGTGCAATACGGAGCATCCCGCGGAAGCGGTGGAGATGATGATGCTTTACGCACAGATTACCTTTGACTCGCAGTTGGAGCGGACAAGAGAGGTCTGGGCGCAGAAGGTTGCAGCGTTTATCTACAATGTGGAGAGACTGCTTGGGATGGAAGAAGGGAGCCTGAGGGAATATGTAGCGCCAATCTTTCAGAACGGCGGACAACAGCAAAAATAACTGTTCAGACGGGACAGCTTCTGGACAGTTTTCTTTTGAAATAATTACCGACAGACTGACGGTCTATATAATGAAGAAAGAAAAGGATAAACAAATGGAAAAGAAAAAGAGTAATTTCCCCAAATTCATGCTGCTGTGGTCGGGCGAGCTTGTGTCGGCGATCGGCGGCGGACTGACCAGCTTCGGTCTTGGCGTTTATGCTAAGAAAGCTGATCGGGAATGATCTTCGGAATCATGTGTTTCTATCGGTGGTGACAACGCTGTTCATGGCGATCTGTGCAATGCTGCTGGCACTGACGATCATGCTTTTTCTGAATCTGTCGGGTGCAATCGACAGCCTTATGGAGCAGGCGCAGACACCGGATTTTTTACAGATGCATGCCGGGGAGATCGACAGGGAAGCGCTGGAGCGCTTTGTGGAAGGTCGTCAGGATGTGGAGCAGTGGCAGGTCTGCGGTTTCCTGAATCTGGAAAACGGTATTATCCGCCTCGGAGAGAAAACGCTTGAGGACAGCACGCAGGACAACGGGCTTTGTGTGCAGGGGAGCGGCTTTGACTATCTTCTGGATATGGAGAACAGGCTGCCTGATGTGAGGGATGGACAAATCTATGCGCCGGTCTGCTATCGGGCGGAATACGGTGTCAGGGAAGGCGATGCCGTATGGATTGGAACCAGGGAATTTGTTGTTGCGGGCTTTATCCGAGATTCCCAGATGAATTCCATGATGACGAGACCGCTGAACCGCCAGATGCGCGAGCTGTACGGCACTGCGGATGCAGGAGCGTGGATAGCAGTGGGTACGGTGCTAGGGGCTCTTTTTATTGAGGGCTTATTGCTTCTGGCGATCAGCCGCCTGCTGAAGAGGATGAGACGGATTACGGCGCTTGCCGCTCTGCGGGAGGGAATGGTACATGCCGGACAGGGCGGAAAGAGGCGTTGTCTGCCGATCACGCTTGTCGTGGCGGCGGGAGCGTTTCTGATGGTTGTGCCGGGAAAACTTTACAGCACAATATCGGCTCCGCAGTTTGTGACCTATATGGGCATCGGAGACGGGGAGGTCAGGCTGGATGTGCGGCAGACGGAGAATATCACCGGAATGACGGAACGGCTGAAGGAGCTGCTGGATGGCGATAGCCGGGTGGAGAAAAGCACGGTGCTTGTGACAAAGTCGTTCCGGCTTTTGGAAGAGGACGGCGGAAGCAGTAACCTTACCGTTGAGCTCGGCGACCACAGTGTCTTCCCCGTCACCTACAGCAGAGGAGCGGCGCCGCGCGGGGACAGAGAACTGGCATTGCCGGCGCATCAGGGGAGAGCTTTGTCTCGGGAAGCTGGCGCAGACGGCGAAAAAGGACCGGGAGAGAGCGGTTTTGGACTGGCTGGGACAGCTGGGCTGGTAGAGAAATAAAATCATCATTTTTCACAGAAAATCACATCCAAAAGGAGAATGTAAAAATAAAAAGATAAAAAATTTACTAAACTTGCAAGGTGTGGGAATACTTCAGTATTGGGAGAAGTGCGCATTTTGCAAGTTTTTTTTACGGAAAAACAACGAAAACGTTTTCTGAATAGTTTCGAAACAAACGCGAAAAAAGGTTCGAAATGGGGTAAAAAATATACAAAACATACATCAAAACGACGCAAAAGTGTATATTTTGCACAAAAACCATGCTTGACGGAAGAAAAATCATGTGCTACCATGACATTGTGAACAGGAAAGAGGTTCACAGAAAAATCTGTAAACCGTCAGTGGGAAACACTGACAAAGAGAAACAGGGAGGAAAATCAGAATGAAGAAAAAAGTAATCGCTATTTTGATGGCAACAGCAATGGTTGCAGCAATGGCAGGTTGCGGAAACAACGATACGCCCGCGAGCAGCTCGGACAACAGCTCCAGCACACAAAGCTCTGAGGCGTCCAAGGAGGAAAGCTCCAGCGCAGCGGACACGCCGGCAGAGGTAACAGATGTTACCCTGAAGGTATGGGTACCTAACAACCAGGTAGACACCGGTATCATCGACGAGCAGGAGAAAGCTTTCGCAGCAGCTCATCCCGAATGGAACATTAAATGGGTGACCGAGATCGTCGGAGATGATACGGCAAAGACAGAGCTTTTGAAGGATGTTGATGCAGGAGCTGACGTATTCATGTTCGCATCCGATCAGCTGCTTGAGATGGTTGACGCAGGCGCAATCGCTCAGCTGGGTGGCGAGGCAGAGAAGATGGTTCAGGAGACCATCGATGAATCTGTTCGGGCTACCGCAATGGCAGGAGACGAGACCTACGCAATTCCTTATACTCACAACACGTTCTTCATGTACTATGACAAGAGCATCATGAGTGATGACGATATCACTTCCCTTGAGAAGATCATGGCGAAGGATACCGCAGACAATGTTTACAATTTCTACTTTGAGTCCGCAGGCGGCTGGAAGCTCGGTGCTTATTACTACGGCGCTGGACTGACCGTATTCGGACCGGAAGGAAATGATCTTTCTGTAGGCTGTGACTGGAACAACGAGACCGGTTATGCGGTAACAAACTACCTGATTGACCTGATCAACAATCCGAAATGTGCATACGACGGCGAAATTTCCGTATCTGAGCTGATCGCAGACCACAGACTCGGCGTTTGGTTTGACGGCGCATGGAACTACAATATGTACGCAGATGCTCTTGGCGATGACCTCGGCATGGCAATCCTGCCCACCTTCAATCCCGACGGAAACGATTACCAGCTTAAGGGCTTCTACAGCTCCAAGTGTATCGGCGTAAACGCTCACTCCAAGAATATGGCAGCAGCGGTAGCCTTTGCAACGTTTCTTGGAAATGAGGAGAACCAGCTCCTCCGTTTTGAGAAGTCTGCACAGGTTCCTGCAAATATCAACGCAGCAGCTAACGAGAAGGTTACCTCAGATCCGCTGTCCGCAGTTATCGCACAGGAGGCTAGTGAGGCAAGCGTTATGCAGCCTACCCACACCACCTTCTCCAGCAGATACTGGACTTATGCAAACGCAATTCCTACCGAGATCAGAAGCGGTGATTTGAACAAGAACAACATTCAGGAAAAGCTGGATACCTTCGTAGCATCCATGACTGCTGAATAAATTCAGGAAAACAGAAGCAGGATAAGGAAGCCAGTCTGGTTTTCTTATCCTGTCTTCCAGACTATGAGGAGGTTTTTATGGGACTGTTTCAGAAAAAACCAAAAGTAAAAATAGCAAGCCACAGGCCCAGCGATGCAAGTGTGGGTGAGGCACTGCGGAAGGGAAATGTACTTACAAGGCTTTCCCTCGTGGTCTTTGGACTGGGAAATATTGTCAATAAGCAGTTTGTGCGCGGCTTTGTCTTTCTGGCTCTTGAAGCTGCCTATATTTATTATATGATCTCCTTTGGTGCACAGGCGCTCGTCAATATGAGAACGCTGGGCACGGTAGAGCAGCGGAAGGTCTACAATGAGGCTCTGGGTATCTATGAGTATGCAGCCGGAGACAACTCGATGCTGTTCCTGCTGTATGGTGTTATTACAATTGTCATTACACTCGCTGCAATCTTTGCGGCATGTATGTCCATGAAGAGCGCATACTGTACACAGGTGCGCAAGGACAGGGGGATGCTGGTCCCCAAATTTAAAGATGATCTGCGCTCCGTGAAGGAGGAGAACCTTCACACCGTAATGCTTACGCTTCCGATTCTCGGAATTCTTGCATTTACGATCATTCCTCTGGTGTTCATGATCCTGATCGCGTTCACCAGCTATGACAGAGAACATCAGCCGCCCGGAAATCTTTTCACATGGGTAGGTTTAGATAATTTCAAGGCGATGCTGGCATCCGGCAGCAAGCTGGCAGCAACCTTCTGGCCGGTGTTGCAATGGACCCTGATCTGGGCAGTATTCGCCACCTTCAGCTGCTTCTTCCTCGGCATGCTGCTGGCGCTTTTAATTAACCGCAAGGGAACCAGATGTAAGGGCTTCTGGAGATTCATGTTTGTGCTCTCCATTGCCATTCCGCAGTTCGTTTCCCTGCTGAGCATGAGGACGATCTTCAACGCGAACGGCCCGGTAAACGTTATTTTAAGACATCTCGGCGTGATCGGTATGACGGAATCCATTCCGTTTTTCACAGATCCGACGCTGGCTAAGATTACGATTATTATGATAAACATATGGATCGGTGTTCCGTACACAATGCTTTCCACCACCGGAATCCTGCAGAACATTCCGACGGAGCTGTATGAGGCTGCAAGAATTGACGGAGCAACAGCACCGGTCATTTTCAGAAAGATTACACTGCCGTATATGCTGTTCGTCATGACACCGACCCTGATTACCAGCTTTACGGGAAATATTAATAACTTCAACGTTATCTTCCTGCTGTCAGGAGGAGGCCCCGATACCATGGAGTACTATTACGCGGGGCGGACGGATCTGCTGGTTACCTGGCTGTACCGTCTTACAATCACCCAGAAGGACTACAACCTTGGCGCCGTAATCGGCATCATGGTATTCATTATTCTGGCTACTTTGTCACTGTTGACTTACCGGCGTACCGGTTCCTACAAAGATGAGGGGGCGTTCCAATAATGAAAGCGAGAAGATTTATTTCAAATACCTTATGTCATGTATTGCTTGCGATCCTCAGTGTCATCTGGGTACTGCCGATCGGCTATGTAATCCTGACCTCCTTCCGAAAGGAGGGCGGTTCCTACAAGAGCTATATCTGGCCGAGAGGGTTCACACTGGATAATTACAAGAATCTTTTCTCGCCGACCAGCCAGATTAATTTCGGAAGATGGTTCCTGAATACACTGGTTATCGCGCTCATCAGCACAGTGATAGCGGCATTCTTCGTATTGTGCGTGTCCTACTGCATGAGCCGCCTGCGCTTCAAGATGAGAAAACCGTTCATGAATATTGCACTGATCCTTGGCATGTTCCCCGGATTCATGTCCATGATCGCGGTATACTACATCTTAAAGGGTCTGGGACTGCTGGAGACAGGTCTGCTGAAGCAGGTTGCGCTCATCATAGTCTACTCGGGAGGCGCCGGACTGGGTTTCTACATGGCGAAGGGCTTCTTTGATACCATTCCGAGAACGATCGATGAAGCGGCCTATATCGATGGCGCGACAAAGTGGGATACCTTTACAAAGATTACGATCCCGCTCTCCAAGCCGATTATCACCTACACCCTGATTACAACGTTCATGGGGCCGTGGGTAGACTATATCTTTGCAAAGGTCATTATGGGTAATGACACAAAGTACTATACGATTGCCATTGGTCTGTGGACGATGCTGGAGAAGGAGTACGTGGAATACTTCTATACACAGTTCTATGCGGGATGTGTATTGATCTCCATACCGATAGCAATTCTGTTCCTGCTGACACAGAAATGCTATGTGGAAGGCGTATCGGGAGCTGTTAAGGGCTGATCCTGTTCAGAATGCGGACGGCTGCTGCGGAATAATAGCGTTTATTTTGCAGCGGCTGTTTTTTTGCACTTTATTCCTAAAAAAATTTCTATATGAGCTAGAAGGAGACGAAATACCGTGAAAAGACAAGGCTTCCATTATACAAGGGAATTTGATGAGGCTTATGAATATCAGGGTAAGGATCTAGGGTCTTTCTGCGGCGCGGCGGAGACCACCTTTAAGATCTGGGCACCCTTTGCGGAGAGAGCAAGGCTCTGCCTGTACAGAGACGGCGGCAGCAGCATGAAGCTGACAGCGGAGGATTCGCTGCGGGATGCCGACAGGATCATGGATATGGAGTCCGCACCGGGAGGTGTCTGGGCGCTTACCGTGCCGGAGAGGCTGCACGGCTGGTACTATGATTTTCTGGTCAGCACGGACGGAGAGACAGTGAGGACGGCAGACCCATATGCAAGAGCCTGCTGCTGCAACGGGCAGAGAAGCATGGTGGTCGACCTGGCGGAGACAGACCCGGCGGGCTTCGGCGAGGATCATGCGCCGGAGAGACCTGTGGAGAACATTATCTACGAATTGCATATCAAGGATTTTTCCTATGATAAGGACAGCCGTATCCCTGCGGAATACAGGGGAAAATACAAGGCATTTTCCGCAGAACCGGCGGAGGGCGGCTATCCGGTCTGCCTGGAATATCTGAAGCAGCTCGGCATCACGCATGTGCACCTGCTTCCGTGCTTTGATTTCGGATGGCTGGACGAGGCTGGGGAGGACAGCCAGTTTAACTGGGGCTATGATCCCGTCAACTACAATGTGCCTGAGGGGTCCTTTGCCACGGATGCGAAGGACGGAACGGTGCGTATCAGGGAGTTCAAGGAGATGGTGCAGGCGCTGCACCGGGCGGGCATCCGCGTGGTGATGGATGTGGTCTACAACCATACCTTTGAGCCGGATTCCTGGCTGGAGCGGCTGGCACCCGGATATTTCTGCCGGAGATATGCAGACGGAAGCCTGTCCGACGGCTCGGCATGCGGAAGCGACCTTGCGGTGGGAAGAGCCATGGTCGACCGCTATATTCTGGACTCCGTGTGCTACTGGGCGGAGGAGTACCATATCGATGGCTTCCGCTTTGACCTGATGGGACTGCTGACGACAGAACTGATGAACCGGATCAGGGACGCGTTGGACGCAGAGTACGGCAGCGATGAGAAGCTCCTGTACGGAGAGCCGTGGAGAGCACAGGACACTTCCATGGAGGAGGGAACGCACGCGGCGATAAAGGACAATATCAGACTGCTGAGTGAGAATATTGCCATTTTCAGCGACGACACCCGAGATGTAATAAAGGGGGACGTGTTCTATCCGAAGGTGCCCGGCTTTGTCAATGGCGGCAGGGGGCTGGAGGACAGGGTTCTTGACGCTGTTACCGGCTGGAGAGATAATATAGACGGCTTCTGTCCCAGAACCTGTAACCAGATTATTAACTATGTCTCTGCCCATGACAATTTTACGCTGTGGGATAAGCTCCTTCTGACGCTGAAGGAGGATGCGATGAAGCAGCAGGAGACCTGTCTGGAGCCATATCCGGACATTGTCAGAGCGAATAAATTCGCAGCGCTGATTTATTTCACCTGTCAGGGACACCTGTTCTTTCAGGCGGGTGAGGAGTTCGGACGGACAAAGTTCGGAGATGAGAACAGCTTCCGGTCCGACCCGGAGGTGAATATGCTCCGTTGGGGGCAGACGGTGCGTTTCCGTGAGCTGGTGGATTATTACAGGGGGCTGATTTCCCTAAGAAAACAGTTCCCCGGTCTGTGCGACAAGAGCGCGGGCGCGCGTTACCGCATCAGCGGAAAGACGGTACACCGCGAACGGGTGGTCTCCTTTATCGTAGACAACAGGAGCGAGGAGAGCGGTACATGGGATGAACTTTACATTATCTATAACGCATCCGGTGTGGATTTCAGTGTTCAGCTTCCGGGAGATTCCAGAGGAAGCATTTCGCCGAACTGGGAGATTCTTGCGGATGCTCTGGAGGCGGACTGCCGCAAGCCTGCACAGGACAAGGTCGTTGTGGCGGCGGGAAGCGGAATGATTCTCGGGAGAAGAACCGGAGAGGGGTGTTAAGGAATGGAAAAAGGTTATTTGCTTGGAAAAATCGGTGCCGGACTGGCGGGGCTGTCCCTGCTTGTGTTACTTACAGGCTGCGGCAAGGAGGCGGAGCCTGTCTATGTCGGGCAGAGCCTTGTGTCCGGGCAGGAGGTCGAGACGCTTGCGCCGGAGGATAAGTACAGAACCTATTATGAGATATTTGTCGGTTCCTTCTGGGACAGCAATGGGGACGGAACCGGGGATCTGGCAGGAGTGACAGAGAAGCTGGACTACCTGAACGATGGGGACAGTTCAACGGACTCCGATCTGGGGATCACCGGTATCTGGCTGATGCCTATCATGCCGGCGAACACTTATCACAAGTATGATGTGATGGACTATACGATGATTGATCCGGACTATGGAACGATGGCGGATTTTGACGAGCTTGTCGCTGCCTGCAATGAGCGTGGGATCAATCTGATTATTGATCTGGTGATGAACCATACTTCCTCCTCGCACCCATGGTTTAAGGCGGCAACGGCATATCTGCGCGAGATCGGGGACGCAGAGCCCGATCCGCAGGAATGTCCTTATGTGGAATATTATCATTTTACAAAGACACCGCTGGTCGGATATGCCAAGGTGAGCGGTACGGACTGGTATTATGAATGTCCCTTCTGGTCGGAGATGCCGGATCTGGATCTCTACAATGAGAATGTCAGGGCGGAATTCAAGGAGATCTGCAAATTCTGGCTTGACAGAGGTGTTGCGGGCTTCCGCCTTGACGCAGTGAAGGAGTTTGTCTCCGACAATACGGAGAAGAATGTGGAGATCCTGACATGGTTCAACGACATGGTAAAGGAGATGAAGCCGGATGCCTACCTCGTCGGCGAGGCATGGACCTCCCAGCCGGAGTATGCAAAATACTATGCAAGCGGAATTGACAGTCTGTTTGACTTTGCCTTTGCCGATCAGACAGGAAATCTCGTCAAATTTGTGTCGGGAACCTATCTGGCAAATTCCTACGGCGAATATATCAACCGCGGCGAGGAGCGTTTTGCCGAGCAGAGTGATCATGCGATCAATGCGCCCTTCTACAGCAATCATGACATGGATCGCGCTGCGGGCTATTATACCGGGGAATGGGCGGCGCAGCAGGTCAAGATGGCAGGAGCCCTGAACATGACGATGACAGGGAATGTCTTCTTATATTATGGTGACGAGATCGGCATGCAGGGAAGCGGAAAGGACGAGAACAAGCGTCTTGCCATGCGTTGGTCGGCGGATGAGAAGGCTGCGGGAATGTGCAAGAGCCCTGCGGCGGCAGACACAAATATACAGCAGACCTATCCGGCGCTGGACGAGCAGATGCAGGATGACAGTTCTCTTTATAATTATTATAAGAATGTGATCCGGCTGAGAAACCAGTTTCCTTCCATTCGCAAGGGAAGCACGCAGCAGTTGGACAGCCTTTCCGACAGTGAGGTATGTGCTCTGCTGAAGGAGGATGGGGGGGAGCGCGTGATTTTGCTCTATAATATGTCAGCAACGGTGAAGACGGTCGAGCTTGCCGGAGCGACGTTGGAGGACGGCACGGAGCTTAACGTGAAGATGCTCGAGGCGACGCTGGTCTCCGGGGAGACGCCTGTCACTGTCGATGGTACGACGCTCACTCTGCCGGAATATTCCGTGGCGGTGCTGCTGGTAAAATAAATAGAGAACTCTCGATTGTTCAGAGCGAAAAAAACTGAATGGAGTAGACAAAGCTAACTTCGGGTAGTATACTGTATCGCGGTTAGGGATTTCTAACTATAAAATAACGAATCGCGGAGGAAACAATGGAAACGAAAAAGAGCAGTTGGACGAAGTCTCTGTTTGCTTACGCGCAGGGCTGGCAGACCGCTTCTTACATGCTCAAGGACATGCCGCTGTCACAGCTTTCGGAGTATGTCAGCTTTGTCACGCAGGATAATTTCCTGTTCCGGTGCTCCCTTCTGGAGAATATCCGTCTCGGCAATCCCAAGGCGACGGATGAGGAGGTAAAGGCGGCGGCGAGAGCGGCGCAGTGCGAGGAATTTATTGAGAAGCTTCCGCTGGGCTATGACACTCCTGCGGGAGAGGCGGGAAAGCGTCTTTCCGGCGGTGAGAAGCAGCGTATCGCTGCGTTGACGAAAGGAAAGACTTTGCTTGTGATTGCACACAGACTTTCCACCATCAAGGCGGCAGACAATATCGTCGTGTTAAAGAGCGGCACAATCCTTGCCGAGGGAAAGTAGGAGGAGCTGCAGGAGAGCTGTCCTCTGTACAAGGATATGTGGGAGGCGCATATCGGTGCGAAAAACTGGGCGGTATCTTCCGCAGCAAAGGAGGCATGACGATATGTTCAGAACAGTAAAACGTATCATAGACTGGTGCGGTGAATTTAAGGGCAGACTTTACGCAGGCTTTGTCTTTTCGTTTTTTTCACATATTTTTACAGCGCTGCCGATTATGGTGGCGGCATATACGATCGGTCTGCTGATCGAATCATCCGCAACAGGGACAGCCTTTGACCGGGCATGGATCGGAAGGACGATTATTATCCAGATTGTCCTTGTCCTGCTCAGATTTCTCTTTGACTATCTCAGAGCGAGATTTCAGGAGTCGATCGGCTATGAACTGACGGCGCGTGACCGCCTGGCGGTCGGAGACGCATTGAAGAGAGTTTCGCTCGGATATTTCCAGCAGGTATTGTTATCTTCTTAAGCCTTGCCGTGTTCAGTCCGTTGACAGCGCTGATCGCGCTTGCAGCTGCTGCGGTTTCGTTTGTGTTCCTGCTGCTTATCTCGCATTACAGTGCACAGAATGCACCGGTCGAGGCACAGGCAAACCGGGATATGACGGGAGCGATTCTGGAGTATGCGAGAGGACTTGCCGTGGTGAAGTCCTTTGGAAAGAGCGGCGCTTCCATGGAGGCTGTGACAAAGGCGATTGATGACAGCAAGAAGATCCATATCAAGGTTGAATGGGGCTATGTTCCGTCCAATGCACTGCATCTTCTGGCATTGAAATGCGGTTCGGTGGGACTGGCGCTCGCTTCCTGTCTGATGTGCCTGAACGGCAAGATGGATTTTTCGGTCATGCTGATGTTTGTCTTTTTCTCGTTCGTTGTGTTTGCGAGTCTGGAGCCGATCAGCGACAGTGCGCATACACTCAGCGTAATTGACGATGCAATGGATCAGCTCGATGCCTTAAGGGGAGAGCACCTGATCGATGCGGACGGCAAGGATGTCCGTCTGGAGCATTTTGACATTGAATTCAAGGATGTGGATTTCGGCTATGACTCCCGCAAGATATTGAAGCAGGTGAGCTTCCGGATTCCCGAGAGGACATCGACGGCAATCGTCGGTTCGTCCGGCTCCGGTAAGACGACCATATGCAGCCTGATCGCAAGATTCTACGATCCGCAGGGCGGAAGCATAAAGATCGGCGGACATGATCTGCGGGAATTTACCTGTGACAGCCTTTTGTCGAACATCTCCATGGTGTTCCAGAATGTCTATCTCTTTAACGATACGATCCGGGCGAACATCTGCTTCGGAAAGCCGGATGCGATGGAGGAGGAGATGATCGCGGCGGCGGAACGCTCTCAGGCGGTGAAAAGCAGCGTATTTCCATTGCGCGTGCGATGCTGAAGGATGCGCCCATCATCATTCTGGATGAGGCAACGGCGAGCATTGATCCCGAGAATGAGCATCTGATCCAGTCCGCGATCTCCGAACTGACAAGGGGAAAGACAATCATTACGATCGCACACCGTCTCGCAACCATCCAGAAGGCGGATCAGATTCTTGTCGTCGAGGACGGCAGGATCGCAGAGAGCGGAACACATGAGGAGCTGGTTGCCAGAGAAGGAACCTATAAGCATTTCATGCAGATCCGCGAGAAGGCGGAGGGCTGGCGGATCGCCGGAGTTTAAGCTTTATCTATTCAGAATTCTATACAGGGCATGGTCGAGAGCATAAGGAGCTGCGACCGTGTCCTTTTTCCTTTCTTTATTATTGTTTATACTTATTTAATTGAAATTCGCATATTGAAGTGTAAAATAGAATTAAATTCAAAGTGACGGAAAGGTGGAAACAGGGATGAGAGAAAAGCTACAACGGTTTATGTGGGGACGATATGGGAATGATAAGCTGAATCAGATGTTGATGATCGTTGCAATGGTCTGTCTTGTGCTTTCCATGATCTTCAGGGGACCGTTCTATCTGCTGGCGGTAGCAGCCATGATTTATGTGTATTTCCGCATGTTTTCCAGAAACATTCCGAAGCGTTCCGCTGAAAATCAGTGGTATCTGGCGAAAACGAGGAAGTTGAGGGATGCTGTCGGGAAGAAGAAACGGGAGCTTGGACAGCTGAAACAGTATCATATCTATAAGTGTCCGAAGTGCAGGCAGAAGATCCGTGTGCCCAGAGGAAGAGGACGGATTGCAATCACCTGCAGAAAGTGCGGAACGGAGTTTGTAAAGAAGAGCTGAGAACCGACGGACGGAGAGCGCGTGTGCGGAAAGGAGGATTGCGGTGTTCGGATATATCATTGTCAATAAGGCGGAAATGAAATTCAAAGAGTTTGATGTGTATCATTCCTTTTACTGCGGAATCTGCCGCGATCTGAAGAGGAAGTACGGGGCGCTCGGACAGCTGTCCCTGAGCTATGATATGACCTTTCTTGCCATTCTGCTGACAGGACTGTATGAACCGGAGACGCAGGAGGGAAGCTGTAAATGCGTCGCACATCCCTTTGAAAGCCACCCGACGAAAAATAATATTTTTACGGAATATGCGGCGGATATGAATGCTCTGTTTGCCTATTATAAATGTAGTGACGATTGGGAGGATGATAAGAAGCTCTGGAAGCTGATCTACGGACAGCTCCTCGCGGGAAAGGGCAGAAAGCGGAGAAAGCTCTATGTCGATAAGATTAAGAGAATCGAGCTTCTCATGCAGGATTTCACGGAGGCGGAGAGCGATGGCAATGCCGACATTGATACCATGGCGGGACTGTTCGGCAAGGTCATGGCGGAAATCGTCACGCCGAGGGAGGATGAATGGTCGGAGAACCTGAGAGCCTTTGGTTTCTTCCTCGGTAAATTCATTTATCTCTGTGATGCCTATGAGGACGTCGAGAAGGACATCAAAAGGGGCAGCTTTAACCCTCTGAAGAGGAGGTTTGAAAGCCCGGATTTCGAGGAGGAATGCAAGACGATCCTGACGATGATGATGTCGGAGTGCAGCAGGGAATTTGAGAGACTGCCGATCCTTGAAAATGTGGAAATTCTGCGGAATATTCTCTATTCCGGCGTCTGGTGCCGCTATGAGGCGGTGCATGAGAAGAGAATGCGGGAGCAGGGGACATTCGGTGTGAAGAAGGAGAGCTGATGCTATGTACGATCCATACAGTGTGTTGGGCGTGAGCAGAAATGCTACGGAGGAAGAGATAAAAAAAGCATATAAGGCGCTGAGCCGCAAATATCACCCGGATGCGAATATCAATAACCCAAACAAGGCGCAGGCGGAGGAGAAGTTCAAGGAGATCCAGTCTGCCTATCAGCAGATTATGAAGGAGAGAACCTCTGGCTATGGGAGCTACGGAGGAGGCTACGGAAGCAGCGGCGCCTACGGCGGACAGAGAAGTACCGGCGGAGGCTACAGCTATAGCGGTCAGCAGAGTACCGGCTATGACGACTATGAGCAGGGAGATTTCGGCGGCTTCGGCTACGGTCCGTTCGGCGGCTTCGGGTTCGGCTTTGGCGGCTATGGCGGCAACAGTGCGTCCGGCCAGCAGACGGGCTATGAGGAGAATACCTACATCCGGGCAGCGGGCAACTATATCAGGAACGGTTATTACAGGGAGGCGAGGACGACGCTTGACAGCCTGAACGGTGCAGAGCGGACTGCCAGATGGTACTATTACAGCGCGATTGCCCATTCCGGGCTCGGCAATAATGTCGCGGCTCTGGAGCATGCGAGAAAGGCAGCAGCCATGGAGCCGGACAACATCAGCTATCGCAGTCTGGTGCAGCGCTTTGAGAGCGGCGGAAGCTGGTATGAGCAGCGGCAGGCGTCCTACGGCTATCCCATTTCGGGCGGCGGCAGTGCCTGCATGAAGTTCTGCATCGCCAATCTGATCTGTAACTTCTGCTGTCTGGGCGGCGGCTGCTGCGGCGGTATGGCGGGACCGGCAGGTTACAATTAATTGATAAGAATTCGTTACTGTTCACTCCGTTCACAGCAACACGCTTCGCGATGCACACAAAATGCATTTTCAATGCATTTTGGCGCCTGCAAGTCTCGCAAAATTGCATTTCATGCAATTTTGACTTCGCGGAATATGGACTGTGAACAGTAACAAGAATTCTCCCTTGCTTTTTATTCTGTTCTCATATATAATAAATGTACAAGATGTAGATACGAATTGTGCATGCATACACAAAATATAGAAGGGTCGTATCCGCGAAAGGCTTGCGGTACGGCTCTTTTCTGCGCCCTGTGCAGGGGAGCCTGATAGAAGAGAAGCATCTTGGGCAGAATGAAAACAGGGAGATGTGACGGATATGAGGATTCAGAAGAGAGATGGCAGAGTAGTGCCCTACGAGGAAGAGAAAATCGTAGCGGCGATTCACAAGGCGAACAATGAGGTCGAGGAGAAGGACCGGGCGGATGAAGCCCTGATCGCGGAGATTCTCCGTGCGGTCAAGGAGGAAGGAAGGGAGCTTCAGACGGTCGAGCATGTTCAGGATCTGATCGAGCAGCATCTGGTCGAGGCGAATAAGTATGTCCTTTCCAAGAAATACATGGTGTACCGCTACCAGAGAAGCCTGCTCAGAAAGTCCAACACGACGGATGAATCTATTCTGAAGCTGATCCGCAATGAAAATAAGGAGCTTGCGGAGGAGAATTCCAACAAGAACACCAGACTTGCCTCCACACAGCGGGATTATATCGCGGGGGAGGTCTCCAGGGATGTCACAAGGCGTATGCTGCTCCCGGAGCATATTTCGATGGCGCATGACAACGGTGTCCTGCATTTCCATGATGCGGATTACTTTATCCAGCCGATCTTCAACTGCTGTCTGATCAATATTCAGGACATGCTCGACAACGGCACCTCCATCAATGGGAAAATGATCGAGTCGCCGAAGAGCTTTCAGGTTGCCTGTACTGTGACGACCCAGATCATTGCGGCGGTCGCCAGCAACCAGTACGGCGGTCAGTCCGTGAACATCAAGCATCTCGGGAAATATCTGCGCAAGAGCAGGGAAAAATTTACGCATCAGCTCGATGAAGAGCTTGGTGACAGCATAGATACTGTGACAAAGAATAAGATTGTGGAGATGCGTCTGCAGGACGAGCTGAAGTCCGGCGTCCAGACGATCCAGTATCAGATCAACACACTGATGACGACGAACGGTCAGTCGCCCTTCGTGACGCTGTTCCTCCATATTGACGAGAACGATGAATATGTCGAGGAGACGGTACAGATCATTGAGGAAATCTTCCGTCAGCGGATTCAGGGAACAAAGAACGAAAAGGGGGTCTATGTCACGCCCGCCTTCCCGAAGCTGGTCTATGTGCTCGACGAGAACAACTGCTTAAAGGGCGGGAAGTACGATTATGTGACGAAGCTGGCGGCACAGTGCTCTGCGAAGAGAATGTATCCGGACTATATTTCCGCCAAGAAGATGCGCGAGAACTATGAGGGAAATGTGTTCTCCTGCATGGGCTGCCGTTCCTTCCTGTCCCCGTGGAAGGATGAGAACGGGAACTATAAATGGGAGGGACGGTTCAATCAGGGCGTCGTCTCCCTGAACCTGCCGCAGATCGGTATCATCGCGGAGGGGAACGAGGAGGTCTTCTGGCGTCTGTTGGACGAGCGCCTTGAACTCTGTTATGAGGCACTGATGTGCAGGCATAAGGCGCTCCTCGGCACGCTGTCGGATGTCAGCCCGATTCACTGGCAGTACGGAGCAATCGCCAGACTGAAGAAGGGAGAGCCGATTGACAAGCTGCTGCTCAACGGCTATTCGACGATGTCGCTCGGCTACATCGGTCTGTATGAGCTGACCTGGCTGATGAAAGGCTGTAGTCATACGAAGCCTGAGGGCAAGGAATTTGCGCTGCGCGTCATGGATCATCTGAAGGACGCGGCAGCGAGGTGGAAGCGGGAAACGGGCATCGGCTTTTCCCTGTACGGCACTCCGGCGGAGACACTCTGTTACCGGTTCGCGCGTATCGACCGGGAGAAATATGGCGATATTCCGAATGTGACGGACAAGGGCTATTACACAAATTCCTACCATGTGGATGTCAGAGAGCCGATCGACGCCTTTACGAAGTTTGCTTTTGAGAGTGAATTCCAGAATAAGTCTCTGGGCGGTGCAATCTCCTATGTGGAGATTCCGAATCTGGTCAACAACCTCGACGCAATCGAGGAGCTGATCCGTTTCATCTATGACAATATCCAGTACGGAGAGTTCAACACTAAGTCCGACTACTGCCATGTCTGCGGCTTTGACGGCGAGATCATTGTCAATGAGGACAATGAGTGGGAATGTCCCCAGTGTCATAATAAGGATCACTCAAAGATGAATGTCACAAGGCGGACCTGTGGGTATCTGGGAGAAAACTTCTGGAACGCGGGAAAGACGAAGGAGATTAAGGCAAGGGTGCTGCATCTGTAGGAGGAGTGACGGCGCGGTCAGCGCAGAAGCGAGGGTGTCAATGAATTATGCAGTGATAAAAAAGACGGATGTCGCCAACGGCTCCGGCGTCCGTGTGTCCCTGTTTGTCAGCGGGTGCACACATGCCTGCAAGGGCTGCTTCAACAGCGAGGCATGGGATTTTCACTACGGCCGGCCGTTCACGGAGGAGACGGAGGCAGAGATTCTGCGTGCACTCGCCCCGGATTACATCAAGGGGTTCAGTGTGCTTGGCGGCGAACCGCTGGAGCCGCAGAACCGTGGTACGGTGCTGCATATCGTGGAGGCGGTGCGGAAGGCATATCCGGAAAAGAGTATCTGGTGCTATACCGGCTACACCTATGAGACTGATCTGCTGAGATGGGAGGCAGAGGGCGATGAGACCATACGCCGGCTTCTGGAGCTGATTGACGTACTGGTCGACGGGGAGTTTGTGGAAGAAAAGAAAAATCTGCGGCTGGCATTTCGCGGCAGCGAGAACCAGCGGCTGATTGACATGAAAAAAACACGCGCCCGGGGGCGCGTGGTGTGTCTGGAACAGTCCTGACCTCAGGTCGTGATCCCGAGGTGGCGCTTGATGGCATCGAAGCTCTCCTTGCTGATGACATGCTCAATCTTGCATGCATCCTCAAGCGCGACGTTCTTGTCGACGCCAAGCTGCATCAGCCAGCTCGACAGAAGCTCGTGCCGCTCGTAGATCATCTCGGCGATTGCCCGGCCAGAGGGGGTCAGGGTAATGAAGCCGGATTTGTCCATGATGATATGCTCCTTCTGGCGAAGGTTTTTCATTGCGACACTGACGCTGGACTTTTTAAAGCCGAGCTCTGCGGCGATGTCCACTGAGCGGACGACAGGGAGCTGTCTGCTCAAGATTAATATGGTTTCCAGATAATTTTCCGCTGATTCGTTTACTGCCATTTTTTCCTCATTTCTGCGCACGCTCTTTGCGCATATCGAGTTTGTGTCAAGTGCGCGCAGACACAAATCTCGTGATTGAAAAATCTTATTTTTCAATCTTATCCTCGATTCTGTTATAATATGTAAATTATGGGCTGTATGCGTTTACTTTATGGATTCAGTGTAGCATAATTTTGCTGTGAAAGCAAATTTTATCTGGTAACTTTTGGAGGAAACCTGTATAATTAAGAATACGAGGGTCAAAGGATCCGAAAATTAACAAACTTGCTATGCGCAAAGGACATGCGCAGAAATGGGGATAAATATGTCACAACTAACAGAGAGGGCGATCGTAGAGGCATTTATTGAACTTTTGAATGAGAGACCTCTGGATAAGATCAAGATAAAGGATATTACGGATCGGTGCGGTGTCGCGCGGAATACCTTTTATTATCATTTCGCAGACATTCCGACGCTGCTGGAGAGCATTTTTACCGCGGAGACGAGGAAGATCATACTCAGCCGGGACGATATGTTTTCGTGGGAGGACAGCTTTATCTTAGCGGCGCAGTTCGCGCTCGAGAATAAGAAGCTGATTTACCATATCTATAATTCTGTCGAGAGAGAGAACCTTGAGCGCTATCTGAATGACATAGCTGGTGAGGTCATGCGCCAGTATGTGGAGCGGGCGGCACAGGGAATGACGGTGTCGGAGGAGGATAAAAAGCTGATCGAGGACTTCTACCGGTCGGCTCTCGTCGGACTGATTTTAGACTGGCTGGGCAGCGGCATGAAGTATGATCCTCTGCAATATATCAAGCGCGTGGGCTATATGCTGAGGGGAAATATCGAGTTCGTGCTCGAAAAAGTGCAAAAATAAAATTTGTATAAACAATACATAAATTTAATATAATATTTGTGCAAATTGCTGTAAATGTACAAAAATTGGACTTTTTGAGAGTGGTGTATGTTTTTTCGACACCACTCTTTTTCTGTATATTTCCAAAAGGGAAAAATATGCATAAAATGGGTGGCAGTTAAGAGAGAAGGAGGAGATGAACATGAAATTCGGAAAAGCGGTCGTAAAGTGCCGCATCCCAATTCTCATTCTGGCACTGGTGCTTTTGGTTCCGTCAGTGATCGGAATGGTAAGTACGAGAATTAACTATGATATGCTGACCTATCTTCCAAAGGACATCGATACGGTCACAGGGCAGGACATCCTGATGGAGGACTTCGGCAAGGGTGCGTTTTCTTTCGTCATCATTGAGGGCATGGCGCCGAAGGATGTCTCGGCATTGAAGGCAGACCTCGAGACGGTGGAGCATGTGGAGACGGTGCTGTGGTATGACAGCTTCACGGACGTATCCGTGCCGATGGAGCTTCTGCCGGATAAGTATTACAATGCGTTTAACAACGGAGACGCCACGATGCTGGCGATCTTCTTCGATTCTTCGACTTCCGCGGATGCGACGATGGATGCGATCAGCGAGATCAGGCAGCTCGCCGGGGAACAATGCTTTGTATCCGGCATGTCGGCGATGGTGACGGATTTGAAGAATCTGTGCGAGGAGGAGGAACCGATCTATGTAGGACTTGCGGTTCTGCTTGCCTGCGTCGCCATGATGATCTTCCTTGACAACTGGATCATCCCCTTTGTATTCCTTGCAAGTATTGGCATGGCAATCCTTTTGAACCTGGGAACGAATTATTTCCTCGGAGAGATTTCCTACCTGACGAAAGCACTTTCCGCTGTTCTGCAGCTGGCGGTCACGATGGACTATTCGATCTTCCTGTGGCACAGCTACGAGGAACAGAAGGAACAGGTGGATGACAACAAGGAGGCGATGAGTATCGCCATCAGCAAGACGCTGACATCCGTTGTCGGAAGCTCCATCACGACAGTGGCCGGATTTATCGCGTTGTGCTTCATGAGCTACACGCTGGGGCGCGACCTCGGAATCGTTATGGCGAAGGGAGTTGTGCTCGGTGTAATCGGCTGTGTGACGACACTTCCCGCAATGATCCTTGTGCTGGATAAGCTCCTGTCGAAGACGAAGCACCGTTCGCTTCTACCAGATATGGGAAAGCTGGCGCAGGGAATTACGAAGCACTTCCCGGTGTTCCTCGTCCTGTTCCTTGTCATTCTGATTCCGGCATTTTACGGATACCAGAAGACGAATGAGGAGGTCTACTACGACATGAGCGACAGCCTGCCGGAGGACATGGATTATGTCATTGCCAATTCCAAGCTGAACGAACTGTTTGATGTCGGTTCCACACATATGATTCTGGTGAGCACGGATGTCTCTGCAAAAGACGTAAGGAGCATGATCTCCGAAATGGAGCAGGTAGACGGCATGAAATATGTGCTCGGCATGGAGTCGGTTGTCGGCTCCCTCGTGCCGGAGGAGACGCTTCCGAAGTCCGTGAACGACATGCTGAAGAGTGAAAACTGGGAGCTGATCCTTGCCAATTCGGAATACAAGGTTGCTTCGGACGAGGTTAATGCGCAGATTGATGCGCTGAATGAGATTCTGAAGAAATACGATCCGACGGGAATGCTGATCGGAGAGGCACCCTGCACGAAGGATCTGATCGAGACAACGGATGAAGATTTCAAGGTGGTAAATGCGATCTCCATTATTGCGATCTTTGTGATCATTGCACTGGTGGAAAAGAGCGTCACCCTTCCGGTAATCCTTGTGGCGGTAATCGAGTTTTCCATTTTCATCAACCTTGGACTGCCGCACTTTACAGGGACGTCGCTTCCCTTCATTGCGCCGATCTGCATCAGCACGATCCAGCTGGGAGCAACGGTTGACTATGCGATACTGATGACGACCCGGTACAAGGAAGAGAGATACGGCGGCTGTGATAAGAGAACAGCGATCAGCAATGCGCTCGGAGCCTCCATTCCCTCCATTATCGTCAGTGCGCTGGGATTGTTCTCGGCAACCTTCGGTGTGGCGGTTTACTCGGACATTGACATTATCAAATCTCTTTGCAATCTGATGGCGAGGGGCGCTATTGTCAGCATGTTCAGCGTCATCCTGATACTGCCGGCGATGTTCATGCTGTTTGACAGAGTAATCTGTGCGACAAGCATTGGATTCCGGCAGAAGAAAGTGAAAGAAGAAAGCAGAATAGGAAAGGAAGCGTTATCATGATAGAGAAGAAGAGCAAGGCAATCAAAATCGGTGCGGTGTGTCTCGCGGGGGCGCTGGTCATCGGCGTGGCAGGAACCAATGTATATGCAATGGGAAAGAATAACAGCTCCGCCAAGAGCAGCGACGAGAAGAAAATGGAAGAGGAGCTGAAGGACACAGTCAAGAATCTCTGGAATCCGGTATCAGATGCTGACACCTGCAAAGAGGAAACGGTCTATGTCATGGCAGGAGCGGACGGCAGCACCAACAAGATTATTGTCAGTGACTGGATCAGAAATGCGGGACAGGAGAAGAGCCTTACAGACTTCACAGAGCTGAAGGACGTCGAGGCAGTCAAGAATGGCGAGAGCTACACTGTGAAGGGTGATAATTATGTATGGGACACCGACGGAGGCGACGTCTATTATCAGGGCACTTCTGACAAGGAGCTGCCGCTGACGGTGACAGCGACCTACACGCTGGATGGCAAGGAGCTTTCAGCGGAGGAGATTGCCGGAAAGAGCGGTCATGTGGTGATTCGCTACAGCTTCGAGGTAAAGGAATATGTGACCGCAGAGATTGCCGGAAAGAAGGAGAAGATCGCGGTTCCGTTCACGGTCATAACGGGAATGATTCTCGACGGGCAGAATTTTTCCAATGTAGAGGTTTCCTCCGGAAAGCTCGTAAATGATGGGGATAAATCCGTTGTTGTCGGTCTTGCGTTCCCCGGAATGAACGAGAACCTTCAGATGGATGAGGAGGTTTCCATCCCGGACTATGTGGAGGTGGAGGCAGATGCGGAGGACTTCTCACTGGGAAGCACCTATTGTATCGCGGTCAACAACCTGTTCAGCAGTCTGAATCTGGATGAGGTGGGCAGTCTGGATGAGCTGAGCGATGCCATGGAGGATCTGGCAGACGGCATGACAAAGCTTCTGGACGGTTCCTCCGATCTGTATGACGGTCTTGCAACGCTCTACGATAAGTCCGGCGAATTGAAGGATGGTGTAGATCAGCTGGCAAAAGGAGCAGGAGACCTGCAGAGCGGAGCGGGAACTCTGCGCGACGGCGCAAAGCAGCTGGCGGACGGTGCAGGCACCCTGAAAAACGGTGTGGGTTCCTTAAAGAGCGGCGCGGCACAGCTCAACGCCGGACTTGGTACACTGACGTCCAAGAACGGGGAGCTGACCGACGGTGCAAGACAGGTGTTTGAGACTCTGTTGAAGACGGCGAACGATACCTTGAACAGCAATGCCCAGATGCAGCAGCTCGGCATTACAGCGAACATGACGATTGATAATTATGCAACGTTTCTGGATGGTCTTCTGAGTCAGCTCGGCGGTAGCGAGATTCAGGGAACGGTGTATGCCAAGGTGGTGGCTGCGGTGACGGCCGAGGTGGAGAATAATACATCGGCGATCACAGCGGCAGTAGCTGCGGAGGTTGAGAAGAGCGACGCGGCGATCAGAGCAGGTGTGACAGCGGCAGTCAAGGAGAATGTATTGACGCAGGTCATCGCGTCCGACACCGTCCAGAAGGCATGCCCCGGCTTCAACCGTGAGATGTATGAGCAGGCAAAGGGCATATCCGTGTCCGGCGGAGACGCACAGCTCGCAGCCTTACAGGCACTTGCAGCACAGATCAATGCAGCGGTGGATGCAAAGATGCAGTCTGCAGAGGTTCAGGCGGTGATTGACTCCAATGTAGCCGCAAAGAAGCAGGAGCTGATCGACACAAATGTGGCAGCGAAGAAGAAGGAACTGATCCAGACCAATGTAGAGGAGCAGATGAAGACACAGGCGGGCAATCTGAGTGCCGGAGCGGCACAGATCGCAGGACTGAAGGCATCGCTTGACAGCTATAACACGTTCTATCAGGGACTGATTGCTTATACGAACGGTGTGGCTTCGGCGAAGGACGGTGCGGCACAGCTGGAGAGCGGCGCGGCACAGCTCGAAGGCGGCGCAGGAACACTTGCCTCCGGTGCGGGAGAGCTTGCAGCAGGAACGGAGAGTCTTAAGAACGGCACTGACACGTTGAAGAAGGGAATTGATTCCCTTGCGGAAGGTGCAGATGCGCTGCTGGATGGCGTAAAGCAGTTGAAGGATGGCTCGATGGAATTGAGAGACGGACTTGTGACCTTTGATGAGGAGGGTATCAGCAAGATTCTTGATGCCTTCGATGAGGACAGCCTGACAGAGAAGCTTGACCGCTTCAAGGCAGCAGCGGATGCGGCAAAGAGCTATCGCTCCTACGCAGGTATTGCGGAGGACATGGAGGGAAGCGTCAAGTTCATCTACAAGCTGGAGGAGATCCAGTAAGAGGCTGACAAGCTACATTATATAGAAGAAATATACAGTCCGAGGACTGCCGTATCCCACCACAAAAGGTGACACGATACGGCAGTCCTTGTTTTCTTAAAAAAATATAAAAAAGTTATTGACAAGCGACAGCGGTTCGCATATACTAACCAATGAAGAAATGAAAATGATTCTCAAATAGTGATAGTGTACGAAAGGAGAATGCATGATGCCTTTGTCAATGGTTCCCGCAGGGGAGAGCAATGTGATCAAGAAGGTTGGTGGCAAGGAGGAAACCAGACTGTTTTTGGAGAAGCTGGGCTTTGTTGTCGGCAGCAGTGTGACGGTGATTTCCGAAGCAGCGGGCAATATCATCGTGAACATCAAGGAATCCAGAGTTGCCATAGGAAAAGATATGGCGAATAAAATAATGGTGTAAGAGAAATAGGAAGGAGAATGTTATGAAAACACTGAAGGAAGTTGCCGTTGGGCAGACCGTAACGGTCAAGAAGCTTTCCGGAGAAGGACCTGTCAAGAGACGTATCATGGACATGGGAATTACAAAGGGAGTGGAGATCTATGTGAGAAAGGTAGCTCCGTTGGGAGATCCCGTCGAGGTCACAGTGAGAGGCTATGAGCTTTCCCTGCGTAGAGCAGATGCGGAAATGATTGAGGTAGAATAAGCTGAAATTGTGACTGCGTCTTTTTTTTAGAAGAGTGGTTAGCAAGAGCTAACCAAAGGTAGTAAAGACAAATCTTTGAGAGAGGAAGAAGGAACAAAATGTCAATCAAAATTGCATTAGCAGGTAACCCTAACTGCGGTAAAACAACATTATTCAATGCATTGACCGGTTCCAACCAGTATGTAGGTAACTGGCCCGGCGTAACGGTAGAGAAAAAGGAAGGTAAGCTGAAGGTAGACAAAGAGGTCACCCTGATGGACTTACCCGGTATCTATTCACTTTCTCCGTACACCCTTGAGGAAGTGGTGGCAAGAAATTATCTGATCAATGAGAAGCCTGATGCGATCATCAATATCATCGACGGAACAAACCTTGAGAGAAACCTGTATCTTTCCACACAGGTCATCGAGCTTGGCATTCCGGTCATCATGGCAATCAACATGATGGATATTGTCAAGAAGAGCGGAGACCAGATCAATACCGCAAAGCTGTCCGAGAGCCTCGGATGTGAAGTGGTTGAGATTTCCGCACAGAAGGGAACCGGTATCGAGGAGCTTGCAAAGAAGGCAATCGCTCTTGCAAAGAAGAAGGCTCCCGTGAAGCTGGTACATAAGTTTGATGCAAAGCTGGAGAACGCGATCAGCGAGGTAGAAGCAAAGCTGACAGCAGAGGAAGAGAGCCAGAAGAGATTCTTCGCGATCAAGCTGCTGGAGAAGGATGACAAGATCAGTGCTGCAATGAAGAGCACTCCCGATGTGTCAGCCCAGATCAAGGCTCTGGAGGATGCCTTCGATGATGATACCGAGAGCATTATTACCAACGAGAGATACAGCTTTATCTCTTCCATCATCGGAAGCTGCCTGAAGAAGGCGAAGGCAAAGAATGAGATGACGGTTTCCGATAAGATCGATAAGATCGTAACAAACCGTATTCTGGCTCTGCCGATCTTCTTCGTGGTAATGTGGCTGGTATACTATATTGCAATGTCAACGGTTGGTGCAGCGGCAACCGACTGGACAAATGATAATCTTTTCGGTGACGGCTTCCATCTTTTCGGCATCGGTTCCAAGGCTTACGGCGAGGTTTCCGAGGAGTATGGTGATGCACAGACGATAATCGACGGCTTTGTCTCCTATGCGGAAGAGCAGGGAATGGATGTGGAAGCAATCGCAGACGCTCTGGACACAGAGTCCAAGGAGTTTGACGGCGATGCAGCGGCAGCAGCACTGGATGAGCTGGTTGGCATGTTCGACGCATCCGCAGAGGCAACCTATCTTGTAGAAGATGAGGAGACGCTGGCAACTGAGGAAGTTTCTTCGAGCTATGACGAGTTGGTTGATGCTGTGGCTGTTGCAAAGTCTTACGGCTGTGAGGAGCCTGATCCCGCTGAGTACGGCGTATTCGTTCCCAGTATCCCGGATGCAATTTCCGCAGGTCTGGAGAAGATCAACTGCGCTGAGTGGCTGCAGGGTCTGATTGTTGATGGTATTGTAGCAGGTGTCGGCGCTGTGTTGGGCTTCGTGCCTCAGATGCTGGTACTGTTCATCCTGCTGGCATTCCTTGAGTACTGCGGATATATGGCTCGTATCGCATTCATCATGGATCGTATCTTCCGTAAGTTTGGTCTTTCCGGTAAGTCCTTCATTCCTATGCTGATCGGTATGGGCTGCGGCGTTCCCGGTGTCATGGCATCCAGAACGATCGAGAACGAAAAGGATCGTCGTATGACGATCATGACGACAACCTTCATCCCCTGTGGTGCAAAGGTTCCCTTTATTGCAATGATCGCAGGCGCAATCTTCGGCGGATCACCGCTGGTATCTGCAAGCGCATATTTCATCGGAATTGCAGCAATTATCTGCTCCGGTATTATTTTGAAGAAGACAAAGATGTTCTCCGGCGATCCGGCTCCCTTCGTTATGGAGCTTCCCGCTTACCACTGGCCGAAGGTCAGCGCTGTACTGCGCAGCATGTGGGAGCGTGGCTGGTCATTCATCAAGAAGGCAGGAACCATCATTCTGCTTTCCACCATCGTCGTATGGTTCACGACTTACTTCGGAGTTGTTGACGGTACATTCAGAATGCTTGCTGAGGACGAGATCGAGTTCAGTATTCTGGCAAAGATCGGCAGCGCGATTGCATGGATCTTCATTCCTCAGGGCTGGGGCAACTGGCAGGCGACCGTTGCATCTATCACCGGTCTGGTTGCAAAGGAGAACATTGTAGGTACAATGGGTATCCTCTACAGCAGCGGTGACGGAACCATCTACCAGAATATGGCGGGTGTGTTCACCGGTGCAAGTGGCTTCTCCTTCCTGGTATTCAACCTTCTCTGCGCTCCCTGCTTCGCAGCAATGGGTGCAATCAAGAGAGAGATGAACAATACCAAGTGGTTCTGGTTCGCAATCGGCTATCAGTGTGGTCTGGCTTATCTGGCATCTCTGGTAGTATACAGAATTGCAGGACTGTTCACAGGTGCATGTAGCTTCGGTATCTGGAGCATCATTGCCATCCTGATTGTAGCATTTTTCTTCTATATGCTTTTCAGACCTGACAAGAATAAAAAAGTTGTAAAGTAATGAGATTGAAGGGGGAGGGGTTGCGGAACGGCAATCCCTCCCCATGTCTTTAGAGTAATTAGATGGGAGGCATCCGATATGGGAACATTTGTAGTAGGAGCGGTACTGGTACTTGTTGTGGCGGCGATTGTACGCAGCCTGATAAAGGATAAGAAGAGCGGAAAGTCTACCTGTGGCGGCGACTGTTCTCATTGCAGGGGCTGCTCCCACTAACAGGGCAGCGGTCAGGCGATTGAGAAATTCGTTTTTTTGCCAGTGACGTTGTACAAGATGCACAGACCACCGCAGGCACGCTTGCGCTACCCTCCGCACGCAGCGGTGCGTAAGTCTCCAAAATATGGAGACTAAGCACCGGCGGCTCCAGAGTGCGCTGCTTGCGGTCAGGTGAATCTTGTGCAACTGTTTACGGAAGGCTGTAAGTTTCGTATTGCCTGTTTTCGGATAAAGAAAAGGAGATAACGAATGGGTGGAGTACAGACCGCTAACGGTTCGGGGAATATGAGGAGCTATCAGAGGACACAGATGCAGAGAGAGCTTATCATCCAGAAGCTCCGCGAACAGGGCTGCCGCATCACGAAGCAGCGCCTTATGCTGCTGGACATTATTCTGGAGGAGGACTGCTCCTGCTGCAAGGAGATCTTCTATAAGGCATCAAAGCAGGATAAGCAGATCGGTACGGCGACTGTTTACCGCATGATCAACACATTGGAGGAGATCGGGGCGATCAGCAGAAAGAATATGTATAAGATTGCCTGCGGAAATAATTGCCAGGTGGAGAACGCCTGCATGATAGAGTTTGACGACGACAGTGTTGTAGAGCTTTCTGCCCGGAGCTGGCACGAGATCATCGAGAAGGGGCTTGAGGCGTGCGGTTTCCTAGGCAACCGGAACCTGCGGAGCGTGGTTGCCAAGACCTGTGACTGTGAATGACGCAAATAACTGTTGATTTTTAGGGGCATATCCCTTATAATGACGACATAAAACCCAATGGGTGTGGATTTTTCAAGATTAAAATCTTTTTTCGCCACATAGCTGAACGGCTGTGTGGCGAATTTTTGTGTCTGCAGGAGGAAAAACTTATGAATCAGACCTTTATGAAAGAGAAGAAGATATTTCCGCTAGTGCTGTCCATGGTGCTGCCGATGATGCTTTCGATGGCATTCAATTCCCTTTACAATATTGTTGACAGCTATTTTGTCGCAAAGCTCTCTGAGGACGCCATGACGGCGCTGTCGCTCGTGTACCCTGCGCAAAACCTGATGACTGCCGTGGCGGTCGGCTTCGGCGTGGGAGTGAACGCCATGATCGCGTTTTATCTTGGGGCGGAGAAGAAGGAGAAGGCGGATGAAGCCGCAACGCAGGGAATTCTGTTCAGCGTGCTGCACGGAATCCTGCTGATGGTGCTCTGTTTTATCGGTATGCGGGCATTCCTGGGGGCATTTACCTCGAAGGACACGGTTGTCCGGCTGGGGCTGGATTATTCCTATATTGTCTTTCTCTTTGCCATAGCGGTCAATGTCGGGATTACCTATGAGAAGATATTCCAGGCAGTCGGAAGAATGAAGGAGACGATGTTCTGCATGGTGATGGGCTTTGTGGCGAATATTGTGCTGGATCCGCTTTTGATCTTCGGCATCGGATTTTTCCCGAGAATGGGAATCAGGGGAGCAGCGCTTGCGACGGGAATCGGGCAGGTGCTGACACTGGCTGCGTATCTTGGGTTTGCAAAGGTGAAACCACTGCCCGTCAACATCCGGCGGGAAAAGCTTAAGCCGGGCAGGGAGGTCTGCGGGCGCATGTATGGGATCGGCATTCCCGCAACGCTCAACATGGCGCTGCCCTCCGTGCTGATCTCCGCGCTGAACGGGATTCTTGCGGCATATTCCGAGACCTATGTGCTTGTACTCGGAGCCTACTATAAGCTCCAGACCTTTATCTATCTGCCGGCGAACGGTATCATTCAGGGAATCCGTCCACTGGTCGGTTATAATTACGGTGCAGGGGAAAACAGGCGTGTGGAAAAGATCAGCAGACTGTCTCTCGGCATGATCATGCTGATCATGGCGCTCGGAACGGCGGCATGCTACCTCCTGCCGGAGCAGCTGATCGGACTCTTTACGGAGAATGCGGATACAATACTGATCGGCAGAACGGCTCTCCGCATCATCAGCCTTGGCTTTGTCGTATCGTCGGTATCTGTGAATTGCTCTGGGGCGCTGGAGGCGCTTGGCGAGGGGCTGGCATCGCTTACGATCTCGCTGCTCCGGTACATTGTTGTCATCATACCGGCGGCATATCTTCTGAGCCGGCGTCTGGAGGCGTCGGGTGTGTGGTGGGCGTTTGTCTTGACCGAGGCCGTGGCGGCATGCGTGGCTGCCTGTGTATTCCGCAGGATATGGAGAAGGAAGTGAAAAAATTATACTGCATAGATTATTTTCTGAGGTTGTGGTATAATAATTCTGCGGACGCAGAATGAAAGACAGCAGAGCTGTCTTGCCGCCACTTCGTGGCGTATTATACAAAGCCATGGCTCGAAAAGTAAATGTCCCTGCGGGACGCTTCCTTTTCTTCGCACATGGTATAATAACTTTGCTATATGTATATTTTATATGCAGTTGATTATCGGTTGCTGAAAAAGGCAGGGAGGTTATGCGATGGCAGAAGGGACAATGTTTTCAGGTGAATCGAAAAATGTTGAGTACAAGGTGTCTGTACCGGACAGAAGTGAAAATTATATGAAGACAATAGTAGCTTTTGCCAATACGCAGGGTGGAAAGCTGCTGATAGGAATTAAAGATAAGACGCACCAGGTTGTTGGCGTGGATAGCACGGAATTGTTTCAGATTATGGACAGTATTGCAAACGCTGTCTCTGATTCCTGTGAGCCGCAGATTGTTCCCGATATTGAGCCACAGACGATAGATGGAAAGAATATCATTGTAGTTACGGTAGAGGCGGGCAAAAACCGTCCCTATTATCTGAAGTCTAAAGGAAAAGAAAATGGCACCTACATTCGTGTGGCGGGAACATCCCGGCTGGCATTTCCAGAGAAGATCACAGAGTTAGAGATGGAAGGCGCGCGCGTTTCATGGGATGAACTTACCTGTGTGGGTTATCCGGTCACGAAGGAAGCAACCGGGAGGCTCTGCAGAGATATTGCGATGTTCCGCAGGAAAGCAGGTATGACAGAACATGAAGTGAAAGAAGAACAGCTTATCAACTGGAAAATATTAAAGCAAAGCGAGGGGCGACTGCTGGCAACGAATGCCTATGCGCTGCTGACATCAGATTATTTTCCGTTTTCCAAGACACAGTGTGCAGTGTTCAAGGGAACGGACAGGACGGTATTTTTGGATAAAAGGGAATTTACCGGTCCGATATATACACAGATCGAAGAGGCTGTAGATTTTGTGTTGCGCAATATCAGACTTGGGGCAACGATTGATGGACTGGTGCGGAAAGAGAGATATGAGCTTCCGCCGGAAGCCATCAGGGAAATGATTATTAATGCGCATTGCCATAGGAATCTGTTGGATGAGTCCTGTATACAGGTGGCAATTTATGATGACCGGCTGGAGGTTACATCTCCCGGAGGACTATACAATGGTCTGACATACGAAGAGATCATGAACGGACATTCTAAAATCAGAAACAAGGGCATTGCAAATATATTTAACCAAATGGGTCTTGTGGAAGCATGGGGCAGTGGAATAAAGCGTATTTTTAGTGAGGCTGCCGAATATGGACTTTCACAGCCTAAGGTGCAGGAATTTGACGATATGTTCCGTGTGGAGTTATACCGTAAATCGTTTCTGGCGGCTCTGGACTATATCATCATCGGAGAAGCATCGGAGAACATCGGAGAAGCATCGGAGAAGCATCGGAGCTGTGAATTGAATGATACGCAGGAAAGGATCATTGCATTGCTGGTGGAAAATAATCAGTATTCGGCGTCTAAGCTGGCGGAAAGGATCGGTGTGGCGAGCAGAAATATAGAAGCGAACATTAAGAAACTGAGGGAACAGGGGATTTTAGTGCGGCATGGATCGCCGAAAACCGGATATTGGGAAGTTGAAAAAAAATAATATGGTGAACCCCGCCATGACTCATTGAGAGAGTTTTATTGGACTTTAAATTTTATATAATATGCCTGTAAAGATCATTTGACCATCGATTTGATACGGAGGAGAGACAATGAGAAAAAATGCAGGCAGTCTTGGGTTCTGGGCTGCAACAATACTGTTGGTGTTGGTTGCAGCCTTTTTCGTTACAGCGACGGTGAGGAGCAGGACAGCGCTCGACCGGGCAGAACTGGAGGGATATTACCGGGAAAAGGAGGAACAGCTTGTCCGGGAGGCGAGGAAGTACCTGAATGCACAGGGATATCAGGACAGCGGGGTCATGCTGACGCGTGTGGTCGGGGCAGATGGAAGCCGTGTGTACACCGTGACACTTCATCACAGTGATTTTGACAGGCTGGAGGAAGAGGAAAGAGAAGCGCTGGTCAGGGAACTGTCGGGGCTTGAATTTGCCGATGAGAATGCTGTTTTCTGCCATAAATTTTTAGACAATGAGCAGTAACCCAGAGAAAAGATATGACTTTTCGGAAAATGTGGGGTATACTTTCTATAAGAGTTTTTCAGAGAGAGATTCTCAGAGAGAAAGGAGCCCCGGACATGACATTTATTCCGAAACCACATGAAATTTACAAGCATTTTAAGGGAGGCCTTTATCAGATTACTGCGATAGCGGAGCACACAGAGACTGGAGAGCAGCTTGTCATTTATCAGGCGCTGTATGGAGATTTTAAGACTTATGCGAGACCGCTCTCCATGTTTGTCAGCAGGGTTGACAGGGAAAAATACCCGGAGGCGGCGCAGGAGTTTCGATTTGAGCTGCAGGGACCGGAAGCAGACAGGCAGAGGAGGGAGTCGGAGGGCGTTGACGGAAACAGCATGAGCAGGACGGAGGAGAAGCAGCCTGCCTCACAGCTAACTTTGCAGTCGGATATCCAGCCTGCCCCGCAGCCGGAGGAACCGGACGGCGAGGCCGCTCTTGATCCGCTCGTGCTGGAGTTTCTGGATGCGGACAGTTACGAGCAGCGTTTGAATATCCTTGCCGGACTGCATCACCGGATCACGGATGAAATGATCACGACCATGGCGATTGCATCCGATGTGGAAATCGAGGACGGCGATACGGAGGAGCGGTATGAAGCGCTGAAGAATTGTCTTCTGACTCTGGAAAAGTATGAGTGCAACCGACTCAGGTAATGAAAAGGGCTCTCTGTGATGGAGGGTGAAACATATGACGGTGAAACGGACGGACAAAGCTGCCGGAACAGGCAGAGAAGAGAAGAAAATGGTGATTGGAGTTTCCTCGAGAGCCTTGTTTGATCTGACTGTGGAGAATGAGATTTTCGAGAAGCAGGGGCTGGAGGCATATTGCAGGTATCAGGTCGAGCACGAGAAGGAGGTGCTGAAGCCCGGGCCGGGGTTTCGGCTGATACGGTCGCTGTTAAGACTGAATGACTGCGTGGAAGGGCGGGAGTTGATTGAAGTGATTATCATGTCCCATAACAGTCCGGACACATCGCTCAGGGTATTTCACTCGATCACTCATTACGGTCTGCCGATCACGCGCTCCGTGCTGGTCAGCGGCGCATCGCTCGCCCCCTATCTTTCCGCTTTCGGAACAGACCTGTTTCTGTCAGCCTGTGAGGAGGATGTACAGTGTGCGATTGACAATGGTATTGCCGCGGGGATTATCTGTACGGAAGGCGTGCAGGAAAGCAACGGATATGGGCACGGGGAAGGCAGGACGACAGAGGTAATTCCAATGCCGGTCAAGGCAGGACAGATACGGATCGCATTCGATGGAGATGCCGTGCTCTTTGCCGATGCCTCAGAGGCAATTTTCCAGCGGGAAGGGCTGGAGGCATTTGAGGAAAATGAGAGAGTACACGCGATGGAACCGCTTGAGGAGGGTCCCTTTGCAAAATTCCTGAAAAAGCTTTCCGCTCTGCAGCGGGAGCTCGGAAGGGAGAACTGTCCGATCAGGACGGCGCTTGTCACTTCGCGCAGCGCACCCGCACATGAGAGGGTGATCCGCACGCTGCGGGCATGGAACGTGTGGGTTGATGAAGCTTTCTTTCTGGGCGGTATGGAGAAGAAGGAGTTTTTGAGGGCATTCGGCGCCCAGATTTTCTTTGACGATCAGTCGGTACATACGAAAAATGCGTCGCTGGCTGTCCCAGCGGCAAGAGTGCCTTATCGGCGCATCTCAGCGCTTTAGGCGCCTGTATTGGGTGGGAGAGAGTCCGACGGCTCTGCGGAAGACCTTACAGAAGTAGTTTCCTCCGGCAAAGCCGTTCCTGCGGGCAACTGTCTCGAGATCGGCTTCGGAGTTCAGAAGGTCATTCATGGCGGCCTCCAGACGCAGCTTTGTCAGGTAGCGTATGGGACTGACTCCCATGCAGGCGGAAAACTGCCTTGTCAGGTGGGCGGTGGAGACATGCAGGCGCTGGGCGAGCTCTTCCACACCGGAGAGCACCGCATATTCCGACTGCATCAGCTCGGAAGCGTGTTTGACGAGCGAAGGGACGGTTTTCCCCTTCGGCTGTTCGATTTCGCGCAGCAGAGCGCATAGAAACCGATAGAGAAATTCGCCGCCCTCATATTTCGCCAGATGTCCGCCGGAGGTAAGGCGGTTCTGGAGATTCAGGAGCATATGGATCGGTGAGCTTTCCGGCGAAAGATGCAGAATGCCGCCGGTGAGGGCAGTAATCCGCTGGACAAGAGGCTGTGCCGCCGCTCCGTCAAAGTGTAGGTACAGGAATTCCCAGGGAAACTCGCCGAGAAAATATCTGCTGTCGCCCGGGACAGGCACGAGAAAGCCGCTTCCGGGAGGGAGTGCCGTAGTGGCATCGTCCTTCTGAAAATAGCCCTCTCCACCCAGTGTGTACTGGAAGAGGTAGCCTTTGAAATCCGGGCGGTCAGCATTGTTAAAATCATATTTTTCCTGCTGGCGGAGTTCGATTCCGCCGTCGTAGAGCAGGAGGGGAGAATCCTGCTCATCTATATTCAGTACTCCAAAGCAGCTTCTGTTTCTATGCATCAGAAAATTACCCTTTCAGTCAGCTTTTTATCCTTGTGAAATACGATATGCATTATTATAATTGAAATTACAGAGGAAGACAAGAGTGTCAGAAAAATACTAATTAAAATAAGAGGAGGAAAACATGGATAAGAACAAATTTGCACTGACACCGCCGATGGGGTGGAACAGCTATGACTACTATGATACGACGGTGAATGAGGAGCAGATCAAGGCAAATGCCGATTTCATGGCGGCAAATATGAAGGAGTTCGGCTGGGAGTATGTGGTGATCGACATTGAATGGTTTGCGCACGGTGCGGGGAGCCAGAGAGACAAGTATCAGTATATTCCCTTCAATGAGCTGGAGATGGATGAATACGGCAGACTGCTGCCGGATCCGGAGCGCTTTCCGTCTTCCGCCAATGGGGCAGGCTTCAAGCCGTTGGCGGACTATATACATGCGCTCGGCTTAAAGCTGGGCATCCATATCATGAGGGGTATTCCCAGAGATGCTGCGCACAGACACCTTCCGGTAAAGGGAACAGCGACGACCGCTAACGAGATCGCCGATCCGTCCTCGATTTGCAGATGGAACCCGGATATGTACGGCGTGCGGAACCTGCCGGAGGGACAGGCATATTATGATTCCATTCTTGAGCTCTATGCGCAGTGGGGTGTTGACTTCATAAAGTGTGATGATATTTGTAATACCAACATGTATCCGCATGATCCTTATTCCGCGCGGCACGAGATCGAGATGCTGGCGAAGGCGATCCAGAAGTGCGGAAGAAGTATTGTCCTCTCTCTGTCACCGGGACCCGCACTCATTGAGGAGGCATGGCATTATGAGACCTATGCCAATATGTGGCGCATCACGGACGATTTCTGGGATGACTGGAGGCTGTTGAAGGATATGTTCCACCGCTGTGAGCTCTGGCAGAAGCATGTGTCGGAAGGCTGCTTCCCGGATTGTGACATGCTTCCGGTCGGGCAGCTCGGCAAGGGCTTTGGTGCGGAGCGCAGCTCAAACTTTACGCCGGATGAGGAGCATACCATGCTGACACTGTGGTGCCTGTTTGGCTCACCGCTCATGATCGGCGGAGAACTGACGAAAATGGACGACAGACGGATGAAGCTCCTGACGAACAGGGAAGTGCTGGCAATGCTGACACCAGAGTGTAAGCCGTGGCAGATCTGCCGGGATGATGGGAAGGCAATCTGGAGAGCAGCAAACGAAAAGACAGGGCAGAAATATGTCGCACTGTTTAATCTGGGCGAAGAGGAGGCAGTGCTCTCGGTGGAATTACAGGCAGCAGGCATGGACGAGAGCAGTAAGCTGACAGAACTCTGGACCGGAGCCGCAGCAGAGGTGTCTGATGGAAAGCTGCAGCTCAGCATTCCCGCTCATGGCTGTGCTGTCTTCGGGGACGTTTCTTCTGTTACGAAGAGTGATACACTGGCCTGATTTGATTCTTGCGGAAATAGTGCACTTGTGCTAGGATGTTCCCTGTATGAAAGAGTGAAAGCAGGGGAGAAATGCAGATGAAGAGAATGGTTTTGACAGCGGTTATTATGGGCTGTCTGATCGGGCTTGCCGGATGCGGCGCGGAAGCAGAGGGGGACATCGAACCGACCGGAACAGAAAATACAGAGGACATCCTGCAGAGTGATGCAGAGGAGAACAGCGGCACAGGAGATACAAAGGATTCCACGGAGTCATTGCCGGAAGAATCGTCGGGGAAAAGTCTTAATGCGCAGCTGCAGGTGATTGCGGAGTGCAGAGACCTTTGGATGCAGGCGGCAGAGTATGCGGGCGATTTTTGCCAGTATGCGGTGACGGATCTTGACCATAACGGAAGATATGAAATTATTGTAGCCGAGGTCACAGGCACGGGAATTTATACCTACAGCAGCTTCTATGAGGTCAATGAGAATTATGACGGGCTGAATGAGTGTGAGACGGACTTCGTGGAAGGGGATTCCCAGCCCGATATTGTTTCCGATACGCTGGAGACCTATACGGACGAACAGGGGCGCTATTTTTATGCTGTATATGATTGGATAAGGAACGGGGCAGCGGAATATTATGAGAATGTCCGTGAACTCACTCTTTCGGACGGAAGGATCAGTACAGCGCCGATAGCCTACAGGACGACCATATACGACGAGGGAGTGCCGACCGTTACCTGTGAGGATGCCGACGGAAATGCAATCACAGAGGAAGAGTATGAAAGTGCGGCAGAGAATTACTTTGTAGGGTACAGCAAAAGTACGACGAGCATCGTCTGGCAGGAAATCAGCGAGCTTGGAGAGACTACGGAACAGATCGTTGCCCAGTTAAGCCAGTCCGCGGGGATGTAGTTTTTGCCATAGTTGGGATTGTGGAAGGTGCTGGGCGCAGAAAAGGTGCATATGCAAAGCAGGTAAGTGTACTTGAGGAAGGCGGGAGAAGCAGGAAACTGTGACTTGTCACATGGTTTTATTCTTCCCGCCATGTGTAATATACCGTTATTGTATCTTGTGTGTCGTTGCTATAAGTTATGTTACAGGTAATTTCGTTTTCTTGATTTAAATTAAGATATCCAGTTTGTATAAAATAATAATCATTCACTTCTTCTATATAAACGTTGGAAGAAATGTCTTTTACATTACTTACACCACCAGGAACATACAGACAAATTACATCGTCCCCTTCGTAGGAGGCACCGTTGGATAACATATACGCCGAGTCATGAGATACTGCCCATACAACTATTTTGGGTTCATTGTAATCAGCATCAGACATCCACTCGGGCATCGTCATATACTTATTGACATCAATTTCTTCAACAAGATTTGTCTCTGATTCTGTATCTTCATTAGAACTACCGGATTCAGATGTATCGCTCTCCGCAGCCACGGTAGATTCCTCATTCTCTTCAATTTCCCTCGAAGCTTCAGCTACAGAAGAATTGGAAGTGCTTTCCATATTTTTTTCTTTACCACAGCCAGTGGTCGATGCCAGTATAAGAGCCAAAATTGCAATCGTTTTAAAGAACAGTTTCTTTTTCATACAGTTACCTCCTGATAATTTATGAGGCTATTCTATATGATTTTCTACGCATTGTCAATGAGCAAGCGTTTTTTTTTTGGCGGTATTTCAAACAGAACTTGAACAGGGAGAGGAAATAGTAGAGGGATTTTCCAGAACGAATCGAAAAACTTTAACCTTTCCATCCATTTCGGTGGATTCAATATCAAATCCGCACTTTTCCGTATAAAACTTTACATTTTCTTCTTTGTCAACGGGGGTAATTAACGTAAATTTATCCCAGTCATTGCAATGAGACATTATAAATTTCATGGCCTGTGTTCCGATTCCCTTTCCCTGAAACTCAGGGATTACGCACAGACAGCCAATATCATATACGCCGGGTTCCTCCTCCTTGCAGGAAATACAACCAACAGGTATGCCGTCACAGGTGATAATGAATTTGGGATAATTGAGTATCGACTGCTCCATCATTTCTTTTGTTTTACCATAGGCAGGACATTGTCCATATTTCATATAATCACTGTAAAAAGAGGCATTGTAGATGGCTATTAAGGATTCGGCATCTTCAATTTCTGCGGGTCTATATTTGATTTCCATAGTTTTCTCCCATTTCTGCGCACGTTTTTTGCACATAGCGAGTTTGTGTCAAGTACGCGCAGACACAAATTTTGAAGTGATTTTTGGATTATATCACTTCCTTCCAGCGTTTACAACCATGAAATGGGGTGTAACTGCGGAAAAGAGTGGTTGCAAGAAAGAAACGTCTGTGTTATCATATTATTGTGAGACGCACTTTAATGAGATAGCAAGAGATGTTTAGGTAATTCTGAATTGTATATAAAACAGGAGGAAGTAATGGAAGTATATAGGATAGGTGAAATTATTAGAGTAGAACGTAAAAGAAAGAAAATTTCTCAGGAAGAATTATGCTTTGGGCTTTGCTCAGTAACAACCCTATCACGTATTGAAAACGGAAGTCAGAAGCCATCTTTGAAAGTTGAGGAGGCATTATTAGAACGTTTGGGACATAGTACCGAAAACTTGATTATTTATGCGGATGGTCTTGAAATTAAAAAGCACCGTTTGGAAGAAAAGATAAGGCTAGGTATGATGGACTTAGAAGATACAGAGAAATTGATAGAAGAGTACCGACGGTTGATAACAGTAAGAGGCACTGAGGGGGTATTGGAAAAACAGTTTTTGATAATGTCCGTGGCAATTCAGAATTTATATCAGAGAAGGGAAAAATTGACGGAAATAAGGCAGCAGCTGAACTATGCATTGCGACTCACGGTTCCAGAGTTTGATGAAGGAATGATGTATAAGCCCATTTTATTGACATCCACAGAAATAGAAATATTAAATAATCTAGCTCTCATTGATGCCAAGGAAGGAAATGGTGGTAGAGCGATTAGGATATTCAAGTTTTTGGTAGATTTTTTAGAGCAAGATATGTTATGTGAAAATATAACCAGAAGACATTATAATATGTTGACTTGTAATTTGGTAAAGCAATTAGAAATTGCTAAAAAGCATGATGAAGCAGAGAGATATAGTCAAAAAGGGATTGACTACTGTAAAAAAAATAGAAGAATGAATGGACTGCCGCAATTACTTTACTATAATGCTGTGGCTAACTCACACCTTGGAAGATACGAGTTAGCCATAGAACGTTATGAACAGGCAATTGTTTTGTTTAAATTACTGGATAAGAAAAAAATAGCGTTGGCAGTAGAGGAAGAGTTGAACGATTTAAAATGTCAACAATCTTGATAGGTATCGTCTAAATCTATTAAGCAATACTGCGTTAAATGTGATGGGGTTAAAGTCCAATTATTAGTTTTGAGATGTTGTATAATTGGAGTATGCGTACATAGTATAATAATCACAAGTAATTTGACGGTTACTTTTTTCATAAATATTGCCTCCCTACAAGTTGTCATGTGTATGTATAAGATAAGAATATAGTAAAACAGCGTTAATAAACAGAGCGTATTGCGAAAAGAAAAATTGCGTCAGACGATATGGTGGAAAAGAGTATCTCTGCTATACTGAAATTAATTTCATGCGCATGAAAAAAACAAAAGGAGAAAAATAAATATGATTAGATTGAAAAAAGCAATTGCCACCATGGGATTAGTGATAGCAATGGGTATTGCGGCAGGAGGAAATGCGTCGGCGTGCACAGCAACACCAGAGTGTGGTGCGACGGGAACGACTGTTGTATGTGGAACCCAATATGGAAGTACAACTACACATACAATTAGGTATCCGAATGGGTATGTGAGAACATGTGTTGTTACAACGGTTAGTGCTCAACACAAAATTTATTGTTCTGGGTGTGGGGCACTTCTTAAGACAGAATTCAGAACCTGTGCGATAGAACATAGTGATAGTCACTGCTTTGATAGCCATAATTTGTGTAAATAAAACGTCAAGATGCACTATTACAACCCCAGATAACGATGCACGAGGAGGCAAGGAATGCGATCAACAATAAGAAAAGCCATGGCGCTGTTCGGTATGTCGGTTTTACTGCTGGCAGGCTGCGGGAGAACGGCAGGAACAGAGACGGCGGAGGGCAGTCACACGGAAAACTCTGCGGAGCAGTCACAGCAGAGGGAAGCGGATTTGCTTTCGACAGAGTGGAAATTTTCCGGAGAGATAACGGAAGCCGGGAATATGTGGTCGGTCGCGGACTATGTGGAGGGCTTTCTGCCGAGGGCGGAGGGAAGAACACCGGGTATCTGCCTCCGTGCATCAGACGGGGCATCCTATTTTGTGCTGTCGGAGTTTTATGCACTGCACAACGGAGAACAGAGCAGAGAATGGTTTCTGACGGAATATAATACGGACAGGATGGACGGCGGGACGCAGCCGTTTACGTTGAAGGCGACAGAGGGGACGGCTGAGCTTGCTTCCGCATTGGAAGCGATGGAAAATCTGCGGGCAAACATTGTCGGAATGGACGTTGTTTCTGGTGTGTTCAGGTATTTTCTACAAGTGCACGATGAGGAGGGAGCAACGATTCAGTTGCTTTCAATCAGTGCCGACCGTGACGGAAATGTGTCGACTGCGGTGGATCTGCTGCCTGCGCTGACGGCAGCAGGCTTTGGCGTGCAGAAGGGAGAAATGATCAGCGGATGCTACTGCGATGCCGAAGGCAGGGCGTATGTCAGCGCTTCCGATGGAACCGCTGTCTATATCCTTGACCGGGGAGGCACATTGCTGCACACGATGACGACGGAAAGGCAGGAGCTGCTGAGCTATAGGGGGAAGCTGCCTGCGGGAATTCCGGTCTTTGAGTATTGGAGAATGCAGGATGGTCAAAATGTTCTGATTGCCTTTGACGGGGAGAAAACGGCTGTCTTATATAGCGGGGAAGGCTTTTTAGGGGAAGAAAAGGATTTCAGCCGGAGCGGGGAGATCTATTTTTTGAATGGAGGAAAGCTGTACTGCTGGAATGCTCCTGTCGGCAGTTGCCAGATGATATATGATAAGATGCCGGACAGCGGCTGTGATGCAATTTTGCAGAATGCGGCAGGAGATATTTTTGCATTCTTTCAGGAGAGCAATGAACAATATGTGATCAGGCTGGTAAATAAGCCAGAGGCGGAGCCGGTGGAACTCGAGATCCTCATGACGACTTTCGATGAGTATGTGAGTGACTGCGCGGCAGCCTACACAAGAAGGCATCCGGGAGTAACAATAGAGGTGAAGTCTCCTGACGGAGTGTTTGGGGATGTGCTGCTGAATCAGTTGCTGACAGATATTTCTCAGGGGAACGGACCGGAGCTTCTTGTGCTGAGAAGAGAGCAGCTCCTTGCGCTGCAGGATAAGGGAGCCTTGGAGGATTTGAGCGGAGTTCTGCACGACGAGACGGTTTCACAGATTTATCCGGGAGTGCTGCAGAATGGCATGGTAGGGGATGCCCTATACGGAATTACCTGTGAAACTTCGGTTTCGACCCTGCTTGTTTCCGGAAATATCTGGAAGGAGAGAACATGGACGCTGGATGAGGTGCTGGCGCTGATGGAGGAAAGCGCTGTGTTAGAGCGTTTTGCCTGTCTGCCCTACGATACCACAGCAGCACAGATGCTGTACGAGCTGGCGCTGACGGACATGGAAAACTCGCCTTTTCTGGATACGGCAGATAAGAAATGCAGCTACGGGACACCGGAGTTTGAGGAGTTGCTTGAGCTGTGTAAACGCTACGGAAAGGAAACGGCGGGAGACGGCAATCTCTCACTGGAGGAACAGCGGCAGGAAATGTCGGAGGGCAGGGCGCTGGCATATGTTTTCGATGGCGGGTTTCTGGAATTCGGCAGAGCTTTGGCAGCAATGGGAGAAGACTATCGTTGCGTCGGTTATCCGACACAGGGTGAAAGCGGCAGCTATTTCAATTTCTACAATGGATGCGTGGCGGTCAGCGCCGGTGCGGAGCACAGGGAGATCATAGATGATTTCCTGAATTATCTGCTGGATTATGAGACACAGCGGCGGTACTGCACAGACTGGGTGAGAAAGGATGTCTTGCAGGACAGTGTGAAGGAGCAGGTGGAGCTGTACGGAGAGAAGGCACCGATACCGATCTTTGTCATGGGTGAGAGGGAGGTAATCCCGCTGACCGGCAGGGAGGATGGAACCTCCTATCTGCCGGAGTATCTGGAGCTGATGGAACAGTGTATTCCGAGAAAAACGGAATGGAATACGGTCAGAAGTATTGTTATGGAAGAAGCAGCCGCCTTTTTTGCCGGGGATAAGAGCGCACATGAGGCCGCAGGGATCATCCAGAACAGAGTACAGCTGTATCTGGATGAACTTTAAGCGCCCAGCGAGAGTACAGTCGGCAGCGAGGTATGAATCATGACGGAGAGGTAGTCAAGCAGCTCTGTCTTGTCATACTCGTCCGGCTTCTGGAACAGGTCGATCAGCAGCCCTGCGGTGGCTTCGGTGTAGAAATTGCACAGGAAATGCCGGAAGCTGTCGGAAACGCAGGTATTCAGTTTTTTTTCATTATCCCTCACGATCCGCTCAATCAGCCCGATGAAATCCTGATAGAAGAATCTTTTGAGCTCGTCGCGGCCGACGGAGTCATAAATGCAGTTCAAAAAGAAGGAGTTCTGCTCTACATAGTTAATTGCAAAATCAAAGGCATCCCTGTAGTCGACGAGCAGATCGAACTGCTTGACGACCTCAAAGGCTTCCTGTTCCAGCATCCATTTCAGCAGCCCGTAGATGTCCTCAAAATGATAGTAAAAGGTCTTTCTGTTTACATTACAATTCTGAATCAATTCACTTACCGTTATCTTTGAAAATGCTTTGTGCGTCATGATCTTTTTCAGTGAAGTGCAAAGCATCTTTTTTGTCTGAAGAGAAGTTTCCTGATGTGTCACGCTGCGCCCTCCCATTCTGGATTTAGATACAATTATTATACAACTGTCCATGAAAAAGGCAATTTATTTTCTGAAGCATTTGCCCATCAAATCAGGCGATTTGTCCGTATTTGCACACTGCTGTCGGTTTGACCGTGGAATAGAGAAGTGACCGTTCCTATAATTCCGGCATAGGAACGATTTTCAAGAGAAAGGAAATATTACCTGATGAGCTGGCGGGAAGTACCGGTGAACTGGGCATAGCGCTGAAGATTGAAAAAAATGATGCCTGCAAGGGAGATTTTTATGAGGATTATGCATTGCAGGTCAATATGACGCTCTCCACGGAGAATTGTGAAAATATCAGTGCCGAAGGAGCGACGGTTGCGAACATCGGTGCGGATAAGCAGATCAGCTACACGGTTCTTCCGGGAAAAGGACTTGATGCGGAGGTGACTGCAGAGGTCAGAGACTTTGAGATGGATGCGATAGCGATCAACGGCATAAAGCTCGACCTTGACATAGAGGTCGATGACAAAGAGCTGATGGAAAAGGTCACGGAAATCATGAATGCTGCCAGAGATCTGGATGACGGTGCGGCGTCACTTCAGGCGAGCCTTTCCTATGAAAAATACATGGCATCGCTGAAGGAGGCAGGGCTCGACCTTACACAGCTTCAGACGGGAAACACGGCGGCAATACAGATGTTGACTGCGCAGATCAATGAATTGTCTGCCGCGATGGAACAGATAAAGAGCATACCGGGATATGAGAGCGATGAGACCTGTATGGGACAGCTCGCACAGCTGGAGGCGCAGGTCCCCAGCCTGAGCAATATCGTGACACTTCTCGGCGGAAGTAATGCCGCCATTCTCGGCACGGCACAGTATTTCGAGGCAGTGCAGGGAGGAGCGACAGAGCTGGTAAACGGTCTGGCACAGCTGGACGGCAGCTATGAACAGTTTGATGCAGCGATCGCTAATCTTGTCAATTCTGTCTCGGGCATTGCAGACAAGGTAGGTGCGCTGAAGTCGGGCGTCGATCAGCTGGCTGAGAGCTACGGAAGTCTGAATGGGGAATCAACAGCTACACAGGCGGTGTCGGCTCCATTGCTTCCGCTTATTCGCAGATTGTCACGGCGACGGAGGCACTCGTGGAGGGCAGCGGGAAGCTGACAGAGGGTTCTGCGAGCCTGAGACAGGGAACGGCAGACCTGTATGACGGAATCATATCGCTGGATGACGGGGCGAAGGAACTGAATGACGGAACAAAGGAGTTCCATGAAAAGACAGACGGTATGGACAGTGAGATAGAAGATAAGATTGACGATATGCTGAACACCATTTCGCGCAGCGATGCCGTGATCAGATCTTTTGTCTCCGAGAAGAATACAAATGTGGAGTCTGTGCAATTCGTGATAAAGACAGGGGCGATTGAGAAGCCGGAGGTGGTGCAGACGGTCGAAGATGAGACGCAGCAGCTGAATCTCTGGGAGAAATTTTTAAGGCTTTTCGGCAGATAAAAGAAATTCTTTAACACTTTTTACTGGTAAATTGATAAAGTGCTTGTAAATCTCCTGTTACTGTGGTATATTTCTCATGAAAAAACGTAAAAGCTTGCGCGGGAAAGAGGTTTATTATGAGAAAAACAAAAGAGATGAAAGCAGGCAGGTGGCTGCTTGCGCTGGCTGTCGGATGTATGATGATCATGCTTCCGGGAATCACGGCATTTGCCGAAGAGGCAGGTGAGGCGGCAGAGACGGTGTCCAGATTTTATCAGACAATCTGGTCGCTGCTGCCTCCGGTAATCGCCATAGGACTGGCACTGATTACGAAGGAGGTTTACTCGTCGCTGTTTGTGGGGGTCATTGTTGGCGGTCTGCTCTATTCCAATTTTAATTTTGAGGGCACGCTGACACATGCCTTCAACGAGGGTATTGTGGCGTCTCTGGCAGACTCCTATAATGTCGGCATTCTGGTCTTCCTTGTCATTCTGGGAGTCATGGTGATGCTGATGAACAAGGCGGGCGGCTCCGCAGCGTTCGGAAGATGGGCGGCAAAGCGCATTAAGACGAGGGCGGGAGCACAGCTGGCAACGATAGCTCTCGGTGTACTGATTTTTATCGACGACTATTTCAACTGTTTGACGGTTGGCTCCGTCATGCGCCCGGTCTCTGACAAGAGCAAGATTTCAAGGGCGAAGCTGGCATATCTCATTGACGCGACGGCGGCGCCGGTCTGCATTATTGCGCCGGTTTCCTCATGGGCAGCGGCGGTTTCTTCTTATGTGGAGGACGGAAACGGTCTGTATCTCTTCATCTGTGCGATTCCGTTTAATTTCTACGCACTGCTTACGATTGTCATGATGATATTCCTTGCGCTGACAAATCTGGACTATGGTCCGATGGCAAAGCACGAGAAAAATGCTACCGAGAAGGGAGACATTTTCTCGGGCATGAAGGAGATGGCAAATGCAGCTGCGGAGAAGGAGAATCCGAAAGGCAAAGTGATCGATCTGGTGCTTCCGATTGCGGTGCTCATTGTTGCATGTGTAATTGGTATGATTTATTCCGGCGGATTCTTCGAGGGTGTGAACTTTGTCAAAGCCTTTTCCAACTCGGATGCGTCAGAGGGACTGATGCTGGGTTCCGCGGTCACACTCGTAATTACAATTATTTACTACCTGTTCCGCAGAGTGATGTCCTTTAAGGATATAGCGGAATGTATTCCGGAAGGCTTTAAGTCCATGGTTCCGGCGATTCTGATTCTGACGCTGGCATGGAGCTTGAAGGCTATGACAGACAGTCTTGGCGCAAATCAGTTCGTGGAGGAGGTTGTAAAGAGTTCCGCAGGCGGCTTCCAGGCATTCCTGCCCGCTATTGTGTTCCTGATCGCAACGTTCCTCGCTTTTGCAACCGGAACGAGCTGGGGAACTTTCGGCATTCTGATCCCGATCACGCTGGGAGTCTTCCCGCTGACTGACCCGCTCGGCGTTGTCTGTGTCAGCGCCTGCATGGCAGGAGCGGTCTGCGGAGACCATTGTTCGCCGATTTCCGATACGACGATTATGGCGAGTGCCGGAGCGCAGTGCGACCATGTGACCCATGTCTCGACACAGCTGCCCTATGCGTTTACGGTTGCAGGAGTCAGCTTTGTGAGCTATATTATTGCGGGACTGATCCCGAATGCGGTTATTGTTCTGCCGATAGCGATTGTTCTGATGATCGGCACGCTGCTTGTCACGAGAAAGCTTATGACCGGAGAGAAGGCCTGAGTTGAACTAAAGGTGAAGTAATTGTAATAAAAATAAAGCAAATGTATAAATAATAGTTGAAAAAATGCTTCAGGGATGCTACACTTTCCTTGGAAGCATTTTTTCTTTTACACTATATGTGTCTGAAGCTCATCTGAAACATCTGAAGGAATCTATGCTTTTCAACGAATACCCATTGACAGCAGGAGACCTTGGAGTAAAGATGTATCGGATGCCGGACAGTCTGTTCTTTATAGGTTTCCCACTTATCAGGAGAGGAGAAACCTATGAACGAGAACAGAGAGTACAAAAGTGACGTGTTTTCCATGCTGATGGAAAACAAGAGCTATGCATTGGAGGTCTACAATGCGCTGAACCATTCGGATTACAGGAATCCGGAGGAGGTGGAGATCATCCGGCTGGAGCGGGGAATATCCCTGTCGATACGGAATGATGCTTCGTTTCTGATCGATATGAACATGAGCTTCTATGAACACCAGTCTACCTACAACCCCAACATGCCGCTCAGAAGTATGATTTATTATGTAAATGCACTGGAGGACTGGCTGAAACGGAAGAACTTGGACTTATTCGGCAGAAAGCGGATACAGATACCCACGCCGCACTTTGTGGTATTCTATAATGGAACGGAAAAGAGACCGGAATATGAGGAAATGAGACTGTCGGAGGCGTTCTGCCATAAGACGGATGAGCCGGGGATAGAGGTAAGGTGCAGGGTCTATAACATCAATCCGGACAATAACCGGTCATTGAAGGAGAGATCTGCTGTGCTGGAGGGCTATACCTACTTCGTGGAGAAGGTGAGAACCTACCAGAAGCGGAATGTGGGGCTGGAAGAAGCGGTGGATCGTGCGATAGAGGACTGTATCGAAAATCATGTGCTGGAGGACTTTTTCAGAGACAGGAAGGATGAGGTGAAGAAGATGACGCATCTGGATTACACATGGGAGAAGCGGGAGCAGATGATCCGGAAGGAAGAGTTTGAAGAGGGCATTGCAGAGGGCATGGAGCGCGGCATTGCACAGGGTATTCAGCGTGGGGCTGAGCAGGAAAAGCGGAATACGGCAGCTAGAATGGTGAAGTTGCAGATTCCCGTGGAGCAGATTGCTCAGGCGGTTGGAGAGAGCGTCGAGACCGTGGAAAACTGGCTGAAGGAAGCATAGGCGATAAAAATTGATTCCAAAAACAATTTTAGGGGCAGCGTCAGAAAGGCGGTGCCCTTTTCTGAAATAGGAAACAAAAGCAAAATATTGACAGGCACCGAGAAAGAAAGTATCATAGTATAGATAAAATCATAACGATTCAGAAGTGAGGAAGAATATGGCACTGAGTAAGAAGCCTGTGACAGGCATGAGGGATATTCTGCCGGAGGAGATGCAGATCAGGGATTATGTGATCAGCGTCATCAAGGAGACCTACGGCAAATTCGGGTTTACCTCCATTGAGACGCCCTGTGTGGAGAACATTGCAAACCTGACCAACAAGCAGGGCGGAGACAATGAAAAGCTGATCTTCAAGATTTTAAAGAGGGGCGAGAAGCTGAATGTCGCTGAGGCGACGACGGAGGAGAGCGTTGTGGACAGTGGGCTGCGGTATGATCTGACAGTGCCGCTGGTTCGCTATTACTCCAACAATGCTGCTAATCTGCCCTCGCCGTTCAAGGCGCTGCAGATGGGAAATGTCTGGCGTGCCGACCGCCCACAGAGGGGACGCTACCGCCAGTTCATGCAGTGCGATATTGATATTTTCGGCGAGCCGACCAATCTTGCGGAAATCGAGCTGATCCTTGCAACGACGACAACGCTCGGGAAGCTCGGGTTTCAGGGCTTTGAAATTCGCATCAATGACAGGCAGATTTTAAAGGCGATGGCGGCGTACAGCGGATTCCCGGAGGAGTCCTACGACAGTGTTTTCATTACCCTCGATAAGATGGACAAGATCGGTCTGGAGGGCGTGGAGCAGGAGCTTTTGGAGAAGGGCTTTGGCAGCGAGAGTGTTGACAAATACCTGACTCTGTACAGGGAGCTGGAGAAGCAGGAGAACGGTGTTGCTTATCTTGCGGAGACTCTGCAGGGTGTGCTGGAGCCTTCTGTTGCAGAAGGACTGCAGGAGATTATCGACAGTGTCACCGCGACAAAGGCGGCGGATTTCAAGATGGTTTTCGATGCGACACTGGTTCGCGGAATGTCCTACTATACCGGCACTATCTTTGAGATAGCGCTCCCGGGCTTCGGAGGAAGCTGTGGCGGCGGCGGTCGTTATGATAAGATGGTTGGAAAGTTTACGGGGAACGATGTTCCGGCATGCGGCTTCTCCATCGGTTTTGAGCGGATTGTTCTTTTGCTGACGGAGAGCGGCTTCCAGATTCCCGGGAAGCCGAAGAAGACGGCATTCCTGATCGAGAAGGGTGTCGGCGGCGACAGACTCTGCGAGATCATCGCAAAGGCACAGGCAGCCCGGAAGGAAGGGGCGCAGGTGCTGGTAGTCCGTATGAATAAGAATAAAAAGTTCCAGAAGGATCAGCTGATTGCTGAGGGCTATGAGGACTTTATGGAATTTTACAAGGAAGAATTAAAGAGATAAAGGAGCAGAGGCAATGACACAGTCCAGAACACATAATTGTAATGAGCTGCGGATCGGCAATGCGGGCGAGAGAGTTACGCTTGTGGGCTGGTTCGAGAATATGCGGAAGGTCAGCAAAAATTTAGGGTTTGTAATCCTGAGAGACTTTTACGGCACGACACAGCTTGTCGTTGAGACAGAGGACATGATGAACATCATGGACGGCATCAACAAGGAGTCCACGATCTCGGTGGAAGGTATTGTCAGGGAGCGTTCCAACAAGAATAAGGAGCTGCCCACCGGAGAGATCGAGGTAGTTCCCGATAAAATCGAGATACTTGGAAAATGTATTTACAATGCGCTTCCCTTTGAGATTAACCAGTCCAGAGATGCGGACGAGAACGCCCGCCTGAAGTACCGTTATCTGGATCTGCGCAATCCCGATATGAAGAAGAATATTGTCATGAGAAGCCGTATCGTCGCAGAGCTTCGCCAGAGAATGAATGCGCTGGGCTTTATGGAGATTACGACACCGATCCTTACCTGTTCTTCCCCGGAGGGTGCGAGAGATTACCTTGTACCGGCAAGAAACCATCCGGGCAAGTTCTATGCGCTGCCGCAGGCACCGCAGCAGTTCAAGCAGATATTGATGGCATCCGGCTTTGACCGCTATTTCCAGATTGCACCCTGCTTCCGTGATGAGGACGCGAGAGCTGACCGTTCCCCCGGTGAATTCTATCAGCTGGACATGGAGATGGCATTTGCTTCCCAGGAGGATGTCTTTGCCGTTGTGGAGCAGGTGCTTCCTCCTGTGTTTGAGAAATATGGTCTTTATCAGCAGGCGTCCAAGGCGCCCTTTGTCAGAATCCCTTATCTGGAGGCGATGGACAAGTATGGCTCCGACAAGCCTGATCTGCGCATTGACCTGACGCTGACAGACGCTACGGAAGTGATGGCGGGCTGCGGCTTCGGCCCCTTCGAGGGACAGACCGTAAAGGCAATCGTTGTTGACGGATTCACCGCTACCCGCAAGCAGATCGACGCGCTCTGTGCAGAGGTGGAGGTACAGACGGCACATAAGGCATTCTGGTTCCGTCTGGATGAGAATGGCGAATTTGTCGGCGGTATTTCAAAATTCTTACAGGATCGCAAGGAGGCTGTCATTGCCGCTCTGGGACTGAAGAACGGTGATTTTGTCGGTCTGGCGGCTGGAAAGAAGCTGGAGGCGCAGAAGACCGCAGGCGTTCTGAGAAAGCTGCTGGGTGCTGCCAGTGAGAAGCACATGAAGAAGGATTGCTATGAGTTCTGCTGGATTGTGGACTTCCCGATGTACGAGATCGGAGAGGAATCCGGAGAACTGGAATTCTGTCATAACCCGTTCTCCATGCCGCAGGGCGGTATGGATGCGCTCTGCAAGCGGGAGCCGCTGGAAATTCTGGCATATCAGTACGACCTTGTCTGCAACGGTGTGGAGCTTTCCTCCGGTGCGGTGAGAAATCATGATCCCGAGATCATGATCAAGGCGTTTGAACTGGTAGGGCTCGGTGAGGCGGATGTGAAGGCAAAATTCCCTGCCATGTATAATGCATTCTGTTACGGAGCGCCGCCGCATGCAGGCATTGCACCCGGAGTTGACCGTATGATCATGCTGATCTGTGGCGAGGAGAGCATCCGTGAGATTATCCCGTTCCCGATGAACAAGAACGCGATGGATGTTATGATGGGCGCGCCGGGAACCGTAGAGCAGAGACAGCTGGATGAATTACATCTTGCAATCACTGCAAAACAGGAGTAAGTACAGGGCTGCCGCAAGCTACCATATGCGGCAGCTTTTTCGCGGAATAAAGCCGGACAGGCAGTGCGGGAGAGACATGGTGGGATGGCTGTAGGAATATATCTGTTGAAACTGGAAGAGGCGGAGCTGGTCGGAGGATTTGCCGGATTCTTGAAGAGGGCGGAACAGAGGGTCGATGCTGTGCGGTATGAGAAGGCTCTTAAGATCAGAGAGCCGAAAGACCGCGCTGCCAGTCTAGGGGCAGGGCTCTTATTGCAGAAGCTGGCGAGGGACTGCCGGGACGGCATCTATATCGAAGGGCTGAGGAAGTGCTCTCCGGAGGAGCTTCTGGAGGAGGCGGAATCGCCGGTTCCCCTGCACTATCGATTCGGGGCGCACGGCAAGCCGGAAATCGGGGAGCTTCCTTTGAATTTCAGCCTTTCCCATTCCGGAAGCTATGTGGTCAGCGCAGTTTCGGAGCGGATGATCGGTGCGGACATCCAGCAATTCCGGGACACCGACAGCATAAAGCTGGCGAGGCGCTTTTTCACCGAGAATGAGTACAAGGAACTGAAAAAGTGTGGGGAAAGCGAGCGGCAGCAGCTCTTTTTCGAACTGTGGACGAGGAAGGAAGCCTACGGAAAGCTGACGGGAGAGGGGGTCTTCCCCGCGCTTAAGCGGGAAGCCTATGAGGTGTGCTGGGCGGATTTCCCGGCGCCGGAAGGTTACGCGCTTGCGGTGTGTACGGCGGAGGCAGTGCCATGCGCAGAAATGGGGAAAACAATGAGAAAGATTACAGGAGTGGCAAAATGGGACGTTTGATGAAGTATTTGAAGGATTACAAAAAGGAATCCATACTTGCACCGCTGTTCAAGCTGCTGGAGGCCTTTTTTGAACTGCTGGTGCCGCTTGTCATGGCAAATATCATCGACAAGGGTATCGCGGATTCCGACATGGGCTATATCGGCAAGATGGGCGCATGTCTGCTCGCACTTGCGCTGGTCGGACTGCTGTCCTCGGTGACGGCACAGTTCTTCGCGGCAAAGGCGGCGGTCGGATTCTCGACAAAGCTCAGGCAGGCTCTGTTTGATCACATACAGGGACTGAATTTTACCAACATAGACAAGGTCGGCACCTCGACCATGATCACCCGCATGACCAGTGACATCAATCAGGTACAGTCGGGCGTGAATATGGTGCTCAGACTGTTTCTTCGATCCCCGATCATTGTTTTCGGTGCAATGATCATGGCGTTTACGATCGATGTGAAGAGCGCACTGATCTTTGTTGTTGCGATTCCGCTTCTTGCCATCGTGGTCTTCGGCATCATGGTATGGACGATGCCACTGTACAAGAAGGTGCAGGCGGGACTCGACCGTGTGCTCGGCGTGACAAGGGAAAATCTGACCGGTGTGCGTGTCATCCGTGCCTTCCATAAGGAAGAAGAGGAGGCAGGGAAGTTCCAGCGGTACACAAAGGCGCTGGCGGACAGTCAGGTCTTTGTGGGAAAAATCAGTGCGGTCATGAATCCGGTGACTTATGTCATTGTCAATGGGGCGATTATTGCGCTGATTTACACCGGGGCGGTTCAGGTCAATGTCGGCAACCTGACGCAGGGTGAGGTCATTGCCATCATTAACTACATGTCCCAGATTCTGGTGGAGCTTGTGAAGCTGGCAAACCTGATCATCACGATCACGAAGGCGCTCGCCTGCGCGGATCGTGTCGCCGGTGTGTTTGAGATTAAAAATGAGGAGAGTCTGCCGGAGGAATACCGCGTTTCCGAAAAGAGAAAGGATGCGCCTTTCTTAGAGTTCGATCATGTGTCACTGACCTATGCGGGCGCAGGCGCCGAGACGCTCCACGACATGAACTTTGTGGTAAACAGAGGTGAGACGGTCGGAATTATCGGCGGTACGGGTTCCGGTAAATCCTCCTTAGTGAATCTGATTCCCGACTTCTATCCCGTCACAGAGGGTGCGATCCGTCTGGACGGAACGGATCTGAGGGCAATGCCGGAGGATGAGCTTAGAAACAGGATCGGCATGGTGCCCCAGAAGGCTGTCCTGTTCAAGGGAACGATTCGCAGTAATCTGCAGTGGGGCAAGCCGGATGCCACGGAGGAGGAAATGTGGCAGGCGATTGACGTCGCACAGGCAAGAGAGGTCGTCGAGGGTAAGGACGGCAAGCTGGATGCAAGGGTTGCCCAGAACGGAAAGAATCTCTCCGGCGGACAGCGGCAGAGACTGACGATCGCCAGAGCTTTAGTCAGAAAGCCGGAGATTCTGATCTTGGATGACAGTGCCTCGGCGCTGGACTATGCAACGGACGCAAAGCTCAGGGCTGCGCTGCGGGAGCTGGAAGGCAACACAACGACCTTCATTGTCTCCCAGAGGGCATCGACGATTCGACATGCGGACAAGATCATTGTTCTGGATGACGGAGAGATGGCGGGCATCGGAACGCATGACGAGCTGATGAAGAATTGTGAAGTATATAAGGAAATTTATTATTCGCAGTACCCCGAAGAGAGATTAAAGGCGGAAGCTGCAAAGAAGGGAGGAAACCAGAATGGCTGATCAGGAAACAAAGAATAAGAGATCGGGGCAGATGGCAACGATGAAAAAGGTTTTGGATTACATCCGGAAATACTGGCTGCTGGTCGGACTCTCGCTTCTGCTGGCTGCAGTGACGGTCGTGCTCACGCTGTATGTGCCGATCCTTACCGGAGATGCTGTCGATCTTCTTCTCGGGAAGGGTGTAGTGGATTTTGCCGCGGTATTTGCAATCATGAAAAAGATCGGCATTGCGATTTTAGCCACAGCCGTGGCGCAGTGGGTCATGAACACCTGCAATAACCATATTACTTACCATGTTGTCAAGGACATCCGGGAGGATGCATTCCGCAGACTGGAGATTCTGCCGTTAAAGTATCTGGATGCGCATGCCTACGGAGATATTGTGAGCCGTGTCATCGCGGATGTAGACACTTTTGCGGACGGTCTGCTGATGGGCTTTACACAGCTGTTTACCGGCGTTTTAACCATCATCGGCACACTGATCTTTATGCTTGTCACCAACGTTCCCATTGCGCTGGTAGTCGTATGTATCACACCGGTATCCTTCCTCGTGGCGAAGTTTATTGCGACAAGAACCTATTCCATGTTCAAGCTGCAATCCGAGACGAGGGGAGAGCAGACCTCGCTGATCGAGGAGATGATCGGTAACCAGAAGGTAGTAAAGACCTTTTCGCGGGAGACGGCGGTCAGGGAGCAGTTCGCGGAAATTAACGGAAGACTGGAAAAGTGTTCCCTCAAGGCGATCTTTTTCTCCTCGCTGACGAACCCCTGTACCAGATTTGTCAATAGCCTTGTGTATGCGGGCGTGGGAATTTTCGGAGCGTTCGTGGCGATCCGAGGAGGCATCAGCGTGGGACGCCTGTCCTGCTTCTTAAGCTATGCAAACCAGTACACAAAGCCCTTCAACGAGATTTCCGGCGTTGTGACGGAACTGCAGAATGCGCTTGCCTGTGCGGCGCGAATCTTTGAACTGATCGACGAGGAGCCGCAGGTGCCGGATGCAGCGGATGCGAAGGTGCTTGAGCACGCGAAGGGTAATGTGAAGCTTGAAAACGTCTACTTCAGCTATGTGCCGGACAAGAAGCTGATCGAGGACTTTAATCTGGAGGTAAAGCCGGGACAGAGGGTTGCCATCGTGGGGCCTACCGGCTGCGGAAAGACGACGCTGATCAATCTACTGATGCGCTTCTATGATGTAAACAGCGGTAAGATTTCGGTTGACGGAAACGACATCTGCCGGCTGACGAGAGGCAGTCTGCGCACCAGCTATGGCATGGTGCTTCAGGAGACGTGGCTGAGAGCCGGAACGATACGCGACAACATCTGCATGGGCAAGCCGGATGCAACGGACGAGGAAGTGATCGCGGCTGCAAAGTCGGCGCATGCACACAGCTTTATCAAGCGGCTGCCGGATGGATATAACACGGTGATCACGGAGGACGGAGGAAGTCTTTCGCAGGGGCAGAAGCAGCTGCTCTGTATCGCGCGCGTGATGCTCTGCCTGCCGCCGATGCTGATTCTGGATGAAGCGACCTCGTCCATCGATACCAGAACCGAGTTAAAGATTCAGAATGCGTTTGCGACCATGATGGAGGGCAGAACCAGCTTTATCGTGGCGCACAGATTGTCAACCATCCAGGAGGCGGACATCATTCTCGTCATGAAGGACGGCAATATCATTGAGCAGGGCAGCCATGAGACGCTTCTGGCAAAGGGCGGCTTCTACGCAAACCTGTACAACAGTCAGTTTGCGGTCTGACAACCAGCATTCAGACATAAAATCGAAAAGAGTAGCAGGACAGACACAGAACCAGACCTCCCGCATAGCTTATAGAAAGTTATGTGGGAGGTCTTTTTATATGGCACTTGTAGCACTAGATGCCGGTCATGGCGGTGCAAATCCCGGCGCTACATACAACGGACGTCAGGAGAAGGATGACGCGCTTGCGCTTGTACTGGCGATTGGACCGATTCTTGAGGCGAACGGTGTGGATGTCTACTACACGCGGACAACGGACATCTACGAATCCCCTTACCAGAAAGCGATGGAGGCAAATGCTGTCGGCGCAGACTATTTTGTCTCTATCCACCGCAATTCCAGCCCCTACCCGAACCAGTATTCCGGGGTGGAATCTCTGGTCTATAACCTTTACAGTCAGGCGGCAACCCTTGCCTATAACATCAATACGAGACTGGAGGCGGTTGGTTTTACCAATCTCGGCGTGAACGAGAGAAGAAATCTGGTCGTCCTGAACCGGACCGAGATGCCTGCCGTTCTGGTGGAAGTCGGATTTATTAACACAGATGCGGATAACCAGCTCTTTGACGAGCGCTTTGATGAGATTGCAAGGGCAATCGCCGACGGCATTCTCGCCACGGCCTGGGGCGGATGATTTTACTTTGTTCTTACAAAGATATTACGCCTCCATGGTATTACCTTCTTTTTCCCTCTGCTAAGATGAACATCGTAAGACAAAGAAAGAAGTGTCAAGGGGAGAGAAAAGCCCCGGAAAATGGAGGAGATTATGAAAACAAAGAAATTAGTCGCATTATTAAGCACATGTGTACTGGCAGTTGCCTGCATGACAGGCTGTGGAAACACGGCGGCAAACGGCAGCAGTCAGGCAAGCAGTTCACAGAGTCAGTCATCTGAGAGCACAACCGGCGGATCACAGGCAGATAGCACGGGAAGCGACAGCAAGGCATTGTCCGGCAGTATCCAGATGGTCGGCAGCACCTCTATGGAAAAGCTGGCAAACGCTCTGGCAGAGAGCTTTATGGAGAAGTACCCCGATGTGACAGTGACAGCTGAATTTGTAGGTTCCGGCGCAGGAATCGAGGCAGTTACCTCCGGCAGTGCGGACATCGGAAATTCTTCCAGAAACCTCAAGGACGAAGAGAAGAATAACGGTGCGGTGGAGAACATTGTTGCTATCGACGGTATTGCAGTATGTGTAGACCCGACCAACACAGTGACAGGGCTTACAAAGCAGCAACTGACAGACATTTACACAGGCACGATTACAAACTGGTCTGAGGTCGGCGGAGCAGATGCACCGATCATCGTTGTCGGACGTGAGGCAGGCAGCGGAACCAGAGGAGCCTTCGAGGAGCTTCTCGACGTGATAGACAGCTGCGCTTACGCAAACGAGCTTGACAGCACAGGCGCTGTTATGGCAAAGGTTGCATCCACACCCGGAGCAATCGGCTACGTTTCCCTGGATGTGGTAGATGACAGCGTCATCGCACTGGCACTGGAGGGTGTAGAGGCTACGGCTGAGAATATTAAGGCTGGAAATTATTTCCTGAGCAGACCTTTCGTCATGGCAACCAAGGGTGAGATTTCCGAGCAGAATGAGCTTGTCCGCGCATGGTTTGACTATGTCCTTGGCGAAGAGGGGCAGGCAGTCGCAGCACAGGTCGGACTGATCACCGTAAAGTAAATCACCCGTGAAAGGGAATGTGAGTATGAGCATACAGCCTGAAAAGAAAGTAACTGACAAAGCATCACAGAGCGTGATGGGAAGCAGAAGAAATAAGGCGATCGTAGAGCATGTGGCGCAGGCAATTTTTACAGTCTGCGCCTTGGCTGCTATCTTTGCGGTGGCATCGATCACCCTGTATATGATTATCAGCGGTACCCCGGCAATCTTTAAGGTGGGCTTAAAGGAGATATTGTTCGGAACCGTCTGGAAGCCGACAGCAGCGGAACCGAGATTCGGAATACTCTACGTCATCCTGACATCCATCGTGGGAACGACACTGGCTGTTCTGATCGGTGTGCCGGTCGGTATCCTGACTGCGGTATTTCTGGCAGAGATTGCTGACAAGCGTCTGGCAGGCATTGTAAAGCCGGCGGTCGAGCTTCTGGCGGGTATTCCTTCCGTCATTTACGGACTGCTCGGAATTTATCTCCTGAATCCGCTGATGTATAAGCTGGAGCTGAAGGTGTTCGCAGGATCAACGACACACCAGTTCACCGGCGGGGCAAATCTACTGTCCGCCGTGATCGTTCTTGCCATCATGATCCTGCCGACCGTCATCAATATCAGCGAGACCTCGATACGCGCGGTTCACCCGAGCATCAAGGCGGCGTCGCTCGCGCTTGGGGCGTCCCATATACAGACGATTTTTAAATCGATTCTTCCGGCGGCAAAGTCGGGAATTGTCACAGCGGTTGTGCTGGGTGTTGGAAGAGCGATCGGTGAGGCAATGGCGATTACGCTTGTCTCCGGCAGCAGCGTGAACGCACCCCTGCCGTTTAACTCCGTCCGGTTCCTGACAACGGCGATTGTCAGCGAGATGGGATATTCGCAGGGAACGCACAGACAGATGCTGTTTACGATCGGACTGGTTCTGTTTGTTTTCATTATGATTATCAATGTCGTGCTGAACCGGATTCTCAAGGAAGGAGCGAAGAGGGATGTTTGATTCGACCTTATACAGAAAAAGAAAGAGACCTGCGGAGGCATTTCTGCTTGCAGCAATCTACGGGGCGGCATCCATCTCCGTGTTCCTTCTGCTCGGCATTATCGGGTATGTCTTCATGAAGGGCTTTCACAAGCTGTCGCCCTCCTTCTTTACGAGTGTGACGAGCGCCCTGAAGGGAACGGTAGGAATTGCGGGAAATCTGGTCAATACGCTTTACATTATTATCATTACGCTGCTGATCGCGACACCGGTCGGCGTTGGAGGTGCCATCTATCTGAATGAATACGCGAAGCCCGGAAAACTTGTGCATCTGATTGAGTTTACAACCGAGACGCTCTCGGGTATTCCCTCTGTAATCTTCGGATTGTTCGGTATGGTTTTCTTCGGAAACGTGCTCGGACTGGGCTATTCGCTGCTCAACGGCGCACTGACGCTGACGCTGATGGTGCTGCCACTGATTGTCAGAAACACGCAGGAGGCACTTCGCACCGTGCCTGACAGCTATCGCAGCGGCGCACTGGGAATGGGAGCGACGAAGTGGTATATGATCCGGACGATTCTTCTGCCATCGGCGATGCCGGGCATCCTGACCGGCGTGATCCTTGCCGTGGGACGTATTGTGGGTGAATCGGCGGCGCTTCTCTTTACGGCGGGAAGTGCGAGACTTCTGCCGAAGCTCACGGGCTCCTTCGCGGAAAATATCGCAAAGCTCGGACATAAGGCAATGGAGACCGGTGGAACGCTGACGATTGAGCTTTATCTCCAGATGCAGAACGGTGAGTATGAGACGGCGTTCGGTATCGGATGTGTGCTGATTATCATCGTACTGATCATCAATCTGCTCTTAAAGCTGGTGACAAAGGGCATTCGCAAATAACAGGAAGAACACAGGAGAGTAATTCTATGGAAAAGAATAAGATTACAGTGCGGAACCTGAACCTTCATTATGGTACGAACCACGCGCTGAAAAGTGTAAATATGGACATTAAGGATCATGCGATCACTGCCTTTATCGGACCCAGCGGCTGCGGTAAGTCGACCTTCTTAAAATGCATCAACAGGATGAATGATCTGGTTGAAAATGTGACGATCGACGGAAAGATTCTGCTGGATGGAGAGGATATTTATGATAAGCGGGTGGACACGACCCTGCTCCGAAAGAAGGTCGGAATGGTGTTCCAGCAACCGAATCCGTTCCCTATGAGCATTTATGATAACATTGCCTATGGACCGAGACTGCACGGAATGAAGAGCAGGCAGAAATTGGACGAGATCGTTGAAAACGCGCTGAAGGGTGCGGCAATTTTCGACGAGGTGAAGGACAGACTGCACAAATCGGCACTGGGACTGTCCGGCGGACAGCAGCAGAGACTCTGTATTGCCAGAGCACTGGCGGTGGAGCCGGAGGTGCTGCTGATGGATGAGCCGACCTCCGCGCTTGACCCGGTCTCCACACTGAAGATAGAGGAGCTCATGGAGAGCCTGAAAAAGAAGTATACGGTAGTCATTGTGACGCATAACATGCAGCAGGCGGCGAGAGTTTCCGATGATACGGCTTTCTTCCTTGTCGGGGAAGTGGTGGAATTCGGGGCGACGGGGATGCTGTTCTCGCGTCCGAAGGATAAGCGGACAGAGGATTATATCACGGGGCGTTTTGGCTGAGAAAGAGAGGAAATGCTATTATGGCACCAAGAATTGTGTTTGATCAGGAGCTGGAGCAGCTCAAGGATAAGGTCGCGGAGATGGGAGAGCTTGTGGAGATCGGCTACGACAAGCTATTGCTGGCGGCAAAGGCAAATGACGTTGAGAGTCTGGAAAATCTGCTCGACAGTGACAGACAGATGGTGGATATGCTCAGGAGCATCGAGGCGAGATGCCTTGCACTGATGATAAAGCAGCAGCCGGTTGCAAGGGATTTACGGCTTGTGACGGCATCCCTGAAGGTCGTGACGGACATGGAGAGAATCGGCGATCATATCGGAGATATGGCGGAGCTGTTTTTGCGGAGGAAGGAGCCGGTGCAGGAAACGGAGTCGGATGAAGTAATCCTGAAGATGATGGATGAGGCGAGAACCATGGTCCGGGAATCGGTGGAGGCATTCGTCGAGGGGGATGCCGAGACAGCGCGCATGGTAATTGACACTGATGACGTTGTGGACGGATTGTTTAATCAGGTCAAGGAGGACATGATGCATGCGATTCAGGGTCATACGCTGGATGCCGACAGGGTGGTCGATAATCTTATGATCGCAAAGTATCTGGAGAAGGTCGGGGATCACGCCGTCAATATCGGGAAATGGACGAGGTTCCGCGTGACGGGAGAACTGGAAGATTAACTGCACTTTACATAAATTTTACATTCGCTGGTTTTGCATTTTACATAGGGACATTATGATTAGAAATGTAGATAAAGAAAATGTGATTATGCAAAAGCGAGGGTGAGATATGAGTGTGTTTGATTTCCTGACAATGGTAGGTGGACTGGCATTATTTCTCTACGGAATGACGATGCTCGGAGACGGGCTTGCAAAGGTGAGCGGCGGAAAGTTTGAGAGCATTCTGGAAAAGCTGACAAACAACCCGTTCAAGGCAGTTTTGGTCGGGGCGGGCGTGACGGCGGTAATTCAGTCTTCGTCTGCCACGACTGTCATGGTGGTCGGCTTTGTCAATTCCGGCATCATGAAGCTGCAACAGGCAGTGGGCATCATCATGGGTGCCAATATCGGAACTACGATTACGGCATGGATTCTCGGCGTCACGGGAATCGACAGTTCTTCATTTTTTGTACAGATGTGCAAGCCGACCTCTTTTTCGCCGATTCTGGCTATTGTTGCGGTCGGAATTCTGATGTTTTCCAAAAAGGATAAACCGAGGAGCATTGCAACCGTAATGCTCGGCTTTGCCGTGCTGATGTTCGGCATGGATACGATGAGTGCAGCGGTGAAGCCGCTTGCCGATGTTCCGGAATTTACCGGAATATTGACAAAATTTTCCAATCCCATACTGGGAATGCTGGCAGGACTTTTACTGACGGCACTGATCCAGTCTTCGTCGGCATCCGTCGGCATCCTGCAGGCGCTGTGCATGACCGGGGCGGTGGGATACAGTGCGGCAATCCCGATCATCATGGGACAGAATATCGGAACCTGTGTGACAGCATTGCTCTCTAGCATCGGCGCTAACAAAAATGCGCGGCGTGCGGCGCTGATCCATCTCTATTTTAACATCATCGGAACAGCGCTGTTCATGGCGGTATTTTATCTTGTCAATGCGATTCATCCGTTTTCTTTCATGGACAGGGCGGCGACGGCGCTGGATATCGCAATGGTGCATAGCCTGTTCAATATTGCGACGACGATCTGTCTGTTCCCTTTTTCGCGGCTGCTTGTGAAACTGGCATGCCTGACAATCAGGGACGATGCGACAGAGGACAAGCCTGCCGGAGACGAGGCATTGCAGCTTCTGGATGAGAGATTCCTTGAGATTCCCGCCTATGCGGTGGAGCAGAGCCGCGCGGTTGCGGTGACGATGGCAGGACTTGCGGAGGAGGCTGTGAACTGTGCGATAGGGCTGCTGCAGAAGTACGACGAGGAGACGGCTGCACATGTCACTGAGCTGGAGGCGAGGGTGGACAAATTCGAGGACGAGCTTGGAAATTATCTTGTGAAGCTGAGCGCGCAGGATATGGCGGAGCAGGACAGTCAGATCTTGAACTCTATCCTGCACTGCATCACGGATTTCGAGCGTATCTCCGATTATGCGAGGGCAATCAGGGATGCGGCGGTGAAGATGCGGCAGAAGGACATGCAGTTCTCGGATAAGGCACAGAAGGAGCTGGAGACTCTTGGAAAGGCTGTCCATGATATTTTGAAGCTGACAACGCTCTGTTTCGCGGAGGAGGATCTGGGGCTGGCAAGACAGGTTGAGCCGCTGGAAGAGGTTATCGACGAACTGAACATGGATATCAGGAAGCGTCATGTCAAGCGTCTTCGCAAGGGAAAATGTACGATTGATCTCGGACTTCTGCTGACGGACATCATGGGAAGTCTGGAACGGGTATCGGATCACTGCTCCAACATTGCCATCTGCATGCTTCAGGAAAAGGAGGAGGGCGTGGAACCGCATGCCTATGTGAATGAGCTGAAGCAGGAGGACAATGTGGACTTTCAGGGTAAGGTCGCGGCATACAGAGAGCGGTATGTTCTGCCCTAGGACAGACCGAAAGAAAAGGACTTGTCTTTCGGAGATGGATACATTAAAGTTAGGTTATCCGATGGGAACGGTTCAGAGACGGAGGAATGACTAAAAAATGGCACTGATTTATATTGTTGAGGATGACATCAGTATACAGGAAATAGAGAGCTTCGCACTGTCAAACGTGGGGTATCAGGTGGAGGGCTTCGGGTCAGCGGGAGATTTTTCCCGGGCGATGGAGAAGCAGCTTCCCGATCTGATTCTTCTGGACATCATGCTTCCGGATGAGGATGGACTGAGTATTGTCAAGAAGCTGCGGGCGGACAGGGAGACGGTGCTTGTACCGATCATCATGGTAACGGCGAAGACAACGGAGATTGACAAGGTGAAGGGACTTGACATCGGAGCGGACGATTATCTGACGAAGCCGTTCGGAGTCATGGAGCTGATTTCCAGGGTGAAGGCGATGCTTCGCAGGAGCGGAGCAGACGAGGAGAAGGAGAGACTGCTGAAGGCTGGCGTGATTGTGCTGGACAGAGAGCGCCACACAGTCACAGTGGACGGCAAACCGGTAGAACTGACTTACAAGGAATATGAGCTGTTAAAGCTGCTGCTGACGAACACGGGCATTGTCACGACGCGGGAGGTCATTCTCGACCGCATCTGGGGAACGGACTTTGAAGGGGAATCCAGAACGCTGGATATGCACATCAAGACGCTCAGGCAGAAGCTCGGCGAGGCAGGAGGAATGATTAAGACCGTGAGAAATGTGGGGTATCTGCTGAACGAGCAGTGAAAATCTGTGAATACAAAGGAGTGTAGCCATGAAGAAGAGAATAAACAAATCCTTTATTCTGATCGCGCTGCTTGCCATCTGTATGACGACAGCACTGATCACGGTGGTTTACTATAATCTGTTCCAGAATCAGGTCACGTCTGATCTCAAGGACTATACTGTGCTTGTGCGCGAGATGGGAGAGGACACACAGTTTGAACAGCTGGGAGGGGCGTTGCTCGACAGGGAGATCCGGCTGACACTGGTAGATCCGTCGGGCAAGGTTCTCTATGACAATGAGGTGGACAGCAACACCCTCGAAAATCATATGGACAGGCCGGAGATCCGGGACGCCTTTGAAAAGGGAGAGGGACAGTCCATGCGGAATTCGCAGACCCTGTCGCACAATACCTTTTATTATGCGGTCAGACTCGACAATGGGAACGTGCTGCGCGTGGCGAAGGACGCGGGAAGCATTATCAGTGTGTTCAGCAGCGTCGTTCCGACAATTATGTGGATTCTGGCGGCTCTGATCCTGTTGAGCCTCGGTATGGCGCATATGCTGACGCGCAAGCTGATAGAGCCGATTGAAAATCTGGCGGAGAACATGGATGCCGGTATTCAGCCGGCGGTCTACGACGAACTGGCTCCCTTTATCCAGATGATTCAGGAGCAGCATCAGGACATTCTGAAAAATGCACAGATGCGGCAGGAGTTCACGGCGAATGTCTCGCATGAGCTGAAGACGCCGCTGACCTCCATTTCCGGATACGCGGAGCTGATTGAGACCGGGATGGCGGACAAGGAGGATGTAGTCCGCTTTGCAAGGGGAATCCGCAACAGTGCAAACAGGCTGCTCTCACTGATCAATGACATTATCCGCCTGTCGGAGCTGGACAGTGCAGAGTCGGAGGATGTCTTTGAAAAGCTTGACCTCTACGCGATGGCAAAGGACTGTGTAGGCGTTTTGCAGATGAATGCGGAGAAGAATAATGTGACGCTCGAGCTCAGCGGCGAGAGCTGTGAAATTACCGGAAATAAACAGATGATCGAGGAACTGTTGTACAATCTCTGCGATAATGCCATCCGTTACAACAACGCGGGAGGCAGGGTCGATGTGTGTGTGAAGAAAGAGAAAGGTGATCGGGAGAGACCCGTAATTCTGTCTGTCAAGGACACCGGAATCGGCATTCCCAAGGAGCATCAGGACAGGATTTTCGAGAGATTTTACAGGGTAGACAAGAGTCGTTCCAAATCCACGGGTGGAACCGGTCTCGGACTTGCCATTGTGAAGCATATTGTGGCAAAGCATGACGCGCGCATGGAGCTTGACAGCGAGGTTGGAAGAGGAACGGAGATCAGGGTTGCCTTCCGTGTATAAATAAGATGAAACAAAAGCCCCGGAGTACAATGTACTTCAGGGCTTTTTCGATGTGCTGTTTCAGGTTTTATTAGCGGTTATTCGTCGCCCGCACCGTTCTTTTCAGCATCTGCCTCTTCTTCGGCAGGCGGCTCGGGAAGCGTGATCAATACCTTTTTGATGCGGTTCTGGTCGATTCCCTGTACCTTCAGGTGAATGCCGTTGTCCAGTGTGACTTCCTCGTTATCCTCGGGAAGACGGTCGAGATTTTCTATGATGATTCCGCTGATGGAATCATAATCCTCGCTGTCGAGATCGGTGCCGAGTTCATCGTTGATGTCGTCGAGCTTCATGCTGCCCTCAACCAGCCAGGAGCGTTCGCCCTTCTTCTGGATGAGTTCTTCCTCGTCCGCGTCGTATTCATCACGAATTTCACCGACAATCTCCTCCAGCAGGTCTTCCAGTGTAATCATTCCGACGGTCGCGCCGTACTCGTTGAGCACGAAGGTCACGCTGGTGGTTTTCTCGCGGATCTCGATCAGCAGATCGGCGACCTTCTTATATTCATATGTATAATGTGCGTCTCTGAGAATATCCTTCACATGGAAGGTCTTCGGATTCTCCGTGAGGATGAAGTCCTTTATGTTGATGACACCGATGATGTTGTCCTTGTCATCCTGATATACGGGAAGACGGGTGTACATGGATTCCCGGAATACGCTCAGCACCTCCTCGTAGGTGTCGGCGACATCCACAGTCACCATATTGATTCTCGGGATCATGATGTCCTTCGCCAGAGCATCGGAAAAATCGAACACGTTGTAAATCATTTCGCGCTCTTCGGATTCGATGACACCGTCCTCGTGACCGACCTCTACATAGGTTCTCAGGTCAGCCTCTGTCATGGAGACCTTCTTGTTCGGGTCAACGTGCAGCAGACGCAGAATGACATTTGCAAGCTTGTCGACAAGGAAAATCACCGGGGTAAGAATCTGCATTAGTACATAGATGATTCCGCTGTAGGCGAGGGAAAGCTTTTCCGAGGAATGCATTGCCCATGTCTTGGGGAGAATCTCGCCGCAGAGCAGAACCACAATCGTCAGAATACCGGTGGCAATGCCGACGGGAAAACTGATCCGCATAGCCAGAGTTGTCGCAAGGGCTGAGGCGGACAGATTGACAACATTGTTGCCGATCAGTATGGCACTGAGCATCTTGCTGTATTTTTCCAGTATTTTGTTGACTCTTGCCGCTCGCTTATCGCCTTCGTCCTCAAGAGTGCGCATTCTTACCCGGTTCACCGTGCTGAGAGCGGTTTCCGCAGAAGAAAAGAACGCAGAAAGAAAAATTAATGTAATCAGAAATAAAAGTTGTATGACACCTGGGGCATCCAAAAAAATCACTCCTTTTTTAATAATGTTGTAGTTGTTGATTACACGATTACAAATATACAGGATGGGAAAAGCAGTTGTCAAGATTATTGACGATACCGCATATCTTTTTAATAGAAAATTTAGAAAGATGGAGGAAAGCCATGGAACGGTCAACAAATGCCGGAGGGGTGCCGGTGGTTTCTCTGCTGAAATGTCTCTTGTTTTCTTACATACTGACGGGAGCGCTGCTGGCGCTGCTCTCGTTGCTGCTGTATAAGTCCGGGCTGGGGGAGAAGGCTGTGACGATCGCCGTCATCGTCATCTATGTGGCAGCTACGTTCTTTGCGGGCTTCCTGGCGGGGAAGAAGATGCAGAGCCGGAAATTCTTCTGGGGACTGCTCGAGGGAGCGGCATACTTCCTTGTGCTTGCCGTCATCTCCGTGTTTGCAGGGGAGAAGGGGGCAAATCTGGGGAATTCGTTTTTTACCACTCTTGCGCTCTGCGCGGGGGGTGGAATGCTCGGGGGAATGGTGAGCTGACAGGCTTTTAGCAAGGTTTCTGAAAAAAAGTATTTTACAAAATGCAAATTTATGGTATACTACAGTGTGTTTATTAATCTATAGAAGGATGAAACATAAGGAGGCTTTTATCATGAAGCATATCAAAACCCTGACAACAAGAAACTTAAAGGAGTCCATGAAGAAGGGCGGCTGCGGCGAGTGCCAGACATCCTGCCAGTCAGCATGTAAGACATCCTGCACAGTAGGCAACCAGAGCTGTGAAAAGATTAAATAATTTGACCTAATCAGAGATGGCTAGAGCAAGCAGCGATTCCGGTCGCTGCTTATTCTATGCGCGGTACAGAAAGGAAACGGATCTGTGATACATCAGTATAAAAGTAACGGATACAATATCGTGATGGATGTGAACAGCGGTTCCATTCATGTGGTGGACGATATTGTCTATGACATGATTCCGCTGGTGGAGCCGCTGGTGAACGAGGGGATCAAGGACGCTGACACGATCAAGGCGGCGGTGCTGAATCTCGTAAATATCCCCTACCCGGAGGAGGAGATCACCGAGGCGGTGGACGAGGTGCTTGAGCTGGAGGCAGCAGGACAATTATTCGCACCGGACATCTACGAGAATTATGTCTTTGACTTTAAGAAGCGCCAGACGGTAGTGAAGGCTCTGTGCCTGCACATTGCCCATGACTGTAATCTCGCCTGCCGCTATTGCTTTGCGGAGGAGGGAGAATACCACGGCAGAAGGGCGCTGATGAGCCTTGAAGTCGGAAAGAAGGCGCTGGACTTTCTGGTTGCCAACTCCGGCAACCGGATAAATCTCGAGGTGGATTTCTTCGGCGGTGAACCGCTGATGAACTGGGAGGTCGTCAAGGAGCTGGTAAAATACGGCAGAAGCCTTGAGGAGCCGAACAACAAGAAGTTCCGCTTTACACTGACGACGAACGGTGTCCTGCTGAACGATGAGATCATGGAATTTGCCAACAGGGAAATGGCAAACATTGTCCTCAGTATCGACGGACGCAAGGAGATCAACGATATGATGCGTCCCTTCCGCGGCGGACAGGGAAGCTATGACATTATTGTGCCGAAGTTCCAGAAGGTAGCGGAGAGCAGGGAGCAGATGCGCTATTATGTGCGCGGCACCTACACGCATAATAACCTTGATTTCTCAAATGATGTCCTTCATCTGGCAGACCTCGGCTTCAAGCAGATTTCTGTGGAGCCGGTTGTGGCGCAGCCGACGGACTCCTATGCGATTCAGGAGATGGATCTCCCGAAGCTGAGAGAGGAGTACGATAAGCTGGCGGTCGAAATGATCCGGCGCAGAAAGGAAGGAAACAGCTTTAATTTCTTCCATTTCATGATAGATCTGGAGGGCGGTCCCTGCGTGGCAAAGCGTCTCTCGGGCTGTGGCTCAGGTACGGAGTATCTCGCCGTGACGCCGTGGGGGGATCTGTACCCCTGCCATCAGTTTGTCGGCAATGAGGATTTCCTGATGGGAAATGTCTTTGACGGCGTGACGAGAGAGGACATCAGGGACGAATTTAAGTGTTGTAATGTCTACGCGAAGGATAAATGCAAGAAGTGCTTTGCCAAGTTTTATTGCAGCGGTGGCTGTGCAGCAAATTCCTATAACTTCCACGGCAACATCAACGATGCCTATGACGTGGGCTGTGAATTGCAGCGGAAGAGGATCGAATGTGCAATCATGCTGAAGGTAGCGCAGATGGACGAAGAGAGCGAAGAAGAGTAAATAAAGAAGAACAAACAAATCCAAGAAAGGACGAAAGAACAATGAAAAAGAACAAGGCGATCGTTGTATTGCTCTGTGTACTGCTGCTTCTGGTCGGTGTCACTTATGTTGACATTTTCGGCTATAATGCGGCGGGCGACGGCAGTGCATCCACCATCAAGCTGGGACTTGACCTCGCAGGCGGAGTCAGTATTACCTATCAGGTAGTGGGAGATGAGGCTCCCAGCTCTACCGATATGGCAGACACCATAGCCAAGCTCCAGAAGCGTGTGCTGAACTACAGCACGGAGGCGATTGTGTATCAGGAGGGCGCCGATCGTATCAATATCGAGATACCGGGCGTCAGTGATGCCAATGCCATTTTGCAGGAGCTGGGACGTCCCGGCGCTCTGTATTTTATTTCCCAGACAGATCCTGACGGAAACACAAACTATTCCAGTCAGCTGGTACAGAATGCGGACGGCACCTACGGTTATACTTATGTCATGAACAAGACGATCGACGAACTGCTTGCAGACGGCTCGGTCGTGTTGACCGGTACTGATGTCAAGGATGCGCAGTCGGGCATCAACAGAGATCAGACGCTTGGCAATTCTGAGTATGTTGTCGATCTGACAATGACAGAGGAAGGACAGCAGAAGTTTGCCGACGCTACACAGCAGGCATACAGCAAGGGAGAAACGTTGGCAATTTACTATGACGGCGGCATCATCAGTGCTCCCAGGGTAAACGCTGTAATCACGAACGGCAACGCACAGATTTCTCCGATGGAATCCTACGAGAAGGCGGAAAATCTTGCTTCCACGATCCGAATCGGCGGACTGAAGCTCGAGCTGGAGGAACTGCACTCCAAGGTTGTCGGCGCACAGCTCGGTGTGGATGCCATCCAGACGAGCCTGAAGGCGGGTGTCATCGGACTTGCCATCGTGGCAGTGCTCATGATTGTTGTTTATCTGATTCCCGGTGTTGCCGCAGCAATCGCGCTGCTCGCTTACACGGCGCTGGTAGTTCTTCTTCTGAAGGGCTTTGATATGACACTGACCCTGTCCGGTGTGGCAGGTATCATTCTTTCCATCGGTATGGCGGTGGATGCAAACGTGCTGATCTTTGCGCGTGTCCGCGAGGAGCTTGCCACCGGCAAGACGGTGCAGAATGCGATCAAGATCGGCTTTGGCAAAGCGTTGTCCGCAATCATCGACGGAAATATCACGACGCTGATCGCAGCCGGTGTGCTGCTGCTCTTAGGCCCCGGCTCTGTAAAGGGCTTTGCCCAGACACTGGCACTTGGTATTGTGCTTTCCATGTTCACGGCGCTTGTTGTGACAAGATATATTCTGAATGCGTTCTATGCGCTCGGTCTGAAGAGCGAGAAGCTGTACGGCATCGGCAGGGAGCATAAGGCGCTGAACGTGCTCTCCAAGAAGGGGCTGTTCTTCGGAATCTCCCTCGCAATCATTGTGGCAGGCTTTGTCATGATGGGTGTGAATAAGATAAGCACCGGAGATGCATTGAACTACAGTCTGGACTTCAAGGGCGGAACACAGACGACCGTTACCTTTGACGAGGCGATGACGCTTGAGAAGGCAACCGCGGACGTTGTGCCTTATATCGAGGATGTGACGGGCAGTGCCGTGCAGGTACAGACGGTACAGGATACCACAGAGGTTATCTTTAAGACCAGCACGCTGGACGTTACAAAGAGAGAGGCGCTGAACGATATGTTCAAGGAACAGTTCGGCATCGATGAGAACATGATCACTTCTGAGACAATCAGCTCGACTGTCAGCAGCGAGATGAGAAGAGATACCATTGTTGCGGTTGCGGTTTCCATGGTATGTATGCTGATCTACATCAGGATCCGTTTCAAGGATATCCGCTTCGGTGTCAGCAGTATTCTTGCACTGCTCCACGATGTGCTTGTGGTGCTTGCATTCTATGCGGCAGCGAGAATGTCCGTGAGCAATACCTTCGTCGCATGTATGCTGACGATTGTCGGATACTCAATCAACGCGACGATTGTTATCTTCGACCGTGTGCGTGAGAATATGGCGGTTATGTCCTCCAAGGACAGCCTTGAGAATGTTGTCAACACCAGTATCACCCAGACGATGTCGAGAAGCGTATTTACTTCGCTGACAACCTTTATCATGGTTGCGGTGCTCTATATCCTCGGAGTGACAAGCATCCGTGAGTTTGCACTGCCTCTGATGGTAGGTATTGTCTGCGGCGGTTACTCTTCCGTATGCCTTGCGGGCAGCCTGTGGTATCTGTTTAAGACAAAGATCCAGCCGAAAAAGCAGCAGAAGAAATGATTATTTAAGAGTTTTTTAGATTTGTATTAGAAAATGGACACAGTTTTGACACATTTTATGGGTAATATGTATTTCGGATAGTTGATGAACTCACTATCTCCCCCCTCATAAGAAAATAGCGGAAAAGCCTCGGTGTATGCCGGGGCTTTTCTGCTGCCCGAAAAAAAGTGTGGTACAAAATGGGAAAATAGAGTAAAATATATTGTATTGTTTTTGGTCGGGAGGAGAATGTGTCATGAGACTGGGCGACTTATTGGAAAAGCTGGAATATAAATGTGTGCAGGGCAGCACGGACAGAGAGATCAGTGCGGTGATCAATGATTCGAGAAAGATTCAGCCGGGCTGCCTTTTCATCTGCATTGAGGGCGCGAATTTTGACGGACATAAGTTTGCGCTGAATGCAGTCGAGATGGGGGCTGCGGCTCTGGTGGTTTCCAAGGATATTGATCTGCATATTGAAGAAAAGGATGTGACCGTGATCCGCGTGGAAAATACACGCTATGCGATGGCATTCATTTCTGCGGCGTGGTTCGGACATCCGGCGGAGAAATTAAAGACGATCGGCATCACGGGAACCAAGGGAAAGACGACGACAACCTACCTTGTGCGTTCAATCTTAGAAAATGCCGGGATTAAGTGCGGTCTGATCGGCACGATCGAGACGATCATCGGCGAGGAGGAGACTCCGGCGGACAACACGACACCGGAATCCTATATCATTCAGGAAACCTTTGCAAAAATGGTGGATGCCGGTATGCAGGCAGTCGTCATGGAGGTCTCGTCACAGGCGCTCATGCTCCACAGGACGCAGGGATTTATTTTTGACTACGGTATTTTTACAAATCTGGAGGCGGATCACATCGGACCGAACGAGCATGCGAGCTTTGAGAACTATATGGCGTGCAAGGGGCTGCTGTTCAGACAGTGCCGCGTTGGGATTGTAAACGGGGATGATATACATGTGGAAAAGGTGACGGCGGGACATACCTGTCAGCTGGAAACCTATGGCCTGGGCGAGGGCAATATGCTCCGTGCCGAAGGGATCAGAAGAGTGTATATGCCGGGGGCGCTCGGCGTGGATTTCCGTACGGAGGGACTGATCGAGCTGGATGTGAAGCTGCCGATGCCCGGAAAGTTCAGCGTGTACAATGCGCTTTGTGCAATCTCAATCTGCCGCCATTTCAAGGTCAATGAAGCGACAATCTGCCGTGCGCTGCTCAGTGCGAGGGTGAAGGGCAGAATTGAGAAGGTTGAAGTTTCCGACAAGTTTATTGTACTGATTGACTATGCGCACAATGCAATGGCGCTGGAGAGCCTGCTCACAACGTTAAAGGAGTATAATCCGCACCGGCTTGTCAGCCTTTTCGGCTGCGGTGGAAACCGCTCCAAGCTGCGCAGGTACGAGATGGGTGAAGTCAGCGGAAGGCTGGCGGATCTGACGGTGATTACCTCGGATAACCCACGCTTTGAAGAGCCGCAGGACATCATTGAGGATATTAAGACGGGCATCAGCCGGACGGACGGAAAGTATATTGAGATCTGTGACAGAAGAGAGGCGATTGCCTATGTGATCTCTCATGCGGAGGAGGGAGATATTATCGTGCTTGCCGGAAAGGGTCACGAGGATTATCAGGAGATCAAGGGAAAGAAATATCCCATGGACGAGAGAGTGATCATCCGTGAACTCCTGGAAAGTGGACTGGAGCACATCTGATCGCGCAGAAATGAGGATTAGCATGTCGGAACTTTATGCAGATATCATTGTGGATATTTCTCATGAAAAACTGGATAAGCCGTTTCAGTACCGCGTGCCGGAGCGTCTGAGAGACAGGCTGGAGATCGGTATGTGCGTGACAGTGCCCTTCGGCAACGGTGGGCGCAAGCTGAAGGGATATGTCATTGAGATCGGGGAGGACTGCAAGTTTGACCCGCAGCGAATCAAGGATATTCTGGAGATTACGACAAAGAATGCCGGTGTGGAGGACAGACTCATTGCCCTCGCCGGATGGATCAGGAAGAATTACGGTTCCACCATGATACAGGCGTTGAAAACTGTGATCCCTGCGAAGCAGACCGTGAAACGGCTCGAACACCGTACATTGCAGCGCCTGATGAGCCGGGAGGAGATCATTTCCCTGCTCGGTGAGAGCCGCAGGAAGAAACAGGTCGCAAAGGAGAGACTCCTGCAGGAGCTGGTGGAGCAGGAGGAAATTCCTTATGAGTGGGTGACGGGAAAGCTTGGCGTATCGGCGCAGACGGTGAGAGGGCTGGAGAAAGCAGGTGCTGTAAGGGTTGTGAGCACGGAGAGCCTGCGCGATCCGGTACGGCTCGCACAGGATGAGGCGGCTCATGGGCGGCAGATGCGCCCCGTGCTGAGCGCCGCGCAGCGCCGCATTGCAGATGAAATCCTTGCCGACTTTGATGCGGGGAAGCCCGCAACCTATCTGATTCACGGCATCACGGGGAGCGGTAAGACGGAGGTCTATATGCAGATCGTCGAGGAGATGGTCAGGCGGGGGAGACAGGCGATTGTGCTGATTCCGGAGATTGCCCTGACCTATCAGACGTTATTGCGGTTTTACCGGAGATTTGGCAGCCGTGTCAGTGTGATGAATTCAACGCTCTCGCCCGGGGAAAAATATGATCAGTGCGAGCGCGCAAAAAGCGGTGAGATCGACGTGATCATCGGGCCGAGGTCAGCGTTGTTTACGCCGTTTCCGAAGCTCGGTGTCATCATTATGGATGAGGAGCATGAGAACAGCTATAAGAGCGAGGCAACGCCGAAGTATCATGCGAGGGAGACGGCGGCAAGGCTTGCCGGAATGTGCGGCGCGAGTCTTGTGCTCGGTTCTGCGACGCCCTCCATGGAGGCGTATTACCGGGCGCAGAGCGGCGAATACAAGCTGTATACCCTGAAGGAGCGTCTCACGGGAGGACAGCTGCCGACGGTCTATACGATAGATTTAAGACAGGAGCTGAAGGAGGGGAACCGCTCCATCTTCAGCAGAAAGCTGCAGGAGCTTCTGGCTGACAGACTGCAGAGAGGGGAGCAGAGCATTTTGTTCCTGAACAGGCGGGGCTATGCAGGGTTCATCTCGTGCCGTGCCTGCGGGCATGTCATGAAGTGTCCGCACTGCGACGTCTCCTTATCAGAGCATAAGGGCGGCCGGCTTATCTGTCATTATTGCGGTTACAGTGAACCGAAGCCGTCCGCTTGTCCGCACTGCGGCTCCCGCTATATCAGCGGCTTTAAGGCAGGTACCCAGCAGATAGAGGAGAAGCTGCGGGAGCTCTTTCCGAATGTGCGCACGCTCAGAATGGACGGAGATACCACAAAGACGAAGGACAGCTATGAGCAGATTCTCTCCGCCTTCTCCAACAGGGAGGCGGATGTGCTCATCGGCACGCAGATGATTGTCAAGGGACATGATTTTCCGGGCGTGACGCTTGTCGGGGTGCTGGCGGCGGATCTTTCGCTCGGCGCAAACGATTACCGCGCCGGGGAGAGAACCTTCCAGCTTCTGACGCAGGCGGTGGGGAGAGCCGGAAGGGGAGCGCTGCCGGGCGAGGCGGTGATCCAGACCTATCAGCCGGAGCATTATGCCGTGACCTATGCCGCCGGACAGGATTACGAGGGCTTCTATAGCGAAGAGATTCTTTACCGGGAGCTGGGCGGCTATCCGCCGGCGGCACATATGCTTGCGGTGCAGATCTTTGCAAGGGAGGAGAGCCGGGGAGAGGCGCTTGCGGGGGCGCTTGCGGAATCTGTGCGGGAGAGTGCGACCGCAGAGCGCGGACAGGAGAGAAAAGACGCTGCGCAGACAGGCGGGCAGTGGGACAGGATGCAGATTATCGGGCCTGCACCGGCGGTGATCGGAAGGATTAATGATATTTTTAGATTTGTTTTCTATGTAAAATGCGCAAAATATGATACACTTGTGAAAGTGAAGGATGCGCTGGAGGAGAGGATACAGGGGGAGCAGCTGCGGACAGAGCTGGTGCAGTTTGACTTTGATCCGGTGAATACGCTGTAGGGGTCAAGGCAAAACAAGGGAAGTTCCGCTAGTGACGTTGCGCGGAATGTGCAGACCACCGCAGGCACGCTCTCGCTACCTTCCGCACGCAGCGGTGCGTAAGTCTCCAAAGTACGGAGACTAAGCACCGGCGGCTCCAGAGTGCACTGCTTGTGGTCAGGCACATTCTGCACAACTGTTGGGGGAAATGGGGAAGTTTGCAAGGAACAGAATGTGGGAGTGACCAAATTATGAGCATTAAAAGAGTATGAAATAAACAGATATGAGATAGAAGAGAAAGGAGATCCGCTGCGGCGGGGATGGAGAGAAATGGCTATCAGAAACATACGGGAAATCGGGGATGAGGTACTTACAAAGAAGTGCAAGGAAGTAAAGGAGATGACGCCGAGGCTCAAGGAGCTGATCGGCGATATGCTCGACACGATGTATGAGGCGAACGGAGTCGGACTTGCCGCGCCGCAGGTCGGCATTCTGAAGCGCATCGTGGTAATCGACACGACGGGGGAGGATCCGCATATACTGATCAACCCGAGGATTGTGGAGTCGAGCGGTGAGCAGACCGGACAGGAGGGCTGCCTGAGCGTGCCCGGAAAGTCTGGTAAGGTGACAAGACCGAACTATGTCAAGGCGGTTGCGCTGGATGTCAATATGAAGGAGTTTGAACTTGAGGGAACGGAACTGCTGGCGCGCGCAATCTGCCATGAGCTTGATCATCTGGACGGACATCTCTATGTGGAAAAGGTAGAGGGGCCGCTGCAGGACACCCATTATGAGGAAGAGGATGAGTAATTTGGAGAAAAATTTGAAAATTGTTTTTATGGGTACTCCCGATTTTGCAGTGGGAGCGCTGGAAGCATTGATCAGAGAAGGTTATGAGATCACGGCGGTCGTGACTCAGCCGGACAAGCCGAAAGGACGGAGCAAGGAATTACTGCCATCTCCCGCAAAGGTATGCGCATTGGAGCATGGCATTCCCGTCCTCCAGCCCCGGAGAATTAAGGCGCCGGAGGCAATCGAGGAGCTTAAGACCTACGAGGCGGATGTCTATGTCGTCGCTGCCTTCGGACAGATTCTCTCACAGGAGATACTGGATATTCCGAGACTCGGCAGTCTCTGCATTCATGCTTCGCTGCTCCCGAAATACAGGGGGGCTTCGCCGATCCAGCATGTCATTATCGACGGCGGGGAGAAGACCGGCGTGACGATCATGCAGATGGATGCGGGCATCGATACGGGGGATATGCTGTATAAGAAGGAAGTACCGATTGACAGCGAGGACGATTATGAGACTCTTAGTGACAAGCTCACGGTGCTCGGCGGTGAGGCAATCACAGAGGCTCTGCCGCTTCTGATGGAGGGAAAGCTGACACCGCAAAAGCAGAAGGATGAGGAGAGCTGTTATGCTGCCATGATCCGGAAGGAGATGGGGCGGATTGACTTTGCGAAGCCGGCGATTGAGATCGACAGGCTGATCCGCGGGCTGACGCCGTGGCCGAGCGCTTATACAGGCTTTAAGGGGAAACAGTTGAAGATATGGAAGGCGGTTCCCCTGTCGGAGGAGCCGGTTGCCGGACATGTCCCCGGAGAGCTTCTCCGCGTGGAGAAGGACGCTGTGACGGTGGCGACGGGCGATGGTGCACTGAAGATACTGGAGCTCCAGCTCGAGGGCAAGAAGAGGATGACGGCGCACGATTTTCTGCTCGGCGTGAAGCTGCAGCCGGGCGAGGTGCTTGAGAGTGCGGACAGATGAGAGGTCTGCGCAGATGATTTTGTTTGCGGATAGCGGAAAGGTGTGGTGAACAGAATGTACTATTACTATGATGTTACCTACGGACTTGTGATCATCGGCATGCTGCTCTGCCTCTGGGCGAGCGCGCATGTCAACAGAGTCATGAAAAAATATGATAAGATTCAGAATTCCACAGGGCTGACCGGTGCGGAGGCAGCGAGGCGGATTCTGAACAATGAGGGGCTGTATAATGTCCAGGTCGAGTGTCTGCAGAGTGAGGACGGAGATCACTTTGATCCCAGAACCAACACGGTGCGTCTCTCCTATGGAAATTATAACCGGGCATCCGTGACGGCGGTGGGTGTTGCTGCGCATGAGTGCGGTCATGCCATCCAGCACGCGCAGGGGTACTCGCCCCTGAATTTCAGGACGGCGCTTGTCCCGGTCGTGAACATCGGAAGCCGTCTTGGCATCCCGATCATCATTCTTGGTGTTATCTTAAGCTGGAACAATGTCCTTATCCAGATCGGTATCTGGGCGTTTGCACTGTCCGTGCTGTTCCAGCTGGTAACCCTGCCGGTGGAATTCAATGCGTCTGCCAGAGCCGTTACAAAGATCGACCAGTATGGTCTGATGTCGACACAGGAAAACGACGGCTGTAAGAAGGTTCTGAGCGCAGCGGCAATGACCTATGTTGCAGCGGCGGCATCCTCCATTTTGCAGCTGCTCAGGCTGATTCTTCTGTTCGGCAACCGCAGAAGGAGAGATTAAACGGTGGCAGAAAATACGAGAGAGATTATACTGGATACCCTGCTCGCCATAGAAAAAGGAGAGCAGTATTCCAATCAACTGATCAGGGCGGTTCTGGACAAATATAATTATCTGGATGCGCGCGACAAGGCTTTTATCAAGCGGGTGACGGAGGGCACCATCGAGAGACAGATCGAGCTCGACTACTATCTGGATCATTTTTCCACGGTGCCTGTTCGGAAGATGAAGCCCCTTGTGCGGACTTTGCTGCGGATGAGTGTATACCAGCTTCTCTACATGGATGCTGTGCCGGACAGTGCGGTCTGCAATGAGGCTTGCAAGCTCGCCGTAAAGAGAAAGTTCGGCAATCTGCGGGGCTTTGTCAACGGTGTGCTGCGCAATCTTTCCAGAAATAAGGAACAGCTTCCCTTGCCGGACGAGGCGGTGGAGCCTGTGCGCTATCTGTCCGTGAAATATTCCATGCCGGAATGGCTGATCGGGTTCTGGCTTGAGGAATACGGCAGGAAAATAACGGCAACAATGTTAAAGGCAATCATGGCGGTGCATCCCGTCTCCGTGCGCTTTTCGGCAAGGCTTTCAGAGGAGGAGAGGGAGCTGCTTAAAGGGCAGCTCGCACAGGCGGGTGTGGAGATCCGGGAGGGAGCCTATCTGCCCTGCCTTTGCAGACTGGAGCATGTTGATAATATCAATGCGCTGCCCGGCTTTGCGGAGGGAAAGTGGACGGTGCAGGATGTGAGCTCTGCGCTGGCAGTGGAGCTTGCTGGCATTAAAAATACGGACTTGGTGCTGGATGCCTGTGCGGCGCCCGGCGGAAAGAGCATCCTTGCAGCGGAGAAGGCAAAGAAGGTGCTGAGCAGGGATGTCTCCGTAGAAAAGACGGAACGCATCCGGGAAAACGCCCAGCGAATGCGGATGGACAACATTGAGATTCAGGAGTGGGACGCGCTGTGCTTTGACCCTGAAAATGAGGGGAAGGCGGATGTCGTGCTGCTCGATGTTCCATGCTCCGGGCTTGGTGTCATGGGAAAGAAGCGGGACATCAAATACCATATTACCCGGGAAGGGATGGAGAGCCTTCACGCGCTGCAAAGGGAGATCGTGACTGTTTGCAGCCGGTATGTGAGACCCGGTGGCACGCTTCTATACAGTACCTGTACCATAAATCCTGCGGAGAATGAGGCTATGGTGCGCTATATCACGGAGAAGCTGGGATTTGTGCCGGTTTCCGTTGAGGAGGAGTTGCCGGAGGCGCTTAAGGTACAGAAATGGGAGACCGCCGGTCTCCGTGAAGCACAGGGGAAAAAGGACGGGTTGAACACAGAGGAGCGGCGCGCCTGCATCCAGCTTTTGCCGGGGTATATGGACGCGGACGGCTTTTTCATTGCGAAATTTCAGAAACCGATGAAAGCTGATTAATATTAATTATGGAAAAGATGATGGAAGAAAAGACAGATATTAAGTCGTTGCCGCTGGCACGGCTGACGGAAGAGCTGGAGGCAATGGGTGAGAAGAAATTCCGGGCGAAGCAGATGTATCAGTGGATGCATGTCAAGCTCGCCGGGAGCTTTGCGGAGATGACAGATCTCTCAAAGGCGCTCAGGGAAAGGTGCGAGCAGAGCTTTACCTATACCTCGCTGGAAGTCGTGCAGGTGCAGGAATCGAAGATAGACGGCACAAGGAAATACCTGTTCGCATTGTCTGACGGAAATGTGGTCGAGAGCGTGTGGATGAAGTATAAGCACGGAAACAGTGTCTGCATTTCCTCGCAGGTGGGCTGCAGGATGGGGTGCAGATTCTGTGCCTCCACGCTGGACGGTCTGGAGCGGAACCTGACGCCCTCCGAGATGCTCGATCAGATCTACTCCATTCAGAAGCTGACGGGTGAGAGGGTTTCCAACGTTGTAGTCATGGGAACGGGAGAACCCATGGACAACTATGAAAATCTCCTGACCTTTATCGAAATGCTGACGGACGAGAATGGGCTGAATATCAGTCAGAGAAACGTTACCGTGTCAACCTGTGGGATCGTGCCTCGTATGCGGCAGCTCGCAGAGCGAAAGCTACAGATCACGCTGGCACTCTCGCTGCATGCGACGACGGATGAGAAGCGGCGGAAGCTGATGCCGATAGCGAACCGGTACAGCATCGCCGAACTGATGGAGGCATGTGCCTATTACTTTGAGCAGACGGGCAGACGGATCACCTTTGAGTACAGTCTGGTCGGCGGTGTGAACGATACGGACGAGGATGCGGCGGAGCTGACGGCGCTTGCGAGACCGCTCTGCTGTCATGTGAATCTGATCCCGGTCAATCCGATCAAGGAGAGGAACTATGTGCAGTCCACGGGCGCAAGGATTCAGGCGTTCAAAAATAAACTTGAAAAAAACAAAATAAATGTTACTATTAGAAGAGAAATGGGCAGGGATATCGACGGAGCCTGTGGACAGTTGAGACATAAGACAATCGGCGCCCTGCGGACTTTGGAGGAGACATAAGCGTGATAAAGACGTTTTCTGTTACCAATATCGGCAAGAGGAGAAAATTGAATCAGGATTTTGTGTATACCTCGGAGGAGCCGGTTGGGCATCTGCCGAATCTCTTTGTGGTAGCTGACGGCATGGGGGGACACAAGGCGGGAGATTATGCATCAAAGCTCGCCGTGACAACAATGGTGGAGGAGATCGCCGGATCGGACGAAACCATACCGGAGAAGCTGCTCGGAAGAGCTATTGAAACGGCAAACGGAAAGGTACGTGAAAGTGCGGAGAGAATGCCGGAGCTGGAGGGAATGGGAACGACTGTCGTGGCGGCAAGCTGTGACGGTGATACACTCTCTATTGCCAACGTGGGAGACAGCAGACTGTACATTGTAAGCGGTCACGAAATCAGACAGATTACAAGAGACCATTCCTGGGTGGAGGAAATGGTCAGAAGAGGCGGTCTCGGAAGGGACGAGGCGAGAAATCACCCGGACAAGAATATCATAACCAGAGCGGTGGGGGCAGAGGATACGATAAAGGCGGACTTCTTCAGCGTGAAACTGAAGGAAGGGGACCTGATTCTCATGTGTACCGACGGACTGACGAACATGCTGGAGGATGAAGAGATCCGTATGATACTTGATGGAGCCAGAGACATTGTCGAGAAGGCGGAGGAGCTTGTCCGCAGGGCAAATGAAAATGGCGGTATGGATAACATCAGTGTGATACTGATTGAGCCTTTGGGTTAGGGAAACCATTGAATCGGAATGGAGAGCAGTTATGGTTAAAATTGGAATGATGATAGGCGACCGGTACGAGATACTGGAAAAAATCGGAACCGGCGGCATGTCCGATGTTTATAAGGCGAAATGTCATAAGCTGAACCGCTTTGTGGCAGTCAAGGTTCTGAAACAGGAATTCAGTGAAAACGCTAATTTTGTATCCAAGTTCCGCATAGAGGCGCAGGCGGCAGCCGGACTGATGCATCCCAACATCGTCAATGTGTATGATGTGGGAGAGGAAAACGGAATTTACTATATTGTCATGGAGCTGGTCGAGGGAATCACCCTCAAGAAATATATTCAGAAAAAGGCGAGGCTGTCCTACAAGGAGGCCGTCAGCATAGCAATTCAGGTGAGCATGGGAATCGAGGCGGCTCACAACAATCATATTATTCACAGAGACATCAAGCCGCAGAACATTATTATCTCCAAGGACGGAAAGGTGAAGGTGACGGATTTCGGCATTGCCAAGGCGGCAACGAGCAATACCATCACTTCGAATGTCATGGGTTCGGTGCACTATACCTCCCCCGAACAGGCGAGGGGCGGTTACAGTGATGAGAAGAGCGACATTTATTCGCTCGGCATCACGATGTTTGAGATGCTTACCGGGCGCGTGCCTTTCAATGGGGAGACGACGGTGGCAATCGCAATCAAGCATATTCAGGAGGAAATGCCCTCTCCGAAGGAGTTTGTGCCGGAGATCCCAAGCTCGGTTGAGAGCATCGTGCTGAAGTGCTGCCAGAAGTCGCCGGACAGACGCTACCAGAACATGCAGGAGCTGATCGCCGATCTGAAGCAGTCCCTGATGAACCCGGATGAAGATTTTGTGGTGCAGAACGATCCCGATATGGACGGAAACACGCGGGCCATCACGGAGGGCGAGGTAGCGCAGATCAAGAGGCGGACTGCCTATCAGGAGGACTATACCGAACGGGAGGAGCCGATGCGGCTCCGCACGGATACCGGTTCTATGTATGAGAAAGAGGAGGAGCCGGAGGACGGTGAGGATTATGACTATAACCCGAGAATGGAGAAGGTGACGACAATTCTTGCCATTGTGGCAGGTGTTGTCATCTGCGTGATTGTCATTATTCTTGCTGTAAAGGTATTCAGTGGAATGAATACGAACAGGGATGAGTCGAGCAGTCCGATCCGGACGGATGAGCCATCTTCTTCGTCCGGGGAATCCTCGTCGGAGTCGGAGCAGATCACTTATGTGGAGATGCCGGAGATCAAGGGTAAACTTGTCGAGGAAGTGAGAAACAAGCTGACGGAGCTGGGATTGAAATCCGAGGTGGATTACGAGGAGTCCGATGTCATCGAGGCGGGCACGGTAATCAGCGCCGACGTAGCACCGGGTGCACAGGTTCCGGTTGGAAGTACGGTCACGCTGACCGCCAGCGCGGGTGCCAGAGGTGAGGTAGTGCCTTCCGTAATCGGACTGACCTATGAGGAGGCGAACAGTACGCTGCTGGCGCTTGGCTTTACTGTTACAAGAACCGAGGCTTACTCCGAACTGGAGGCCGGACTGGTGGCAATTCAGACACCCGGCGCGAATAATAAGCTCGCACGGGGAAGCAATATTACCCTGACTGTCAGCCTTGGAGCTGAGAGCACGCAGGTTCGCGTCCCGAATCTGATGGGACTTTCCGAGATGGACGGAACGGTGGAGGCGACGGAGGCAAAGCTCCAGATCGGAACCGTGACGCGCGTATACAGCGACACCTATGCGGAGGGACTGATCTGTTACCAGAGCTATTCCTATGGCTTCTATGTCGAGCCGGGGACGGTGATCGATATCCGGGTCAGCCAGGGACCCGAGCCGAAGCAGACGACCTACAGATGCAATGCGAGCATTGAGGCACCGACAGCGGCGGAGGCACCGGACTATGTGGCAGGCTCCACGGTGAAGCTCAAGCTTGTGGCGGATGACGATATGGTGCTTCTGGAGACGAGTACCTCCAGCTTCCCTTATTCCACGAACTATGCGCCGCTGACATCAGCGGGCGGAACGCTGACAATGACCTATACCGTGACGACAGATCCGGTCTTCGGAACGGATGAAAACGGCAATCAGATAGAAGTGACACCGGGTTCGTCGGAGGAGAAGTCCTTCACCAGAAGAATTGAATTTACACCACAGTAGGAAACGCGAATGCAGGGAAAAATTGTCAAGGGAATTGCAGGGTTTTATTATGTCCACTGCCGGGAGACGGACGGCAGCGGGCGGGTATATGAGTGCAAGGCGAAGGGGATATTCCGAAAGGATAACAGAAAGCCTCTTGTCGGGGATGATGTCGAACTGGATGTACTGGACAGAGAGCAGGCGTTGGGAAATATTGTCAGCCTCCTGCCGAGGCACAGTGAACTGATCCGCCCCGCGGTTGCAAATGTGGATCAGGCGCTGGTGATTTTTTCGATTGTGAAGCCGAAGCCGAATTTTAATCTTCTCGACCGGTTCCTGATCATGATGCAGCAGCAGCAGGACGTTCCCTGCATCATCTGCTTTAATAAACAGGACATTGATGCGGAGAGCGACGGTGAGGAATACCGGCGCATCTATGAGGCATGCGGATATCATACGCTGCTGGTCAGCGCCGCGCAGAGGACGAAGATTGACGAGCTGAAGGCGCTGCTTGCGGGAAAGACGACAACGGTGGCGGGTCCGAGCGGCGTCGGCAAGTCGTCCATCGTCAACTGTCTGCAGTCGGGAACCGTCATGGAGACCGGACAGATCAGTGCAAAGATAGAACGCGGAAAGCACACCACGAGACATTCTGAACTGATTGCCGTGGGCGAGGACACCTATATTCTGGATACGCCGGGCTTCAGTTCGCTGGGGCTGTTTGATCTGGAGAAGGAGGAGTTAGCCGGATTTTACCCGGAGTTTGCGGAGTATGAGAAGTATTGCAGATTCGGCGGCTGCTCCCATGTGACAGAGCCGGTGTGCGGCGTGAAGGATGCCGTGGAGGCTGGACAGATCAGCCGGATGCGGTATGAAAATTATTGTCTGCTCTATGAAGAATTGAAGAACAGGAGAGTGTTCAGATGAGCGAGCCGGAAAGCAGGGTACAGGATCTATTCGGAAAGTACAGCGATATGTTAAAGGTGCGGAGTGCGCGCTGGTTCTTTGAGGAGGGGTCGAAATGGGACCGCCGCAAGATCAGTAAATTCCTGCGGTATTTCTGTGTGCCGATGAAGGAAGAGGAGACGGTAGCGCTCCTTGATACCACTCTGTTCCGGACAGCGAAGGAGGGAATGCTCTTTGTCAAAAAGGGTATCATTGTGAAGGAACCGCTGAGTAAGCTGTACTATCTGGAATACAGTAAAATCCGAAAGGCAGAGGTACGCGAGAAGTACAATGACGCCGGGCATATCACGGAATCCAAAACGGTGGTCTGTTTTAAGGACGGAACTGAGAGAAATGTGTTTGATTATTATGTGAGAAAAAATTTCTTTGTCGAGTATGTCAACGAGGCGGCAAAGATATTTGCGGAACAGGAAGGCTAGGGTCTGCTGTCAGAGGCAGACTCTTTTTTATTGAAAATTTTTGTGGATGAAGGGGAATTGACTTTACCCCGGAAATTCATATAATAAATACTAGTTAGACACAACTAACCAATAAAGAACATCTATGAAGGGAATGCTACATGGCAGAGGAAATGCTGGTGCTCTACGGAGCGCCCACACTGGCAAAGCTGAAAACAGGAAATCTTTTTTCATGCCCGGCGGATGAGGTCAAGACAAAGTGGCTCTGCCGGATGAACAGGATGCTGGTGCCGAAGGGGCTCCGGCTGATTCCGGTCAGGGGAATGAACTCCCGGGTACTTCTGTATATTTACCGTCCGCTGGAGCTTAAGAGGGATCTGACGGATGACCGGGCAAGGCGGATTTTGCAGGGAAAGGGTTATCCGGTCGATGATGTGGAGGGCTTTATCTTCTGGGGCGCCGCAAATGCGAAGCTGGTGGGCGACTGGAAGGTATATGGAAATGTGGAGCAGGCTCGGGAGACGTTTCAGAGATACCGGCGCTGTACAAAGGCGTACTGCGAGTTCTACCGGATACATAACTCTCTCGACCGGCTTATCGTAGCGGCTTCATAGAACAGAAAAGAAAGGATGGAAGAGGAATATGAGTAAGGTTGCAGTGGTTTATTGGAGTGGGACAGGAAATACGGCGGCGATGGCAGCACAGGTGATGGAGGGCATCAAGAAGGCAGGCGGCGAGGGAACGCTGCTTACGAGCGCTGAATTCGGCGCTGCGCAGATGGATGATTTTGATGCAGTTGCGTTCGGATGCCCCGCCATGGGAGCGGAGGTGCTTGAGGAAAGCGAGTTCGAGCCGATGTTTGAAGAATGTGAGACAAAGCTCTCCGGCAAGAAGATCGCATTGTTCGGTTCCTACGGCTGGGGCAGCGGCGAGTGGATGGAAGACTGGGAGAACCGCTGCAGAATGGCTGGTGCAGTGCTGGCATGCGACTGTGTGATCTGTAACGGAGCGCCGGATGAGAATGCCTGTGCGGACTGTGTGGCACTCGGCGAGGCGCTGGCATAGCAGGCAATATAGGAAGCAGGACGATAAATAAACGTGTACCTAGCGGCACACGTTTATTTTTATGCTTTCACAGTCTTCGATATCCGTCTCTTTTGCGAAGACATCCTGCACGGACGCATCGACGTCAAGCCGCCAGCCGGCGAAGGTAATCCGCTCTGCATTTCTAGCGTAGATGCCGGTCAGACCGCAGGAGCGCAGACCGTCCTTTTCGCAGGGGCGGATGTCCAGAGTGTTCTTCTCCCAATGGGTTTTGCTGCACAGGCGGACATCCACATGGTCGAAGGAAATATCGGAGATATTGCGGGTGACATCCCCGTAGATCACGATTCCGTTTTCACCGGTGCAGTGTACAGTTGTCGACGATAATGTTCTCACAGGCGCCGTACTGCATTGCCGCTGCGGTGTTTTTGAAGACAGTACAGTCGTCGGCGCATTCGATATGGCAGTTTGTGATCCGCACATTTTTACAGTGATCCGGGTCGATGCCGTCACAGTTTGCCATGCGGAGATTGTTCAGGATACGGATGCCGCTGATCAGTACATCCTCACAGCCGACCAGATGGGTTGTCCAGAAGGCGCTCTTTCTGAAAAACAGAATGCAGTGCCGGCATGCAACAGGCTGATCTGCCAACGGTACACGGATAAAGAACTTGTGCAAAATAGACACAATTCAGAAAAATTATTGAAAAATGATGAACATTATGCTAAAATAGAAAGCACCAGAAATAGAAAACTATCATCTTGGACAAGAAAACAGGTGCAATTAAATCTGGAATCATGAGTAGAATGGAGAGGAACCTATGAAGACAATAAAGATGAAACTGATTACTGGTATTTTAGCATGTTCTCTCTTTACGGCAATGGTGATTGGCTGGCTCGCAATCATGAATTCAACAGGAATGTCGAGAAGCGATGCGAGAGACAGAATGCAGCTGACGGGACAGATGCAGACGGGACAGATTAATTCCACGATCCAGAAGATCGAACAGTCCGTAAATACCTTAAGCGAGCTTGCAATGCGGGATTTTGATTTCGCGTCCTTTAAGAAAAATAAGTCATATGCGGATACATATACAAAGTCGATAGAGGAGACTGTCATAGAATTTGCAAATCATACGGATGGAGCCATTACAGCATATGTGCGATATAATCCACAATACTCCAATCCTACATCAGGTGTCTTTGCCCAGCGGGAATCACTGAAGGATGAGTTTCAGCTTCTGATCCCTACAGATTTCTCTATGTATGAAGAGGGGGACGTGGAGCATGTGGGCTGGTATTATCTTCCGGTGCAGGCGAAGAAAGCAATCTGGATGGATCCTTATCTGAATGCCAATATTAACGTCTATATGATTTCCTATGTAGTTCCGCTGTATGCTGAGGACGGAACCTCAATCGGAATTGTCGGCATGGATATTGATTTCGGAAAGATTACAGATCAGGTAGATGCAACGACGCTTGGCAGCACCGGATATGCATTTCTGACGGATGCACAGGGAGGGATTGTGCATCATAAGGGAATAAAAGAGACAGCAATGCTTGCGGATATGGATGCTTCCCTTTCTGATATTATGGCGGTTCTGTCGGATGAAGGTCAGCAGGGAGAAAGCATCAGTTATACCTGGCAGGGGGTCAAGAAGCAGTTGACCTATTACAATCTTGACAATGGGATGAAGTTGGTTCTTACAGCTCCCACAAAGGAAATTTACGCAGAGGCATATAGGCTGGGGAAAATGATTGCAGTTGCTGTTCTGATCGCTTTTGTTCTCTCCGGTGTGGTTGGTGTGTTTGTCGGAACCGGAATCACAAAACCGATCCATTGGCTGACTACAATTATTGACCAGACTGCCAAGCTTGATTTCCGCCCGACAAAAGATGGAAAGAGTCTGCGGCAGCAAAAGGATGAACTGGGCGATATAGCAAAGGAACTTCATGTCATGCGGATAAGCCTGCGGGATATGGTGCACAATCTGAATGAAGCCGAGGAAAGCCTTCATACGAATCTGGAAGATCTGAACGGCATCATGAAGCAGAACAGCATTTATGCGGAGGATAATTCGGCATCCACAGAGGAACTGGCTGCGGGGATGCAGGAGACCAGTGCCAACGCAAACAATATTGTACAGAATATAGAAGAAGTAAAAAGAAATACGCAAAGTATCTATCAGCTGGCAGTGGATGGAGAACAGAATTCAAATGCGATACAGGCGAGAGCCATTGAGATGGAACGGCTCAGTCGTGAATCCAGAAGCAAAGCGGATCAGATGTATACGGTAATGAAACAGAAGACGGACATTGCAGTAGAACAGTCGAATGCAGTGAAAAAGATCAATGACCTCACGGAGTCCATTAAGCAGATTTCTTCCAAGACAAATCTGCTGGCATTAAATGCAAGTATTGAAGCGGCAAGGGCAGGGGAAGCCGGACGGGGATTCACGGTCGTTGCTTCCGAGATCGGAAATCTTGCCTCACAGACCCTGCAGACAGTCAATAATATTGATGAGATTGTCGGGACAGTGAATGAAGCAGTGACCAATATGAGCGAAAGTCTGGTTGGGGTGATGGATTTCCTCGAAAAAACAGTTCTGGGAGATTATGAGAATTTCAGTAAGGTCGGCGGACAATACCTTGCGGATGCAGGGGAATTTCAGCAGAAAATGGGACAGACAAAGAACGCAATGGCTGAGCTGGAGAAATTTATCCTGAAGATTGCGGATGCCATTGCCGGAATTGATGATATGGTATCCCAGTCCACACAGGGAATTACAGGTATTGCTGAGAAGTCCGGTGAGACGCAGAGCTCGATCCTGCAGGGAATTGGCAAGCTACAGGAATGCGAAGCATCTGTGACCATGCTGGAAGAAATTGTAAAGCAGTTCTGTCTGGAATAAGCGGAGTTTAAAGTGCAGATGCAGTTACTGTTCACAGTCCATATTCCGCGAAGTCAAAATTGCATGAAATGCAATTTTGCGAGACTTGCAGGCGCTGTGCATCGCGAAGCGTGTTGCTGTGAACGGAGTGAACAGTAACCAGATGCAGTTTCCATTGTCCCAGCGGTCAGGTTTTGGTTGACTTTCTGAAAAATAATGTGTTAAAATACAGACTGTCGTGTAGCGAAAGGCGTAAATCCAGATGGGTTTGCGCCTTTCGCTGTTTTTGTGTAACAGGAAATTTTATCAGAAAGAGGAACTCAAAATGAAAGAAAAGAAAGAAAACAGAATGGCAGTTGAGCCGGTGGGAAGGCTGATGCTGTCTATGGGTATCCCGATGGTACTGTCAATGATGCTGCAGGCGGTCTACAACATTGTGGACAGCGCCTTTGTGGGAGGAATGAAGGAGGGCGGAGAACAGGCGTTGAACGCCCTGACGCTTGCCTTCCCGGTGCAGATGCTGATGGTGGCAATCGGAATTGGAACAGGGGTTGGTATGGGGGCGCTGCTCTCAAAGAGTCTCGGACAGGGTGACAGGGAGAAGGCGTCGCAGGTTGCGGGAAATGGGATTTTTCTGGCAGCAGTCATCTATCTTGTTTTTCTGCTGTTCGGGTTCTGCGGTGTGGAGGCATATATCGGCAGTCAGACAGCAAATGCGGAGGTTGCGTCGATGGCAGTTGGGTATCTGAGGATATGCTGCGTGATCTCTGTGGGAATCGTATTTTTTTCAGTTTACGAGAAGCTTTTACAGGCGACGGGAAATTCCCTCTATTCCACGATTGCGCAGGTTTCCGGGGCGGTGACAAACATGATTCTTGATCCGATCATGATATATGGACTGTTGGGATTTCCTGAGATGGGAGTAGACGGCGCAGCGCTTGCAACTGTCATCGGACAGCTTGTGTCATTGGCGCTGGCGGTTATCTTCCATCTGAAGAAAAACACGGAACTCAGCAATGGTCTGCGTTATCTGAAGCCGGACATGTCTGTTGTTCATGACATCTATGCGATTGGACTGCCTGCAATTATAGCACAGGCGTTGATGTCTGTGATGACCTTCGGACTGAATATTATTCTGGGGAGGGTCAGCGAGGCGGCAGTCACAGCTTACGGACTGTATTATAAGGTACAGCAGTTTATTCTCTTTGCCGCGTTGGGACTGCGGGATGCCATAACGCCGATTGTCTCCTTTAATTACGGAAGACAGGATAGGGAGAGAACCCAGACCAGTTATGGCTGGTATGGCTGACGTTTCTGATCGCTGAAGGAATCAGCTGTCTGATTTCGGTGCTGTTCATGAGGAGAATCCGGAGGCGGAAGCTCGATGCAGGGCAGACCGGTGCGGTTTGCCCTTGACGAATCTGCGGCGCGGAAATATAATCATATCTGTTCGGATGAATTCGGAAACATATTTAACCGGAGGCGGATATGACAGAGGGAAAGATATGGAAGGAAATTACAAAATTTGCTATTCCATTGTTTTTGGGAAATTTATTTCAGCAGTTTTATAATGTTGTCGACTCGCTGGTAGTCGGGAATGTGCTTGGAAAGGAGGCTCTGGCGGCTGTCACGTCGTCCGGAAGCCTCATTTTCCTGTTAGTGGGTTTTGTGCAGGGGCTGTTCATGGGTGGCAGCGTTATTATATCGAGGTATATAGGAGCGCGGGATGATGCTAAGGTCGCCACGGCTGTCCATACGATGATCGCATTTTCCTTCCTTGCGGGAGTGGTGCTTACGGTGGTCGGTGTGCTCGTGACGCCGGTTCTGCTGCGGCTGATGGGAACGCCGGAGGACGTTATGCCAAACTCGGTCATCTATTTCAGAGTGTATTTTTACGGTGCGATCGGTGTAGCAATGTATAACTCGACGAGCAGTATTTTCAGGGCGATCGGAGATAGTAAGCATCCGCTGTACTACCTGATTGTTTCAGCAGGGCTGAATGTTGTGCTGGACATCCTGTTTGTCGGCGTGTTCCGCTTCGGCATCGCGGGAGCGGCATTTGCAACCTGTATCTCCCAGTTTGTCAGCGCGATCATAAGCTTTGTAAAGCTCACGCGCATTGATGGACCGGCAAGACTGAAAATCAGGGAGATTCGGATGGAGCGGACGATGCTGAAGACGATGGTACGGCCCGGCTTTCCGGCAGGCGTGCAGAATTCAGTGATTTCCATAGCGAACGTTGTCGTGCAGTCCAACATCAATGCGTTTGGTTCCGTGGCGATGGCGGGCTGTGGAAGCTATTCAAAGCTGGAGGGCTTTGCCTTTCTGCCGATTACTAGCTTCAGCATGGCGCTGACGACCTTCATCGGGCAGAATCTCGGAGCGGAGAAGTACGACAGGGTGAAGAAGGGCGCGAGATTCGGCGTCATTGCCGGCATCACGCTCGCAGAGCTCACCGGCGTGATACTGGTTCTGTTTGCTCCGGTTCTGGTCGGATTCTTTAACAAGGAGCCCGACGTGATTGCCTTCGGTGTTGAACAGTCGAGGACGGAAGGGCTGTTCTTCTTTCTGCTGGCGCTGTCACACTGTCTTGCCGGGATTTTCCGGGGGGCCGGAAAGACGAAGGTGCCGATGCTCGTCATGCTTGCCTACTGGTGTGTCGTCAGGATTATATACATAACGGTCGCCACCCATTTCATCCACGACATTCAGGTTATCTTCTGGGCATATCCGCTGACATGGACGCTCAGCTCCGTCACATTTATCATCTATTATTTTAAGGTGAACTGGATGCGTGATACCAAAGAAACGTCCCTTTGACGTCTTGCCACAGAGGGCAGGCTGTGTTAGTATCAGACTATAAGGTGCTCGAGCAAAATAAGGCTTTTTCAGAAAGGGAAGGGGAATAAAGGTATGAAATTCAGCAATGGATGTTGGCTGCAAAAGGAAGGCTGCAGTTGTTTCGCACCCGCAGAGGTTTATTTTACCAGAATTGAGGAGAAGAAGGTGACAATCTGTGCGCCGACGGCACATATTGTCACAAGGGGAGATACGCTCGGAGGCGTGAATCTCACACTGGAGATTACTTCTCCTGCGCCGGAGATCCTGAGAGTGCGCACCTATCATTATAAGGGACAGGTTGTGAATACACCCTCCTTTGAGCTGGAGCTGCAGGAGGAGCTGCCGCTCGACGTGAAGGACAGCGAGGACGAGATCAGCATTGCAAGCGGTTCTCTGACACTTGTTATCACAAAGAAGAACTGGTCCATGACCTACTACCGCAACGGCGAGATGATCACAAAGAGCGCGGGACGTGACCTCGCATTGATGAAGACCGATTTCAGGGGCTTTGCCTACAATGAGACGGATGCGGAAGAGACCTATATGCGCCAGATGCTCTCCCTGTCTGTCGGGGAACTGGTATATGGAACGGGCGAGAGATTTACGCCCTTTGTGAAGAACGGGCAGAGCATCGACATCTGGAATGCGGACGGCGGCACCAGCACTGAGCAGTCCTATAAAAATATTCCGTTCTTTATCACGAACAAGGGGTACGGCGTTCTCGTAAACCACCCGGAGAGGGTTTCCATTGAAGTTGCCACGGAAATGGTTACAAGAACCGAGTTTTCCGTGGAGGGCGGTTATCTGGACTATTTCCTGATCAATGGGCCGTCCATGAAGGAGGTGCTGACACGCTACACCGATCTGACAGGCAAGCCGTCTCTTCCGGCGCCGTGGACCTTCGGCCTCTGGCTTTCCACCTCGTTTACGACGAACTATGACGAGGCAACGGTCATGAGCTTTATTGACGGCATGCTCGACAGAGGGATTCCGCTTCGTACCTTTCATTTTGACTGCTTCTGGATGAAGGAGTTCCACTGGAGCGATTTCGTCTGGGACAGCCGTGTTTTTCCTGATCCGGCGGGTCTGCTCAAGCGCATCAAGGCGAAGGGACTGAACATCTGTGTCTGGATCAACAGCTACATCGGACAGGAATCTGTGATCTTTGACGAGGGCATGGAGAAGGGCTATTTCATCAAGCGGACAAACGGTCAGGTATGGCAGTGGGATATGTGGCAGCCCGGCATGGCGATCGTTGATTTTACGAACCCGGCGGCTTATAAGTGGTTCCAGGATAAGCTGGAGGTGCTGCTGGATATGGGTGTTGACTGCTTTAAGACGGATTTCGGTGAGAGAATCCCGTCGGAGGGCGTGGTTTATTATGACGGCTCCGATCCGAAGAAGATGCACAATTATTACACCTACCTCTACAACAAGTGTGTTTACGAGCTGTTAGAGCGCAAGAGAGGAAAAGGAGAGGCAGTTCTCTTTGCGCGTTCCGCAACTGTCGGCGGACAGAAATTCCCCGTTCACTGGGGCGGTGACTGTTGGTCCGATTATGAGTCCATGGAGGAGAGTCTGCGCGGCGGTCTTTCCCTCATGATGAGCGGCTTCGGCTTCTGGGCGCATGACATCGGCGGCTTTGAGAATACCTCCACGGCAGATGTCTACAAGCGCTGGGTGGCATTCGGGCTTCTGTCCTCTCATTCCAGACTGCACGGAAGCTCCTCTTACAGAGTGCCTTGGGTCTATGATGACGAGGCGGTCGATGTTGTAAGATTCTTCACAAGATTAAAGGCGAGACTGATGCCTTATCTTTACAAGACGGCAGTCGAGACCTCTGTGACCGGTGTGCCCACGATGAGAAGCATGGTGCTGGAGTACACGGAGGACAGAACCTGTCATTATGTGGATAAGCAGTACATGCTCGGCGACAACCTGCTTGTTGCGCCGATTTTCAACGACCAGAGCATGGCGGAATATTATCTGCCGAAGGGAACCTGGACAAACTTCTTCACCGGCGAGGAGAAGGAGGGCTGTGGCTGGTTCACGGAAAAACATAGCTACTTAAGCATCCCGTTGATGGTAAAGGAGAATTCCATCATTGCCCTTGGCGCGCATGACGATAAGCCGGACTATGATTACGGCGACGGCGTAGAGCTGCGGATTTATGCGCTGAAGGACGGAAAGACCGCGGAGGCGATCGTCTACGGCATGGATCAGGCAGAGGAGCTTTCCGTGTTTGCAAAGAGAGAGGGCAGCCAGATTCATATCACCGTGAAGACCGACAAGCCGTACACAATCCGCCTTGTCAACGTAACCGCTGCTTCTGTTTCCGAGGGCGAGCTTCAGCACGACGGCAACGACACCGTACTTCGGGGACGTAGCTTTTGTCACGAGGAGCGGTACACTGTCACGCTGTAAAGAGTATAAAAATATTTTGTATGACGTGAATCTTTGAGCGGGCCGGGATTGGCTTGCCAGCAGGGCAGGCAGAAAGCGCGCCGGCGTGGGTATCATTTAAATTCAGGAATTGACAATATAGACCACATGGTGTAGTCTAAAAGAGGAGACTATATTGTGTGGTCTGTTTGCGTGAAGAAAACCTTGCCGCGGGAAGCGGCGGAACAGGAGAAATGAGCATGGGGGATATTTTTCTGGAATTATTCGACAGAAGCGTGTCGGCAGGCTGGATGATTCTGGCAGTGATACTGTTCAGAGCGGCGTTTCGGGGAATGCCTAAATGGGTGAGGTGTGTACTGTGGGGATGTGTGGCAATCCGCCTGGTCTGTCCGTTTTTCATTGAGAGCTCAATCAGTCTGGTGCCCGAAGCAGACGTTTTGTATACTGCAATTGTTTCCGATTTCGCAGCCAGCAAACCGGACACAGGCGGCGGAATGACAGGCATGGGCAATGTCATAAATCCTATTGTGGAGAGTGCTGCTGTTGATTATGTGTCGGACAATGCGGTGCGGATTATAACAAGGGTGGATGCGGCAGGAATTGTCTGGTGCATCGGGGTGCTCGTCATGCTGTGCAGCGCGGCGGTGAGCAGCATCCGTGTCCGCCACACGGTGAGGGAAGCTGTTTGTGACAGAAACAATATTTATTTCTGTGATGCCATAAAAACTCCTTTCATCCGGGGCTTTATCAATCCCCGCGTCTATCTGCCCTCCGGGCTGGCGGCGACGGAGATGCGGCATGTGCTCGCACATGAGGAGGCGCATTTGGAAAGACGGGATCATCTGTGGAAACCTTTTGGCTTCCTGCTTCTGACCGTGTACTGGTTCCAGCCGGTCTGTTGGATCGCTTATATTATGTTTTGCAGGGATGTTGAGCTTGCCTGCGATGAAAAGGTCATCGGGAAACTGGGCTTTGACGAGAGACAGGACTATTCAAGAACACTTGTGAGCTGCGGCCAGCAGAGAAGGCTGGTCAGTGTCTGTCCGCTTGCCTTCGGGGAAGTCGGCGTAAAGGAGAGGGTGAGGGAAATTCTGAATTACAGAAAACCGAGCCGGTGGATCGTAACTATTGCATTGATAGGTTGTGCTATCATTGCGGTATGTTTCTGGACGAACCGCCCCGCTGCCAGTCCGGAGGAGGGAACGGTGGAGGAGGAACGTGCGCCTGAGAACAGAGAAGAAGCTATGGCGGAGAATGTGACAGATTCCTTGCCGGAAGAGCCATATGTTATCAAAGCATACGAAGTGACGTCAGCGGTGGAAGCGGACGGGAAGCAGGAAGACGGTGTGGAGACAGTATATGTCACTTATTATGAGATGAGCGACGGAACGTGGGCGACGGCGGATCATAATTATAAATACAGGTTGGAAATTTCGGGCGACCCCCGCGGCTCGTCTGCAATGATAATGACCTATATTGTTTTGAGCAATACGCAGGAAATCACCTTTAATCAGGCGCTGATGGCAAGTGGGCTGAGCAGTAATCTGGGGGATTATTTTGCGTCAGAGGAGTCGGTCATCGTAGGGGTTATCTGGTGATTGCGGGAATGATCGATCGTTAGAAGTGAGGGAGTATATTACATGAGAATTTTAATAGTGATTATATCAGTCTTATTGTGGTTGTGGTTTCTCGGTTGTACAGTTACATGGCGATTTGGCAAAGTGTTGTTGGTAGAGGGTATGGGAATAAAAAGCATTGAGTTTGTTGTGCAGGTGCTGTTTTCCATAGGAATGATCACTTACCTGCTATGGGAACCGGTAGGTAAATGGGTTCTTATGGTTGAACTGGCATTATGGTTAATTGTGCAATTCTTTTGTCATGAGTATTTTACGATCTTTGGCGCAAGTGCAAAGAAGCTGGACGGTTACAACAGATGCTTTGAAGGTACGGTAAAGCTGTTTCCGACAAGCAAAACACGCCTTGTCCCGGATCTTTATCATATTGTACTGCACATTCTTATTGCGATAGATTTAGTGCTGGTAATAGGGAGCCTGATATAATTGGGGCGCGAATACTCGCAGAATAGGAGGGCTACGGTAACGCCCCTTGCGGCAAGACGTCGGGGCAAAAGCCTCAACTGTCTGAAATGTCGGAATTATTTTCAGGGGTTCTATAAATTCAAATAATTCAGACAATTACAGTCCAGTGGAGCTTTTGACCCCAGTATCTTGTCATGAGGAGCGGTATTTTGTCATGACCTGCTAATGAACCTTTGAAAATGCTGTTAAAGCGTATTATAGCAGGTGAAATGGAATAAAGTTGGATGCCAGTGGAGGAAAATCCCTGAGAGCGCTTTTTATGGGAATTCCTATAAAGTAAATAGTTTTGTTTTTTGCCTAAATGTGGTAGCATTGAATTGTAAGGGTAAAAACGTGACAGAGTGACAAAAGGAATGTTTCCGAGGAAAATGAGTCACAAATCAATTGATTAAGGAGTAATATACAGTGCATATTATTGATTTTTCCTTAGTTGAGAATCAATTATCAGCAAACGACTTTATTAGGTTAAAGATAGCTACAGGATTTAGAAATAGACCAATAGATCAAGTTGAAAGAGCTTTAAAAAATGATTTACTTGATGTAGTGGCTATTGTAAATAATGAAGTAGTTGGAATGGGTAGACTTGTTGGTGATGGTGTTATGTATTGGTATCTGCAAGAGATAATTGTTTTGCCAGAATATCAAGGGAAAGGTATAGGAACAGGTATAGTTAATTATTTACTTGAATACATAAAGAAACATACTGAAGATGAAACTTTTACCAGTGTTGGATTAACCGCTGCAGAAGGCAAAACGTCTTTTTATGAAAGGTTTGGATTTCAAAATAGTAGAGGAATGAATTTATATATTGAGAGTTAAAGATATACCAAGTATCAACACTTTGACATATGTTTTCGATGCCAGAGGGATGCCAAAGGGACGTTCCTTTTGTCATGATACTGGGGTCAAAAGGTTATCCCGATGATATAATCTAATAGAAACATTATGAGGC